>PMTR01000186.1 GCA_003167255.1 Bryobacterales bacterium
GCCGGCTTTCAGCCGGCGCCTGCCGGATGCGAGGGATCTCTTTCAGCCTGAAGAAGCCGCCTGAGACTGACTGGTCTCGAAACTACTCCGCCACTACTCCGGCACTCCGTATCGCGTGAGCAGTTCTACCGCACGCGGCGAACCCGCATGCTCCGCCAGGCGGGCGTGGCGCCACGCAGCCGGGTAGTCGCCGCGCACCGCATAGATTTCCGCCAGCGCGAGATGCGCGCCGCCGTGGCCGGCGTCCAGGCGCACCGCTTCGAGCAGCAGCCCCAAGGCTTCGTCCTGCTTCCCTTCCATGCGGTAGAGTTGCGACAGGTTGCAATAGGGCTGCGGATTGGACGGCTCGCGGGCAATCCAGGCGCGCTGCTCTTCCACGTGCGTGCGGGTTTCCCGATCCAGCGCGACTTCCACCACCTCTTTGCGCCAGAAGCTCACTCTGCCGATCCTACCATCGAAAAGGGGACGGACGCATTTTCTGTCTATTCCTCCCTGCCCGCAAAAAGACATCCTTGAGCAGCGGCATCCTCCGGCGCCCCGGACTTCCTCTTCGGCCGCCCTCGCGCTAGAACTCTCTTCTCACGGACGTTCGGTCGTGATACCGTGGCGCACGCACTCCTGCGNNTGTCGAGACGAGTCTCGACACGGCACGCACGAGTGCGTGCGCCACAACAGCGAGCAGTATTTCGCGCCAATCGCGGTAATCCCACTGGCCGCAGTACTCGGCCCAGTCGGGGTCCAGGACCGGATCGCGAACGTCTTCTGTCGCGTGGACGCGGGCGCTCGACCAGGGCCAGTCCCAGGGCAGTTGCGCCAAGCCCGCGCGCACCGGATTGAGGTCGGTGTAGCGCAGAGCGCTCATCAGGTGCGATTCGTCCAGCGGGCAGGAAAAGAAACGGTTCTGCCAAAAGGTGGCCACTGTGGCCGCCGGCCCGGTTGTGGGCGAGCGCGTATTCGGAGTGAGCGTGCCGCAAGGCATGGGCGAGAGAGTTCTCCCGCTCGGGGACGGCAACGAGATGGACGTGATTGGTCATCAGGCAATAGCCCAGAATGCGTGTTCCGGAACGCGCGGCGTGGCGGGTGAGAAGGTCCAGATAGAAACGGCGGTCGTCGGAGGAGAAGAAAACCGTTTGACGGTCATTGCCGCGCTGGGTAATGTGATGAGCGACACCGGGAAAGACGACGCGGGGACGGCGGGGCATAATAGTAGAGTGCAGAACAGATGGCGAGATTCTCACGAAAATGCGTCCGTCACCTTTTCGCCCTCTTCGGTACTACGCGATTCGCCGTTTCCTGCGCCGGAGCGCAGTGGATTGAACCGCCAGCCGAAGACCGCATGCGTTCAAAACTGCTGACAGGCTGTCCAAGGATGGATTGCCGGACTTGGAGAGCATTCGATAAAGGCTCTCCCTATTTAAATGCGCATCGCGCGATAGTGCTCTTATGCCGCCGCGGGCCTCGGCAACATCACGAAGAGCCAGAAGGAACACACGAGCATCGTCGTCCTCCAGGCAGGCGTTGAGGTATTGAGCTGCCTCGTCCGGGTTCTTGAGGGACTCCAAAAGACTCTCGTGATAAGATTCGGTGCTAACCAGTGTTCTTGGCATCCAAATACTCCCTCCAATACGCTTGCGCTGTGACAATGTCGCGGCCTGCGTCCGCTTGTTTCCCCCGCAAATTTTCCCCGACGGCCTGAGGTTACGCTATATTATGCGGGATTCAGTAGGTTGCTCCGTGTTTCCCATTTTGCTCGTCGTACAGATGGCGAATAATCCCAAATACCGTCACCGGGCTGAGAGCCTTCAGTGCTAAGTCCTCGGGCAGTATCCCCACTCTAAGAATCTGGCCAGCCTTCATGGAGTTAAAAACGCGGACTGCCTTTAATAGTGCCGGAATCATGAGTTGCAGCCCGTGTTCGGGAGTCCTCGGATCATCTGGAGAGATCGCTACACCAGCAATTCCATACGGGGGAAACCCTCTCTGCAACCGTGCCGCAGGAGTCTTGAGGACGAAGGCTTCATGCAACGGGAACAGTGGGACCGCCCCAAAAAGTTCGACAGCTCCCATTATGGTGACCCAAAGCGCATCCAACTTTGCCTTTGCGGTCACCTCCGGACCATACCCAACCCAGTACTCAATGAACGGCAGGCCCGCAGAAAACGGCTTCAATTCATCTAGGAACAAGGAATCGGGGCTGAACAAGATCAATCTCGTCGGTTCCGACGAAAAGGGGACGGACGCATTTCTATTCATTCACTTTCCCGATCCTACCAGAACAATCCGCACGTCCATCACGTTGGTGTGGGTGGGCCCCGTGATCACCAGGCCGCCCAGCGGCTGGAAGTAGCCGTACGAATCGTTGTTCTCCAGGTAGCGGCGCGCGTCCGGATTCCTGCCCAGGGTGTTGCCGTCGGCCACCGCGCCCGCCGCGTTGGTGGGGCCGTCGGTGCCATCGGTGCCCGCGCTGAAGACCACCACATCCTTCAGCCCGGCGATATCGAGCGCGGCAGCCAGTACGAACTCCTGGTTCCGGCCGCCCAGTCCGTTGCCCCGCAACGTCACCGTGGTTTCTCCGCCAGTGATGATGCAGGCCGGCGGCTTCACCGGACATCCGTTGGCGGCGATTTCCCGCGCGATGGCGGCGTGCATGCGGGCGATCTCGCGCGTCTCGCCCTGAATCCCGCTCGCCAGCACCAGCGCCCGGTACCCCAACTCGCGGGCGCGCCGCTCGGCCGCTGCCAGCGCCAGCCGGTTGCTGCCGATGATGGTGTTCCGCACCTTTCGAAAACACGCGGCGCCGGCCTTGGGCGTCTCGGGGATTTCGCCGGCCGCGCCGCGCTCCAGCCGTTCGCGCACCGCGGCCGGCACGCGCTCGCGGATTGCATACCGGTCAAGCACCGCGAGAGCGCCGGCGAAGGTTGAAGCGTCGGGTGCGGTGGGTCCGGAGCCGATCACGCCGGGGTCGTCCCCAATCACATCCGAAAGCAGCAGCGCCTCCACCGCGGCGGGGGCTGCCATCCGTGCCAGTTGCCCACCCTTGATCCGCGAGATGTGCTTGCGGAGGGTGTTGATTTCGTGGATGTCGGCGCCCGATGCCAGCAGCAGCCGCGTGGCCGCCTGCTTTTCCTCGAGGGTGACCGGCGCAGCCGGAAAGGGCAGCAGCGCGGACGCGCCGCCCGAAACCAGCCACACCACCAGGTCCCGCTCGCCGGCGCGCGACGCAATTTCCGCGATGCGCTCCGCCCCGAACGTGCCGCGCGCGTCCGGGACCGGGTGGCCGCACTCGTTCAGCTCAGTCCGCCGCAGCCGAATCGCGCGGCCGCGCATCCCATCCCCGTCCTTCACATTCACAAAGCCCGCCGCGATGCGTCGTCCCAGCACCCGTTCGGCTGCCTGCGCCATGGAGACGCCCGCTTTGCCCGCGCCCAGCACGTATACGTCGCGGAACCGCGCCAGGTCGAGGCGCTTCAGATGACGCGTCACGGCCTGCGACGGGTCGGCGGCCGCCAGGGCGGCACGAAAGATGGAGAGCGCGTGGCGGCGCAGAAGACCGGCGCTCATCGGAGGATCGCGTGACCGAGAATGGCCTCCACTGCCGTGGCCGGGTCGTCGCTTTCGATCGCAATATGCACGTCTGCCTGCGCGTAGGCTTCGCGGCGCGCCTCGTAGAGGGCGGCGAATTTCCCGGGGTCGCGGGCTAGCGGCCGGTGGGATGCCTCGGTGACGCGCCGCTCTACCACCACGAACGGGCAATCCAGCCACACCGCGATGCCGTGCGCCAGCACCAGCTCGCGGTTGCG
The DNA here is from genome assembly GCA_003167255.1 of Bryobacterales bacterium. Classification (GTDB taxonomy): domain Bacteria; phylum Acidobacteriota; class Terriglobia; order Bryobacterales; family Bryobacteraceae; genus PALSA-129. Next base: position 3,801 of record PMTR01000186.1, read on the forward strand.
CGCCTCCGCAAACGCGCCGCCGCCGAGCGCCAGCACGGCCGGCCGGCCCCGCTCGATCCATCGCACGTGCTGTTCGAGGATCTGCGCCTCGATGCGCCGGAATTCCGCCTCGCCGCGCGTGTCGAAGATCTCCGCGATGGTGGTCTTCTCGGCGTGTTCGATTTCATGGTCGATATCGAAAAAACTCCACCCCAGCCGGTGGGCCAGCAGACGGCCGATGGTCGATTTGCCGGAGGCCATGAAGCCCACCACGTAGATTCCGGGAGTTCGTTTGAGCCTTAGGTTCATGCGGTGCCGTTCATTGCCGCCATGCGCGCTTCCATGGCCGCCGGGAACAGCCGCGCCAGGGCCACCAGCAGCCAGCCGGATCGCGGCGCCAGAACCGTGCGGGCATCGCGCTCCAGGCCGCGCCGGATGGCCACCGCGCAGTCCTCGGCGGTAATGGCAAAGCGGCGGCCGCGAATCACCGCCGCCGGCGCCTCCCCGCCCAGCACGTGCTGCTGGAATCCGGTCTTTACGAACGCCGGGCAAACCAGCATGGTCTTGATTCCGTCGCGCCTCAACTCCATGCGCAGGCCTTCGGTCAACGAGCCCAGGGCATATTTCGACGCGCTATACAGCGTGGCCCACGGTAGCGTCATCTTGCCGCCGATGGAGCTCACGTTGACCACCGTGCCGCCGCCGCGCGCGCGCATGTGAGGCGCCACCAGTTGCACCATTTCGAGCGGCGCGAAAAAGTTCAGCTCCATCAGGCGGCGCGCGTCCTCCATGGGAGCGCACCAGGAGGGCACGTAGCTTCCCACGCCCGCATTATTGACCAGGATGTCGATCGCGCCGAAACGCTCCAGGGTGCGCTCCACCACGCGCCGGCGCGTCTCGGCCAGCGTCAGATCGCCCGCGGTGATCAGCGCGCCCGGCGGCGCCGCGCGTTCCAGTCCTGGCTCCGATCGGGCGGCGAGCGATAGCCTGGCCCCCGCGCGCCCGAGCTCCGCGGCGCACGCCGCACCGATGCCTTCCGACGCTCCGGTGACGATCGCGACCTTGCCGTCAATCTTCATATGACCGATTGGAGCATTGCTGCTTCAGGCGCCGAACCGTCATAATATTAGCATGCCGCCGGGGCTCATCCCGCTTTTCCCTCTGCGCGTGGTGGTCTTCCCCCGCACGCCTCTGCCGCTGCATATTTTCGAAGAGCGTTACAAAGAAATGGTGGGTGGCGCCATCCGCGACCAATCCGAGTTTGGAATCGTGCTGGCCCACGAAAACGGCATCGGAAACGCCGGTTGTACCGTCAAGGTGGAGAAGTTGCTCCAGATGTATCCCGACGGCCGCATGGACATTTTGACGCGCGGCCAGCGCCGGTTCGAGATCGTGACCATCAACGAGGAAAAGGACTACCTCCAGGCCGAAGTCAGCTTCTTCGACGACGAGGACGCCGCCGCCGCGTCGCCTGAACTGCGCGCCCAGGCGCTGCTGCATTACAAGGAGCTGGCGGCGCTGCCGGCTCCCCAGGCACTCGGCGAACCCGACACGGGCGACCGGCAGCTCAGCTTCCAACTGGCACAGGCCCTGCCCGATCTCGATTTTCTGAGCAGCCTGCTGCGCGCCCGCTCCGAAGACGGGCGCCTGAAGCAGTTGAACCACTACCTGTCGGAATACATCCCGCGCCAGCGGATTATCGAGCGGCTGAAATCGCTCGCGCCAACCAACGGGTTCGGCGGCAAGCCCGCGGGGTTGTGAGGGATGCGCCGGCCCTTCTCCTTCTCGGTCTCATTGGGCGTCCACGGATCGCTGCTGGCGTGGGTGGCGTTGGGTCCGGTAGTATCTCCGCCGCCGCATTCGCTTTACGATATCGCCATCCGGCCTCACCAAGATCGGCTCATCTGGTACAAATTGAGCGATCGTCTGCCGGATATCCGTCCGGCGCAGGCCACCGCCGACCCGCGGCCGGCGCGAGCCACCAGGAAATTCCCGCAGAACATCGTGGCGGGCGCGCGCGATGATTCCCGCCCGCCGCAGTTGATCTGGGCCCCCGCGCCGGAGGTTCACACTCCCAAGCCGCTGCCGCTGCCCAACGTGGTCGCGCTGGCGCCGCCCCGTCCGGTGCGCCGGTTTAGGCCACCGCCCGAGCCGGCGCTCAAGCCGCAATCCGCGCCCGTGCTGCCGGATGCGCCGCAGACTGCCGCCGCGCGGACCACCCCCAGTCTGCCCGTGTTGCCGCCGCCCGACCATCCGGCCGCGCTTCCGTTCAAGGCGCCGCCCGCACCGCACGTCGACGCTGCGCCCGTGGTATTGCCCGCAGTGCCGGAGATCCAGCCGGTAGCCGCAGTCCCGGCGATACCCGCGGCGCTTTCCAAGCTTCCCCGCGGCTTCGTAGCGCCGCCGCGGCCGTCCACGCCACAGCCGCCCCCACCCGTTTTCACCGCGGAACCGCAGCCGCTTGCCGGCGCGGACTCCGGAACCGCGCAAGCCGCCTTGGCCATCGCCGGATTAGCGCCGGTCAAGCTTGCCCAAGTACCCACGCTTCCGGGTTCTCGCTCGGCCGCCTTTTCTGCCGGGCCCAAGCTCAATCCCGAGGGCGGCCAGGGCGCTGCGGAGGCTGCGGTACTGCAAGTTCCAGGCTTGATGGTGGCGGGCGGCGCGAAGGAAGATCGTCCGGTATTGGTGGCAAGGGCTTCGCCGACCTCGCCGGAGAGCCTGGCTGCGGCTGCGCGCGCGGCTCACGGCTCTCCCGTCCCAACGGCCCCCACTGCGGGCCACCCGGCTACGCGCGTCTCTAGCGTTCCCGATCCACGCCTGTTTGGCCGCGCCGTGTATACCATGGCCATTCAGATGCCCAACGTCACCAGCTATTCCGGAAGCTGGCTGGTATGGTTTGCGGAGCGCGACGTTTCGCCGGGTGGGCCGGCTGCCGACGTCGAGGCGCCCCAGCCGCTCCGCAAGGTGGACCCTAAGTACATCGCTTCCGCCGCCGATGAACGCGTCGAAGGCAAGGTGCGCCTCTGGGCCGTGATCGGCAAGGACGGCCACGTCGGTTCGGTGACCCTGCTTTCGCATCTCGACGACCGGCTGGACCAAAGCGCCCAGGAAGCGCTCTCCAAGTGGCTCTTCCAACCCGCTCGCTATGACGGCGTCCCGGTGGAAGTGGATGCGGTGTTCGAAGTGCCCTTCCGCCTGGCGCCCAAACCTCCGCGACGATGACCCGACAATTCCTTTTGATCGATGCCGACGACACGCTCTGGGAGAACAATATCTACTTCGAGCGCGCCTTCGAAGAGTTTGTCGCTTTCCTGGACCATTCTTCTCTCACGCCGCCGCAGGTGCGCAGCGTGCTCGATGAGATCGAAGAGGCTAACAATCGCATACACGGCTACGGGACGCTGAACTTTGCCCGCAACCTGCAGCAGTGCTACCAGCACCTGGCGGAGCGCGCCGTCCGCCCGGATGACCTTGAGGCCGTGATGGCGCTGGCCACGCGGATTCTGGAGTGCCCCATGGAAGTGATCGCGGGTGTTCCCGAAACCCTCGAGTATCTGGCCGGGCGTCATCGCCTGACGCTGTTCACCAAGGGCCATCCCGAGGAGCAGAAGCTGAAGATCGACCGCTCCGGCCTGGCTCGCTTCTTCAGTCATGCGGCCATCGTGAAGGAGAAGGATGCCCCGGCCTATCGGCGCCTGGTGGATGAGCGCGGGCTCGATCCGCGGCGCACCTGGATGATTGGCAACAGCCCGAAATCGGACGTCAACCCGGCGCTCGAAGCCGGCCTGCATGCCGTCTTCGTGCCACATGCCCATACGTGGGTGCTGGAGCACCAGCAAATCCGTTCAGGCGCAGGGCATTTGCTGATATTGGAGCAGTTTGGGGACTTGCGGAAACACTTCTAGGCGCAATGGACCGCCGGTTCATTTGCGCCTTCCTTCTCTAGACAAGGACACGCGGACGCCCCGATTGCTCCAGAGCGGCGTTGACCTTCTCCCATCCCTGCTCGCGCCTTACCAGCGCGATCACAGCCGAACTGTCGAGCACGTATTGCGCCTGCTCAGTCTTCAATTTCACGCCGCGCCTCTTGGCGACGCTCGGCGATGAGTTCGTCCGACCACACTTCGGTTGACGGAGCGAGGCTGCAGAAGTATTCTTGCGCTTCGCCCACGGCAGCCATCGTGGATTCGAGCACGATCCGCCCGGCGCGGCCTTCCGTGATACTCATCGTCGCGCCCGGTTGCACGCCGAGTTTTTCGCGGAGCGGAGCGGGGATCAGCACCCGTCCCGCACTATCCACTTTGCCCTTATACCGGGCTCCCGTTTTGCGCGCCATATTCCCATTCTCTCGCCTTCTGACATATCACCGCAATCTGCCACTTGCTGGCCGATGTTGCAGCCACTTCCGATGGCGGGGTTGACAGACGGAAGCGTCTGTCCCACTTGGTGCGCAAAGACCGGTGTTGTTGTGGGGCAGGCGCTTTCGCCTGCCAACTAATTGTTAAGTCAAGCCAGCCTACTGGTCGGCGCGCTTCGGTTTCTCGAATTGGGTTTTCAAGTACTTGGCGGCTTCGGCCTGCGCGCCCTGAGTGTCGTCCTTGGTGCGGATGGCCAGGTTGTACTCGTTGACGGCGCGCTCGCGTGCACCGCTGATGTCGTAGATCTTGCCCATGTTGATGTGGGCCCAGACTTCGGTCCACTTGGGCTCTAAATCGCCGTTGAGAGACTCGCGAAACTCGTTCAGGGAACTCTGCCAACTCGCCTGCAGGAAGTAAATCTCAGCGATGCGATAGTGCGCCAGAGAACTGTTGCGGGTGGTTTCGAGGGCCCTGGAATATTCCTTGATGGCGTCGCCGAATTCGCTGAGTTCGGCGTACTGCTCGCCCTTGCGGATGGCCACCGCCACGCGCACTTGAGGCGCGTAACGCAGCACGCGGTTGGCGGGGTCGATGATCACGTTCTTGGGCTTGCCGAAGGTATCGACGGTGAACTCGGAGGAGGTGCCTATGACTTCTACGCGGGCCTCCTCGGGATTGCCTTCGGTCTCGATGCGCAGGTCCACCGGCATGCGGAACGTGTCCAGATCCTGCGTGACTTTGCCCATCACGCGGAAGCCCTTTTCCGCGCGGCGGAAGATGGTGTACTCGAGTTTGAACTCGGGCGCCCCGCTCGATTCGATCCACTGGGTGAAGAAGTAGCCGAGATCCTTGCCGGAGACGGCCTCCGCCACCTTCCGGAAATCGTCGGTGTTGGAGGGTTTCAATCCATCCTGTTCGACGTAGGCTTTGAGGGTCTGGAAGAATTTCTCGTCGCCGATCACGTAGCGCAACATGCTCATCACGGCGGCGCCTTTGGCCCCGGTGAGCGCCCAGAGTTCCGGCGAGTAATCTTCCAGGCGTCCGGACTGAATGATGGGAATAGTATCGACGGTGAGCGAATCCACCATGATGTCCTTGAGCTGCGATTCCATGGCGCCGGCGCCGTTCAGATGCTCCGTCCAGAGCAATTCCGAATACGCGGCCAGGCCGTTGGTGAGCCACAGGTGGTTGCGCGTAGTGGGGGAAATGGTTTCCTCCCACCACTGCCGCGACACTTGATTGGCGAGCAGTTTCTGGTTGGGCTGGGAGCCGATGCCGCCGGGCGAAAGAAAGATCATGCCGGGCGCGGCGTAACCGTTGGGCGCGCCGGCTTCGGTCTCGACGATCGCCATGTTGGCGTAAGGCGGGAGGCCGAACATGCCGGTGAAATAAGACATCAGCGTTCCTATGGCCTGGCCTTCGGCCTGCGCCGCGGCGGCTTCCGGACCGCGGAAATACAGGCTGGTGGTGACGCCCTCGGCCTGCGCCTTGGTGGGTTGATCCTTCACCACGGCGATGCTGCCGGGAAAAGACGCCCGGGTGTATTTGATGTCGTAAATGTTCTTATCGCCATCCACCCGATGGGAATCCAGGCCGCTGCCTAATACGGAGTAGCCCATGGGGACGGTGATGTGCATCTCGGCTGCGAAACGGTCGGTGGTGTAGCCGTTCACGGGGAACCACCGCGCCGGGTACATGAGGTAGGCGAAATCGGGATGGATGGCCGCGAACTTGATGCCGAAAACGGGCGAATCTTCGCTGCCGGTGAGGCGGCCGTCGTAGTAGAACGTGAGCGTGACGGCCTTGCCGGCGGCCAGGGGTTGCTCGAAGCTCAACCGCAAGGTGGAATCCTGCTGGTTGCGGGAAGTGGGAATCTGCTTGCCTCCTTCATCCACCACGCGCGATACGTTGAGCGCGTTGTTCAGCTCGAAGGTGGCCGAGGTGACGCCGTCGCCCACGGGCAGGAAACGCACGCTGGTTCTGGCTGCCAGCGTAGAGGTGTTGGGCGTGACTTCCGCCTCGATGGAGTATTGCTCGACATCGATGCGGGAAGCGGGGCGGTTCGGCTGGGCCGGCGCGGCCGGAGTTCCCATCCAGACCAGCAGGGCGGCAGCCAGCGGGCCCGCCACACAGAAGCGAAAATTACGATACATGAGCGGCTTGTCCTTCCAGTATTTCTTGAACGATAGCGGCTGCGCGGCACGCGGCCGGCATTCCACCCTGTGTCAGCCGGGCTTTGACTTCCGCCAGCCCGGCTTTCATTTCCATTCTCGCGCTTTCCTGGGTCAGCAGGCGGCCGGCCTCGCGGGCGATGCGTTCCCCGGTCATCTGCCCTTGCATGAGCTCAGGCACCACGGCGCGGCCGGCGATCAGGTTAACCATCGAATAAAACGGCACGTTGACCAGGAGTTTCCCCGCCATCCAGCTCAAAGGCGTCACCCTGTAAAACGTCACCATGGGGGTCCCCAAAAGCGCCGCCTCCACCGTCACTGTGCCACTCGCGGCCAGCGCGACCTCGGCGTGCGCCATGGCATCCCAGCTTTCGCCCTCGATCACGCGGATGGGCGAATTCTTCAGCCGTTCCAGAAAAAACCCGGCCCCGGTGGTGGCCGAGGCCGGTAAGACCAAGTTCACTGCATGCTCCCGGTGCAACCGCGCGGCTGCATCGAGCAGCGCCGGTAAATGACGCGCAGACTCGCCGCGACGGCTTCCAGGTAGCACCGCTATCAATGGACGGCTGGAGTCCAACTCGTGTTTCCGAAAAAACTCGTCGCGGTCGAGAGTTGGCTTCACCAACCCGGCTAATGGGTGGCCGATATAGGTGGCACTGACCCCCGCCCGGTTGAAGAAGTCCTCTTCAAACGGGAAGATACAGAGGAGGCGGCGCAGGGTATGCCGCATTTGCTTGAGGCGGCCTTTGCGCCAGGCCCAAGCCTGCGGGGCCACCAGGTAAACCACCGGAACGCCCTGGCGGCTGAGGCGCCGCGCCACCCGCAGGTGAAAATCCGGCGAATCGGTAAGAATCGCGAGATCCGGCTTTTCGGCCGCGGCGGAAGCGAGCAGTTTGCGGTATTCGCCGTAAACGCGCGGGATGTGCGCCACCACCTCCACCAGTCCCACCACCGCCAGGCTGGCGGCATCCACCACCGTTCGCACCCCGGCGGCACGCAAGCGGGGACCGGTGCAGCCGAAGAAATCGGCGTCGGGCATGAGGCGGCGCAGTTGCTCGACCACCAGGGAAGCATAGAGGTCGCCGGAAGCTTCGCCGGCCGAAACCAGGATCTTGCGGGCCATCTCCTAAGAGTCTAACCCGCATTCCTCACCAGCTTTCGCTGGTGGGTTCGTTTGAACTGTAAGCCAAGCGGTTCGCTAAACCCTTGGCGACTATTCGCAGGCTCCCACCAGCGTGGTGCTCTTATCGGCCTTCTAGGATTCCCGCCGCTGGAGCCACCGACGTAGAGACTCCTGAGTTTCGCCAGATCTGCGACCCGCGAGGAGACTCGCCACGCTGATATCTTCATCCAGGTCCGGCCAGTGGATCCCCTCGCCACCAGCAATGAGACGCCAGTTGACCCGCTCCGCCGGTGTCCCGCGTGCCAAACGCGGGAACCACACAAGTGGCACCGTGATCGTTCTGCCATCCGCAAGGTCCGCGACCAGAGCATCATCGCTTACACTTACGCTCTGGGCCAGTGCTCCCCTGACTTCAGTCCCCGAAGTACTCATGCCATGACCTCAACAAAAAGGCCGCGTTTTCCACGGCCAACCTTTCGATGCGTGCAATTTCCGACCGGCCGAAGCCGCGGCTGTTCTCCAAGCGTACCGGTTCCAGCCAAAACTTCGCCTTTCCCTCTTCCCGCTCCACATGCACGTGAGGGGGCTCATCGATCCGCCGAGTAAAAGAACAACCGGTAGGGCCCCGCGCGAAGAACGGTTGGCAACGTATCCCAGTGTACACGGCCAGCAGGCAGATTGGTGCCGCGGCGGCGAAACCACCTCGTGCGAGAAGGCGCGTCCGCCCGACGCCTGTTACAATCGGACGGGCAATGTCCACGGACGCCGATCAACCGAAACTGACCGTGGAAGAACTCGCCGCGCAATTCCGCGGCGAGATGATTCCACTCACCAGCCGCTTCTCTTACTTCTCCACCCTGCCGGTGGCCGAGGACGACCTGCGCCATTACTTGAACGATCCCATCGCGGCGATCTCACCGGCCATCATCTCGACGCTGCCGCCCATCGGCATCATCCTGGCGCCGTATCTGGAAAAGGGCAACGGCAAGGGCGGCGACTGCATCACGTTCGAGCGTCCGGCCGATAGCCGCTATCTGCCCTCCGCGCGGCGCCAGCTCGACGGCCTGACGGTGATCGCGCTATCCATCAAAGACATCGAGGTCGCCGACTACCACTACCAGTTCTACAGTGCGCTGGCCGGATTTGTGGCGGAGAAATGGTCCGTGGAAGTGCAGGAGCGGTTCTTCCGCACCATCCGCGAAGAGCTGAGCGCCGAAGTCCACGGTGAGGTGGATGAAAAGAGCTGGCACCTCAAGCAGGCTTTACAGCGCCGGCAGACCAATGTGCGCAAAGAGACCAAGCTGTTCCGCGAGTACGCGCGGCAGTCCTTTGAAGACACGCTGACGCTTTACCTCCACGGCACCTGTTGCGACATCGACGTGGACACGGGGCCGCGCCAGATGCCCAGCCGCTACCTGCGCCGCCGCCTGGAACTGCTGATCGCGCTGTTTCCGCCGCCCGAAGGCTATGCGGTTCTGCCGGAACAGTTGAAGTCGCGGTAACGGTCTATAATCGGGTTATGAGCGCGGCTGAACTCTACGAGCGCGATTATTACGAGTGGACCGTGCGGAATGCCGAACTGCTGCGTTCCGGGCGCGTCAACGAGGCGGACCTTGCGAATATCGCGGAGGAACTTGAATCCATGGGAAGCAGCCAGCGCCGCGAACTTCTCTCTCGTCTGCATCTGCTGATCACCCATTTGCTGAAGTGGCAGGTTCAGCCCGAGCGGCGGTCCAACAGTTGGAAGGCAACCATCCGGGTGCAGCGCCGTGGAATCGGCAGGTTGCTTGCCGAAATGCCGAGCCTGCGCAGCTTCCTGGCCGAGAGCTTTGCGGAGGCTTATAAGGATGGCGTTTACGGCGCTGTAGCCGAGACCAGCCTGCCGGAAACCGATTTTCCGGGCACGCCCACTTTCGACCTCGAAATGCTTTTGGACGAGGAGTATCTTCCCTGAGCGCGGCTGCTTCCAGCCGCCTCATCCAATCAGCTCCGCCAGAATCCTCGCCGCCACTTCTTTGCCGCGCTCCCCCAGTTCGCCTACCGGGCCGACGCACGAAGGACATCCCGCCTCGCATCCGCACGCCGACAGCAGCTCCGCCGTCTGCTTCACCAATTGCGGCGCCATGCGGAACAACGGCGCGCTCTGCCCGATGCCGCCGGGGTACGCGTCGTACAGGTACAGATTCGGCTCGAAGGTCACGAGCTCGCCGGCGACATCCTCGCTGAGTGCCACGCCCAGATCGCGCGGGTCGCACATCAGCAGCAGCGACGCCACCGTGCGCAACGCGTTGCCCAGGCCGTGAATGCCGCTCTGCTTTTCGGTTGGCGTGAACTCCGCCAGGCGCGCCAGGAAATCGGCCGGGAAGTGCAGCCAGAAGGCGGTGGTGTGCATTTCCTGCTCGGGCATGGAGAGCTTCCCCGCCCCCACGTTTTCCATGGTGTAAAACTTGATCTTCTTGAAGCCGACAATCTGGCGATTGACGCGCACATCGCCGTGTACGCGGCGCGCGCCGCCCAGGGCTTCGCCCTCCGCTTCTTCCAGCACCTTGACCTGCGTGTAATCGATGGCGTCGGTGTAGTAATCGCAATCCACATGCTTGACGTAAGCCTTGCGCTCGTCGTAGTCGAATCGCTCCACGTGATACTGGCGGGCTTCGTGCAGGTAAATGGCCTTCTCATGCAGCGTGGTGAGAGCCGTGGAAAAGGAAACTTCGGCGATGACTTCCGGCTCGCCGGTTATGTCGACGACCACGAAGTTATCGCTCGAGACCGACCGCAGGCTGGTAGCGTCGGCCGGGTAACTGTCCTGGGTCCAATGCCAGGCGCCCGCCGAATGGTGCAGAAAGCCGGCCTCTTCCAGGTAGCGGCAGATTTCGGCGACATCGTGGCGGCCGAACTTTTCGCCTTCGCGGATGGGCAGCTCGAAGGCCGCGCATTTCAAGTGCGCTAGCAGGATCTCCAGATTCTCCGGATTGATGTGGGCGTGCTCGGGCGAACGGCCGAAGAAGTAATCGGGGTGCTCGACGATGTACTGATCGAGCGGCGCGCTGGAGGCCACCAGCACCGCCGCCGAGCTTCCCTGGCGCCGTCCCGCGCGGCCGGCGCGCTGCCAGCTCGAAGCGATCGTCCCCGGGTAACCGGCCATCACCACCGCGTCGAGCGAACCGATGTCGATGCCCAGTTCGAGCGCGTTGGTAGCCACCACGGCAAGAATTTCGCCCTCCCTCAGACGGCGCTCGATGTCGCGGCGCTCGCGCGGCAGATAGCCGCCGCGGTAACCCCGCACCGTCTCGGCTTTCCCCGCCCCGCGTCCGCAGGCGTCTTTCAGATACGTGACCAGAATTTCCGTGGCCAGCCGGTTGTTGGCGAAGACCAGCGTCTGCAACTTGCGCTCGATGAACTCCATCGCCAGGCGGCGCGATTCGTGGATATAGCTTCGGCGGATGCCGAGCTGCCGGTTGACCACTGGCGGATTGTAGAAGACAAAAAACTTCTCGCCGCGCGGCGCGCCGTTCTGGTCCACTAGCTCGAAGGGCTCTCCGGTGAGCGCTTCGGCCAGCTCACGCGGGTTGGCGATGGTGGCCGAACAGCAGATGAACTGCGGCTTGGAATTGTAGAACTCGCAGATGCGGCGCAGGCGGCGCAGCAGGTTCGCGAAGTGGCTGCCATAGACGCCGCGATAGTAGTGCAGCTCATCGATCACGATGTAGCGCAGATCCTCGAAATAGCGCGCCCATTTGGTATGGTGCGGCAGGATGCCGCTGTGCAGCATGTCGGGATTGGTGAGCACGACGTTGGCGCGCTGGCGAATGGCTTTGCGCGCGTCCTGCGGCGTATCGCCATCGTAGGTGAAGGCGCGGATGTCGCTGCCCATTTCCTCCACCGCTCGATTGAATTCGTGGAGCTGATCTTCGGCCAGCGCCTTGGTGGGGAATAGGTACATGGCGCGCGCGTTGGCGTCGCCCATCAACCGGTTCAATACGGGCAGGTTGTAGCAGAGCGTCTTGCCGCTGGCCGTGGGAGTCACAATCACCACGTTGCGCCCGGAAGCCACACGGTCGAAGGCCTCGGCCTGGTGGGTGTAGAGGCGGGCAATGCCGCGCTCCCCGAGCGCCGCGCGCAGCCGGGCGTCCACACCGGCGGGCATTTCGGCGTACTCGCCATCCGTGGCAGCCTGGTGGTGAATGGCGCGCACCGGCGAATCGGGTTCCTGGTGCGCAGACCGGAAACGCGATACTACGGCTTCGAGCGAGGGCTTGGTGGCCACCGCCAGTTCCTGCGAAAATTCGGGGAATCCGAGCGAGAGGTTCATGGGGTTTTCGCCTTTTCTTTGCTATAGTACAACGAAAACCCGGGAAAGTATTCTGACTTCTGTCTTCTGACTTCTGCCTCCCATATCCCGAAGGGATATCAAGAGCGCAGCTCTTGCCCCTCAGTGTTCGCGGATGAACTCGTAGCGTTCCAGAGTGGCGGCAATCTGAAAAGCCGGGACCTGCTCGAAGCCGGTGTCCGTGGGCTCAGCCCTCAGCACCTTGCCGATGCAGCGGAGGTTGACCGCCTGCGGGCCGTCGTGGTTGAGAGTAATGACGTACTCGATGGGGCCGCCGAGATCGGGCTCTCTCTCCGCGGTGAACAGAACTCCAGTTGAGCTGATGTCCTTTGTGAACCCCCCGAGGGTCACCCTTTCGGCGCCGGAGCGGGTAATCGAGAGCGGCAGCCGCAGTTTGAATCGCCTGGTTCTTCGCTGTTCCATGAACGTTATTCAAATGCTATACGGGTTGTAGGAACAAGGTCAATAGAACCCCGCTTGGTATATGGACGCAACGTACTAGACTTGGAGACTCATTAGTACGGGTGGGAAATACCGCCGGGACGAGCCGAAACTCGTCCCGGCGTGATAATCAGACCACTTTCACAAAAATAATCAGCAGGGTATAAAGCGCCAGCGATTCGATGAAGGCCAGACCAATCAGCATGGCCAATTGGATCGCTTTGGCGGCGCCTGGATTGCGCGCCATGCCTTCCACGGCGCTGGCAATCGCCTTGCCCTGCGCCAAACCGCAAAGGCTGGATGCGATCGCCATCGAAAAACCGGCGCTGATCGGCACCCAATGGCCTTGCACCGTATTGTTGCCGGGCGTCTGCGCAAATAGTCCCGTACTGGCAAACATCAGGATCGCCAGCACCAACAGCATTTTCTTCGTCATTCGTTTCTCCTTGATGAATCGCTCCAGGAGGTGGTTCCCGGACACCGTACAGCCGGGCTCACACTGCAAAGCGGCATAAAGCCGGTATTAATGTTCGTGCGCTACTGCGCCGCCCACATACACCATGGCGAGCAGCATAAAAATGTACGACTGCACCACGCCGACGAATATGTGCAGTCCCATAAAAATGACGGGCGGTCCGAATTTGGTGAGGCCCAGAAAGACCATCGTCACCTGCTCACCCGCGAAAATATTGGCATAAAGACGGACCGTAAGCGAGAGAATGCGCGCCAGGTGACTGATGATTTCGATGGGGAACATCAGCGGAGCCAGCCACCACAAAGGCCCCGCGAAATGGCCCAGGTATCGAATGCCGTTTACCTGCAATCCCTTCAAATTGTAATAGGCGAAGGTGGCGAGGGCGCATCCGGCGGTCACCGAAGCGTTCATGGTGGGTGATTCGAAACAGGGGATCAGGCCGATCAGGTTGCTCGACAGAACATACAGAAAGATCACGCCGAAGAAGGCCACGTACCGGTGAGCGGTGTGGCCCACCTGGTCTTGCGCCTGGTCGCGTACGAACTCATAGAGCAGTTCGAAAATCTGCTGGAATTTGCTCGGCTTGTCCGCGGAGAGCTTGGGCCGGAGCAAGGCGAAGAGCAGCATCAGGCTCGCCACCACCAGGAGTTGCATGACGATGAAATCGGCCCAGGGACGCGGTTCGGCGTGTTTGCCCACCAGCGCCAACACCGCATTGCCAGGCGCGGCCAGATAATCGTTGAAGAATTTGGTGATGAAGAGTTCACTTTCGGGCATACACGATCTCGAAGATCACTTCCACGAAGACGGCGGCCGTCAGCACAAAAACCCCCGCCAGCACGGCCATCAGACTGATTTTGGAAAGCCTTAATATAACATAGGCGCCCGCGCCCAAGATCAGATAACGGAAGCCCAGGACCACGCTGCGATGGCGTGGCGGATCGCCCGTGCCCAAGCCCGCCACCAGTTTGTAAAGCCAATGGAAATTGAGCCCGGAAATGGCCGCTCCCAGCAGAAAGCCCGCGCCCCATTGCCAGCCGCGCGCCGCCAGCGCCACGCAGGTGCCGAGCGAGCCGATCACCATCATGATGCGGCCGATGCGCCAGGCGGCGCGCTCAAAGCTCAGTTCATCCGCCATCGTCTTCGTTGGAATCGCGCATGATCGTGCGGATCAGTTGTACGAAGCCGGCAACGCTTCCGAGGATGAGAAATACAATCTGGAGCCAGCGCGTGCCGAAAGCCTTGTCGAGGTAGTAACCGATTACATATCCCACAAATGTGGAGACCGGCAACAGGAGCGCGAGCGCGGAATACTCGGCAAAGCGCGCCGCGGACGTCTTATGGGGTTTGGCCACTAAAACCAGTCTAGCCCGCATTTCCCTCACATTGATGGTGACGTGGCGCACGCACTCATGCNNGTCGACACTCATGTCGACGCTTTGGGTTTTCGCTCGCCACCCTTTTTCATCCTGGCGTGCCCGCGCGCTGCGCCGCTTCCAGCACCAGAATCCCCATCTTGGGATGCGACGGCTCAAAGCTCGGCCGCACCTCGAACTCTTCGAGCGCTTCCGTAGTAGTAGGTCCAATCGATCCCACAAAGCATCGCCGCAGCCCCGCCAGAGCGGCCTCTTCGACCCCTTCTTCGCGCGCGATGCGGGCCAGGTGCGCAATCTGCACAGCAGTAGTGAAGAGCGCCACCCGGAAGCGGCCCGCGGCCAGTAACCGGGCAGCTTCTCGCAGCGGACCCGTGTCTTCCGGCAGACCGTAGCGATACACACGAATGGCAACCACTTCCGCGCCTCGTGCCCGCAGCGCCTCCAGCAGTTCCGGATTGGGTCTGCCGTACTCCTGCACCGCGATGCGCCTCTCCGGCCGTCCCTCGATCGCCCGCAAGACTTCACGCCACGTGTTCGGCTCGGGCGCAACCACCGCAGCCTTGAGCCCCATGTCACGCAGCGCGCCCACCGGCTTCGGACCGCGCGCCACAATCGTAAGCCGCCGCAGCGCCTCGACAAACCGCTCGCCCCACAAGCCGTGCAACTGCCGCGTGCCGACGCCCGTGAGCAGGATCATCATGTCGAACTCGCCGGCGAGAAGACGCTGTGCCTGGGCGTCGGCTTCTACCGGAACTTCGCGCAAGGAGGGCGCGACGAAGGGATCGCCGCCCTGTTTGCGAATCAGTTCGCCGATCTCGGCGGAGCGGCGGCTTTCGAATGCGAGGACGCGGAGACCCGCAAAGGACACGGTCAGTGTCCCTTCCAGCACGCCGTGGGGCGGGCAATTCTGCCCGCAGCCGGCTTTAGCCGGCCGTCCGCAAGCCCTGAATAGACTGCCCCACATCGGCCAACCCGCATTGTCAGTACCGAGTTACAGCACACTAGATTGCGATTCTGAGAGTTACTCTTACCTTCCCCCGCCCTGCAACGTGTTCAGCTCCGTCTTGTCCCTCTGCAAAAACGGCACGCCTTTTTCCATCCAGTCCGGCGCCGGTGCGCCTTTCAGATAGTGGTCGAAGTACTGCTGCATGCGGATGGCGTAGTCCTTCTGATCGGCGCGGTCCTGCAAGCCGTGCGGCTGGCCGTTGTAGTTGAACAGGTAGACTTCCTTGCCCAACCGCCGCAGCGCCAGAAAGAATTCCAGCCCCTGATACCAGGGCACCGCGGTGTCGCCGTCGTTCTGCAGAATCAGGACCGGCGTCTTCACTTTGTCCGCCCAGAAGATCGGTGAGTTCTCGATGAAGCGGGTGGGATACTGCCAGATGGAACCGCCGATGCGGCTCTGCGAAATCTCATACTGGAACTGGCGCGTGATTCCGGTGCCCCAGCGAATCCCGTCGTAGGCGGCGATCATGTCGACCACCGGCGCTCCGGCTTCCACGGCGCGGAAACGGTTGGTCTGCGTGACCATGTACGCAATCTGGTAGCCGCCCCAACTGTGGCCCTGAATGCCGATGGCTTTTTCGTCGACCATGCCGCGGTCCACCACGGCCTGCACCGCCGGCAGCACGCACTTGAGCGCGCTCTGGCCCGGATAGCCGGTGGTGTAAACGATGTCCGGCGTGAGCACCAGGTAGCCGTTGCTCACGTAGTAGCTGATGTTGATGGAAGTGCCCGGCGCCGGATTGACGAAGTGGTTCACGTTCTGCGTCAGGCGCTCATAGATGTACACCATCATGGGGTATTTCTTCTTGGTATCGAAGTTTTCCGGCTTGTAGAGCGCGGCCTGGAGCGGCACGCCATCGGAGTTGTGGAAGGTCACCAACTCGGCGTTGCCCCAGAGCAACTGCGCCTTCTGCGGGTTGGCGTTCGATACCTTGCGCAGCTCCTTGAAACTGCTGTCGGTCGAGATCAAGTCCGGGAACTCGTTGAAGGTTTGCGCGGTCAGAAGGTAGACGTCGGCGTCTTTGGCCTTGACGGGCGCGCTCCAGGATTTCGCGGCCATCATGAGCTGTATGGGCTCGCCCCCGTCGATCGATCCGCGGAAGAAACCGCTGTCCATGGTCTTGAGATTCTCGCCTGCAAGCAGCAGTGGCCTGGCCGCATCGATCCAGCGCTCGCGCGGCTCGGCTTCGGTGCGGATGTAACGCAGCCGCACGTCGTGGCCGCGGCCGTAGCCGGCGGTGATGTTCTTCGCGCCGGTGCCATCGGGTGAAATCTTCCAGATGTCATAACGGTCGTAGAGCAGCGCGGACTTGCCGTCTTTGGTCCAGCCGGCCGAGCCGTACGCGCCGGGGATGCCGGGCGTGTCGGTATCCTCATTGAAGAACTTCACGCGGAGCGAGGCGGTGAGGTTGACGGTCTTGCCATCGGGAACAGAGATGGTGCTCCAGTCTTTGCCGTCGAAGTTCAGCAGGTAGCGGCCGGAGGGCGACCAGGAAGTGTTGCCATGATTCTTCTTGACCAGCAGCTTGCGTTGGCCCGTGGTCGCGTCCACCAGGTAGGTGTCGTTGTAGTGCTCGTCGTAATCCTGCAGTTTGCGGTATTCGCGATCGTCGCTGCCCATCACCCACTGCGGGCTTTCCGAAGTGGTCACGCTCTCCATGGCGTCGTCGGCCAGTTGCACCAGCTTGTGCTCGGGGATCAGATAAGCCGCTTCGAAGGTGCGGTCGCGATCGCGCGTGGCGCGCAGTTTCTGAACCGGCTGCAGATACTCGTCTTTGTAGCTCCAGAGATCCACCACGGCCTTTTGTTCGGTGGGATCGGCGGCGGCGGCGGCTTCGTCCTTGGCGGGCGGCGCCGGTTGGGCGACTCCAAAAAAGAGGCGTGAGCCATCGTGCGAAAAGCTCAGGTTCCCGTGGTCGCTGATGGCCATGCCGGAGCGTAGCCCCGGCGTCTGGTCCGACGCCAGTTCCACGGCGGCGTTGGCCTGCCGGTCCCAGCGGTAGATTTTCCACTTGGGCTGCTTGGCGGCCGCGTCGTCGCGATCGCTGAGGAAGGCCATCTGGGTCTGGTTTTCGTCAACCGTGAGCTTGGAGTATTTGCCTTTGCCTGCAAGCAGGGCCGTGGCCGCGTCGGCCGTTCCCGGCTTCACCACGAAGACGCCGTTCTTGGCGGTGTCGTGCGCCGCAACAGCGTAGATCAACTGCTTGCCGTCTTCGCTGAAGTGGAATTCCGCAACGTCGGTGAATGTGCGTTCGGTGCCATCGGCCAGCGCGCGGAGCACCAGGTCGCTGCCAAATTGCGTGCGAGCATTGGCGCCACCGGCGGCAGCGCCACCGCGTCCGCCGCGGCCACCCTGCTGCTGATCGCCGTTCCCACCGGTTGTGTCGGCCGGCGTGGCGGAGGGCTTTTCGGCGGCGGCCTCGCGCTGGTAAACCAGGTAACCCGCGGCTTTTTCCGGCATCGCGAAGCGCAGTACCCGATCCACCGTGGTGACCTGGGCCGAGGACAGGTCGACGGTCGCCATGCCGTCTTTCGGCATCTGGTCGGCGGGCTTCTTATCCTTCTTGGCTTTGTCGGTATCGGCTTTGGCCGGGAAGGTCGAGAAGACCACGAACTTGCTGTCCGAAGAGAAAGCGATGGTGGTCGAGCGCGCCTCGGGCGGTGGCCCTTCTTCTACCACCGCCGAGGGGACCGGCTGCGGCCGCGCTCCTGCGGGCAGATGCGTATCCTTGCCGGTGACCAGATTGCGGATGACCACTTCGCCGTCGCCTTCCTGGGGAAAGACGCCATAAGCCAGGAACTTGCCATCATTCGACAAGCGCTGGCCGATGATGGTGTGCCAGCCGTCATAATCCTTGTGGTTCAGGGGCCGTTTGGCGGTTTGAGCAAACGCCACCGAAAGCAGCAGGAGCGCGGCGGCGAGCCCTGCCAAAGCGCGAATGGAGTTGCGGCGGAAAAACATGATGAGCGTATTGTATCCGCAAAACGGGGACTGCTACCAATTCCCGTCTTTGGAATTGGTAGCTGTCCCCGCTTTGCTCACCAAAATCGCCACCCGGTGGGGCATGTTTTCAGTTGGGATTGGAAGCTTTGCGGGCGGGTCTTCGCTACGCTCGCCGCAATTGCAGGGTAGCAGGCTGCGGGGTTACTGGCGCTGGTTGCCGGCGATGAATTCGCCGATGGCGGATACCAGGGATTCGATGCGCCCTTCGAGGCGTTTATCGGCGGCGCGTGACTCTTCGGTGAGTTGCGAGATGCGGGCTTCCAGCCGCGCGTCGGCTTCGCGGGATTCATTCCCGAATTGGAGAACTCTTGTGCTGAGTTCGTTCAGTTGGAGCTGTGTATCGCGCCAGAGGGTCTTGTATTCCTCGCGGTCTTTGTGGCGTTCTTCGGCGATTGCGGCGGTGATATGTTCGATTCGGTCGAAGCGTTCTTCCGTTGTCATCGCGTTTTTTCCTTTGCGCTGGCGTGCTCCTGTTTTTGAGTTTATCTCACCGGCCAAGAATTCTGGTTGGTGAAACACGCACCATAGCAGGCAACGCCTTCCCTACTTCGTTGACAGACTTTAGGACGATGGTACAATGGTCCAAGCTCAGAGGATCGACAATCCCTTTATTGTCAAAAGTATGCAGTGGTTGCATCTTTCCACCAAGGGGATGAATCGAAAGAAGGGTAGCCATGGCATTCGTTCTCCCCATTCCGCATCTGGCCCGTACCGAGGCCGAGCCTCTGCTGGCGACCATCGGCAATACGCCGCTGCTGCGCCTGGATAAGATCTCCAGCGAGTTTCCGGAGATCGAAATATTCGGCAAGGCCGAGTATTTCAACCCGGGCGGCTCGGTGAAAGACCGCTCGGCAGCCAATATGGTGCTGGACGGCGAACGCTCGGGCAAGCTGAATCATAGCCGGGTAATCCTGGACGCCACCAGCGGAAACACCGGAATCGCGTACGCCATGATTGGGGCCAACCGCGGATACGAGGTGAAGCTGGTGCTGCCGGCGAATGCCTCGGAAGAGCGCAAAAAGATTCTCAAGGCGTACGGCGCGGAGATGGTCTTCAGCGATGCGGCGGAGGGCTCCGACGGGGCGATTCTGCTGTGCCGCGAAATTTACCTGGCCGATCCGGACCGCTATTTTTACCCCGATCAATACAACAACCCGGCGAACTGGAAGGCGCATTTCGAGCACACCGGGGCGGAGATCATCAAGCAGACCGGCGGGCGCATCACACATTTCGTCGCGGCCATGGGCACTTCGGGCACCTTCATGGGCGCCTCCCGGCGCCTGAAACGCGACGTGCCGGGTGTGCAGTGCATCTCGGCGCAGCCCTCCAGCGGGTTCCATGGCCTCGAAGGCTTGAAGCATATGCCGACGGCCATCGTACCGGGTATCTACGACGAAAAGCTGGCCGACGGAAACTTGTGGATCGAGACGGAAGACGCTTACCGCATGGTGCGCCGCCTGGCCCGCGAAGAAGGGCTGCTGGTGGGCATTTCTTCGGGTTGCAACGTGCATGCCTCGACGCTGCTGGCACGCCGGTTGGCGGAGCGCGGCGAACCGGCTATGATCGTCACCGTACTGTGCGACAGCGCGGAAAAGTACCTGAGCGAACACTTCTGGGACGAGTAATGATCCGCATCCAACCCGAACCCTGGGCGGCCATGGTATCGCACGCGCGCCAGGCGTATCCGAACGAATGTGTCGGCGCCATGCTGGGCTTGATCGACGGCGACGCGAAGAGCGTTGTCGTAGCCATGCCTTTGCAAAATGCCTTTGAAGGCGCGCAGGCCGAGCGCTACGAGCTGCGGCCCGCGGATCTGCTTGCCGCCGACCACGGGGCCCGCGAGCGCAACATGGATCTGATCGGCATCTACCACTCGCACCCGGACTGCGACGCGTATTTTTCGCAGACCGACTTGCGGAATTCCTGCCCCTGGTATTCGTTCGTGGTGCTCTCCGTTCAAAAGGGCGAATTCCACCACGCCAATAGCTGGCTGCCGAACTTCGACCAGACCGAAGCGGCGAAAGAGGAGCTGATCTACTGATATGGCCAAGGTTTTGATTCCCACGCCCCTGCGGCAGTTCACCGGAAAACAGGATTCCGTCACGGTGGCGGGCGCTACTGTAGGGGAAGTGTTGAACGCCCTCACGGCGCAATTCCCCGACCTCCGCAAGCAGATCTTCAACGACGAAGGCAAGGTGCGCAGCTTCGTCAACGTATATCTGAACGACGAAGACATCCGCTACCTGAGCAAGGACTCCACCGCCGCCAAGGACGCCGACACGATCTCCCTGGTGCCGTCGATCGCCGGCGGCTCCGCCGTCGAGGCGCCCCCCGCAGCGGCTCTTTCGAACGACGAGATTCTGCGCTACAGCCGCCACCTGATCATTCCGGAAGTGGGCATCGAAGGGCAACAAAAGCTGAAAGCCGCCAAGGTGCTGCTGGTGGGAACAGGCGGCCTGGGCGCGCCGCTGGCTCTCTACCTGGCCGCCGCCGGCGTCGGCAAGATCGGCCTGGTGGACTTCGACACGGTGGACTTCACCAACCTGCAGCGCCAGGTAATCCACTTCACCGCCGACGTGGGCCGCAAGAAGCTGGATTCCGCCGCGGAGAAAATGAAGGCCATCAATCCCAACGTGGAGATTGTGCGGCACGAAGTGGCGCTCTCGAGCGAGAACGCGCTCGACATCCTGAAGGACTACGACCTGGTGGTCGACGGCACCGACAACTTCCCCACGCGGTATCTGGTGAACGACGCCTGCGTGCTGCTGGGCAAGCCCAACGTCTACGGGTCGATTTTCCGTTTTGAAGGGCAGGCCACGGTGTTCGCTTATGAGGGCGGCCCGTGCTACCGTTGCCTCTATCCGGAGCCGCCACCGCCAGGCCTGGTGCCCAGTTGCGCGGAAGGCGGCGTGCTCGGGATCCTGCCCGGCACCATCGGGCTGATCCAGGCCACCGAAACGGTGAAGCTGATCCTCGGGATTGGGGAACCGTTGGTGGGCCGGCTGTTGCTGTACGATGCGCTGGGCATGCGTTTCCGTGAGTTGAAGCTGCGCAAGAATCCGCACTGCCCGGTGTGCGGCACCGATCCCACGGTGACCCGGCTGATCGACTATCATCAATTCTGCGGCGTCCCCCAACCGGGATCGGCGGCGCCTGATCGGGAGACCAAGGTGAACGAAGGCGAAATCGACGTTGTGGAACTGAAGGAAAAGATCGATCGCGGAGACAACTTCGTCCTGATCGACGTGCGCGAGCCGCACGAGTACCGGATTTGCAACATCCCCGGCGCGCAGCTCATTCCGCTGGGCGAGTTCCCGAAGCGCGTCGGCGAGCTCGATCCCGCCGCCGACATCGTGATCCATTGCCGCAGCGGAGTGCGCAGCGCGAAGGCCTGCGCCGTGCTGCGCCAAGCCGGCTTCCAGCACGTGCGCAACGTGGTGGGCGGCATCCTGGCGTGGGCCGACAAAGTCGATCCCAGCGTCCCGAAGTACTAACCATCGAGCCCGTAAAACCTCGCCGCCGTTCCACCGAGCAATTGCTCACGCACCTCGATGCTCCGCGCACCGATGGATTGTGTAAACGCGGCCAGCGTTTCCTTCCAAGTAGCCGCCGGTAGGCTGGCCGGCCACTCACTGCCGAACATCAGGCGGTTGGGACCAAACACCGAAAGCACATGCTCAACGAAGGGCCGCGGGAGCGCCGCTGTCCATGTTCTGCGCTGCTCGCTGAGCAGGCCGCTAACCTTGCAGAAAACATTCGGCAGCCGCGCGGCGGCTTCCATGTCGCGAACCCATTCCGCGGTCGGGCCGGCATCGAACGCGGGCCGGGCCAGATGGTCGATGGCGATGCGCAGAGTGGGCCACTGTTCGGCAACGCGCTCGACCAGCGGAAGCTGCGCGACCTCCAATTCCAGATCGAGCGGAATGCCACGGCGGGCCACTTCATCGAGCCCCGCGGGCATGCCGTCGCTCACCGAGCAACAGACTCCGCGAAGCTTCGGGTGGTTCAGGTACTCCGCGAGCCTTCCGATAGGAACCACCAAACCGGCGATGTGCGGCCAATCCGCGGACCGATCGGGAAGTTGACCCACCAGGATGGCTCCATCGAAGCGGTTGCGCGCCAGGATGGCCTGCAGGTGCTCGGGCGGATGCGCCTGCGAATAAAGTACGTGGGAATCGATGCGCAAGAAGCCCTAGTATCCTGGTGGGGCGGGCAATTCTGCCCGCAGCCGGCTTTAGCCGGCTGGCCCCGCTAAAAGATGAACGCCAGCCCTCCGCGCAGGCTGCGCGGGGTTTCCACCAGCATCACTTGCTGGCCACTCACCATGCCGAGCGGAAGATAGCCCTGCGCCAGCATGTTGCGAAGGTCGGCCGTGGCTTCCACGCGCCGCGCGAAGCCCGGCAGCGGCTGGCGAATGAAAATGTTCAGCCCGGGCGCGGGTTGGTTGGATTGCGTGCTGTAGACATTCCCCGGCATGGCCCAACGATGGTCCGGGGCCCACTGGTAACTGACCACGACGCGGGTGCCGATGTGCGGCGCCGTGGCCGTGACGCGCGTGGTAGCCACCTGGCGGTGGCCGGCGTGGATCATGGCCCGCAATTCATCGGGGTCGTTAGTCACCAGGTCGTGATTGCCGGCGGTCAGCACGCCAATGCTGCCGTACATCACGGCCGCAGTCACGTGCTCGCCCAGGTCTTGGGTGAGCGCAGCCGTGTAGCCGGTGCTCTGAAAATTGCCCGCGTTGAAAATGGAGCTATCGGAGAAGACGTCCGGCAGAACATCGGAGCCGCCATACATACCCATGGGGGCCACCAGAGTCAGAGCGGCGTCGTAAATCGATTCGTGATACGCCGTAACGCTGTACGTTCGCGAGCCCGACTTGCGGGAATACGTGATTTCGTACTCCTGGCCGCGCTGCACCCGCGGCTTACCGTTGCGCAGGGACATGCGCGGAAACAGGCCGAGCGAGTTGAGGTCGCGCTGCAGGTCGGCGTCGTCGGAAGGCGAGCCGGCCGCCAGATCGGAGCGGGCGTCACCCGAAGTATAGGTGAGTTCGAGCTTCGAACCGTCGCCCAGGTTCCACGTCAGCCGCGCATACGGGCTGGCATAGTTCATTCGATCCAGGAAGGCGACGCTATTCAAAGTGAGCCCGTAGCGCAAAGTGATGTCGTCGGCGATCTGGGTGTGATCGTCGAAGCTCGCCGACATGGTGCGAAGCAGGGGAAGCGAGGATTCCGGCCCGGACAAAGCGGTGGCCATGCGTCCCGGCGCAAACAGTTGCCGCATGGTGAGGGAAACTTCCGGGCTGCCACCCATCAGGTCGCGGCTATAACTGGTGCGGAACGCGGCGCTGGGTACGCCGGTCTGAAAACCATATCCCACATTGCCGGCTACCTGCAGGTTGTTGCTGCCGTACAAAGAGGTGGCCAAAGCAAAAGCCGTGCCGAGATCCGCTTCGTTGGACACGCCGGTGGCTACCGACCCTTCGCCCGCCGAGACCCGCAGGATGCCACGCGTATCGGAGAAGGCGTTGGCATGCTCCGTCCCTGTGGCGGGGGCCGAATCCATGAAACGCTGCACCGCTCGTGTGGCGGAACTGGTGCGCAGAGCCCACTTCCAGTCGTCGGCCAGCAGACTGCCGTTCTCGAGCGTCGGGTAGGAAAGCTGGATCGAGATGAACAGGCTGTTGAGGTTCACCGCCAGCATACTCTGCATGCCGGGCTGTACCAGGATGTTCTTCTTCAGCGCGGGGACCAGCGTGGCAACCGAGACCTTCACCGAATAAAGGTCGGGGACCAGGTCCGAGAATTGGAATCTGCCGGTGGAGTCGGAGAGGATTTTGTCGACGTTGCGGTCCTGGCGGTTATACAGAAGGACCACCGCGCCCATCTGCGGCACTCCCAGGGAATTGCGCACCACCCCGCTAATGGCGCCCGCAAACTTCACCGGCTCCGCCGCGGGGGCAAGCCAGGGAGCGGCCAGACAGGCCATTCCCGCAGCTAGCGTAGTCAGCGACCTGTGCGTCTTCGTAGTCAACATCGACGCCCGTGAGTGGCGGGCAGCCCCGCCAGTAGTTAGGTTACCGTAAATTCTGCCGATTGTGTGAGTGTCTGGTTCCGGTTTTTGTCGGTTATCTTCACCCGGAGGGTGTAGCGGCCCGGCGCGAATTGTTGCAACGGCAGCCTCTTTTGGATGGTGATCTGGCTGGCCGAAGCATCCGTAATCTTGGAGGCATCTTCGGTGAGGCTGATAATGGGCTCCGCGGTGCCCGTGCGGAGTATCTCATAATGCACCTCACCCTCCGGCCGATGAGTGCTCTCATCGGCCCCGAAGTTGTACAGTTTCATGTAGATGCCGAGAGTCTCCTGGCGTTTGAAAACGTCCCCAAGGCGCGGCCGTACAAACGTGCTCCCAATCACGAACTGGCCCGTCCCGATGCTCCGCATGGGAACCGTTTCGATCTTGTCGGCCAGCACCAGCGTGCTTGAGGACAGCCGGTCGGCGTCCAGCCTGGGAACCGTGACCGCCTGTTCGTAGTTGTTAATATTGCCGCCCACCATATCCTTGACCACCACAACCAGCCGGTAGGTGCCCGGCGGCAGCGGTACGGCTTTCTGGTAGATGGAGGAACGGCCGCTCCAATCCACCAGGTACTGCTTCGGGCCGCCATCGATTTTGAGATTATCCTCGAAGGGCGCGATGATCCGGCGCGTCATGGTGGTGAATTCGCCGAAGACGTGGACGTCGCCTTCCGCCACGCCTTCCGTGGTCTTGAGTTGCAAATCCTTATTCGCGAACTGCATCGTGACGTAGGTCATCACCGAAGCATCCGTCACCGGGAAGAAATCGATGCGCACCTTGAACGGCAAAATATTGAAGGTGATTCGCGAATTGACCTGAGATTCCAGGTCGGTGAACTTGATCGCGGGCGGGCGCTGCAGTTTGTAGAACTGCTCGAGGCGGCTAAACTCGTTCATGCTCTCGGGCGCGCCGCCCAGGGGCGCCGCCAGATGAGTGCCATCGGAGTTGTTGAAGCGCGCAGTCTTGTCGGTGATGCCCATCTGCTCCAGGATCGTCAGGCCGGCGTTCGGCACATAAAGCAAGGCGTCCTTTTCGGACGGGTCCATGGTCATGTGGAACTCCCCGGACATGGTCGGGTCGACGAATTCGATGATGATGTTGTTGCCGATGCCATCGATATAGCGGTAGCGCCACTGCTGGAAGGGGAAGGTGGAAGTGCTGCCGCCGCCTTCTTCGGAGGGCCGCTCATAGCTGCCGCCCGAGGAATGGTCGTCGATTTCGTCCGGGGGGCCATATGTAATATAGATACGGCCGCGATCGGTTTTCCAGCCGGGGATGCCCGACGCGTAATGCTCGTTGGCGTAAGCGATGCGCCGGTAATGCTCTTCGCGGAATTCGTTTTCGATGGTGTCCGGAGACGGATCGCGCCGCAGCCAGAACTGCTCGATGAACTGCTCGCGCTCTTCGTCGGTTTGCAGGCGATAGAAAGCGGAGCGCTCCTCATCCGTGATGATGTAGGTGACGTCTTCATTTAGCCATTTCCGATAAGGAGTGGCAAGCTCTTTGCGTAGCTGCTTTTGCTTGGCCTTGCGCTCCTTGTCGGTCATGGGGCGGGCGTTGGTTTCCGGCTGGTCCGCGCTTTTCTTGTCGTTTTTCTGATTCTTATTGTCCTGCTGCTGGGCTGCAAACAGGCAGACCAGTAGCGACAAAGCCAGACAGGAAATCGAAAGACGGGTCACGCTCATACGGCTCACTGCTTTCCTTGGACAGGTAAACCCATTGTAGGTCTTACGGTTGGCAGGGTCAATCCCGTGCCTGGAGGGCACACTGTGCCTCCCTGGCATGGTAACCCAATTAATGCCCCGGGAGCGCGCGCCGCCGCAAAATGGGGACTGCTACCAATTCCCGCCTTTGGAATTGGATAGCTGTCCCCGTTTTGCCCCTTACTGCCGGTGGAACTGGTCTCCCGCCCGCCAATCGGGCAGTTTGTCCTGGTTGGCGATCTCCCGTCCGAGCAGGAATCCGTACTCGGCGGCCTGCTGGAGGGCCGTAAAATCCCAGTCCGCCTGGAATTCATCCGAGGGGTGGTGATAGTGGTTGGTGTTGTAATCCTCCCACATTTTGGCGCCGTAGCCCTCCGGCTTCCCGGCGAACTCGGTGGCGTGGCCGATCGAGAAGGCCGGGATGCCGCCGTGGGCGAACGAAAAATGGTCGGAGCGGAAGTAGTGGCCCTGCTCCGGCTGGGCGTCGGCCGAAATAGTCAGGTTCAGGCGCTGCGCCGTCTGCTGGGCCAGCGGCCAGACGGTGGTCCGCTCGGCGCCGGTAATGACGACATCCTTGGCCCGGCCCCAGGGGTACAGGGCGTCGTAGTTCAGATCGATGGCGGTCTTGCCGGCAGCGTAGAGCGGATGGCCGACATAGTATTCCGAGCCCTTGAGACCGCCTTCTTCCGCCGTGACCGCCAGGAAAAGCGCCGAACGTTTGGGCTTTTGCGGCTGGGAAGCCCACGCCCGCGCCAGTTCCATCAGGATGGCGCAGCCGCTGCCATTATCGATAGCTCCGTTGTAAATGGAGTCTCCTTTGACCGGAGTGGCGATACCAAGGTGATCCCAATGAGCCGAATAGACCACTACTTCATTCTTCAAAACCGGGTCGCTGCCCGGCACCATGGCGGCCACGTTGCGCGTCGAGATCTCGCGAACCTTGGCCGGTAGATGGCCGCGAATCTGGATATCCAGCGGAATCGGCTTGAAATCGGGCTTCTCGGAGGCGGCCAGCAACTCCTCAACGGTCTTACCGGCCAGGCCCAGCAGCTTTTCACCGGCCTCGCGAGTGATCCACGCGGCCATCGAAAGTCCCCTCTGCCCCTGCGCCAGCTTCACATAGGGCGTCTCGCGGCCCCAGGAACTGCGGACCACGTCCCAGCCGTAGCCGGCCGTGGGAGTGGTGTGGATGATGATCACGGCGCGGGCGCCGCGGCGCTGGGCTTCTTCAAACTTGTACACCCACCGGCCGTAGTATGTGAGCGCGCGGCCGTCGAAGAACTTGGGGTCGGTGGACGTGGGCTCATTGGTGAAGAGGACCACAACCTTGCCCGTGACGTCGACGCCCTTGAAATCGTCCCACTGGTATTCCGGAGCGGTGATGCCGTGGCCCACGAAGATGGCCTCGCCTTCGAAGCGGGTATTGGGCTGCTGGGTCTGGCTGACTCCCACGAAATCGTCCAGCCACTTGAATTCCACCAGCTTGCCCCACACGGACGCGTTGAGGGTGGCGTCGGGCTGGGTTTCGATGCCAACCAGCGGAACTTTCTGGAAATAAGTCCCGTCATCGCCGGCCGGTTTCGCGCCTGCCAGGGCGAACTGCGTGGCGATGTATTCGGTGGCCAGATCGCCGCCGCGCGCGCCCACTCCGCGCCCTTCCAGCAAATCCAGCGACAGGAAGCGATCATGCTCGCGGATACGCTCGGCGGAAATGGAACCCTCCTGAGCCAGCAGGCCGGAGGCCGCGATGAGTAAAATCGCAACAGGCTTGAGCATGATTCAGGGTACTCTCGCCCTGCCGGCCACTGCAAATTTTCGAAACTTTCCGGGCTCCGTGGCAATATCAATGGTGTAGGGGATAAACAGACGAACATGCGGACCCTTCGGAGAATCTTTTTGTTGCTGGCGGTGGGCCTTGCCTCCCAGGCGCAAAGCTGGGACACCAGCGGCAACGGCATGCTGAGCGGCACTTATTATTTCCGCCAGGTGTTTTACGTGCTTGGAGACCAATATGGAGACCTGGGCCAGGCCATCGCGCTCTATGGCAACATCAAGTTCGATGGAAACGGCGGGTACACCCTGACATCGGGCCAATGGTATGACAACGATTCGAGTAGTGGCGCCCAGAGCGGCAACGTGAGCGGCACGTATTCGATCTCGGCATCCGGTTACGGGTTCATTTCCAATCCGCTTACTGGCGACAGCATCTACGGGCTGGTTTCGCAACAAGGCATCTTTGTGGGAAGCAGCACGGATAACAGCTACGGGTACAACGACTTTTTCGTGACCGCACCGCTGGCCAGTCCCTTGCCGACCGCCGCGAGTTTCAGCGGCACGTACGTGTTTTCCAATCTGGATTTGGTCGGAGTGGCGTCCGGACAGCCGGCCGGCATGCTCAGCATGATGTTTACGCTGACCGCCGACGGCGCCTGCCACCTGAGCAACACAACCGTCACCGGGTACGTCGGCACTAACACAACCCCCGTCCTCCAAGCTGCCAGCCTTCCGACGTGCTTATTCAGCAATGGCGCGGCGGTGGTCACGTTTCCCACCACCGGAACGCTGATGGCGGGGCAGAAGTACCTGTATTTTTCCAAGGACGGCAATTTTGTCTTCGGCGGCTCACCGTACACCAACCAGTACAATCCGTTCGACATGATCGTGGGTGTCAAGGTGGGCAGCGGAACGCCGAGTTTTTCGGGATTGTACTACCAGGCGGGCATCGACGAAGTGGGTGGAGACCTGGACACGTTCTACGGATCGTTGAGCGCCGTCAGCGGCGGAAAGATTCTGGGCCACCAGCGCATCGAGGACCTGTTCTATTCGCCGGCGACAACCGATTTCACTTACGCGGACTCGTACACGCTGACCTCCGGCGCAACCTACAGCGTGCCGGCAGCGCGCTACACGGTGGGCGCCGGCGGAGCGATACGGATTGGTTCGGGGATTGCGCCGTACCTGGGGTTGAGCGTCGCACTACAGGCTCCCACGGTGACCGGCACGGGCGTGTTTCTGAACCCGCAAGGGATCGTCAACGCGGGCAGTTGGGCGCCGTTTACCGCGGGAATCGCTCCCGGTGAACTGCTGACGCTTTTCAACGGCTCGAACCTGGCGTCGGACACGGCGGTGGCCACAAGTCCGTTCCCAACATCGCTCGGCCAGGTGCAGGTGAGCATCGGAGGCCTGCCGGCGCCCATTTATTACGTGACCCCTACTCAGATAGCGGCTATTGTCCCGTATGCCGTCGCTGGGCCGATCGCCCTGGTGCAGGTGACCAACAACGGTGTGCTTTCGAACGCCGTGCCGGTGTATGTGAATGGGACGTCGCCCGGCGTGTTAACAGCTAATCAGAACGGACTGGGTTATGCAGACGCGTTGCGCCCCGATTACTCGATCGTGACGGCCGCGAATCCGGCCGTAATCGGTGAGACCATAGCGGTGTACTTAACCGGGCTAGGGGCGGTGAGCCCGCCGATTGCTGACGGTGACCCGGGCCCCATCAGTACCTACAGTGTAGTGGCGGCGGGTTCGGTGACGGCGGCTATCGGCGGAGTGGCGGCTACCGTAGGCTACGCTGGCCTGGCGCCCGGGTACTCTGGACTCTACCAGCTCAACATCACCGTGCCGGCCGGACTCACCGCGGGAGACAACTACCTCTACATTTACGGCCCGGATGCCTACAATGCGCAGTCGCTGATCCCCATCTCAACAGCCACTTCCGCGCCAGAGACTCCCGCGTTCGCACCGGCCCCGGCTCTTGGGAAGCAACCTCCCGGCAGGCCCAAAATAGACCCGAAAGCCAAACGCGTGCCGAGTCCGCGTGGCGCCGGTGGCACTGTGAAGCAGTGATGTTTGATGTGGCGCACGCACTCATGCGTGCCGCGTCGACACTCGTGTCGACGCTGGTGGGGCAGGCTTCAGCCTGCCATTCCTCCCGGTGAAACCTTTATCATTCACAAAAATCTTTTGCCTAAATTCTCCCTGTTATCAACCACTTACAGTTTTTCTCCCGCGGTTTGGT
>PMTR01000152.1 GCA_003167255.1 Bryobacterales bacterium
CCGCTCCAATCCACGCCGCGCAGCGAGTAGTAGAGCAGAACGGCGGCCAGCGGCACGGCCAGGATCCAGGACCAGAGCCGGCCCTTGCCGTCACTCTTCATATCGCCATCATGCGCCGCTCGACTTGTTCACAGAGATAGTGGTAGAGACAGAGATGCACCTCTTGCACCAGCGGAGTGCGCCGCGAGGGAACGGGCGGCGCCCGATGAGTGACCCAGTTGGCTGCGGATCTCCGCCATAGCTACTCGATTTCCGCGATTTTTGGCTGGTAACCCGGTAAGGCAGCTTCACGTAATGTGCGATCAGTCTTCATTATCTGAAGTCTACCACGTGCTAAATGCAGTAAATAGATTGAAGGATGCATTCAGGCCGGCGAACGGCCCGCTGATGCGGTCCCGCGCGGGTGTATACTGATCGCGACCGGCAAATAGACTCCCTGGGAGGTTCGCTTGAAGCGCTCTTCGTTTGTACTGCTGGCGTGGTCCAGCACAGTTCTTTTTGGCCAGCAGACCCCGGTGCCCGAGATCCCCTACGAGTCCGTTCCCAACTTCCTGAAGCTCCCGGCGGACCTGTACCTCGGTGAGGTCTCCGGGATCGCCGTGAATTCGAAGAAACATATCTTCGTCTTCTCCCGGGGCGGAACCACCGGACCCGCCTACGGGGCGGCCGCCGCGCAGTTGCTGGAGTTTGCTCCCGACGGCAGGTGTCTTCGCGAGATCGGCAAGAATCTGTACGCCTGGTCGTACGCGCACGCCGTGCGGGTCGACAAGGACGATAACATCTGGGCCATCGATAAAGGCTCGGACATGATCGTGAAGTTCAGTCCCGAAGGCCGGGTGGAAATGGTGTTCGGTCGCAAGAAAGAAGCTTCGGATGACGCCGCTGTGCCATGGACGCGCGTCACTCCGCCCCGGACCGCGGTGGATGGACAGTTCCGGCAACCCACTGATGTCACCTGGGACCCGCAGGGCAACATCTTCTTCAGCGACGGCTATATCAACTCGCGCGTGGCTAAGTACGACAAGAACGGCGATTGGGTGAAGCAGTGGGGCGATCGCGGGACCAAACCCGGAGAGTTCAACACGCCGCACAGCATCGCATCGGACGCTCGCGGGAACATCTACGTCGCCGATCGCGGCAACCGGCGCATCCAGGTCTTCGACGGCGAAGGCAACTTTCTTCGCGAGATCCGAATCGACGTGCCCATCCCGCAGGACGCTCACCCGTGGATGGGGAACCAACCCAGCCCGGAGGGCGCGGCAGCGCAGTCCGGCGCGCCCTGGGCCATCTGCATTACACCCGGACCCACGCAATATCTCTACAGCGCCGACGCATTTCCGGGGCGCGTCTACAAACTCTCGCTCGATGGCAAAGTGCTGGGGGTTCTGGGCCGCAGCGGCCGCCAGCCCAAGCAGTTCGGCTGGATTCACGAAATGGCATGCCCGTCGGAGAATGAGATCTACGTCGCCGAACTCCTGAATTGGCGGGCGCAAAAACTGCTCTTGCATCCGGCGAAATGAGCGGCAAGGTCTGGTACGCTGGATAGAGTTGTAGTTCCGCAAAAAGATATTTTGGGCCATCCACCATGGCTGTGAACATCTCCGAGCATTTCATCCGGCGCCCAATCGCGACCAGCCTGCTGATGGCGGCGATCGCCCTGTTCGGCATCATCGCCTACCGCGCCTTGCCGGTGAGCGACCTTCCGCAGGTGGACTATCCCACCATCACGGTATCGGCCAGCCTGCCCGGCGGCAATCCGGACACCATGGCCTCCGCCGTGGCCACTCCTCTGGAGCGCCAGTTCACCACCATCGCCGGCCTGGACTCCATGATCTCCAGCAGTGCGCAAGGCAGCACCTCGATTACTCTCCAGTTCAGCCTCGGACGCGACATCGATGGCGCCACCGTGGACGTGGAAACGGCCATCGCCGAGGCCATGCCGCTGCTTCCGCCCGGCATGCCCACGCCGCCTTCGTTCCGCAAAGTCAATCCCGGCGACCAGCCCATCATCACGCTCTTCATCACTTCGCCTACCAAGACGGTCCGGCTTTCCGACCTGGACGATTATGCCGAAACCATGCTGGCGCAGCGTATTTCGATGGTATCCGGCGTGGCCCAGGTCCGAGTTTTCGGCTCGGCAAAGTATGCCGTCCGCGTGCAGGTGGATCCCAACGAACTGTCGTCCCGCCGGATCGGACTGAACGAAGTGGACGCGGCCATCAACAACTGGAACGTCAACATTCCCACCGGTACGCTCTACGGTCCGCATACCGCCTACAACGTGATGGCTAACGGCCAGCTCATGAAGGCCTGGCAGTACAAGCCGCTGATTGTGGCGTACCGGAACGGCGCCGCCGTCCGGCTGAGCGACGTCGCGCACGTCCTGGACAGCGTGGAAGACGACAAGCAAATGTCGCTGATCTATGGCGGCGATTACGGCAAGGACGGCATGCGCGGCGTCAATCTGGCTGTGATGCGGCAACCGGGCACCAATACCATCGAAGTGATCGACAACATTCGAGCCTTGCTGCCGACTTTTCAGTCGCAGATTCCGCCGTCCGTGCGGCTGGATCTTCGCGGCGACCGCTCAAAGAATATCCGCGAAGCCTTCCAGGACATTCAATTCACCATGGCGGCCACTCTGGCGCTCGTGATTCTGGTGATCTTTCTCTTCCTGCGCAACTTCTCCGCCACCATGATTCCCGCCATGGCGCTGCCGTTCTCCATCGTGGGCACGTTTTCAGTGATGTATCTGCTGAACTTCAGCATCAACAATATCTCCATGATGGCCCTGATCCTTTCCATCGGGTTTGTGGTGGATGACGCCATCGTGATGCTGGAGAACATCGTCCGCCATATCGAAGGGGGCGAGAAACCCTACATCGCCGCGCTCACCGGATCCAGGGAGATCGGCTTCACCATCGTCTCGATGACCCTTTCCCTGGCCGCCGTGTTCATTCCCATCCTGTTCATGGCCGGGATTCTGGGCCGGTTGTTCCGCGAGTTTGCCGTGACCATCTGCACCGCCATCCTGATTTCGGGCATGGTCTCGATCAGCCTGACGCCCATGCTGTGCAGCCGGTTCCTGCGGGACTCCGCTCACCAGGAACACGGCATCTTCTACCGCGCCATCGAGCGCGTGTTTCAAGGCATGCTGAAGTATTACGGCACCAGCCTGCACTGGGTTTTGCGGCATCGTCCGGTGATGTTGGGGATGTTCGTAGCGGTCCTGGGCGTCACCGCGTACCTCTATGTCGTCGTGCCCAAGGGCTTCATCCCGGACACCGACAACGACACCTTCAATGTCCAGACCGAAGCTGAGCAAGGCACTTCCTATTACCAGATGGTGCAGTATCAGGACCGGCTGGCGCATATCGTCGAGCAGGATCCGGATATAGAGAATTTTTATTCCTCCACCGGCGGCGGCTATTTTGGCTCCGCCAATACCGGATCGCTCTCGGTCAACCTGAAACCGCGCCGCCAGCGCAAGGCAACCGTGGCCGATATCGTCAACCGCCTGCGCCCGAAGGTTTCGAGTATTCCCGGGCTGAAGGTTTACCTGACGATTCCCCAGGCCATCCGCGTGGGCGGACGCATGTCAAAGAGCAGCTACGATTTCACATTGCAAGGCCCCGATACGCAGCAGCTTTTTGCCGAAGCCCAGAAACTCCAGCAGGTGGTGACGAAGCTGCCGGGCTTGCAGGAAGTGACCAGCGATCTGCAAATTAAGAACCCGCGCGTCAACATCGTGCTTGACCGCGACCGCGCGGCGGCCCTGAGCGTGAACTGGAACAGTATCTCCAGCACCTTGTACGACGCCTTCGGCCCGCAACTTTCCTCCACCATTTACGCCCCCACCAACCAATACCGGGTCCTGCTGGAGATGCTGCCGACTTACCAGAGATTCACCGACGGATTGAAGATGATCTATATGAAGTCGGACACAGGCTCCATGGTGCCGCTGAACGCGGTGTCCAAACTGGTGGAGGACGCCGGGCCGCAGAGTATTCCGCATTCCGGGCAACTGCCCGCGGTCACGATTTCGTTTGCTCTCAAGCCCGGAACCTCACTAGGCCAGGCCACCGACGAGATCCAGGAGGCAGCCAAGGCCAATCTTCCAGCCACCATTACCGGCGCCTTTCAGGGCACGGCCAAGCTCTTCCAGGACTCCATGCAGAACATGGGCATCCTGCTGATCGTCGCCATCGCCGTGGTGTACATCGTGCTGGGCGTGCTGTATGAGAGTTATGTCCACCCGCTCACCATCCTCTCGGGCTTGCCTTCGGCCGGTTTCGGGGCGCTGCTCACCCTGATCCTGTTCAAAGTGGACTTGAGCATCTATTCCTTCGTCGGGATGATCATGCTGATCGGCATCGTCAAGAAGAACGCGATCATGCAAATCGACTTCGCTCTGGCGGCCGAGCGCACGCATCATATGAAGCCCGCCGATGCCATTTACCAAGGCTGCCTGATCCGCTTCCGGCCGATCATGATGACGACCATGGCGGCCCTGTTGGGAGGCTTGCCCATCGCTCTCGGTTGGGGCGCCGGCGGCGAAGCCCGCAAGCCGCTGGGCCTGGCCGTCGTTGGCGGTCTGGCGTTTTCCCAACTGATGACGCTTTATCTCACCCCGGTGGTTTATACCTACATGGCGGCGATCGTCGACCGCTGGAACGAGTGGAAGGCCCCACAACCCACTTCCGCGCTACCAGCGGAAAACTAGCCCTGCCTGTCATGCTTCGCTGAAGCACGGGCGCTTGACAGGGTCGANNGTGCTGCCCAGCCCGCCCGTCGACATCCAGGCTCCCCCACTTTCCATGAAATTTCGCGGGCCGCAGGCCCTCTGCAACAGACGACAAGAACCGATCGTCTGTCCCACCATCGACCGACTTAAGAAACAGTATTGGAGTTAGAACCGCTTCTCCAGCGCCTGCGCTTTAGCCGCGTAGTCGCCGTGCATGGCGATCACCCGGTCA
The DNA here is from genome assembly GCA_003167255.1 of Bryobacterales bacterium. Lineage (GTDB taxonomy): Bacteria > Acidobacteriota > Terriglobia > Bryobacterales > Bryobacteraceae > PALSA-129. Next base: position 4,977 of record PMTR01000152.1, read on the forward strand.
AGTTCGGCGCGCGCTTCGGCACGACGGTCTTCCAGCAGATACGCCTGGGCCCGGTAGTATCGAGCCTCTTCCTCGAACGGAGTGGCGCTGCCCCGCTCGATGGTGCGGCTCAATCCTTCCAGGCCGCCCGCCGTATCGCCGCTCAACAACTGGCAGATGGCGCGGAAATACCAAGCCTCCGCGGAATGCGGAAACTTCTCGATCACGTGCCCCAACGCGGCATTCGTCCCGCCCCAGTCGGAACGGCTGTAACCTGCCATCGCGTCCTGAAATGCCTGCGCCGCACCGTCTCCGCCGCCCCGCAGCACCACGGGCGAGTACGGTGGCGCTTGGATTTCGGCGAGCAACAGCGGCGGCCCGCTGGAGGTGGCGGCCGGCGTCGTTTTCCACGCGGCATCCTGAGGCGGCGGCCCCTGCCTCCGCGCCTGTCTGACCGCGACCGCCATCACCAGTGCCGCGGCAATCGCCAAGGCAGGCCACACCCATCCAGGCCGCGTGCGCAGCGCAACCGGCCCGGTCTTCCGCAGTACCTGGCCGGCCGCTCTGGCCGCTTCCAACTGCGCGAAGCATTCGTCGCACTCAAAATAGTGCGATTCGAACTCCTTGCGCCCCGCGCCCGTCAGCTTCGCGCTCAGGTATCGCTCGCCGATGTCGCCGTTTTGTACTTGGCCGCAGTTCATACAAGCTTCCTAATGAGGTCGGCTTCTACTAATTAGCCGTTTGGGAACCGCGTTTTGTGACCGGACTCCGAATTTTTCCGCCATCCGCCGGAGCACCCGCGACTTCCGCTGCCGGATCGCGTCCGCGCTCAAGCCCAACCGCCCGGTCACCTCGTCCGGATGAAAACCCTCCACCAGGAGCAGCCACAGAATCCGGCGGTCCACTGGATCCAGAGTTTTCATTTCCTGGCGGGCCGTTTCCCGCCACTCCGGCGGGGCGTCTGCTTCCGGACCCGCCGGCTCGAAATCGGCTGGCATCGGCCCCACACGGTCGCGCGCCAGTCGCCGCAAAGCTTCGGCCAGTTGGTTCCGCGCAATCCCGTAGATGAACGCGCCCAGTGTCTCCGCCCGGCGCAACCGGCCGTCCCGCAGCGCGCGCAACGCCGCCAGAAAGGTCTCCTGGGTGAGTTCCTCGATGAAATCGGGTCGCCTGGTCCGGGCGCTCAGAAACGCTCGGATACGGGGGAGAAACCGCGCCGCCATGGCGTCCTCGGCATCGCGCGAGCCGGCGCGAACCCGCTCGACAATCTCCACGTCCAGGGGCGCGTCCAAATCGTCTCCCTACATCGATATTCTAGCGAAACGCCGGTGGTGGGACAGGCCTCCTGGCTTGTCATTCTCGTGTTTCGCAAAAAGCGTGGAAGGATGGTTGTGGTCCAGCGCGTGCGGCCGACCAAAATGACAGGCCAGGAGGCCTGTCCTACGTTTAGACCCGCACGCCGCACATCTCGGCGAATCGGATTTCCGTCGCCCGCACGCGCCCCGCCACTACCTGTAGGGCCCGCTGCCGCACTTCGTTCCCCAACTGGCTGTCCGCCTGGCACGCTGCTTTGAGGCGTGCGCCATCCAACCGTAGCGCCGTCGTGTGCTCCCGCGCCCGCACCTGGAACAACGTGTCCTGATGGTCCAGCAACGCCGACCAGCCAAACAGTTGCCCCGGCCCGATGGCTTCCACGCACACCACGTAGGTGGCCGCCCGCAACTCCACGGCAACGCTCCCGGCGGTTAGCAAATAGAAGGAAGCGGACCGCTGTCCAGACTCCAGAATCACCTCGTTGTCCTTAAAAGTGACCTCTTCGGCCATCCCCGCCAAGGTGGCGACTTGCGAGTCCGTCAGGCCTCGCGCAAATGCGTGGGTACGCAGTATTTGCTTCAGCGTCATATGCCCCTACTTGAGCGTGAAAGCACCCTGCCCCGTCCCGTTGACTGTTGAATAATGCCAGGGTACCCCCCGCCACGGGCGCTGTAAGTGCAATTCACTGGCCAGCCGGGCTCGCCGCCATCATCATCCCCAGCGCCAATGAGAGCAGCTTCGCGTCGCTCTTGTCCGCCCGCGACGGAATCAGGATCGGAATCCTCCCTCCCACAATCACATGCGCCAGCCGCGCGTTCCCAATATAGGTCGTCGATTTCGCCAGCATGTTGGCGCATTCGATGGTCGGGCACAGCAAGATTTCCGCCGCTCCCGCCACTGCCCCGCGGATGCCCTTCTCCGCTGCCGCCCCCGCGTCCAACGCGTTGTCGAGCGCCAGCGGCCCTTCCACCACGCAACCCGCGATCTCGCCCGCCGCGTTCCTCCGCGCCAGCGCCGCCGCATCCACGCTCGACGCCATGTTCGTCTGCACGAACTCCGAGGCCGAAAGCGCCGCCACCTTCGGATTCGCGTTCCCCAACCCATGCGCCACGGCCACCGCGTTCCGGATCAACTGAACCTTGGCTTCCAGGTCCGGAGCGATGTTCAGGCCGCCGTCGGTGATCATCACCAGCCGATTCTCCGGCCGCGCCGCGTACTCGAAAACAAACACATCGCTCAGCAGCCGCCCGGTCCTCAGCCCGCTCTCCGGCTTCAGCGCCATCTTGATCAGCGTAGCCGTGTCCACCGCGCCCTTCATGAGGATGCCCGCCGCGCCGCTCGCCAGCGCTTCCACCGCCGCGCTCAGCTCCGCGAACACGAACTTTAGCCTGAGCACTTCCCGCGCTTCGCGGATCGCCTCGGCCGTCTCTTCATTCACCGGCCCCACCACCAGCACCGTGCGGGAAGCCTCGTCTCCCGTGACTTGTTTTGCCGCCTGCAATAGTTCGTCAAAGTTCCGGATCATGGTTTCAATACTCCAACGCAGCCTCTTCGCCGCAGATCACTCGCAGCGCCCCCGCCGCCAGCGCGCCCATCTCGTCTTCCCCCGCATAAACCAACACCGGCGCCAGAAACTCCACCCGCTGCCGGATCCACCCGGCCAGCATCGCCGACGCCGCCAGGCCGCCCGCCAGCACAATCCCATGCAAACGCCCTTCCAGCACCGTCGCCATCGCGCCAATTTCCTTCGCGATCTGGTACGCCATGGCTTCGTACACGCCGCGCGCCTGCTCATCGCCCGCCGCGATGCGCTTCTCCACTTCCACCGCCGAATTCGTCCCCAAGTACGCCACCAGTCCGCCGCGGCCCATCACCAGCGCGCGAATCTCGCGTTCCGAATATTTCTTCGAAAAACACAGGCTCAGGAACGGCTGTAGCGGCAGCCCGCCCGTCCGCTCCGGCGAAAACGGTCCGTCGCTCGAAGCATCGTTCACGTCGATGATGCGGCCGCCACGCATCGGCGCGACCGAGATCCCGCCTCCCAGGTGCGCTACCACCAGCCGGCTCTCCGCCAGCGCCACGCCCAATTCCGCCGCCGCCCGCCGCGCCGCCGCATGCAGGTTCAGGGCGTGCGAAAGGCTGCGCCGCTCGATCGCCGGATGTCCCGAATACCGCGCCACCGCGTCGAACTCATCCACCGACACCGCGTCCACCACGTACGCCGGGCATCCATACCGCGTCGCCAACCGCGCCGCCAGCGCGCATCCCAGGTTCGACGCGTGTTCACCCTGCAGGTTGGCGCGCGCATCCGCCAGCATCCGTTCGTTCACCGCGTACGTCCCACCCACCAGCGGCCGGAACATCCCGCCCATCGCCGCCACCGCCGCCACTTCCCGCGCATGCCGCAAGCTCCATTCCTCCACCGCCTGCCACCGCAGATCGAACTGCTCCCACGGGCCGCCACACGCCCCGAGCTGCGCCGCATCGTGCCGGATGGTCTCGCTCTGGCTCGCCCGCTCGCGCGCGTACAGCGCCAGTTTGGTCGAGGTCGACCCCGGGTTCACCACCAGGATTTCTTGCACAACCAGAGTGTAACTGCCCGCGCGATTTTCGGATACAGTGGTCCCATGCGCCCCGAAAACCAACCCGCCCGCCGCGATTTCCTCAAAGGCCTCGCCGCCCTCCCCGCCGTGTCCGCTCCGGCCGCCGAGCCCGCCCCGCCGCGCTTCAACGGCATCCAGATCGCCCCCGTAAGCCTGCTCGACGAGGGCATCGACCGCTGCCTCGATCTCCTGCAGGACACCGCCGCCATCAACTGCCTCATGCTTTACAGCCACACCTACTACGGCGACATGCACAAGCCCCCGCAACTGCTCGCCCCCGACCACGGCGTCGCGCCCAAGCTCATGCGCGGCCGCAAGTTCCCCGCGGTCTGGGTCCGCACCCACGAGCAGTTTTACAAGAACACTAGCCTGCGCCACCAGGCCGTCGATTCCACCTTCGAATTCGCCGGCCGCGACCTCTTCGCCGAAGTCCTCGGCCCCGCGCGCAAACGCGGCATGAAGCTCTACGCCCGCATCCTCGAAGGCACCGGCCTCGGCCAGACCGTCGCCAATTTCTCCACCATCACAACCCGCGATATCTACGGCCGCCCCACCAACATCCCTTGCTGGAATCATCCCGATTACAAAGCCTGGTGGACCTCGACCGCCGAAGACCTCTTCCGCAGTTATGAACTCGACGGCCTGCAATGGGGCGCCGAGCGCATGGGCCCGCTGATGAACGTCATCCTGCCATGGAACAACGATCCGCCCGCCTGCTTCTGCCAGCATTGCGAGGCCCGCGGCCGCAACCACGGCATCGATCCGGCCCGCGCCCGCAGGGGCTTTGAAGATCTCTACCTCTACGTGCAGAGCCTTGCATCCGCCAAACCGCCCGATGGCGTATTCACCGGCTTTCTGCGCGTCCTTCTGCACTATCCCGAAATTCTTTCCTGGGAATATCAATACCGCCAGGCGCGCGAAGAGATGCAACAAGCCATCTTCCACGCCGTCAAAGCCGTCAAGCCCGACGCCGAAGTCGGCTGGCACGTCGATCATCAGCCTTCCAGTTGGGATCTGGTCTATCGCGCCGAAATGACCTTCGCCGAAATGGCCCCCTACTCCGATTTCATCAAGCCCATCCTCTACCACGACGTCCTGGGCCCGCGCATCCGCAACTGGTACCTGGCTCGTTTCCAGCGCACCATCCTCAACGAAATCTCGCTCCGGCAATCCCTCGATCTCTACTACGATTTGTTCGGCTACGACAAGTCGAAGGAACCCGGGCTCGACCAGCTCAACAACACCGGCTTCACTCCCGATTACGTCTACCGCGAGACCAAGCGCTCGAAGGCCTCCGCCGAAAACAAGACCAAAATTTATTCCGGCATCGGATTCGACGTCCCCTGGGGCAACAACACCATCCCCGGCGATCCCGACAAGATTTACGAATGTGTCCGCAAAGCCTTTGAAGCCGGCGCCTCCGGCATCGTGGTCTCCCGCGAATACGAAGAGATGCGCGTTCCCAATCTCAAAGCCGTAGGTCGCGCCATCCGCGACCTCGCCGCCGGCTAGCGTAGTGTCCAGGAATTAAGTAAACAGACCCAGGTGTGTCTAATTAGGTTTAATGTAGTGCGACTCTTGACGTGGATCCTGTTGCCGGCCGCGGTGTGGGGACAGAACTGCAACCAGACGTCCGTCGGCTTCGGGCCCTTCGTGGATCCCTATCCGCGAGCGTATCAGGGCCAGACGGTATCGCTGTACCCAAGCGGAAATCAAGCGCCGGCGGCGTTCCGGGCGCTGGGCTTGCAGCAAGCGGCGCTGATCGTGCCGCGCGACGCCGCGGGCAGCCCCGACCCGGCCGGTAAGATCGTGCTGCTCTCCATCGGCATGTCGAACACCACCATGGAATTCACGGCGTTTCTCCCGCTGGCGATGGCGGACGGCGCGCGCAACCCGGCGGTGCTGCCGGTGGATGGCGCGGTGAGCGGCGTAACGGCGGCGGCCATTGTCGCGCAGCCGGACCAGTATTGGCAGCAGGTGGAGACGCGCATTCGTGCAGCCGGCGTCACCGACGCCCAGGTGCAGGCAGTCTGGCTCAAGGAAGCGGACGCGGAACCCAGCCTGGCGTTCCCGAAAGATGCCCAGCAACTGCAATCGGAGCTGGCCACCATCGCACAGTTGTCGCGCGCGCGCTTCCCGAATCTCCAGATCATCTACTTTTCCAGCCGTATCTATGGCGGCTATGCCACCAGCATCCTGAACCCGGAGCCTTTCGCCTACCAGACGGGCTTCGCGGTGAAATGGCTCATCCAGCAGCAGATTAACGGCGACCCGGGACTGGATGTCGCATCGGGCAAATCGCCCTGGCTCACCTGGGGGCCGTACCTGTGGGCGGACGGGCTGACACCGCGGTTCGATGGCCTGACCTGGGCCTGTTCGGACCTGCAAGCGGACGGGACGCATCCCAGCCCCACGGGGCAACTCAAGGTGGCGCGCATGCTGCTGGACTTCTTTCACAGCGATGCGGCAGCCAGAACGTGGTACCTGGTGCAGACATCGGCGGCGCCCGCACCGTCGATCGGGGCGGTAGTGAATTCGGCGGGATATGGAACCGCACTGGCCACCGGATCGCTGGTCACCATCTTCGGGAGCAATCTGGCCGGCGCCGCGGCGCAGGCCCAGGCGTTTCAGCTGCCGCGCGAACTGGCTGGCACCCGCGTGGATGTCGATGGCGTTCCGGCGCTGCTGTACTATGTCTCTCCCACGCAGATCAACTTCGTTCTCCCGGCGGAATTGGCGCAATCGGTGACGGTGGTGCGGGGCCAGACGGCCTCGGCCCCATCCAAGTTGCCGGTGGGGTTCTGGGGAGCGGGACTCTTCACGTTGGACGGTACACCGGGAGGGCCCTTAGCCGCGGCGCACCTCAACGGCACGGTCGTCTCCGCCGCGAACCCGGCGCGGCACGGGGAGACGATCGAGGTCTTCGGGACGGGATGGGGGATCGTGAATCCGCTGCTTCTGATCCCCATCGCGGCGCCGCAGGTCTCCGTCGGCGGAGCGGCGGCGGGGGTTTCGTATATTGGTGAAGCGCCAGGATTGCCGGGCGTCACGCAGATCAACGTGGTGGTGCCGGCCGATGCGCCAGCCGGCACAGTGGGGATCACGCTGCAGCTCCTCGGGACGATCAGCAACAAGGCAACCGTGGCGATCGCCGTGAATTGAAGTGTGGCCACGCCGTTCACCGGGTTTGAGTGGGACAGGCCTCCTGGCCCGTCGCTGGAGTTTCTACATTTTTCAGGCTCCCTCAAGGCCAACTGGTAGCGCCGGCGGTCTTGCCGCCGGTGTCTTGTACTACATTTTCCGGCACCTTCAAGGCCAACTGGTAGCGCCGGCGGTCTTGCCGCCGGTGTTTTGTACGCGCTTGACCATTTCCACTCTTCGGGACACGCTGTAAGGCCGCTTCTCACTGGATTTCGCTGGCCCCGAACCTTGCACGCACGCGACCCGTACCAGCGGGACACGTTGCGCGGCTCGTCCGAAGCAATCCCTGAAGTTGCAGTCCAACTTCCGTATGGCCGGCGATCCGCCAGCAATGGGACGGGAACCGCCAGAAAGCTGAGTACGGGTGCAGTTCACCAGGCAGGCTGCAACAGACGCGAACGAACGGCTTCAGATTGGCTTCGCTGAAAGCCATGCCGCCGCAGTCAAACGCACTGTAATCACGATTGAAAAAGCGATAGGGAGCGTACACGAAGGAACCTTACGAGCAGAAGTGCGAAGTTCTGTATCAGCACTTCTATGAGCCTTACATGGGCCAAGGGAAGAGCCTGTATCCGGGGAACTGAAGAGCACCCGCCCGCGAGGAACGAGCCCCTAACAAATTCGAGTCCAGTCCCCCAATTGCCTCAGGGTTACCGGAGCGGAGCCAGGAGAACACTGATTGCCTCGAAAACTCGCGCGGCGGTCCCCAGCGCCACCGTCGCCTCGCTTTCGTCCGGTTCGCGCGGCGCGTCCAAATAGCGGAACACCACGGCGTAGTCGGTCAGATCGGAAGCCGCCTGGAATAGAGGAGCAAGGGACGGATTCAACGCAGCGCACTGGCCCCCTAGTTCGTTCAGGTCGTGCGTCTTGCGGAAGGGAACGTCGTGAAGGGCGAGGAAAGCCTTAGCGGCCTTCTCCGCCGCCTGCTGGCTGTGGAAGACTGAGCTGGATGGCTCCGCCGATGCCAGTAAGCGCGCCGCGTTGAGGTCCTTCCGGGCCTGCGCGAGCCACCGGGCAGCCTCATCACGCCGCGACTCTTCGGGTGTCATAAAGAACTTTTCCCTCGCGCGTGATGGTTGCCGGCAGGGATGCTTTCACATGGGCGGCCCGCATATCGAAGTCGCTGGCCGGCCATCGGACCACATCCGCGGCCGTGCCCACACCCCATAGAGCGCGATGCACACCTGGCCGGTAGAGATCCGCCGGGGCATCGTCCGGCAAGACCACGCAGAAGTCGAGATCGCTGTCTGCGCCGCCATCGCCGCGGGCGGCGGAACCGAACAGATAGATCCGCTCCGGGTGATAGTAATCCACCAGACGGCGCGTAATCTCCGCGATGGCTTGGTCCTGGGTCATCCACCTCTATTGTGCACTGAAACCCGGAGAGGCGTGAGGAGTCTCCTTCCTGATTCTAAAGCAAGCCGGCTCAACGAATGGGCCAGCGGGACACGCTCATCGCGGCGACGTTGGATTCCAGGAGCTGGCGAAAATGCGTCTGACTCCATTTGACCTGACCCCATTTGACCCGCTGCTTATGATCCCGATCGCGACGCCGCAGATCTCGATCGGAGGAGCGGCGGCGGGGGTTTCGTCTGTCGGTGAAGCGCCAGGATTGCCGGGGGTCACGCAGATCAACGTGGTGGTGCCGGCCGATGCGCCAGCCGGAACCGTGGGGATCACGCTGCAGCTCCTCGGGACCATCAGCAACAAGGCCACCGTGGCGATCGCCGTGAATTGAGGGGTGCAAATTCGGGGACTGTCACGTGAATACCGTTAAGTGCTAGAGTGTTTCCAGGACGTTGTGATCCCATGCAGATTACAGTGACCATCTCCGACGAACTTGCCGCTCAGGCAGGAGTGCGCGGCCTTTCAGTAGAGGCCTACGTCCAGAGCCTGGTTGAAGAGGCCGGACGCAAATCACTTCCGCCACATGCTCCCAGGACGTCAGAGCAAATCGAGGCATTTTTCGAGGCGATGGCGGAAGGATCGCAGAAACTCCCTCTCTTGCCCACCGAGAGCTTCACGCGCGAGAGTTTCTATCAGGACTGCAACTGAGTGACGGCGTATCTGGTCGATACCAATGTCCTGCTGCGGTTGGTCAAGCCCGATGACCGCGACTATCCGCTGGTAAGATCCGCTGTACAGCAGCTCTGGGCCGTCGGCGAAGACCTCTGCTACACGTCGCAGAATTTGGCGGAGTTCTGGAATACATGTACCCGGCCCGCGGAGCGGAATGGGTACGGCCTTTCCATTCCAGAGGCGGACCACCGTGCCCGGCGTGTGGAAGACCAGCTCACTTTTCTGGAAGACAGTAAGGCAGTGCATCTGGAGTGGCGAAAACTGCTGGTCGCTTATTCTGTATCGGGCGCACAAGTGCACGACGCGCGCTTGGTGGCTGCCATGCACGTTCACCAGGTCACGCACTTACTCACCTTCAACACGCGGGATTTTGTGCGGTATACCGGAATCGTCCCTGTGCATCCGCAAAGCGTCGAGCGCAGTCCGCAACAGCCCTGATCTTGGAATCATCCTTCGTGCACGTTGCGACGCATTACACCCCCACACGGTACCGGCCGATGCAATGAGCGCCACCAGCGGCCACCAAACCCCCGATCTTCCAGACCCTCCGATCCGGCCTACGGCCTTGAGGTCTGCCGCGCCGATTTGCATCAGGCCCTGCAGATTGTCTCCCGCATGGGTGCGCGACATAAAAGTGGGACTCCGGCTGGTTTGTATCAGGGCACGGCCTTTAGCCGTGCCGCAAGTCGCCCGCACCGGAGGCTTTAGCCACTGTGAATTTTCCGGGCGCCACAGGGGCTAAAGCCCAACTTTCCGAGCGACCCTACGGCACGACTAAAGCCGTGCCCTGATACAAAGCGAAGACCAAACCTCGCGTACCCCTACGCTCAGATTCCTGCGAATTTCGTCGGATCGGGAGCTCCGCCACTTTTATGTCGCACACCCCTCCCGCTTCGACAAACGTCCGGGCTCTGCCGGCTGGGATATACTCAATGAGGAAGCGGCTTCGCGATGTACATTCTGACCGAATACCTTGACCGGGCGATGGCTCAGGCGGTGTATGACAAGCTCGATGACGGCACGTACGGCGGGCGGATTCCACCGTGTCCCGGTGTGGTCGCATTTGCCGCATCCCTGGGTGAGTGTTCCGCGGATCTACGCTCCACCTTGGAAGATTGGGTGCTTCTAGGAATGAAACTGGCCCACGCGCTGCCCGTGATCGCCGGCATCGATCTCAACCGGGAGCCGGTTCATGAGCCGGTGGACACCCTGTAAGCGCCGCGACTTCATTCGCCGGCTGCGGGCGCTCGGTTTCGACGGTCCTCTGGCGGGAACCAGACACTCATTCATGATCTATGAGAGTCATAGACTCGCCATCCCATCAAATACCGAATACTCGGTCGACAAGGTGAGAATGATGATCGCCGAAGTGGAAGCCTCCTTGGCCGCTCGCTTACCGCTGCCGAGTGGAGCTGCCTGTGAAGTCCGCGCCCAGTGGGACCGGCCTCCTGGCCGGTCGGAAAGGTGGTAATCCGGGCTACGAAACTCCGAATCTCGATGAGTGAACTGCACCGTTGTGCTGAGTCCTGTTCTGAAACGGTGGCACCCATTTTTTCTTCCCTCCAACCGCTCACTCTGGCGTTGCGGTTCCCTCACTTCCGCAGGTCGTCCAAAAACTCCGATGCTGGATCGACGCCCGTCACCAGCAGATGGTCCCGTGCACGTGTGCAGGCAACGTAGAGCAACTGGCGTTCTGTGTTGTAAACCTCTTCGAGATCCGCGTCGTCCGCAACCGTTTCGATCCGCTCCTGCAGCGGAATCACCTCATCGTCACACGCCATTACGACGACGGTGCGGAACTCCAAGCCCTTGGCCAGATGCATGGTGCTGATCGAAGTTCGGCCAGTCGTGGTCTCAACGTTTTCGTCAAGCACCTTGTAGGGGAGCTTCGCACCCTCGACCGCCGCGCGGGCCCGCTCCAGTTCGGCGGCGGAGCGAACGAAGACGCCGATTTCGTGTGGGACGATACCGTCTTTGATCCGTTTCGCCAGCCAATCGCTGACGGCCTTGATCTCCTCCTGGCGACTATCCAGAACCATGATGTCCGGCTGCGGACCGTTGAAAGTGGAGATGGCGCCCCGGCGATCCTCCGTATTGCCGTCCACGTCGGAGACTTCGGGACCCAGCAGCCGGTCGGCTTGCTTTCTGATCTGGTGCGATGTCCGGTAATTGATGCGTAGCGTAGACGAACGCCCTCGAACATCGACGCCGAGCGCTTTCCAGGAAAACGGCTGCTGAAAAATCCGCTGTCCCAGGTCGCCCGCAAAGAAAAGGCTGTTCGGACGCCCCGCTGCCAGGGCCGCCAGGAACCGCAACTGCTGGACACTGACATCCTGGGCTTCATCCACCACCACGAACTCAAATGGCGGGTGCGCGCTTTCTCGAAGTTTGGACGCCACGCGGCTGAACACCTCCGGGTAGGTCAACAGGCCCCTTGTGCGAAGGATGCTCCGCAAACACTCGAAGACCGACCATAGCACTATGCGCTGAGCTTCCTGCAATCTCGTCTTTCGCCCCAACCGCATCACGTCACGGTAAGACTCCCAGGAGTCCAACTGCCAGGCGTCCACCACCTGCTCCCATTCCGTAAGCAAAAAATGCAGGGAGAACTTGTTCCCTTCCACCGCTCCGGCGGCTTCCTTCAACAGCTCTCGTATCGTTTCGCGCGAAGCGATCTGCGGATGGCCAAAGTTCACCTCATACAGCCGCCGGCCGATGGCGTTCACGGAGTGCACCTCCAGCCGTTCCCCAAGCCGAGGCTGGTTGCTGATGAGTCCCCGGAGCTTGGTACTCAGGGCATTCGACAAGGCGTCGGAAAAGGTAGTGAGCAACACCCTGGCATCGGGGTTCGCCCGAGTGAGGAAGACCGCGCGATGCAGCGCGACAATGGTCTTCCCCGTGCCCGCCGAACCCGCAACCCGCGCCGGCCCGCTGTAGTCGCGCTCAACCAGCGCGCGCTGCGCCGGATGAAGGAAAATCGTCCACTTGTCCCATGGGTAGTCGAGCGCGCGCTCCAGTTCTTCTACGTTCGCCATTACTCGGAAGCGGCGTTGGGCGTCGGGATGCGCGAACGGATCGGCTCCAAGGGCTACCGGCTTGGCGACCTTTGGCGCGACGCCGGTGGCCAGATCCAGCAACGCCTCGGCAGCCTCGCTGGGCAGGTGATCCGCCAGTTCCAGCAACGTGTCTTCATTGGCGCGGCGCACATCGGCCATCCATTCGGTCGGTATGCCATACCCCAGCAATTCGTCTTCCGACATGCCGGCGAACAACGCTGGCTTCGGGGGCGCAGGCTGCGCCACCTCAACGTACTTGGGAATCGTGATCTCCTGCACCGTCTCCCGAACTTCCACGAACTGCGCGGCGCCGGTCTTGGGATGGGTTTCGAGTTTCCGCCGCTCCCCCCACTGGTAAGCGTTGTCGTGGTGACCGGCATAGCAAAGCAGAAGGCTGGACTCGGTCCGATGAACGATCAGCCGGACATCGCTGCTCACTCGGACCGACCAGAAACGGCGATCCTTGGCTTTGTCGAGCTTGTGGAATTGCAGCGCCGGATGAGCCGGGTTCAACTGGAGATCGAAGGCCGCGGTCTTGACCGCCTTCTGCTCGTCGCCGGTGAGTTTGGCGAGACTGTCGGTGAACGTGTCGGCAATCCGGAATTCCATCTTCTACGCCGGGTGAGTTCCAGTCAACGAGACAAGCTTGCCAATGAATCGATGGACATCGTCGTGAATTTCGTCGGCGGCCATACTGACTGCTATCTGCTCCCGAATGAGTTGCACCGGGGGCGTGCCGGTCCGCAGTTGCTGAAAAAGCGAGTTGTCGTCCTCGAACAAAATGCGCTTGCCGTCCACCGCGCTAAACACGTTCGCCGTCACATTCCGCCACGTTTTTCCGGGTGTCAGAGTCAGATTCTGCCCCACAAAGAAGTCGTCGATTGCCTGCAAGACTGGCTGCACAAACAGTTCGCCCTCGCCGAATCGCAAGGCGGCCCGCTTCCAGGCATCCGGCACCAGCAAGTAGTTCTCGATGTTCTTGCGCTTCCACTCGACCAACGTGGGGTTATTCGGCGCCGGATGGAAGGTGGCCCTATCGTCATAGTCGAAGAGCATCAACCTGGAGACCTCCGGGATGATTTGTTTGAGAGCCGCGAAGTGCTCGTCCGCCCTGGTCTTCATGCTCTGCTTGTCGCCGCCGCCCATCGATTTGAAACACACCTTGTCCATTGCGGTCTGAGCGCCGCATGGAGCCGCCCAAGCACGCAGGATGCGCTCGTCGCTCTCCCCCTCCACGTACAGGATATAGGGTGAGCCCATCAGTCGTGCGATTTCTTCATTGGAGACTTCCGCCATCGCCCGCAGCACCTCGGGCGCCGACTGCACCCGCCTCGGCGCTTGATCCAACAGGGACACGATCTGGCCGGCATTCACGCCGCGCACAAACTCCTCCGCGTGCGTGGCGATCAGGAACTGCGTGTTCGTTTCAACGGCTTTTCGCTTAAAGTAATCGAGAATCTCGCGTTGCAGGTTGACATGCAGGTGGGCATCGGGCTCGTCGAGCAGGATGGTCGTCGGCTGGTACCCGTACAGAAAAGCCAGCAAGGTCAGCGTCTGGTGGAAACCGCTCCCCCCGGCGATGATGTCGAAATCCTTCTCGTTCTGACGGTACTCGACAGAGATGTAGACATCCTTGGCCGAGTCGTATCCCGGCTCATGTATTTCGACGGAGAACCAACGCTTGACGATGTCCGCCAGTTCTTTCCAGTCCGGAGGCGTAGGAGGGCCCTTGGCGGCGCGCCCTGTTCCGCGAGAGTGCGGTGGACACACCCGCAAAAGCAGATTGCGCAGCACGCTGCCAGGCTGTCCCTTTCCGACTTGCTGGCGGATGGGGGCTTCATCCAGCCACTTCTCCGTAGGCTCCAGGCCGGAAAATGGCGGCACATAGGCAATTCTTGGCAAATCCCCGCGTTCCTCACAATCGTGGAATTTCTTCCATCCACCCCTCGGAATGGCGTAAATAGTCTGAGAGGAGTGATAGCGCAATTCCACGCCAAACGAGGCTGTTTCGCCTGTCGCCTGCCTCCATTCCACGTCGATGCCGATCAGGATGTACTCCTGCTTCTTCTTGCCGTCGACCAGGGGCCAATAGCGATCTGTCCGGTCCTTCCACAGCAGGTTGAACTCCGGTACTGGCAACGCCGTGAAGTTTGGCAGTACTACCTGAATGCCCGTGGAGCCGCTGCGCTTCGATCGATGAAACTCGTCCACGCAAAACTGCCAGATCGCCAGAGCCTGGAGAACCGTGCTCTTGCCGCTATTGTTGCGCCCAACCAGCAGATCGAATTGGGTGAACTCGTAGGTCTGCTCGCTCACGCTCTTGAAATTGCGCAGGGTCAATCGAGTGATCATTCTTGCCCACCATTCTCGCAGGATCTTGGCGCGTTAGTGTAGTGCGGCATGCCGAACAACGAGTATGGATCTTGGCGTGGGGCAGCCAATCCTGGCTGCCGCCGGCTTTCAGCCGGCGTTTGGAGTTTCTACATTTTCCAGGCGCCGCCAAGGCCAACTGGTAGCGCCGGCGGTCTTGCCGCCGGTGTGGGACAGGCCTCCTGGCCTGTCAAACCAACTGGTAGCGCCGGCGGTCTTGCCGCCAGTGTGGGACGGGCCTCCTGGCCTGTCAAACCAACTGGTAGCGCCGGCGGTCTTGCCGCCGGCGTTTACCGGTGCAACAACTCGCGCATCGGCGCGAAAGAGCCGCCTGAAAGGCGGCCGCGGGCAAGATTGCCCGCCCCACAAGACCGGCAAGACTTCGGACGCAGGCAACCAGCCTCAATGCTCTTCATCTCACACCACCCGGAACACTTTCATCACTTCATCCCCAAGATGATTGATGACCTTCACCGCGATGCGTCCGGACTCCGGTTTCTTGAAGGGCCGCGAGGTGTCGCTGTTCAGCGTGGCCCATGCTTCCTCGTTGACCTCGGCCTTCAGCGTGGTTTTGAGTGCCTTGTACGGATCGTTCGCGCCCAGGAAATACGCGTGGCGGACGAAGAAGCTCTCCTCGTTGTAATCGGTGTCGATGAACCAGCAGGCGATCCCACCGGCGCCGTCGCTCCGAACCTCGCCGGTGTTGGGATGGAATACGTCCACGCCGTTTACCTTCACCTGGATCTGCCCGCCCGGCACCGGGAGAATCTCAATATCCGGCTCGCCGAAGATGACGAACAGGTTGCCCTTGCCAGTATTCTTCAGATCGTCCGCCATGTGCAGGTCGGCGTTCATGCGCGCCTTGAGCACCGGAATGCGCCCGAGCTTGTTGAATTCCGAGGAATGTGCATCGTAGTTGAAGGCGCAGGCGATCAGCACGTCGAACGCGGCATCGCCAGCCTCGCGGGCGGCGGCCACCAGATCCGGACGGGACACGGTACCGAACTCCGGGCCAATGAAGATGGCCGCGCGCTTCTCGACGCCGGAGTCCTTGTCGCCCTCTACATATCGACCCTCGGCGCAGACCAGAGCGCCCGGCCACGGCGCGATTGAGGAGAAGGTGAGTTTGTCTTCCTTGTGCGCCTGTTGCACCCCGGCGGTTTTGAGGTTCTCCAGGATCATCTGGACGAATTCCTGCTCGTCCCCGCCTTTTGATGCCGCCAGCCCGTCGATCAATTCGTCGTTCTCGTCAACGGCCAGCACGCGGTGCGGCGAGAGGCTTTCGACAGTAAACGGCCCGGCGACGCGGACCTTTCGCTTATCGTCGTAGGGCTTATCGAAGAGGTATTCGAAGTCAGCCTTGGCGGCGATGGAGGCGTCGATTTCTTTCTGGCGCGAGATGCGCTGCCGCCACCATTCGGCGTGGAGTTTCTTCGCCTTATCCGGCCATCTGTCGTCAGCCTGGCGAGGAACTGCCCATTCGTCCCACCTCTGGTTGAGGGCCGTGTTGATCTGGTGGCGCAGCGGTTCGATGCCTTCTTGGAACCTTTCCCAGATCACGTCGATTTCAGCATTGTTGGCGATTTGGCCGAGCTTGATATGGGGCAAGCGTTCGCATACGAAACCCAGTCGGATGTCGCCCCGTGTCAGTGCGGTGGACGGAGCGGTCCGCGCCACGTCTGATTCCTTCAGTTGGCCAGCAGGGCTGTCGGCCAGAAGGTAGTATGTGTAACGCGCTCCCATAATCCGGGCGCGGGCCAGCGCGAGAGCGACTCGCGAGGTATCAACAGTGATCCACCGTCGCCCCCACTGTTCGGCAACATAAGCCGTGGTGCCAGAGCCGCACGTCGGGTCGAGCACTAAGTCGCCGGGATGCGTAGCCATCAGAATACATCTTTCGACCACCTTCGTATTTGTCTGAACAACATAGACTTTGTCATCGGTGAAGTTGCCGGAACCGGTATCCGTCCACATGTTGCCGTGCACGGCGGCGTCGAAGTCTGTATGAAAGCGAACGTAACGAATTGAGTTTTCCGCGCTGTGAATGCGGTTGGCTCGCGCCAGGCGTTCCATTCCTTTTGGGTAGTTCGCCTTCCAATGGGAGTTCTTGCCCCATGGGTCGTGACGATTGCCGCGAAACTCAAAAGGCTGGGGTTCCCTTGCGCGGCCCTGCGAGATGAGGTTATCCGGCTGGTATGGAAGTGCCCCGTCTGGAATCAGATCCTCGCCACGCTTCTCACGAGCGGATACACCCCGACATGACCAGTCTTCCAACATCAGCCACTTTGCATTGCCTTCGCCGAGTTCGAACTGCTTGCGGTAAAACGGCGTGTTGGATCGGCATTGCTCCTTGTCCCTCGCGTACCACAGTACAAAATCGGACATATTGCCGAGGTGCTTGGCCTCAAACCCCGTCGTGGTCTGAATCGAAATAAGGCTGACGAAATTGCGGTCCCCGAATACCTCGTCGAGTAGGGCGCGCACCAGATGTACGTTCTCATCTCCGATCTGAACGAAGATCGAGCCGCGATCTGACAGAAGATCGCGTGCCACCGTCAAGCGATCTCGCAGATATGTTAGGTATGAGTGAATCCCGTCACGCCAGGTATCGCGAAAGGCCTTCACCTGCTCCGGTTCGCGCGTGATGTGGTCAACGTTCCCATCCTTCACATCGCGACTGGTCGTAGACCACTGGAAGTTGGAGTTGAACTTGATGCCGTAGGGGGGATCGATGTAGATGCACTGAACCTGTCCGCGCAGCCCTTCCCGCTCAGCCAGCGATGCCATCACCTGCAGGCTGTCGCCGAGAATCAGGCGGTTGCTCCAGTTGGCGTCGTGCTGGTAGAACTCGGTCTTGGCGTCGTTATCCGGGAGCCCGTTGAAATCGGCAAAAAGGTTGATTTGTTCCTCGGCCGCCGCCTTTTCAGCTTTGCTGCGGCGCAGAAGGTCGTCAATCAGCACCTTCGGATGCACCTTTTCCTGGATGTATAGCGGCGGCGCGTGCGTCACCAGATCGGACCAGTCCTGTTCGTCCTTGCAGCGCCACACCAGTTGCGGGTCCAGGTCGCGGTTACGACGCTCATAAGCCACGCGGATCGGGGTCTGCTCGTCCTTTCGCATCACGGACTGGAATTCGGCCGTGGGAATGTTCTTGCGCGAAGCCTCCTCATGGGTAAGCGTTTCCACGGTCTTTGCTTTGTCGGCTTTCGTTGGTTTCGTGGCCATGGGGATTCCTTACACCACCGTCTGCGCGGCCACTGAGTCAATCATTCGGTTGAATTCGGCTTCGACTTTAGCTTTGAAGTCTGCCTCGATCATGTAAGCCTCCGTGAACTCGGCGAACGCCCAGCGGCCATACCGCCCGTGGTTGTTCACGCCTGGTATCCAATACGTCTCCATGGTGGACTTCTTCTCCTTGGCGTCTTCCTTCCGGAAACCCTTGATCTCCACGATCAGATGGAGCAGGTCACCGTCCCCCCGCCCATCATCCACCAGCACGATGAAGTCGGGAAGGTACATGCGGGCCTGGGAGCCGTAGCGATAAGGCACTTCCAGACCGAGGTTGTGGTTCTTGACGTAGGCCTTCACCCGTGGATGGGATTCGGCCACGCGGCAAAACTCCGCTTCCCAGTCGCTATCCAGAATGATCCAGTTGATGTGGCACCGGCGCGCGTCGGTCTGCCAGCGGCTGGTTCTCGACGTGTTGAACTTCACGTAGTTGGTGGAACCAGTGGGGTTGTAGGGGTCGAGTACAGCCTTGATGGGGCTCGTGCCCACCAATTTGCGGGTGATGGCGGCGGTAATTCGCTCGCACGCCATGTCCGCCAGTTCCTGGTACATGAGCTGGGCGGGATAGGTGCCACCCTTGCAGACTAGGCAGGTGTCGAGCCACTGCTTGGTGATCCGCTTGAGCTGTCCGAATAGGTGGAGCTTGGGATCTTCGCCCGTGTCGCGCCACTTGGTATAGATCAGGCGCTTTACCAAGTGAAACAGCAGCGTGGAGAGCCGCATATCGCCCAGGTGCTCCAGGGTGAGCTCAACACCTTCCCCAATGATGCCTTCGTTCTTGGTGATGGAAGGCCCCACCAGATCGGGGGTCAGGTCCAGCACCGAATCGGCATTGAAATCCGCGGTGAGCCGTTCCTCCGGCAACTCCACCCGGTACCCGGAAACCCGGGGGAAGCGGATTTCCAGGGCATCGCGTTCGGGACGCATGGCCTTCACCTGGATGGTCTCTCGGGGCGGTTGCGGTGGGGCGATGACCGGCTTCGCCGTGAAATCGAACGGAATTCCCAGCACGTCCGCATACTCCACATTGAACAGGCCTTCCTCATTGAGATCGTAGGACTGGCGCCGCAGCGCACGGCCAATTACCTGCTCGCAGAGAAGTTGCGTGCCGAAGGCTCGCACACCTAATACATGCGTGACGGTGTTGGCGTCCCAGCCTTCGGTGAGCATGGAGACCGACACCACACACCTTATCGATTCGCCAAGACGGCCTTCTTTTCCTACCGTGTTCATGACTTCCCGGAGCAACTCCTGGTCGGTAAGGCCCTCGGCCTGTTGGCGGTCTCCGGTACGCTCGATAATCTCGCGGCGAAAGCGGTCGATCTCGTCGGTTGCCATGTCGCGGAAATTCTCATCCAGCGCTTCGCCGGATTCCAGTTGCTCGCTATCGATCAGCAGCGTATTGGGCCTGGCGAGTTGGTTGCCATGCTCATCGAAATTTCGAAACAGTGCCAGGCGTCCGTTTTCCAGCGTGGTAGAGCCGTCGTCGTTCTTCCGGTGGAACCCGGAGACGAAATCATAAACCAGCTTGGATGCGGACGTATTGTTGCAGACCACGATGAAGCAGGGAGGGACTCGAACGCCGGCGGCGCTCCACAGTTGGTAGGTCTTGTCATAGTGACCGTAGAGGGCTTCCAGCGCGGTTTGCAGCTCAACCGGGAGGCTGAGCGGATCGAGGGTGGCTGCCTTGCCGCGGCCCTTCTTGGGCATCCGCGCGCGAATGTGCTCCCAGAGGTTTCGGAACTTCGGCACGTCCCCGCCGGGGATGTTGTCCGCCACCGGCACGCGCGGCAGCTTCACGATGCCGCATTCAATGGCGTCCATCAGCGAAAAGTCGCTCATGGTCCAGGGAAACAGAGTGCCCTCGGCATAGTTCGAGCCCCGGAGAAAGAACGGCGTTGCGGAGAGATCGATGACTCGTGTGATGCCGAGCTTGCGCTTGACGATTTCCAAACCGGAGATCCAGAGCCGTGCAGCCTCGTTGTTCTTCTCGGCCTCTTGCTTCTCATCCCCTTTTAGGCCGGTCTCGCCCCCTGCGCCGGGCCTTTCGCGGTAGCAGTGATGAGCCTCATCGTTGATCACGAGGATGTTCTTCAGGCCCATGAGGTCCGGCATCACCCGCTGGACCATCTGCCCTTCGGTTTCCAGAGTATTCAACTCATCGCCACGGCCCTGGAGCAGTGAGCGCCCACCCTTCGAGAGTTCCATACGCTCACGAAGTTTGAAGGCATGGTAGTTCGTGATGACGATTTTGGCGCGGTCGAGATCGCCCAGCATGTCGCCGGGCACCAGTTCGCGGCTCTGGTAGTAGCTATCCGGGTCGTTGGGTTGCAACACACGAAGGCGGTCGCGAATGGTTAGGCCAGGCGAGACCACCAGAAAGCCGCGCGTGAATTTGGTGCTACCGGGCCGGCGCACGGCGTTGATGGTTTGCCAGGCAATGATCATGGCCATCACGGTGGTCTTGCCCGCGCCGGTGGCCAGTTTCAGGGCGAGTCGCAGGAGCTCCGGGTTGGCGTCGTTGTTGGCGTTGGCGAGGTGTTCCATGAACGCTTTGCCAGGGCCGGCTTTCGGGGCAACCTCGGTGAGCCAGATGGCGGTCTCAACGGCCTCGATCTGACAGAAGAACGGCCGGATGCCGCTGAACTTGTGATGTCGCCAGTGCTGGAGGAGACGTGCGGTTTCAGGCGTGACGTGCCAATCGTTCGGATCCTGCCGTTTCCGCCACAGCTCCACATGATGCCGCAATTCGTTAATGATGGACGTTTGATCGTACTGTTGCTCTTGGGTGGAGAGGCCTTTGCCCTCGTCAAAAATCAGATCTTGTTGATTCGCCTTTCCCTTGCGCTTCCGGGGTTTCGGGATGGGCGTGATGAACTCCGCGCGGCGCCGGTTTTCGATAATCTGTTGTGTTGGCTGGCCCTGCTCATCGAGC
The DNA here is from genome assembly GCA_003167255.1 of Bryobacterales bacterium. GTDB lineage: Bacteria > Acidobacteriota > Terriglobia > Bryobacterales > Bryobacteraceae > PALSA-129. The sequence continues at coordinate 25,802 of PMTR01000152.1, forward strand.
TCCCAGTTCCGTTTCGGTTCGTCATAGGGAGAGTTGAGAATCGGCCGTTCGAAGAATTGATTATCCATGTCCTAACTGTTCTCGCCCGCCACCTTCCTGGACCGAGCTTGTTCTACCAACCGTCTCAACATAACACTGCGCGGCGCCCATCGCTCACCACTGGGTGCCGTAAGCGCAAGCGAGCTGAACCGTCGGAGTCTTCTTCATATTGCCCTCGGCTTGCCGACGACTCCCGCACGGGCCGTTGGATTCACCAGTCGCGGTTACGGTTCGAAGATGGGAGAATGTATCTGTTGCGAGTCGTTGTGGCCGAAGATGAACAGCCGCCTGTGATTATCACGGCTTACCGGACCAGCAAAATAGAGAAGTACTGGAGCGCCGAATGAAAGTAGTATACGACCCCGAAGTGGACGTCCTCAGCGTCCTGCTGAGCGATGCGCCGGTTGCGGAAAGCGATCAGGATAAGCCCGGCGTCATCCTGGACTACGACGCCGGCGGCAACGTGGTGAGTTTCGAGATTCTCGATGCTTCGAAGCGCATGGCGAATCCCATGTCCGTCGAGTACGCCGTTACGCCGCCACTTCGCCGGCCGGCATGATGGTGCTGGATGCGCTGATTCGCGAGTTCAACGGCCACGTGGCGTTCCGGGAACGCCGGCCGGGCGTGCTCCAGGTCCTGGCCCCGTTGTTTCACGAAGACGGCGACATGGTGGACATCTTCCTCGATGAACCCTTGAACGGTTCCGGCAAGGTCCGGATCGGCGACCATGGACTGACGCTGATGCGTCTCACGTACACCTACGACCTGGACACCGAGAACAAGCAGCGCATCTTCAATCGCATCTTGTCGGAAAACCGGATTCAGGAACAGGACGGGCGGCTGTATATCGAGGCCGAACCTGAACGGCTGTACCCGGCGCTGCTTCAATTCGCGCAGACGGTCGCCAAGGTCTCCAGCATGCAGTACTACAAGCGGGAGGTGATCCAGAACCTTTTCTACGAGCAGTTGGCCGAGTTCGTCGAGGAGAAGCTGGCCGAGTACAACCCGCGCCGGAACACATTGCCGATTCCGGACCACGACGAGTACGAGGTGGATTACCAGTTCGACATCGGCCCCCGCCCGCTCTTCCTGTTCGGAGTGAAAGACAACGATAAGGCGCGGCTGGCCACCATTTCATGCCTGGAGTTTCAGCGGCGGCGCATCGCGTTCAAGGGCGTGATGGTGCACCAGGATTTCGAGAGCGGGATCACCAAGAAGGATCGTACCCGGATCACCAGCGCCAGCGACAAGCAGTTTCCGTCGCTCGACGACTTCCGGGAGAACGGCCCGCAGTTCTTGGAACGTGAGCGCGCGGCCTGAGTTGCCACTCAACGATTCGCTTCGCAGCGATAGGTGTCCAAGGAACGGGCGATAGTCTGGAATTTTCCTCGCCTCGCCCATCGGCCGAAGCAGAAATTGGACACATGAAAGATTCGTTTGCCCCAGCCACCCACATTTCAACTTCTTTCCCCCTCAGAATCAATTACTTGCCAGGAATCTCTTGCCCCAGGCGTCTGCTACCCTGAAGCCGGGTAGGAGCTTTCGCGAACGCGGCGCTTTTGAGGCGCTCCACGGACTATTGTTTTTCATGCCGCCTGCCCTCAAAACCGCCCAAGCTTCGGCGATCCAAGCGAGTCCTTTATGCAATCGGATCTTCCAACCAACACCCTCGACCTCCGCCGCTCCGCCACTCGCTCGCTGGCCGCTCCTCTTTTGGCGAAACGAAGCCAATTTCAGCCCCGCCCGGCCCCCTTGAGCCGCGCCACCCCGTTATACCAAACGAACCCAATCCCAAAAACGGACAGTGGCGAGCCTCCCGGGGCTGCTGTCGGGGTGGCTGTTCGCAGTCACCGGGATCGGATACAATTGATCCGGCTGGAGGGACTTAAGCGCATACATGCGACACCTCATCTTGTATAGCGTCCCAGCCCTGACGGACATGGCCACCACCAATAGCGAACGAGCCGGGCAAATTTCAACTTCTTTTTCCCTCAGAATCAATTATTTACCAGGAATCTCTTGTCCCATGCGTCTGCTACTCTGAAGCCGGGTAGCAGCTTTCGCGAGCGCGGGACCCTTGAGGCGCTCGACGGACTATTGTTCTTCATGCCGCCTGCCCTCAAAACCGCCGGACCTTCGGCGATCCAAATGAGTCCTTTATGCAATCGGATCTTCCAACCAACACCCTCGACCTCGGCCGCTGGATCGGACAACGCCCGCTGGCCGCTCCTCTTTTTGCGAAACGAAGCCAATTTCAGCCCCACCCGGCCTCCTGGAGCCCGCGCCACCCCGTTATACCAAACGAACCTAGTCCCAAAAACGGACAGTGGCGAGGCTTCCGGAGCGTGACTTATTTCCAAACCCAGTTTCGGCCCCAACATGGTCCAGTTTCGTCGGCTAATTCCTTTGTTTCCGTCAAACCCGCCCGAAAAGTGACCCATGCATGGGTCGGTTTGTGGAATTCGGGCCTCCCGCCAAGCTGTCTAACACGCCTGAGAAGCGAACCGGAACGAACCCAATTCTTCGGCGCCAAACGAACCCAATTTTGCCGCCTACTTCACCCGCCACTCGATGATGCCGAACTCGCGCCAGTCCGTGTCGCGCGTCAGGAAGTTCGCGCCGGGCGGGCCAATCTCACCGGTCTTGTAATGCACCGTCCGCGGCTCCACTTCGAGGCGCACCGCCGTGGCCGTCACGGGAACGAAGGCCGCGGTGTTGAACCGGTCCTTATCGACGGTATAGGAGGCCGGTATGGGTTTCCAATCGCCGCCGTCCCGATACAAGACCCGCCAGGTAGCCGGCAGCTTGCAGAATCGCCGGTCGTCGGCGAAATAAACGGACGCGGAGGAGATCCTGGTGGGCGCTTTGAAATCGTACTCCACCCACGCCGGTTGGCCGGTGGGCGGACGCATGCGGAAGTAGCGGTGCGATTCGTCGGCGGAGCTGATCGGGTCGGCGCCATCGTAAACCGCGGCGATGTCGTCGTTCTGATCGTTGTAGCCGGTCCACTTCTTCTCGATGCCGCCGGAAGATTCCACCTTGGCGATGGCGGGCGGCGGCATCACCGGCAGCGTCACGGCCTTCTCCGAGCGTCGCGCAAGCCAGACTGCCATTTCGCCCATGCCGCGATTGGCCCAGGCGTAGTAGGGAATGGCGACCAGATTCTGGCCGGCGATCACAGTGACACCGTTCAACAGATCCGGACGGAACTCGCTCCGCAGCGCCGCATCATCCGCGACCACGCGGTTGAGCGCGTGTCCGCCGTTGTCGGGCCACTCGGCGCAATAGACCAGCGGGCCGCGTTCCAACGCCACCAGGCCGGCGTCGTCTTTCACGCGCGCATCAGCCAACACGCGGCGCACTGGCATGGGCATCGAAAGGTCGATGGAGTCGCCGGGCATCCACTCGCGGCTGATCCTGGCGTACCCATTGGCCATCGAGGCATTGATGGCGCGGCCGTTAATCTTGAGGACCACCGGCGCGCGGTTGGTGTCGAGGAAGCGGTAGAGATCGCCCGACATCACCTGGCTGCCGGTCCATCCGGGAATACGCACGTAGATGGCGAAGCGGCGCGGCGCATCCGGATCGACGTGGATCTTCACGCCGCCGTCCCACGGATAGCGCGTCTCCTGGCGCACGCGGACCCGGCTCCCGCCCATGGCGATGCGCGCGGTCGATCCCACAAAGAGATTGACGTACAGCTCATCGTCGTTGCGCGCGTAGACATAGCCGCCCAGCGACGCCATCAGGCGAACGACATTCGGCGGGCAGCAGGGCGTATCGATCCAGTCAAAGCGCTCGTAGTTGCCGTAGGACATCAGCGGATTCTGGTAGAAGAAGCGGTCACCTTTGAGCGAAACCCCGTCGAGGAACCCGTTGTAGAGCACGCGCTCCATCAGGTCGGCGTACCGCGCGTCGCGGTGCAGCAGGAACATGCGTTGGTTCCACACCACGTTGCCGTAGGAGGCGCAGGTTTCGTTCCAGGCGCTGAGATTTGGCAGCTCGTAAGGCTGCCCGTACTGCTCGTGGAAGCGCACAGAACCGATCGCCCCGGTGAGATAGGTCTTGCGCGAGGCGTCCTGCCAGATGCTGTCGATGGCGCGATTGTAATCGCCGCCGCCGGTGAGCGCGGCGATATCGGTGAAGGGAATGTAGAGATAGGTGGCGCGCACGCAGTGGCCCTCGGCCGCCATCTGCTGAGCGATCGGCTTATCGTCCTGCGCGTACGTGCGGTCGAGCGCGTATTCGCCGGTGCGCGGGTAATCGTCCTTGCCACGCTCGTCAAGGAAGAACTGCGCGAGGCGCGCGTAACGGGCGTCGCCGGTCTCGCCGTACATGTCGAGCAGCCCGATCTTCATGCCCTCGTGGCTGGAAATGTAGGTCTTCTTTCCGGGGCCGTAGGCGGCATCGAGCGCGTCGATGGCTTTGATGGCCTCATCCAACATCTTGCGTTCGCCGGTCGAGCGATACCAGGCGACGGCGGCTTCGTAGAAGTAGCCCGAGATGCGGGTGGGATTCTGCAAGCGCGTTTCGGTGGCGGCCACTTCGCGATCCACCAGTTTCGAGACGTACTGCCGCAATTCCGCATCGGCCTGCTTGGCGAGCATGTAGGCAGCGGCCTGAATGAGCCGCGGGTTATCGTAACTGCGGTCGCCGAATTTCTGGAACAGGTGCTGGATCGAGACCGTCCGATTCACCTGCATCTTGGGCGCCCAGAATTGGTCGGTGATATCGACGTCCGCCAATGGCACCGGCTCGAGCGTGTAGATGGGTTTCGAAATTTGCGCCGCGCACAGCGCCGCGATAAGAACTACAAAGGCGATCCAGGGCTTCATGGGTTTACGCGCCATTCGATCACCCCGCCTTCGTACCAGGTGATTTCCTGTTGCAGATAGTTGGCGTCGGGCGGACCGAGGTCGCCCTTCTTGTAAGTGCGGGGCTGCAATTGGATTTCGATGCGCAGCGCGGAAGTGGTCACGGCATCGAAGGAAAGCCGGTTGAACTTGTCGCGTTCCACGCCGTAGGCCGCAGTGGTATGGACCGGCTTCCACTCGTTCCCGTCCTTATATAACAGGCGCCACCCTTTCGGCGTCACGCAGTATTGCTTGTCGTCTTTCCAATAGACTTCGACGGAAGAAACGCGCGCGGCCTTGGCGAGGTCGTACTGAATCCAGGCGCTGTCGCCGCTCTGCGGATGCAGACGGAGATACGGCGCGTTGCCGTCTTCGGAGTTAATGGGTTCGAAGCCGTCCTGGATGGCCGAAATCTCGCCCGAGCCATCCTGCGAATTGGGGTACCAGCGCTGCTCCGGCGTGGGCGGTTTGTGGCCGGGATAATTTTCGGCAACCGTGCCGTTGCCCACCGATGAAGTGGCCTTGGCGGTGGAAGCCAGAGAGGTGCGCGGCGCGACGCGGGCCTTCGATTCATCGCGCGCCAGCCAGATCGACATCTCGGACGCGCCGCGGTTGCCGAAAGCGTAATACGGGATCGCCACCATCGGCTGCGCCTGGCGGTTCAGCGAAACTCCGTCGGCACCGCGGCTGAGCGAGACGGCGCTGCCGGTCAAAGCGCCGACACCGTCGAGCAGATCCTTCTGATAGGCGAATTGCAGCTTGGCGGCGGGCGGCGCCACCAGGTTGAAAATGCCGGCTGGGTTGTCGGCGCGCTCCACGCAATAGACCAGGGGACCGCGCTCAAAGGCCACCAGGCCGCGGTCGTCGGCCACTTCGTCGCGCGCCACCACCTGCTGGATCTCCATCGGCAAGTTGAACTCGACCACGTCACCGGTATTCCATTCGCGCTCGATGCGCGCGTAGCCGCGGTCGGTTGTGTAGGTGACGGGCCGGCTGTTGATGGTGATGGCGACCGCCGGTGGCGACGGCGCCAGGTACTTGTAGAGCAGCAGCGGCATGGGCTGGTTGCGCACCCATCCCGGAATGCGGATGAAGAGCGGGAAGCGCCAGGAGTACTGCGGGCTCACGGTGAGCTTCACCGCGCCGTTCCACGGGTAATCGGTTTCCTGCGCCAGGTCCACTTTCACGTTGCGAATTTTGGTCTGCGCCTTGCTGGCGACGAAGAGGTTGACGTAGAGGCCCGGGTCTCCCTGCGCATAGATGAGGCTGCCCAATTGCGGCAGCAGGCGCGCGAGGTTGGGCGGGCAGCAATCGGGGCCGAAGGCTGCCTGCCTGGTGAAGCTGCCGGACGCCATCAGGGGCGCCTGGTAGAGATACTTGTCGCCGGCCAGCGAGACACCCGCCAGAAATCCGTTGTAGAGGGTGCGCTCCATCATGTCGGCGTAGCGCGAATCCTGCGTGAGCAGGAAGAGCCGGTGGTTCCACAAGGTGTTGCCGTAGGCGGCGCAGATTTCATTCCAGCAGGTGAGGTTCGGCAGATCGTAATCGTCGCCGTAATTCTCTTCGTGGCGATACGTGCCGACGCCGCCGGTCAGGTAGGTACGCTTGGAGACGGCGTCTTCCCAGATGCGCTGGGTAGCCTTGATGTAATCGGAATCGTTGGTGAGCGCGGCGATATCGGTGAGCGGCGTGTACAGGTAGGTGGCGCGCACGGCGTGGCCGATGGCGCGGGCCTGCTGCTTCACGGGCTCGGCATCCTGCGCGTAGGCTCCGTAAAGTTTGGTGCGGCCGGCGGAATTGCCGCGCGAATCCAGGAAGAATTTGGCGAGCATCAGATACTTGGCCTTGCCGGTCGCGCGGTACAGCCGCACCAGGCCAAGCTTTAGCCCCTCGTGGTTGGAGATGTCGTGGCGCTTGTCGGGTCCGAAAACGGCATCCAGATCGTCGGCGATCTCTATGGCCACGTCGAGCAGTTTGCGGCTGCCGGTGGCTTCGAAATAGGCCACTGAAGTTTCGAGGAAGTTGCCGGCGTTCAGCGTGGAGCCGTCGCCATTGGTGGACCAGACGTGTTTCTGCGTGCGAATCCGCTGGATGATGGCGTCGAGCTTGCCATCGATGCGCGCGCGCAAGGCCGGGTCGGGGTGCTGCGCGAGCGAGTAGCATGCCGCCTCGATGAGCCGCAGGTCGGGATTGCGGCCCATCCGGTCGAAGCGATCGAGCAGGCCCGGAATCGAAACCGTGCGATTGTTATCGAGCCGCGGCGTCCAGAAAGTGTCGGTGATCTGGACGTTGCCGAAGGGGATTCGGGCGACCGGGTAATCGTTCTTGCGCGAGGCCGGCTGGGAGAAAGCGAGCAGGGCGCACCCGGCCACGGCGATAGCGATCCAGCGATTCCGCATACGCGAAGCATATCGGAGTGAGGCGTCCGGTGCAAACGACTCTCACCGAGCCGCGACCGTGAGGGAGCGGAGGACGGAGCACGAATCCGTCACCGTAATCGAGACCGCTGCACCGAGCTTGCGATTCGAGCGCAGCCGGGCATACAATTTGCCCATGCCAAAGTATCTTTTGCTGATCGCGCTGTGTGCGCCTCTGGGGGGGCAGCCGGTATTCACCGACATTTTTCCTCCGGACGAGTTTGCGGCGCGGCGCGCCCGAGTGATGGAAAAGATCGGCGACGGCGTGGCCATCATGCTGGGCACCACGGAGCCTCCGGGCGAAATGCCGTTCCGGCAGGCCAACCAGTTCTATTACGCCTGCGGCGTGGCGGAGCCGCGCGCCATCCTGGTGATCGACGGCAAGAACAGGAAGAGCACGCTGTTCCTGAACCCCCGCAATGCGCAGCGGGAGAATAGCATGTTCGGGCCGGGCCTCTCGCCGGGCGAGGACGCCGCGAAGGCCACCGGCATCGATGCCGTGCTGCCGCGCAGCGATTTCAAGGCGATGGTGGACGGTTTTGCCGCCGAGGGCCGCGCCATCTATACTCCCTTCCGCGCCGAAGTGCTGGGCAGTATCTCGTCGGGCGACCCGGACCGGCTGTGGGCCGCCAATAAGAACGATCCGTGGGACGGCCGCACCTCGCGCGAACTGGCCTTTCAGGCGCACTTGAAGGAAGCGGCTTCCAAGGCGGAAATCAAAAACCTCGACCCGATTCTCGACCAGATGCGCGGCATCAAAGACGCGCGCGAAATCGCGATCATGCGCGAAGCCACGCGCATCGCCGGCCTGGGGCTGATGGAGGCCATGCGAGACGCCAAACCGGGCTTGCACGAATACGAGTTGCAGGCCGATTCGGAATTCGTGTTCAAGAAGTACGGTTCGTTCGGCGCGGCATACTTCGCGTTGATCGGCGCCGGTAAGAACACCTATTACACGCACTATAACAAGAACACCGCCGTCTTAGAAGAAGGCGACTTAGTGCAGATGGATTATGCGCCGGACTATAAGTATTACCAATCCGATGTGACGCGCGTCTTTCCGGCCAAAGGTAAATTTACGCCGTGGCAGAAGGAATATTACAACATCTATCTGAAGCTTTACCAGGCGGTGATGACGTCCATCAAGCCGCACGTGACGGCGGTCGCCGTGATCAAGGATGCAGTGGTGAAGATGGACGCGATCATGGCCTCCTACCAGTTCACGGATGACAAGATCAAAGCGGCTGCCACCGCCTTCGTCGAACAATACCGGAGGCAGCAGGATAGCCCCCGCGCCGGCCTGGGCCACACGGTGGGCATGGAAGTACACGACCGCCCCATGCCGACACCGACGCTGGAACCAGGCGAGATCTTCACCATCGAACCCGAAATGCGGATCAACGATCTCCACCTGGGGCTGCGGCTGGAAGACATGCTGCTGATCACGGAGACGGGCTACGAGAATATGTCCGGGTTTGTGCCCATCGAGGTCGATGGCATCGAGAAGTTGATGGCCGACCATAAGCACGGGCTGAGCGAAGCGCACTTTACGCTACAGACACCGGCGATCCGCCGGTAAGTCTACTTAGGGCTCGTTCCGAAATAACCTTGCCGAACGGTTGGCGATTGAGACGGTTATTTATTGACAGGCCCTTGGTGCACGAGTTTACAAATTGCAGGGCAAGCTAAAGCATGCCCGCTTTTCTTGCACGTTCACAGCGGGCGGTCTGGCAATACGCGAGCGTACTTCTGAAATCGGGGGCTCAGTTACCGAGTTTGAGCGGCTCGAGGCCCAGCTCGGGCGCGGCGCGGTTGTAAGCCGGAAGATCGATATCCATCAGCTTGCGGTATTGTTCCGTGACGGCGCGAAGCTGGTTCTCCAGGTCGTGCACCAGGCCGGCGGCGGCTTCCGTGGGAGCGTAGTCGGCGCCGCCGGAATACTTGCCGGCGCCGGTTCCCAATACCGTATTGCAGTTTATGCGATTTGAGGGCCGGCGGGCAATTGCGTGAAATCGCTTGCAGCCAGGTGGGGCAATCCTATAAACTTCCAGTACCGGTAATCTCCTATGGTCCAACCTATTGTGTTCTTGCCTAATCGATCGAGCCGCAGCCTGGTCGCCGGTCTAGCGGCTATCGTTCTGAGTGTGACGCCGGCAGCCGCGCAACGCGGCGGCCGCGGATTCGGGGCTGCCCCGCCACCGAGCAATCCAACTTTCAAGTTCATGGGGCCAGCCAGCGGCAATCGCATTTCGGCCGCGGCCGGCATTCCCGGCGATCCGACCACGTACTATGTCGGCGCGGCATCCGGTGGCGTGTGGAAGTCCACCAACTCAGCCCAGAGTTTTGTGCCGATCTTCGACAGCCAGGCGGTGCAGGCGATTGGGGCGCTGGCGGTATCGCGATCGAATCACGACATCGTGTGGGCTGGAACCGGCGAAGCGTGGGCGATCCGCGATAGCGACATGATGGGCGATGGCATTTACAAGTCCAGCGACGCCGGCGCCACCTGGACCAACATGGGACTGCGCGAGACCGGCCGCATTGGCCGCATCGTCGTGAACCCGGTGAACCCGGACATTGTTTTTGTGTGCGCGGCGGGGCGCCTGACGGGCCCGCAGCAGGAGCGCGGCGTGTTCCGTACGCTGGACGGGGGGAAGACGTGGGACCGCTCCCTGTTCGTGGACGCCGACACGGGCTGCTCCGGCCTCTCCATGGACGCGAGCGATCCCAAGACGCTGGTGGCCGGTGCGTGGCGCGTGGTGATGCACACGTACGCCATGTTCAGCGGCTTGCCGGAGAGCGAATTCACGGCGCACGGGCCGGGCAGCGGCGTGTACATCACGCACGACGGCGGCACCACATGGAAGCGCATTGAGGGCCATGGCATGCCGAAGCCGCCGGTGGGTAAGGTGGATGTGGCCATCGCGCCCAGCAACCCGAAGCGCATTTACGCGCTGATACAAACGGCCGACCAGGGCTCGATCTGGCGATCCGACGACGGCGGCGAGAGCTGGGCGAACGGGAGCTGGCAGCGGGCCCTCATCGGGCGCGCCGGTTATTATATCCACATCGACGTTTCACCCTCCAACCCGGACGAAGTGCTGGTGGCCAATAGCAGCTTCTGGGTCTCCACGGACGGCGGCAAGAATTTCACCACACGGCCTTGGGGCGGGGACACCCACGACATCTGGATTGACCCCACCAACGCCAACCGCATCCTGGTCACGCACGATGGCGGCATGTACTTCACTACCGACCACGGCACTACCTCGGGGCGGGTCACGCTGCCCATCGGGCAGATGTATCACGTAGCGGTGGACAACGATGTGCCGTACCACATTTACGGCAACATGCAGGACGACGGCACCATGCGCGGGCTTAGCACGGTGCAGGAAGCCGGAGCCAACGTGCCCGGCCAGGCGCCTCAAGCCGCAGGCCGCGGCGCACGCGGCGGTGGCGGTGGCGGCGGCGGCCGCGGTGGCTTCGCCGGAGGCGGAGGAATCACCGTGGGAACGTGGGATCACGGATTGGGTGGATGCGAATCCGGCTTCACGCTTCCGGATCTTACAAACACCGATTTCATCTGGGCATCCTGTTACGGCAACGAAGTAACCACTTACGATTACAAGACTAAGATTGCGCGTTCGGTGAGCCCGTGGCTGCATACGCTCGATTCGGAGCCCGATAAAGTCAAATACCGCTGCCACTGGACGCCGCCGCTGGCGATCGATCCGTTCGATCATAACACCGTATACTACGGCTGCCAGGCGATTCTGCGCACCACCAACGGCGGAACGAGTTGGAAGGAGATCAGCAAAGATCTCTCGCACAACGATCCTAAGTATGTGGTTTCTTCGGGCGGCATCGTGGGCGACAACCTCGGCCAGTTTTACGGCGAAGTGGTCTTTTCGATTGCGCCCTCGGAGATCCGGAAGGGTCTCATCTGGGCCGGCACCAATGATGGCAAGGTCTGGTACACCACCAATGGCGGCGACGATGGATGGCACGACGTTACGGCGAATATCAAGGGCCTGCCTGGGCCGATGGGTGTGGTGTCAAAGATCGAGCCCTCGCATTTCGACCCGGCCACGGCGTATGTGGCGGTGGACTTTCACCTGATGGACAACCGCGACCCGTGGCTCTATAAGACAACCGATTTCGGGAAGACGTGGACTAAGATCACGGGCGACCTGCCCACGGGTCACCCGCTCTCTTATGCGCGCGTGATTGCCGAGAATCCGAATAAGCAGGGCATGCTGTTCGCCGGCACGGGCCACGCGCTGTTTTACACGATGGACGATGGGGCGCACTGGAAGCAGATGAACGACGGGCTGCCGGCGGCTCCGGTGTCGTGGATCGTCGTGCAGAAGCAAACGCACGACCTGGTGGTCGCGACTTACGGCCGCGGCTTTTATGTCATGGAAGACATGACGCCACTGGAGCAGGGCGTGATGCCGGACACGGTGACTTCCGCAGTAGAGTTTCTGGCGCCGCGGCCGGCATACCGGCAAGCCCGCGGCGGGCGGGCCGATTGGACCTTCGTGCTGAAGGAAGCTCCCAAGAACCCGATCGAACTCGAAGTGCTGGATGCGAGCGGCGCGGTGGTTCGCAAACTGCCCAACATGCCCGGCGCCGCCGGATGGAATCGAGCGTCCTGGGACATGCACTACGACCCGCCGCGGATGGTGGCTTTGCGCACAACTCCGCCTGACGACCCGCACATCTGGGAGGAAACGCGCTTCCAAAACCAGGAAACCCGTGGCATTACGCACTGGGGGATCTCTCAGAACGAGCCGGGACCGCTGGTGGGTCCTGGAAAATTCACGCTGCAGATGACGGTGGACGGCCAGAAGCATACGCAAGCCATCGACATCCTGCGGATGCCGGACGCGCACGGGACAGATGCCGACTTACAGGCGTCGGCGCGCCTGCAACTCAAGGTTCGCGACGACATCAGCGTGGTTTCCGATATGACGAACCAACTGGAGTGGATGCGCCGCCAACTGGAGGATGAAAACAAGACGATGAAAGGCCAGAGCGGCAAGGAAGCATTGCTGAAGGCCGTGAATGACATCGATCGGAAGATGCAGGACGTGGAGTACAAACTGATTTCGCGGGCCGAAGCGCTGAGCGACGACAAGTATTACGTTACGCAATACCAGCTCTATCTGAATTTCATCTGGCTGGAAGGCGAAATTGGCGGGGGCGCGGGAGATGTGGCGGGCAGCGGCGACTACCCACCGACGGAGACCGCGTACGGCCTGGTGCTGGGTTTGGAGAAACAGCTACAGGCCGTGCAGGCGCAATATAAGACGCTGTTAGACAAGGATGTCGCCGCCTACAATAAGTCGGTTACGGGGAGCGGGCTGAAGCCGCTGCCCACAAGCGGCGCGCCGCCCGCGCCCATACGGCAGGGCGGACGGGGCGGCGGGAACTAACGCTATGCGGGAAATCGCTCCCTGACGGTCGCGGCTCGGATAGAGCCGCGCGTCAGAGGGTGCGGTGGCACTTAGGGTTACTTACCGACTACAACGATTGAGAAGGAATCGGGGAGCATGGGCGCGCGCGGGCCGCGGCCACCCTTCTTGGTGGGGTCCGGCGGCGGGGCGTCGGCGGGAGGCGCCGGCGGCGGGCCGTACTCGGCGGCGATCAGCAGCACGTGATTGGTCTTGGTGTCCATCGTCAGCGTCTTGGCGCCGCGCATGGTCGGCACGTTCTGCTCGACGACGAAGCTGGTCGGGCTGTTTTCCTTGATGACCGTGAGAGTGCCATCGCCATTCGAGCTGAAGGCCTCCATGGTGTTGGGATTGAAGGTGGCGCCATCGGTACCTGTGCCGATCGGCAGAGTATCGAGAATCTTGCCGGTATCGGAATTGAGAATCACCATGGTCGCAGGGGTATGGCAAGAGGCGAACAGGACGTGATTCTTGACGTCGAAGGCCAGGCCGCCTGGGCCGCCACCTTTGCCTTCGAGGGCGTAAGTGCCGGTGAGCTTGAGTGCCTTGGTGTCGACGACGGCTATCTTATCCATGTCTTCGAGATCGACATACATATGGCCCTTGCCGTCGGTAACGGCCTGCTCGGGCGCTCCGCCGAGATCGAGGGTGCCAACGATGGAACCATCTTTGGTATCGATGATGGTGGCGTTGGGGGGGCGGTGGCTGAAGATCCAGACGCGCTGGTTGAAGCTATCGAACAGTATGCCGTCGGGGCCACCTTGGACATCGATGGTCTTGATGAGCGCGAGGGTCTTGGTATCCCACATGGCAACCGGGCTGCTGCTGGCGAAGCCGTGGCCGGACTTGGGATCGACCGCAGCGCCGCGCGCATTGGTCTTGGCAATTTCTCCGACCGGCTCCTGGGTGTCCAGGTTATAGACGGAAACTCGCGCGTTGGCGCCGGTCCGCGGAACATACAAGCGGCGGCCGTCAACATCGGCATACACATAGTCAAAGTTGCCGTCGCCGCCGACTTTGGCGGTCTTCACGACTTTGTAAGGTCCCGTCGCCGGGGCCGGTTGGGCTAGAGCGATGATCGCCAACGTCGCGATCACTATGAATGTTACAAAGCAGAATCGTTTCATCAGTTTCTCCTTACTTTCCCACTACCAGAATATGGAAGCTATCGGGCGTAGCCGCCGGGCGCCCTTTCTGACCTGCCGCTGCCGGGGGATAATCGGCGGTCAGCAGATAGATCCGGTGCAACTTCTCATCGACGGTCATGGTCCGCGCCCGCGCCTCGGTGGTGACCGTATCGACGGCGTCGTACTTGCCGTTGACCAGCTTGACGATGGTCACGTTACCCTCGCCATTGGAGCTGAAGGCGAGGCCGAGAGTCGAATCGAAGCCCGCCGCATCTGGGCCCGAGCCGATCGCCGGAGTCGCGATCACCTTAAAGCTTGGGATGTCGACCACGGCCATCATCTTGTTGTCGCCGACCGAAAAGAGTTTCTTGTTTTTCACGTCGATCGCCAGGCCGCTAGGGTGTTCGGCAGGCGCCACCGACATCTTGCGGGTGACTTCCATCTTGGCGGCATCGATTTCGAGCAGCTCGGATGAGTCTTCCAGGTTGACGTAGAGCTTGCCGGCGCCATCGGACTGGCAGAATTCGCCGGCTTTTCCAGTGGGGAAGGTCTTGATCACCTCGCCGGTCTTGGCGTCGATGGCAGTGGCGTCCGCGCCGTTATGGTTGATGGCGAAAACGCGCTTGGTCTTGGATTCGTAACAAACCGCATCCGGGTTCTCACCAGCCGCCGGCTCGCCGAGCTTGGCGAGAGTCTTGAGATCGAAAATCGTGACGCTCTTGGATGTGCGGTTGGTGATGAATCCCTTGTTCAGGTCGGCGGCGATGGCGATCCCGTGGACACCGTGCAGTTGCCCGATGGTGCCGACGACTTTGCCGGCATCCGGGTCGACGACTTCGACGCTGGTACCGTGGGAAACGTACACCCGGCGGTTGACGCTGTCCATGGCCACATAATCCCAACTTGCCTCACCGCCGATCTTAATCTTACTAATTATCTTATAACCCTCAGCGGCCCAGACTGCACCAGCCAATAGGGCTAACGTCAGAATCTTCTTCATTGAGTTACTCCTTTATGCGAATCCCGGCCTCCGATGTAATAGTGGACGGCCGGGGTTACTACCAGTGACAGGACCATCGAGGCGAGAATGCCGCCGATGACCGCGATGGCCAGAGGTTGCAGCATTTGAGAGCCGGCGCCGAAGGCGAAGGCCAGCGGCAGCATGCCGGCCACGGTGGCGAGGGCCGTCATCATGATGGGGCGCAGGCGGCGCTCGCCGGCGCGGATCATACTTTCCTCCGCCGCGAGACCCGCGGCGCGGAATTTCTGGTCCGCGTCCAGCAGCAGAATACCGTTCTTGGCTACGATGCCGATCACCATGATCAGGCCCATGAACGACGAGAGGTTGAAGGTAGTGCCCGTGACCAGCAGCGCCAGGAAGACGCCGCAGGTGGAGAGCAGCGCGGAAGAAAGAATCGCGATGGGTGCGGCGAAGTTGCCGAACTCGAACAGCAGCACGATGAACACCAGCACCACGGCCAGCGCCAGAACCACCAGCAAGTCCTTAAACGATTTCTGCTGCTCTTCGAATTGACCGCCGTACTGAACGCGGATGCTGGGAGGAATCTTCATCTCGTCGAGCGCGGCCTGCACCTTCTTCATCCCATCGCCGAGGTTCATGTTTTCGAAGCGGGCCGTCACCTGCACGTTGCGCTGCAGGTTGTCGCGGCGAATTTCGGTCTGGCCGGGAATCTCCACGACCGAGGCGAGCGAGCCGATGGTGGCAGTCTTGCCGGTTCCGCTGATGAGCATGGTCTCGCGGACAGTGTCGAGCGTCTTGCGCGTCTCCACGGGAAAGCGCACGCGAATGGTGTAGGCGCGGTCGTTGACCACCACGGGGTTGGAAGCCGGTTCACCTTGCAGGATGGCGCTGGCGTCGAGTTCCACTTCCTGCGGAGAGAAACCCGCGCGCGCCGTCATGACCTGGTCGACGTTAAAGACCGTGGCGGGACCGCTGATGGTGTTCTCGATGCCGTTCAGCACGTCCACCACGCCGGGAATTTTCTTGATGGTATCGCCCACGGAAGTGGCCCATTGCTCGAGCAGGACAGGATCCTGCGAGAACAGCTTGATGACCACCGGCTCGGGGGCGCTGGTCAGATCGCCGATCATGTCTTGCAGGAGTTGCGGGAATTCCACGTCGAGCACCGGCTCGGCGTTCTTAATCTTGTCTCGCACATCGGCGATCACTTCTTCTCCGGTGCGCTTGCGGTCGGCCTTGAGCTTGACCGAGATGTCGCCGGTGTTGGCCTCGGTGACCTGCGCCAGGCCGAGTTGCATACCAGTGCGCCGGGAGGTGTTTTCGACCTCGGGCGTGGCGCGCAGGATCTTTTCAACGTGAGTGATGACGCGGTTGGTTTCCTCGAGCGAAGACCCGGCGGGCATGATGTAGTCGATGATGAAGCCGCCTTCGTCCATGGCGGGAAGCAGGTCAGACCCGGTGTGGTTGTAGCACCACCAGGAACCGCCGATCAGGAGGATGGAGAATACCGCCAGAACCAGCTTGTGTTCCAGGGTGAACCTGAGCACGCCGGCGTAGGCGTTCATCAGGAAAGGCGGCACGGAGTGATGCTCTTCCGGGCGGCGTCCCGAGCGGCTGCGAATGAAGTAGTGGCTGAGCGTGGGGGTCCAGGTGAGGGCCAGCGCCAGAGAAGTGAGCAGCGCCGTTGCCACCGTAACGGCCAGGGCGCGGAAGAAAACGCCGGTGACGCCGGTAATTGAGATGAGCGGCAGAAAGACCACGATCGGCGTGATGGTGGAGCCAACCAGGGGAGCGCGAATTTCGCGAATGGCGCTGCGGATGGCCTCCGCGCGCGACTGCCCGGAATCGCGGTGCATCACGATGTTCTCGACCACCACAATGGCGTCGTCGATCACCAGGCCGACAGCGGCGGCGAGGCCGCCCAGCGTCATCAGGTTGAAGCTCTGACCCATGATCCGCAGGGCGATGAACGTCACCCCGATGGTGGCGGGAATCACCAGGCCGGCCACCAGCGAAGTTCCCCAATCGCGCAGGAACAGCACCATGATGAGCGAGGCCAGGATCAGTCCGATGAGGATGGCGTCGCGCACGCTCTTGATGGATTCGGTGACGATCAGGGACTGGTCATAAAAGGGGCGCAGCTCCACGCCCTTGGGCAGGTCCTTCTTGATGGCTTCGATTTCGGCCTTGACGGCGCCGGCCACCACCACGGTGTTGCTGTCCGGCTGGCGATTGACATTCAGCAAAACGGCAGGCTTGGCGTTGGCGGTGACCACGGTGTAGACGGGCATCACGGAGGGGCTGACGGTCGAGATGTCGGCGATGCGAACCGGCGCGCCCGCTGCTGTCGTCTTGACGACGATGTTGCCAATCTCTTCGGGATTGCGCGTCTGCCCGCTGACCAGGCTCAGGACGAGCTGGTGATTGGCCTCGATCAACCCAGGCGAATCGATCATGTTGCTGCGCGTGATGGCGTCGAGAATATTCGGGATGGTGACGCCGGCTTGCACAAGTTTGGCGGGATCCGGCTGCACCTGGAATTCCGGAACCTGCCCGCCTTGCACGATGACCGACGAAACGCCAGTCTGGCGATTGAGCCGCGGCTTGATATCGTAGGTGGCCATCTCCCAGAGCGTGGTTTGCGGAATCTTGTCCGAGGTCAGGCTGTAGCCCATGATGGGGAACGCCGCGAAGGTCAGCCGGTTGGCCGTGAGCTTGGCGGTGGGCGGCAGCGAGGTCTGCACGCGGGACAGCGCGGCGTTCACCAGTTCGAGCGTGCGGTTCATATCGACGTTCCAACCGAAGAACAGGTCGATTTCGGCGGTGCCGCGGCTGGTGATGGAATAAAGGTGATCGAGTCCGGGAACGATGTTTACGGCGTCTTCGAGGGGCTTGGTGACCGTGACCAGCATCTGGTCGATGGGGAACACGCCGTTATCGACGCCCACCACGATGCGCGGGAAGTTGGTATCCGGGAAGACGGCGACGGGGATGGTGAGCGCCAGGTACACGCCGACGGCCACCAGCGTCAGGATCACGAAGATGATGGATTTGCCGTGGCGGGCGGTCCAGTGCGACGCGCCGGCGCCCTCGGCAACGGGCGGAGGTGTCGAAAGGTCGCTCATTTGGCTTTCGGCTTGGCCTCGTCTTTCTTCGTGTCCTTCTTGGAATCCGCGGCGGGCGGCGCGTTTTCATCGTCGTCGGCCTCCTGCACGGAGGCGTCGATAACCTTGACCTTACCCTTGTCGTCGACGCCGAGGCCGCCCACCGTGACCACTTCTTCGCCGGGCCGGCAGCCGTTGAGGATTTGCACTTTGTCGCCTTCGCGCACGCCCACCTGGACGGGCCTGCGGTGCGCCACGGAGTCGATGATCACCAGGACGGCGGTGCCGCCGGTTTCTCCGGGAAGAATGGCGGCCGCCGGAACCGTAGTTGCGTTCTTGAACTGTTCGGTGATGACCTTTACGTGTACGCTGGAGCCGGGCTTGAGACGCTCGCCGGGATTTTCGGCCTGCACCCAGACCTGGAGGGTGGTGCTGTTGGCGTCGGTGGCGGGACTCACGACGATGACTTTGCCGGAGACTTGCTGGCCGCTATCGGCTTGGATGACCTCGGCCGGCTGGCCGACCTTGATGAGGTTGCCCTGGCTCTGCGGGATGTTGACGCGGGCGACCACGCGCGAGATATCGACGACGGTGATGAGGGGCGTGCCGGGGACGGCCATTTCGCCTTCATAGATGGGGCGATCGGCGATGATGCCGCTCCTGGGGCTGTGGATCTCCGCGTAACCGAGCTGGGCCTCGGCCGCTTGCAACTGGGCGTTAGCGGTTTGCACCTGGGCGCGCGCGGTGGAGATTTGATCCCCCTTGCCCACCGAGTTGAGAGCGCGGAGGTGTTCCTGCGCGGCCTGCAACTGCGCCTTGGCGGAAACAAACTGTACGCGGGCCTCATCCACCCGGCGGCCGGCGAGCGCGCCTTGGCGGAACAGCTCGGTTTGGCTGTCGAGAAGCTTTTGGGCGGCGTCGAGTTGCTGCTTGTCGGATTCGACATCGGTCTCGGCTTTCACCACGGCTTCGGGTACGGTGGCCATTTCCACGGTGTGGAGGTTGAGCTCGGCCTGATTGAACTGGCTTTTGGCGTTGGCGACGGCGGCGGCCAGATCGCGGCTTTCGAGGACGGCGAGCAGTTGGCCCTGCTTCACGTGATCGCCGCGGTTGGCGTAAAACTTGAGCACGGGTTTGGAGATGTTGGGCATGACGCCGGTCTGGTCCTGGGGGAAGAGCACGCCATCGCCGGCGACGATGTGGCGGATGGGCTCCTGAGTTACGGCGGTGACCTGGACGGGCGCGGGCGCCTCGGTTTCGGTTGCCTCTTTTTTGGAACAGCCCGAGGCGAGCAGGCAGGCGGCCAGAGCGGCAAACAACCATATATTCTTCATCGGCTAAAAGGCCCCCGTCAGTGTCTGAAGGTTGGCGATCGAGACGCGCAAGCGGACGAGTCCGTCGTCGACGGCGTTGCGGGCGTCACGCAGGGTGGACTGCGCATCGACCACTTCCAGGGCGGTAACTTCACCGGCCTGGTAGCGGAGCAAGGTCAAATCCAGGCTCTGTTTGGAGAGGTCGAGCGAATGGCGCAGCGAAGTGAGCTGGTCGCGCGCCAGGCCGGCTTCGCGGTAGAAGGCGTCGAGCGACGCGAGGAGCTGGCGCTGGGTGAAACTGAGATCGTTCCTGGCCTGCTGTAGTTTGAATTCGGCCTGCTTGACGCGGCTGCGGGCGGCGCCCCAGGTCCACAACGGCACCACCAACTGGGCCTGCACCACGTTGCCCAGCAGGAGCTGGCCATCGGGATTGTGGAGGGCGAACTGGTTGGCGTTGGTTCCGAAGGAATAGTCGAGGGAGAAGGTCGGCAGCATGGCGGAGCGTGCCGAACGGATTTCATAATCCTGCTGCTGGACGGCGGCCTGGGCAGCGCGAATGTCGGGGTTGTTCTGGCCGGCGCGCGACTGGATCTCGGTATAGACGGGGAGCGGTGAGAGCGTATCAAGATCGTCCACCACATCGAAATCCTGGCGGTAATCGGGGAATAGCAGAACCGCGAAATTGATGCGGGCTTTATCGAGGGTGAACTGGGCTTCCTGCTCATCGCGCTGCCGGTCGTTCAACTGGAGCTCGGCCTTGACGGTATCGGAGTGGGCCACCTCCCCGCCCTTTTCCTGCTTCTGGGAGATGTCCAGGAACTGCTGGGCGTCGCGGACGCTCTGGCGCGCGTTGGAGAGCTTACGCGCGGCGACGGCCATGCCGTAGTAATCCTGCATGATGGTGGCTATGAGGCCGCGGGCGGCGAGGTCGGCCTTGGCGCGGGCAACGGCTTCGGCGGCCATGGCGCGGTGGTAATCGGCGCGTTTGGCGGGAGCGAAGATGTCGGCGTGCACGTTGGCCTGGTTGTTGTAGACGTGGGGACCGTCATTGGAGACGAAAGCGCCGCTGGGCGTGCCGTTGGGCTGGGTGTAGATGAACTGGCTGATGCCGTTGACGGAAGGGAGCAGGGCGGCTTTGGCCTGTATGGTATCTTCGTGCGCCAGCAGGGCCGCAAGGTTGGCGGTAAGGGTCTGCTGGCTGTATTTTTGAGCGCGCTCCATGGCATCCTGCAAGGTAATCCGGAGCGGCGCAGAACCGGCGGCAGGAGTTTGGGCGAAGGCCGGCAGGCAGAGGGCGAGGGCTAGCCCCAGGGTCGGCAGAATGTACTTCATGGGAAGACCTTTAGTATAGAATTCCGGACATGAACGTACGATGAATCAGCGGGGGAGGGTGACTGTAAAGGTGCTGCCCGCGCCGGGATGGGTGGCCAGGGCCACTTCGCCGTGGTGCGATTCGGCGATCCACTTGACAATGGCGAGGCCCAAACCGAAGCCGCCATTCTGGCGCGAGCGGGCGATGTCGGCGCGGTAAAAGCGCTCGAAAACATGCGGAGCGGCGTCGGGGGCAATGCCCACGCCGGTGTCGGCGATGCGGATGCGGAGTTCGGAATCCTGCGCTTCGAGCGCGGCCGAGACCTGGCCGCCCGGGGGCGTGTAGCGGATGGCGTTGTCGAGCAGGTTCATCACCAGGCGGCGGAGGAGTTCCTCGTCGCCGCGGAAGGGCGCGTCCTCGGCGGGGCGGCATTCGAGCGCGATGCCGCGGGCGGCGGCAAGCGATTGCGCGGAGCGACAGCATTCGGCCAGAAGATCGTTGAGATAGAACTCCTCGGATTGCAGCTTGAGGCGTCCGGCGTCGGCGCGGGCGAGGTTGAGGAGGTCGTCGACCAGGCGCGAGAGGCGGCGGGATTCGTCCAGGATGATGGCGAGAGATTCGCGGTATTCGGCGGCGGCGCGCTCCTGGGAGAGAGCGACATCGGCCTCACCGCGAATGATGGAAAGGGGAGTGCGGAGTTCGTGGGAGGCGTCGGCGACGAAGCGGCGCATGCTTTCGAAGGAGAGGTCGAGGCGCGAAAGCAGCTCATTGAAGGAAGCGGAGAGGACCGCCAGCTCTTCGGCGGCGTTGCCGATATCGAGGCGGGTATTGAGGTTGCTGCCGGTGATGCGGTGGGCCTGTTCGGCCATCCAGCCGAGGGGCGCGAGGCTGCGGCTGGCGAGCCAGTAACCGCCGAGGCCGGCGAGCACGATGACGAGGGGCAGCGCCAGCAAGGTGACGCGGCGGAGGACGGCGAGATCCTCCACGAGTTCGTCGCGAGACTGGAGCGCGATCACCTGGTAGTCCAGGCCGCCGACGGTGACACGGTGCACCGCGGCGCGCGCTCCGTTGGGCGCCACCTCGGGGACGGCGACAGCGAGATCGGCCGCGGCATCGAGCGAGGCGCGCGCGGCGATGAAATCGACCTGAGGTTGCGGGATCGGGGTGCTGGCGGCGAGCACGCGGTTCCCGGAGAGAACCGCGACCAGGCTGCCATGCAGGCGCATACCGGAGACAGCGTCGGAAGATGCCGCGGGAACATTGCCCTTCATCTCTTCGAACTCATCCTGGAGCATGGCGGCGGTGGTGTTGGCCTCCACCGCGAGAGCTTCGTCGAGGCGGCGCTCGAGAGCGTGGGAGAGCACGCCATGGAGAAACAGGCTGAAGAGAATGAACAGCAGCGAGAAGAACAGCAGGTACCAGAGCGTGAGGCGAAAGCGGAAGCTGTTAATCATCGGCGTCTCCCGGGTTGGCGCTCAGCATGTAGCCTTCCCCGCGGCGGGTGCGGATCAACCGGCTGGCGCCGCCGCTTTCGAGGCGGGCGCGCAGGCGTTTGATGTAGACGTCGATGACGTTGGAGAACGGATCGAAGTTTTCGTCCCAGACGTGCTGCGCGATCTGCTCGCGTCCCACCACGCGATCCTCGTTGAGCACCAGAAATTCCAGGAGGGCGTATTCCTTGGCAGTGAGGCTGACGGGCTTGCCGGCGCGGGTGACGGCGTGGCTGGCGGTGTTGAGCGCGAGATCGCCGACGCGGCAGACTTGTGCCCGCAGCACTTTGGCGCGGCGCAGCAGGGCGCGCAGGCGGGCGAGGAGCTCTTTGAAGTCGAAGGGCTTGGCGAGATAGTCGTCGGCGCCGGAATCGAGACCCGCGACGCGGTCGTCGACGGCGGCCCGCGCGGTCAGCATGAGAATGGGGGCGGAGAAGCCGGCGCCGCGCAGCTCGCGGCAGACGGCGTGGCCGTCTTTGATGGGAAGCATAACGTCGAGAATCACGAGGTCGTATTCGTTGACGGTGGCGTGATAAATGGCCTGCTCGCCGTCGCGCGCGATATCGACGGCGTAGGACTGTTCGCGCAATCCACGGGCGATGAAGCCGGCTACGCGAGACTCATCTTCCACCAGCAGGATGCGCACGTTTCCATTGTGAAGGATCGTGGGTGAACGCACAATGAACGCCGGCGGCGGAAACCGAAGGCGTAGAGTATACTGTCAAAATCGAAAGGATGGTGTTATGCCTTTAGGCAAGAGAGCGGCGGCGGAATTCATCGGTACGTTTTGGCTGGTTTTCGGGGGATGCGGCAGCGCGGTAATCTCAGCCGCATTTCCCAACGTTGGCATCGGGCTGCTGGGTGTGGCGCTGGCATTCGGATTGACCGTGCTCACCATGGCATTCGCCATCGGGCATATTTCCGGATGCCATTTGAATCCGGCAGTGTCGGTAGGGTTGGTGGTGGGGAAGCGGTTCCCAGCTTCGGACCTCCTGGCCTATGTGGTAGCACAAGTGGCGGGAGGAATCGCCGGCGCGGGTGTGCTGTATGTGATTGCCAGCGGCAGGGCGGGATTCGATCTGGCGGGCGGATTCGCCTCGAACGGCTATGCCGCGCATTCACCGGGCGGCTACTCCCTGGTGGCATGCCTGGTTGCCGAAGTGGTGCTCACGTTTATGTTCCTCATGATTATTCAGGGCGCCACCGACCGGCGAGCGCCGCAGGGATTTGCGCCCATCGCCATCGGACTTGGTTTGACGCTGATTCACCTGATCGGGATTCCGGTAACGAATCTATCGGTGAACCCCGCGCGGAGCACGGGCCCGGCGCTGTTCGTAGGTGGCTGGGCGGTGGAGCAACTCTGGCTGTTTTGGCTGGCCCCGATTGTGGGAGCGGCGATTGCGGGGCTGGTTTACCCGCTGGTAGCCGGGGAACAGCAATCGAATTAGAAACGTGGCGCACGCACTCGTGCGACGCACTCGTGCGTGCAGCGTCGGCACTCATGCCGACGCCCAGTCCCGACAGGCTATACGTACTCCACCAGGGTGTCGAGAAAAGTCTCGACACGGCACGCACGAGTGCGTGCGCCACTTCATCGGCCATTTGTGAGGAATGCGGCCTAGCGGATTGGCGAATAGGCCGTGGCCCGATAGAGCGTTATCCGCCGGATGCTTGGGATTTGGCCGTAGCGCTCCAGTGACTGCTGCCGCAGCTTGATCCAGTCCGGGTCGGCGGCGAAGGCCGCATTGAATTTCTCCCGGGCCGCCATATCTTCAAAAGCGATCATCCAGGTGAGGTTGGGATTGTCCGAGCCGATCGCAGTGGCCCCGAACAGGATGGGCTGCGCTCCCGCTTTGGCGAGGATCTTGACTTCGGCTTCCGCGAATCGTTCCTTAAGCCCCCTCAGTTCTTTCAGCGTCCTCGTCTGGTAGACGCGCATTTCGAAAATCCGCGGCGTTTTCGGTTGCGGATCGAGCGGCGCGATCTCAGGAGAGAAATCGGCGGCTTCCAGTAATTCGGTAGTCATGCTGGCGAAAGGCGCTTCCGGGCCGGCCTGCCAGGTGTCGGTTGCCGCTTCGAACGCTTTGTCCGCATTCAACCTGGCCCGCACGCCCCACATCTCGTCAACCGACTGATACCCGCTAACGACGGTAACCAGCGGCAGGTGCGGAGCGAGTTGCGCGTCCAGTGCCAGTGTGGGCCCTGAATGGACTTTGGCCAGCGCAGGTAGATATGTCTTACTCAGATAGTCGGCCAGACGGGCGGCCTGAGATCCGAGCTGGAGATAGTAATGTTGCAGCACGTAGCAGCCGGTTTTCTTGGCGGCTGCGCTCTGGGCGAATGCCACACTCGCCAGCGCGGGAGTTGCTGCGACGATTCCGAAAAAAGAACGCCGATCCATGGTTACCTCACGAGGTGCCGAAGAGTATGGAAGCTTTACGCGCCCCACTATATCATAGATAAGAGATATCTAACTCTTATTGCGCCTCTCTGAAATACGCCGTTGTCACTCTGACGAACGAAACTATAATCAGAAGGGGTACAGATCGCCGTATATAGGCCCGGTCCAGACAAGCAGAATCAATTAGACGGTCTCCTGAACTTATGAGGCACTCAACAGAAAAACGAAACCGAGGACGGACGCTGGCCGCCTGGATGGCGGTTGTGCTGGCGGGGACGGCTCCTTTGGCCGGGCAGACCACGCTCCGGCAGGCGGCGGCAGTACGGGCCATTCCGATCGGCGCCGCCGCATCGGCGGACGAGTACGGCTCGTCCGATCTGCTGAAGAATCCGGCCTACGCTAATTTGCTCTCCAGCCAGTACAGCATGCTGGAGCCCGGAAACGCCATGAAGTGGGATGTGACGCAGCCCACGCAGACCACTTTTAACTTCCAGCCAGGCGATGAACTGGTGGCATTCGCGCAGGCCAACGGGATGCGCGTGCGGGGCCACAATCTTTGCTGGCACACGCAATTCCCGTCGTGGCTGGCGCCGTATGCGGCGAGGGCCACGCCGGCGCAGATGGCAACCTTGCTCGAAAACCACATCACCGCCGAGGTGAGTCATTTCAAAGGGCAGGTATTCGCGTGGGACGTGGTGAACGAAGCCTTCAACGATCCGAGCGGATCGGCGGTGCCCGGCCTGCGGGATTCCATTTGGTATGACCAGCCCGGTATCGGGCAGAGCGGCACCGGGTATATCGAACAGGCGTTCCGCTGGGCGCACGCAGCCGACCCCAACGCGCTGCTGTTTTATAACGACTACAGCATCGAGGGGCCGGGCGCCAAGTTTACCGCCGTTTACAACATGGTTCAGGATTTTGTGCAGCGCGGCGTGCCCATCCACGGCGTGGGCTTCGAGATGCATCTGATGACCAACGGCTATCCGAGCGCCGCCGGGCTGGCGCAGAACATGCAACAACTGGCGGCGCTTGGCCTGCAGGTGCACATCACTGAAATGGACGTCCGGCTGCCGGTGGATTCGAACGGGAACGCTTCGGCGGCGAATCTGCAGGCCCAGGCGCAGGTGTACCAGACCATCATGACGGTGTGCCTGCAGCAGCCCAACTGCACGGCGTTTCAAGTTTGGGGCGTCTCCTACGCGGATTCGTGGATTCCCGGTTTCTTCCCGGGGTATGGCGCGGCGCTGCCGTTCGATAAGAACGATCAGCCCACGGCGGCGTTCAACGCGCTGGTGACCGCCATGCAGACGACGGCGCCGATGCTGAATGCGAATTACGTGGTGAACGCGGCGGGCTATCAAGGCGGGGCGGTAGCGCCGGGAGAAATCGTGACGATCTACGGCGCCAATTACGGCCCGGCCAACCTGGTGGACTACCAGTTGGACGCAAGCGGCAAGTTCTCGACGAGCCTGGCAGGCGTCGAGGTGCTGTTTGACGGTGTGCCGGCGCCGCTGGTGTACGCGCTGGCCGGGCAGGTGAGCGCGATTGTGCCATTTGGGGTGGCGGGCAAGCAGCAGACGGCGGTCCAGTATCAATACAATCCCGGCAACGGAGCGGTGGCCTCGAACACAGCGACGATGCCGGTGACCGCCGCCGCGCCGGCGATTTTCGCCTTCGATGCGACCGGCAGCGGGCCGGGCGCCATTCTGAACGTGGATTACAAGGTCAACGGCGCTTCCAATCCGGTGGCGGCGGGCGGGGTGATTCAGGTATTCGGCACCGGCGGCGGCGCGATTGTGGGGGGCGCGACGGATGGCGCGCTGGCGCCCGGCGCGGCGGCTCTGGCGACGCAACCGGTCACGGCGACGATTGGGGGAGTGGCGGCGTTTGTTGGATATGCAGGGGCGGCTCCGGGCCTGGTAAATGGCGCGATGCAGGTGAATCTGACGATTCCGCCGGGCCTGGCGCCGGGCCCGCAACCGGTAGTGATCACGGTGGGAACGGCGGCGAGCCAGAAGGGCATCACGGTGGCGGTGAAGTAGGGGCGGAGGGGGCGCGGACCTCGGCGGAGGTGCGGGCGGGCGCGCAGGTCAGGCTGTCCCACGGCTGATTTTTGCGAACTACAGCGGCGCTGCGACGTAGTATGCATCATGAGAGCACTCAAGCATGTGGTGCGGCGGCTGCGGCGGGCGCCGGGGTTCACGGCGATTGCGCTGGTCACATTGGCGCTCGGAATCGGCGCCAATACCGCCATCTTCAGCGTGCTCAATGGGGTGCTGATCAAGCCGCTGCCGTATCCGCGGAGCCAGCAGTTGGTGGGGGTTTGGCATGTGGCGCCGGGGGTCGCCGGGATCTCGGGGAACCTCAACTGCTCGCCTCCCATGTACTTCACGTACCGGGAGGAAAGCCGAACCTTGCAAGATTTCGGGTTGTGGTCGCACGACGACGACAGCATCACCGGGATGGGTGAGCCCGAACAGGTCCAAGCCTTGGATGTCACCTACGGCATCCTGCAAGCCCTGAACGTGCAACCCGCGGCGGGGCGCTGGTTCACCCAGGCCGACGATACTCCGGGCACGCCCGAAACTGTGATTCTGATGTACGGCTATTGGCAGCGGCGCTTCGGCGGAAACGCATTGGCGGTGGGGCGCACCCTCACGGTGGATTCGCGGCCGCGCACGGTGATCGGCGTGATGCCACGGGATTTCCGGTTTCTGAATGCCAAGGCGGATGTGATTCTGCCGCTGCGGTTCGATCGCAATAAGATGGTCCTCGGGAATTTCAGCTACCAGGGCATCGCGCGGCTCAAGGCCGGCGTCACTTTGCAGCAGGCGAACGCAGATGTGGCGCGGATGCTGGGGATCTGGCTAAAGGCGTGGCCGCCGCCGCCCGGATTCAGCCGCATGCTGTTTGAAAATGCGCGGCTCGGTCCCAAGGTGCAGCCGCTGAAGCAGGAAGTGGTGGGCGATATCGGCGGCACGCTGTGGGTTCTGATGGGCACCATCGGACTGGTGCTGTTGATCGCCTGCGCGAATGTGGCGAATCTGCTGCTGGTGCGCGCCGAAGGCCGGCAGCAGGAACTGGCGATCCGGGCGGCGCTGGGCGCGGGCTGGGGAAGAATCGCGAAGGAATTGCTGCTGGAGAGCGTGACGCTGGGCGTGTTGGGCGGCGGGCTGGGCCTGGGGCTGGCATATGCGGCGTTGCGCGGGCTGGTAGCCATGGGGCCGGCAACGCTGCCGCGGCTAAACGAAATCGGCATCGATCCGTTGGTGCTGGCGTTTACGCTGGCGGTTTCTCTGCTGGCGGGCGTGTTGTTCGGTCTGCTCCCGGTGCTGAAGTACGCCGGACCGCATCTGGCTGGAACCCTGCGGGGCGGTGGACGCACCATGAGCCACGGCCGGGAACGGCACCGCGCGCGCGACACGCTGGTGGTGTTGCAAGTGGCATTGGCGCTGGTACTGCTGGTGGGCTCCGGCCTGATGATTCGCACGTTCCAGGCGTTGCGGAACTTCCGGCCCGGGTTTACGCGGCCCGAGGAAGTCCAGATGCTTCGCATTTCCATTCCCCAAGGCGAGGTGAAGGAACCGGAGCGCGTAATGCGCATGGAGAACGAGATGATCGACCGGCTGGCGGCCATCGCGGGTGTCACCTCGGTTGCGTTTGCCAACGCCGCGCCAATGGAAGGGCGCAACCCCGATGATGTGCTCTACGCGGAAGACAAGAACTATGGTGTGGGGCAGATCCCGCCGCTGCGGGAATACCGGTTTACCGCGCCGGGATTCTTCCAGACCACCGGCACGCCGCTGATGGCGGGGCGCGATTTCACCTGGACCGACCTGTACGAGAAGCGGCACGTGGCGATGGTTTCCGAAAACATGGCGCGGGAACTGTGGGGCGCGCCCGGTGCGGCGCTGGGCAAGCGGATCCGGGAGGGCGCCACGGATCCGTGGCGCGAGATTGTGGGCGTGGTGGGCGACGTGTACGATGATGGCGCGCAGCAGAAGGCGCCGACATTTTCTTACTGGCCGGCCCTGATGGACATGTTCTGGGGCAACCCGGTGCAGGTGCGTCGCGACGGTGTGTTCCTGATCCGCACCAGGCGGGCGGCGACGGAGAGTTTCCTGACGGAGGCGCGGCAAGCCATCTGGCGGGTGGACGCGAACTTGCCGATATTCCAGGTGCGGACACTCAAGGATGTCTACGACAAGTCGATGGCGCGGACTTCCTTTGCGCTGGTGATGCTGGCGATCGCCGGCGCGATGGCGTTGCTGCTGGGGGTGGTGGGGATTTATGGCGTGATCGCCTACGCGGTCTCGCAGCGGAGGCGCGAGATCGGCATCCGCATCGCGCTGGGCGCGCCGGCGGCGGGACTGCAGCGCATGTTTGTGCGGCACGGGCTGCTGCTGGCGATAATCGGCGCGGCGCTCGGGCTGGCCGCGGCGGCGGGGTTGACGCGGCTGGTGGAATCGCTGCTGTTCGGGGTGAAAGCGCTCGATCCGGCGACCTACGCGGCGGTTGCGGTGCTCCTGATCGGAGCCGCGGCGCTGGCCAGCTACCTTCCGGCGCGGCGCGCTACGGCGGTGGATCCGATGGAGGCGCTACGGATCGAGTAGGGGGGACGGGGAGTGGGCGGTCCGAAATGCGGAGACTCCGGATGCACTACAATGTAGTGCATGGCGAGTGAAGTGTATAGCTGGCGCGTCTCGACCGAACTCAAGTCGGACTTGGAACGGGAAGCGCGTTTGCGCAAGACGTCGGTCTCGGCGGTGCTGACTCTGGCGGTTCGGGAGTGGCTGAAGAAAAGCGCCATGAGCGTTGAGGAAGATGCGCAGCAGCAGGCACTGCACGAAGCGGCATCGAAATGCCTGGGGGCCATCGCTGGCCGCGACCCGCACCGTGCGGAGAATGCGAGCCGACTAGTCCGGGAGCGATTGCGACGGCGCCATGCGCGGTAACGCCCTCATCGATACGGGCGCAATTCTCGCTCTGTTGGACAGAAGGGACAGGTGGCACGCGCTCTGCGCCGACGCGTTCCGCCAACTCCGTCTTCCGTTGGTGACGTCCGAGGCGGTGCTGACAGAGTTGTTTCACCTGGTCGGCGATAGCCGCGTGGAGATGGAGGCGGCCTGGACGTTCGTCCGCACCGGTGCGATTGTGATGGCCCCGATCGACGATTTGGAACTACGGTCTGTGCATACCTTGATGTCGCGCTATTGGGATCGCCCGATGGATTTCGCCGATGCCACGCTGGTTTACCTGGCGAAGCGGGAATCTCTGCCGACAATTCTTACCGTGGACCACGCGGATTTCGAAACCTACCGGATTGAGGGCAGGCGGCGGTTCCGGATACTGCCGGCCAAGCGGCCATAGGGCGGGATCGCTAAATGAAACGAGTGCGGGGGTGACGGCGAAAATGCGTCTGTCCCCATTCGCTTGTCCCCATTCGCTCCATTCGCTCCATTCGCTCCCATTCGCTCGTAGGGCAGCGCCTCTCAAAGTGACGAGTAAGACGGCCGGTGGCGAAAATGTGTCCGTCCCCATTCCGTCCGTCCCCATTCCGTCCCGCGCGGGGCGGGTTGGTAACCCGCCTGCCGGCGTCTGCCAATGGCCGCCCAGCGCCGGTTGCCAACCGGCCCGCAGGATATCATCCTGCCCCACCACGGAGCGAGCGGGGACAGACTGGGACCTGTTTAGTAGTTACGCGGTTGCTCGACCAAGGCGTTACCTATCCGCCAGCTTTCTCCCCGCTCCCAAATTGTCGAAATTCAGGATAGCGTTGAAGACCAGGAAATAGCTCCCCTTCGTTTCGGCGCGCCAGAAGGGGTTGTTCGAGAATAACACCACGTGGCCCTGGCCTAACGGCGAGTCGATGACGGCGGCGTGCTGGGCTAACTCGGAGCCGTTGTCTAACAGGCCGGAGACCAATAACTCATTGGCGTTTGAATAGCGCAGGATCACTCTCGGGCGCTGGGCGGGCGGGATCACGGTGATCGGGTTGCGAAATTGCTCGTCGGTGAGCGGCGTCGCCTGCCAGATCTCGGCGTGGGGTTCGTCGGGGATGTCGACTTGTGGGCGGCCTTGGGGGATGTCGGGGTCGTCGGCGGTGCCGCGGCCGGTGGGGCGTTCGCGATCGGTGAGGGCGCCGCGGCCGCCGCCGCCGCCACCGGCCAGGTTCGAGACGGAAAAGAGCGGGGGATTCGAGGCGAAGATGGCCAGGTTGTCGCTATAGCCATAGGCGATGGGGCTGGTGGCGTCCACCATCTTGGAGCGTAGCGCGGAGCCGGTGACTTTGAGGCGCTGGGCGGCGGAGATAGAGACGCCGGGCGTGAGTCCGAAGGTGACGGCGAAATTTGTGGTGTCATTGGCGGTGATGAGGAGGCCACCCTGGCGGACAAACTCCTGCAAGCGGTCGAGGCCCGTCCAGCCGAGGCCGGGACGCATGTCGTCGGTTTCGTCGGTGTGGGCGAGGTTGGGGGTCTCGGGGGTGACTTTCCAGGGCAGCGGGTTGCCGTACATCGGGCGGCCGTTGACGATGGTCTGGGGGTTGCCGCCCGCGCCGGGGCCGAAGACGATGACGTCGTACCGGGAGCGAAGGTCGGCGATTTTGGAGATGGCCTGGGTGCTGATGTAGCTGTAGGGGATTTGCAGGCGGTCGAACTCCAGGCGCCACCAGCCTTCGGCCTGGGTGTTGAGCCAGGTGTGCATGATGGCGATGCGCGCGGCGCGCAGCGGGTGAGTTTTGACGGTGGGCGCGACGGCCACGGCATAAGCCTGGACACCAAGCTCGGTAAGGGCGGCGGAAAGGGCGGCATTCGGGATGTTGCGAACGACGAAAGAGCCGCGGTTGAACTTGTGGCCGCCGGCTTCAAAGGGCTCTTCGGCGGCGTCGAAGGAAGCCTCGGGGAAGTGGTAACGTAGCGTCATCAGGGCGCTGTCGGTGTTGTGATTGATGAGGTAAACATCGCCGGTGCCTTCGATTCCGCCGGGCGAGCGCACGGCGCCAGAGACGCGGGTCATGGCGGCATCCAGCACTTTCACGTCGGCCACGCGCGCGACCTGCACGTTGCCGAGCTCGCCGAAGGTCCAACCGGTATCGTCATAGATGCTCTTCTGCGGATCGTTGGCGGCCCAATATTGATAATCGAGCAGAGTATCGGCGATGCGGCTATAGGGCTGGTCCATGCGCAGGACGTAGGTGCCGGCGGGGAAGGTGCGGGCGACGGGTTTGGGTTTCTCTTCGGGCTTGGGTGTTTCGCCATCGGTGGGGGGTTCGGTGCTAGTGCCAGCGCGGCCGGCGCGCGCCTTCTTGCCGGGCATCATGACGGTAAAGGGGGCGCTGGCGCGAGAGATTTCGCAGCCTTGATCCTGCAGCATGCGGAGGAGGTCGGCCTGGGCGCCTGGACGCGGATCGTCGGCGGGGAAGGCGTAGGCCGCGGGGCCTTCGGTGTGGGGCTTCTCAATGGAGCGCCTGGCCTTGAGATAGAAGTTGTGGAGGAAGAGCTTGTTGTTGGCGGCGAAAAAGGCCAGCGCGGTCATGACGCCGGTCTCTTCATAATTATTATTGTTGCGCTGGGACCACTTGGCTTTGGGCAGCGGCGGATTCTGTTTGTACCAGGTGCGGGCGTACTCGTTGGGACGGAGGGTGCGCTCCTCGGTATCTGCGCCGCCGTTGCCGAAGGTTTCGTAGAGGCGGCTGATGCCGTTGTGCATGGCGGCGATGAACATGAGGTAGCTGGGGGACCAGGTGTCGAAGGTGCCGTGGGTGAAGACGCCGGGCATGCCGAATTTGGTCATTTCGGAGACGTTGTTCCAGCCCATCATTTGCCACTCGTCGGCGAGCATGGGGTCGATCCAGGCGTTGTAAGGGCCGTCGCCGACGGTGTTGTCGTAAAGGTAGGGGACGGATTCGTGGAGGTCGTGGAGCACCTGCGCCTTCCATCCGGTGAAGGTGTTGAGTACGTTGCGTGTGAGCTGCAAGGTGAGACCCATGGAGTCGCGGTTGTTGTCGTGGGCGACGTAGTGGCCCCAGTAGATAAGGTTGGGCCATTGCTTGCCGGGGTTGGCGAGGTGCCACTTGTAGATGTCGACCATGCGGTCGCGGCCGTCCACTTCAACGATGGGAGTGATGAGGGTGATAACGTTTTCGCGGATGAATTTGACGTAGGCGCTCTCATCGACGGCGAGGCGGTAGGCCAGCTCCATGAGAGCGGTGGGCGCGCCGGTTTCGGTGGAGTGGATGGTGCCGGTGATGTAGTAAATGGGCGTGGATGCGGCGACGAGCTTGTCGGCTTCGGCGTCGTTGAAGGCGATGGTGCGGGGATCGGCGAGTTTGGCGAGGCGGTCGCGGTTCTGGTCGAGCTGGGCGATCAACTTTTCGGAGGCGACCGCCACGGCGATCATCTCGCGGCCTTCTTCGCTCTTGCCGATGGTGAAAACTTTGACGCGCGGGCTCGCGGCCTGGAGCATGCGCATGTAGCGATAGACTTCCGCCGAATAGGGCAGAATGCCGGGGGCTCCGGCGATGTCACCGAGGACGGCCTTGGGAGTGGGGACGGTTTTCGAGGCCGGCAGGTAATCGGTGAGGGGCGAGTTGAAGAAGGGCTCGGTGGTGTACTCGCGGATTTTCTTGGTGTATTCCTCGTCGACGGGCTGGGCGGCGTCGCGGCCGGGCTTGACGGGGACAGTGGCGCTGGGCTGCGCGAACAGAGGAATCGCGAGGAGGGCCGGAACGAGGCGCCAGAAAGTTTTCATGGAGAGCAATATACCGCATGGCGAGGGGCAGCGCTTTCTTTCGCCCTGCCTTCGTGGCGGCTGGGACTGCGGGACGGCGACGGAGTGGGGCGGCCAATTCTGGCCGCAGCCGCCTTTCAGGCGGCTGGACCCGCTGGAAAGCGGGCCCGCGGGCTGTATAGCCCGCCCCACGAACGATACAGGAGCTAGAATCAGAACTTATGATCCGAATGAGTCTGCTTTTCCTTGTGCCTGCCCTGGCGCTGGCACAGCGTCCGGCCGCGTCGACGGTTACGGGCGTCGATAAAGCGTCGATGAATACGAGCGTGGACCCGTGCGTCGACTTTCATCAATATGCCTGCGGAAACTGGATAGCGAGTCATCCGCTGCCGGCGGACCGCGCGCGCTACGGGCGGTTCGCCGAGCTGGCCGACCGCAATGAGCGAGTGGAACTGGACATTCTGCAGGGAGCAGCGGCGAGCACGGCGAAGCGTTCGGACATCGACCAGAAGATCGGGAATTTCTATGCGAGCTGCATGGACACGGCGACGATTAACAAGAAAGGAATCGAGCCGATCAAGGCGGAGCTGGAGCGGATTGCGGGACTGACCGACATGCCTGGGATTGTGGCGGAAGTGGCGCGGCTGCACCGCATGGGCGTGCCGGTGGTTTTTGGGTTTGGCGCCGGGCCGGACCCGAAAGACTCCAACAAGACCATCGCCGGGCTGCGCCAGGGAGGCCTCGCGCTGCCGGACCGCGACTACTATCTGAAGCAGGACGCGAAGAGCGTGGAGATCCGGCAGCACTACGTGCAGCACGTGCAGAACATGTTCAAGCTGGCAGGCGACACGGAACAGGCGGCCGCGCTGAAAGCCACCATGGTGATGGATTTCGAAATGGTGCTGGCGAAGGACGCGCTGGACCGCGTGTCGATGCGCGATCCCAACAAGACGTACCACATGCTGACGCGCAAGGAGCTGGCGGCACTGGCGCCGAACTTCGATTGGGAAGCTTATTTCAAGGGTGTGGGCGCGCCGGCTTTCGATTCGCTCAACGTGGCGTACCCGGAAGGCGCGAAACAGTTGTCGGCGGATTTGCCGTCGCAATCGATCGATGCGTGGAAGGCTTACTTCTCCTATCATGTGTTGCGCGCGACGGCGTCGGAGATGGCGGAAAGCTTTGAGAACGAGTTCTTCAATTTCTGGCAGGGGTATCTGGCGGGGGTGAAGGAACAGCGGCCGCGTAACATCCGCTGCGTGGCGGCGACGGACCGCGCGCTGGGCGATCTGCTGGGGCAGAAGTACGTGCAACTGGCGTTCAGCGGGGACGCCAAGGCGCAGATCACGAAGCTGGTGGAGGGCCTGGAGAAATCGATGGGCGACGATATCGCCCACCTGTCGTGGATGACGGACGAGACCAAGGCCGCGGCCGAGAAGAAGCTCAAGGCGATCACCAACAACGTGGGGTATCCGAAGAAGTGGCGGGACTACAGCAAGGTGACGGTGGCACCAAACGATTATCGGGGCAACGCGGAGCGCGTGTCGGAAGCGATGTACGACCAGCGGATCGAGAAGATCGGGAAGGCCACGGACAAGACGGAATGGGGCATGACGACGCCGACGGTGAACGCCTTCTACAACCCGCAGAACAACAGCATCAATTTCCCGGCGGGCATTCTGCAACTGCCGTTCTTCGATCCGAAGCGCGATATGGCAGTGAACTACGGCGGAGTGGGAAGCGTGATTGGGCACGAGATGACGCACGGGTTCGACGACCAGGGCCGCAAGTTCGACGGGGACGGAAACCTGCGCGACTGGTGGACGGCCAAAGACGGCGAAGAGTTCGAAAAACGAGTTACCTGCGTAGCGAACGAGTATTCCGGGTTCACGTCGGTGGATGATGTGAAGCTGAACGGGCGGCTGACGCTGGGCGAGAACACGGCGGATAACGGCGGGTTGCGCGTGGCTTACATGGCGCTGCAAGATGCGCTGAAGGGAAAGTCGGAGAAGATCGACGGCTTCACGCCGGAGCAGCGGCTATTCCTGGGATTTGCGCAGGTGTGGTGCGAGAACATGTCGCCGCAGGAACTGCGCCAGCGGGCGATGACGGATCCGCACTCGCCAGGGCGGCAGCGGGTGAACGGCACGGTGCAGAACATGCCGGAGTTCCAGAAGGCATTTTCGTGCAAGCCGGATGCGCCGATGGTGAGCCAGAACGCTTGCCACGTTTGGTAGACCAAGGTGGGGCAGGCGCTTTCGCCTGCCAACCGCGGGCTGAACAAGATATGGGGTTGGCAGGCGAAAGCGCCTGCCCCACACGTGGCGGGATGATCGCCGCGGTACATTACTTCTCCTCGATCGTGATCACGCGGTCAGCGGGCACCTTGTTGAGTGTCTGCACCGTGCCGCTGGGCCACGTAACGGTCAGGCTGTCGATTGTCGTGGCGCTACCCAACCCGAAGTGGACGCGCCCGTCATCCTGCGAGAGATAGCCGGAACCGGCGATCCGCTCGCGCTGCTGCCGCATCTGGCCGGCGACCACTTCGACCTGCGCTCCGATTCCGTCCCGGTTGCTCTTCCTGCCCACCAGGTGGACGCCGATCCAATGACCCGCGCCGGCCGTCGTGTTCCGCAGCAGGACCGCCGGCCCGCCCAGGTTCACGATGAAAACATCCATTTTGCCGTCGTTGTCATAGTCTGCAAAAGCCGCCCCCCGTCCCACCGATTTCACTCCCGTCTTGGCATCGAAAAAGGGACCGGCGGTAGCGGACGCATCCGCGAACTTCCCTTTTCCGAGGTTGCGGAAGACCGCGTGTTCCTGCGGCACCATGTGAAGCAATCCGCCGTGCACGATGAAGATGTCCAGCAGGCCGTCATTGTCAAAATCCTGCGCGCTGGTTCCCCAACTCACGTACTGCGCGTTCAGTTGGGAGATGCCGGCCCGCTCCGTAATGTCGTCGAACATCGTCCCGCCCTGATTCCGGTACAGGCGGTTGTACCTGGAGTCGGAAACCCAGAGCCCCACCTTGCCGTCGTTGAAGAAGTCCGCGAAAACAGGCCCCATCGCCGAGGTGTTCTCGCCATTCTGCCCGAATGCCACGCTGGCCTGGGTGGCCATCTCCTTAAAGGTCCCGTTCCGCTCGTTATGGAAGAGAAAGTTCGCGCTCTTGTCGTTGGCTACATAGATATCGGGATACCCGTCCCGATCGAAGTCCGCGGCCGTGACACCCATCGCGCGCCCCTTGAAACCGGCGATTCCCGCTTTGGCGGAGACGTCACTGAAGGTACCGTCGCAGTTGTTGTGCATCAGCACATTCGTTTCAGCCGGGTAGTCGAGCGGCCCGGGATAGTTGTCCGCCGGATAGTAGGCCCGATACTGCGGGTCGAACTTCACGTACCGGCCGACCACGAGGTCCACGCAGCCGTCGCGGTCATAGTCCAACCACGCCGCCCCGATGGACCATCCCGGAATGTTGAGCCCGGCCTTGGCGGTGACGTCTTCGAACGTGCCATCGCCCTTGTTGCGGTAGAGAATGACGCGGCCGTACCCGGTGACCAGCAGGTCCTCGTTTCCATCGTTGTCATAGTCGGCGGCCACCGCGGCCATACTGTACAAGTCCGAGGCTACTCCGGCGCTCGCCGTGACATCTGTGAATGTGCCGTTGCGGTTGTTCCGGTAGAGGTGGTTGTGCGGCAGGGGATCCGGCGCTTTGCGCAACGGGTATGGGTGCATTCCCTCGCCCAGCGGCCGTCCGGAGACTACGTACAGGTCCTGGTACCCGTCGTTGTTGTAGTCGAACCATACCGCTCCGGCGCCGGTGCTTTCGAGTAGCGAACCCAACTGCTGCGCGCCGAAGCTGTGGGTGAACGCGATACCCGCGCGCTGGGTGGCGTCCTCGAAGCGGATGGGCCCGGGGACCGGTTGCTCCGCGGCAGCCAGGAACAGAACCGAAATCAACAGGCGAGTCAGCATGAAAGCTCCCTACCTCTCCTCCGCGCCGAGAAGAGACTATGAGCCGCCGATGAACGCCGATAAACGCGGATGAAAATGAGAAACAACAAAAGACTTTCTGCATCCCTGCTTTTCTCCGCGGACTCCGCTTCCTTCGCGCTCCGCCGCGGGCAAAGTGCGAACTCTGCCTTCTCCTCACCCCCGGCTTTGGTTTTTATCTGTGCCTTTCTCCGCGCCTCCGCGTCTCTGCGGTGAACTCCTTCATTTCTCATAGCACCGAATCTCACGGTCCGTGAACTAATCACCTGGTTTCCCCATAATCACTGGCTTCTGCGTGCGCAATAGAACCTGCGGCGCGACGTTCTCCGGCGCCCGTTCCGGACCGGCATGACAGCCGACGCACACCCGCTGCTCTCCCTTTCGAGCCCAAAACCAACCCTTCTCTGCCGCGATGGTCTTCCCCGCCCTGTCCAGAAGTTCGAAACGCAGCGGCGTTTCCGATGGCGCCTGGAGGTAGAAGGAGCCGTCGGGCTCCACGGGCGCCTTGCCCAAGGCCACCGCGTCGCCGCGGCCATTCTGGGCCCAGACTCGCACTTCCGCCACGGAGTTTTTCGGAATCTGCTGCAATTTCGAAACATAAGCATTCAGGCACAGCAGATTGGCTCCCTCGCGATTGCCCAATCCGGAAGGGTGGTAGGGCGGGACCGGGCGCACGCGGATGGGCACGGGTTGAAAGGCGTTCGGCCCCACGATCTTCACGGGTAGCGCCGCCTGCCGCGGCGGAAATCGGCAAATCCAGTACGCGTCATCCGCTCCCACGCGATACGCGGCCAGCCATTCTCCCCCTTCCACCTCCGCCAC
Organism: Bryobacterales bacterium; assembly: GCA_003167255.1. Classification (GTDB taxonomy): domain Bacteria; phylum Acidobacteriota; class Terriglobia; order Bryobacterales; family Bryobacteraceae; genus PALSA-129. Next base: position 63,838 of record PMTR01000152.1, read on the forward strand.
CGGTCCCAGGTATTGGCCTTTCGGCAACGCCAGTTCCAGTTGCCCGGCGCGCGCCGAGGTGAACCGTGCGAGCGTGGCGCCGGTCTGAAAGACTAAGTCTCCCGTGGCCAATTCTGCCGCGGAATGGCGGTCGGGTCCGTGATCGCACCGGCGGGTTTCCACGCCGGAGCCGTCCGCGTAGACCGTGTAGAGTTCGCGGGCAGTGGAAGGCGCACTCGGAAAGGCCGCTTCGAAGAGCACGCGGCCGTCGCGCATCACGCCGTCAGGGAGAAAGTTGCCTGCCAGCCAGGTCAGTCGCAGCGGATTGTTCCCTTCGAGCGGAGCGATCTCAATCTGGAACCCGCGCGGCGTCTTGCGAGCGTAGACGAACTTACTCTCCGCGGCGTAAAACGGACGGATGCAGTCTTCCGCACCGAACGTCACTTCTCTCGGTGCGCCGCCCGCCAATGGGACTTCCCAAATCTGCCACGGCTGGTCCGGCTTCTGCTTGCCGGATACCAGAACATACTTGGCATCCGGCGACAGGACAGCGTCGGCCGAAATTGCCAGGGATGGCACGAGTGGACGGGCGGCGCCGCCGGAGAAAACCTTCACCGCGGCTCCGCCGGGGAACCGTTCCCCCCCGACGAGCATCGCCTGAACATCATATTGCGGTGCTTCGGTATACAAAAACGCACTCGACGGTGCGGATGCTTGAGCCGTTAGCCCCAACAGAAACAAGATCAGTACACGCACGGAGACTGCCTTGAAAGCGACTACAAGACCTGATTCTCCAGCAGTGTAACCCGCGGACTCACCGCCGCAAATAGTAGAAAGACACTAGCGACGCCCGGCTCCGTGGAGCGGCAAACCGACTAGCGTGTGCGCCGTGCCTCTCTTGCACTGCGTGACTGTCGACGATCGCGGAAATGCGGGCGGCGACCGAATCAGTCCCCGGAAGTCGGCATCACGACTGTGATGGAGGCCGTAACGTCGGCGGTGGGATACGCTGTTCATGCGCGTTTATCGTTCCTGAATGAGCAGGCGGGCTCCAGGGGTGACCACTTTCCGAGTAGCGCATCCAGAAGTAAGCGCAAGTGGATGGCAGCCCGGGGCACCTCCATGGGGTTCTGGGTTATCATCCGGGTGGATCGGCAAACGGAGGCCAGTAAGGTCTCAAGTCCTAGGCGATCGTGGCTTCGCCTTAATCCACAGTCACCACCACGAGTGACGCGTCGTCGAGGAAGTTTCCGTTGCAGAACCGCGTCACATCGTCCAGGATCCTCGTCCGGATGTCCTGCGCGCCTAGACTCCGCGCCGCGCGGGCCGATGCAATCACTCGTTCGTTGCCGAACTCCTCGTCGAGTTCGTCCGCCGCTTCTGTCACGCCGTCCGTCGTGAGGAGCAAGCAATCTCCCGGGCGCAACGCGAACTGCCGGTCCTCGTAAGCGGACTTCGGGAACAGCCCCAGCACCGTGCCGCCTTCGGTGAGAATCGTCGCCTCGTCTCCCCGCAGCACAATCGGCGAAGAGTGCCCAGCGTTCTCAAAATGCAGCATGAGCCGCTCACTGTCGATCACTCCATAGAAGAGAGTGACGAACTTGCCCGGCGCAATGCTGCCGCACAACACTTCGTTCAGCTTGCAGCACAGTGCTCCCGGCCCGGTGCTGCCCGGCGCGAAGGCCCGTACCGCCGCTTGAAGATTCGCCATCAACAGCGCCGCTGTGATCCCTTTACCCGAGACATCCGCAATGCAGATCCCCAACCGATCCGGCCCCAGCGTGAGGACGTCAAAGTAGTCGCCGCCCACCGACCGAGCTGGCTCCCACGCGCACGCAATCTGGAATGGCTTCATCTGCGGCAGCTCATGCGGCAAAAGATGAGCCTGAATCTCATGCGCCGTCTTCAGCTCGGCTTCATGGGCCTGCAGCTTGATTTGCCCCACCGTGACCTGGTTTTCCAACTCACGATTCCGCTCTTCAAGCCGCGCCCGCGCCTTCCCCGAAATAAAGAAAACAACTCCGATGACAAGCGCGAAAAACGTGCCACTCCGGACATCGGACCAATCAAGCTGAAACAGATGCCCGGCCTGGCCAGCGACGATCCGTGTTGTCACCGTTGCGATCCAACTCGCGACCGCGGCGACCGGGAGAAGAACAACCAGATACGCGAACCAGTCCCAGGGGGACTTCTGCTTTGTGACGATCGGTGTGGCGAGAAACACTGACAGCGCAGCACAATTCCCGATGATGAAGGTGGAGAGAAATTCCTGGGCCGGGTTGGCGTCCCCCAGCAGCAGCCAGACAATTCCCCAGATGGCCACCGCGACGCCCAGCAGCACCAGCTGCACTTGCCAAAAGTTGAAGGCGAGCAGAGGCCTCAGCTTCGGAAATGGCCACAAGCTTCTCGGCGCGAACGCCTTGCTCTTCATCAGTCGCACCAATTGCCAATCGTAGCGCAGTTGGAAATGGGGTGACGGGTTGGCGCATTATGTCCGGTTGGTCGCTCGGACAGAGAGGACGCTCAACGGCCAGATAAGTCCCCACAAGTCGGCTAGGGCCGGCAAGCGGGTCCCGAGTGTGCACTCCTCCTCAGCGGCTGAGCGCCTTCAGCCCCCGCTCTTCCAGACATTCATAGTCGCCCGCTGCCACGTTCTTGTGCTCTTCCACCCGGCCGCTGGGCCATTCAACCACCACGCGCACCGCCTTGTCCCGCTTGCCGATCCCGAAAGTCAGAGCCAACTCCGATTGCGATAAGTAACTGGAGCCGGTCTTCACCATTCTCGATTGCGTTCCTTCGGGCGTGAACAGACGGACTACGGCGCCGATCGCATCTCGATTCGACTTGCTGCCAATCAGCCGCACGCGGACCGACCGATTGCCGTTGGTCAGGTCGTTCCGATAAAGGTAGGCCGGACCTTGATTCGTGGTGATCAGGAGATCCGAATCCCCGTCGCGATCGAAGTCGCCACAGGCGGCGCCGCGAGCCACCTTGGGCGCTGCAAAGCCGCCGCCCACCTCGTTCGCGATATCGCGGAACACCCCATGGCCATTGTTGTGGAACAGGTGCGGAGCCTGCGCGTAGCCGACGTTGCCGCGGATGTTTCGAACCGTTTCATCGATGTGCCCGTTGGCCGCCAGCAGGTCGAGAGCGCCATCGAGATCGGCATCGAAGAACAGACATCCGAAACCGAGCGTAGTCCGCGACGCCTGGCCGACGCCGGCTATGAGCGCGATATCGGAGTAGACGCCGCCCTGACCCGGGCGGTAGAGCGCGATCATCTCATTATCGAAATTCGTGATGGCGATGCCGGGAGCGCCGGAATTGTCAAAATCCGCCACGTCGACGCCCATGCCCGCACGCGCCCTCCCGTCTTCGCTAAACGCCACTCCGGCGTGCACAGCCACATCTTCGAACGTGCCATTCCGCAGGTTGCGGTACAGTTTGTTGGGCTGCGTGTCGTTGGCCACCAGCAAATCCGGCCAGCCGTCATGATCGTAATCGAGGAGCGCGACACCCAGCGATTTCGAAGTCGTGTCAAAGACGCCGCTCTTGGCCGTGACATCCTCGAACGTGCCGTTGCCGCGGTTGTGAAACAGCCAGCACGTGGATCCGAGATATGCCTCCGGCGTGCAGTAGGATTTGTTCTTACCGTCCACGCTGCAAAACACGTCGTGCTCCGGAGACCATTTGACGTAGTTGCATACAAAGAGGTCAAGAAGGCCGTCACGGTCGTAGTCGAACCAAAGGGCGGACGTGCTGAAAGCGCTTCTTCCACCCAACCCGGATTTCTCGGTGACATCGACGAAGTGGCCCTTGCCGGTGTTCTGAAACAGCCGGTTCTGTCCCACCGCGGTCACCAGAATATCCGGAAACCCATCGTTGTTGTAGTCCGCCACCGCGACGCCCATTCCATACATCTCGACCGCCAGTCCGGCTTCCCTGGTGACATCCGTAAAGGTTCCGTTGCGGCGATTCTGGAAGAGTCGCAGGGTGCTGCGGCGCTGCTTGTGGCCGGCCCAATCCATGCCATTCACCAGCAGGATGTCCAGCCAGCCATCCCCGTCGTAATCCAGGAACGCGCAGCCCGGACCCATGGTCTCCGGCAGATACTTGGCGCCGAACGCACCGCTGTTGTGCCGGAAAGCGATGCCGGCGGAAGCAGTCACGTCCGCGAAGTGGAATCTGCTATCGGCTGCCATGGCCGGTAGCGCGGCGGCGCCTAGAAGGAAGCTCCGGCGTGTCACGTGATGCTCGCCAGCCCGCTGCGGAGCGCCTGCACCACGAGTTCGGCCGTGTTGTGCACCCCCAGGGTCTGCATCAGGTTGGCGCGATGCACGGCCACGGTGTTCGGGCTCACGCCGAGAACGATGGCGATCTCCCGATTGGACTTGCCATGAACAATCAACTGCAGCACTTCGAGTTCCCGCGTGGTCAACGCCGGCGCCGGCGAATCTCCCGGCTGCATCCGGCCAAGCCGTGGATCCAGCACCTGGGCCCCGGCGGCGACCTTTCTCACCGCATCCACCAACTCCAGGTCCAGGGCGTTCTTGAGCAAATAACCGCGCGCGCCCGCTTCCAGGCAGGAACGGACATAATTAGGCTCCGAGTGCATGCTCAGCATCAGCACCGCCGTTTCCGGGGCGGACTTCAGGATGTGCCGGGCGGCCACCGCGCCATTCATGCTAGGCAACGCGTAATCCATCACGACCACCGCGGGATGAAGTTCGGCGGCCTTTTCGACGGCCTCAGCGCCGTCGCTTGCCTCACCCACCACAACGATGTCCGGCTCATCCTCGAGCATGCGTCGAAAGCCACGCCGCACCAGGTGGTGGTCTTCCACGAGAAGAACGGAAATTTTAGCGGGCATTTCTCACCTTTCTGGTGGGACGGACCATCGGTTCTTGTCGTCTGTTGCAGAGGGCCTTCGGCCGGCGGAATTTCATGGATGTCGCCGGGCGGGCTGGGCAGCACGGGGAGCCGGCTGCGGCCAGGATTGGCCGCCCCACTCGGCCGGTGCTTTTAGGCCCTGTCG
>PMTR01000194.1 GCA_003167255.1 Bryobacterales bacterium
CAGCCGGCTTTCAGCCGGCTCTTCCCCGCAACGTGCGACTCTTCGCAGTCGCCCAGCGCGCTCCCCCTATTCCTTATTGAGCACGCGCCGGCAACGCTCGAACAATTCCAGCAGCGCTTCGGCGTGTTCCTCTGCCGAGCGCGCCACCGGCTTCCCCGAAAATCCCGTCGAACCCTGCGGCGACTTGCCATATCCCGTGGTCACTGCGATGAACTTCATCAGCTCCACCGCCACTTCGTCCTTGCTGCGCGCCGGAGCGCTGGCCGGGTCGCCGTTCGATTCCTGGTCCGCCATTGGTCATCCTCCTGTGTGTTAAAACTCTAGGTTACTCGATTCCCATGCCGCTTACGGCTGTCCGGCACGTGCGAAAAATGCGAGGCGGGGCACAGTCCCATCTGCTCGAAGCGGATAACGGCTGCTGGTATGTCGTCAAGTTCCGCAACAATCCCCAGCACCGCCGCATCCTGGTCAACGAACTGCTCTCTTCCGTCTTCCTCGGATACCTCAAAATCTCCGTTCCGGAAACCGCCCTCATCCGCGTCACCGCCGATTTCCTCGCCGCCAACCCCGAACTCCACCTCAACGTCGGAACCCGCCGCCTGCCCATCGAGCCTGGCTGGCATTTCGGCTCCCAATTCCCCGGCGACCCCAACCGCATCGCCGTTTACGACTACCTGCCCGACGCCCTGCTTCCCCAAGTCGCCAACCTCGACGATTTCCGCGCCGTTCTGGTCTTCGACAAATGGGTCGCCAATGCCGACGGCCGCCAGAGCATCTTCCACCGCGCCCTGGTCCACCGTTCCGAAGACCGTGCGCCCGCATCCCGTCCCGGCTTCGTGGCCCGCATGATCGACCACGGCTTCGCTTTCAACGGCCCCCACTGGGACTTCCCCGAATCCGCCGTCCAGGGCCTCTATCACCGCCGTCAGGTCTACGAGTCCGTCCGCTCCCTCGACGATTTCCGCCCCTGGCTCGACCAAGTCGTTCACTTCCCCGAAGAAGTCATCGATCAGGCGTGGAAGCGCATCCCGCCCGATTGGATCGACGGCGAGGAAGACCAACTCGCCCAACTCCTCGACCGCCTCCATGCTCGCCGCAGCCGGCTTCCCGAACTGATCTCCGCCTGCCGCGAAGCCCGCATCAATCCCTTTCCCAACTGGGCAGGAAGCACTACGCGCTAAAATGGTCTTCGTGCTGCACCGTTTCGTACTTCACAACGACCGCATTTGCGAAGCCTCCGAACCCGGCCTTTCTCCCGGCCAGGTGGGCCTGCTCTCCGGCTGGGGAGTCTTCACCACGATCCGCGTTGCCGATGGCGTCCTGTTCGCCTTCGACCGCCACTGGGCCCGCATCTCCCGCGACGCCGCCGCTCTCCACGTCCCTCTCCCCATCGCGTCAGAGACTGTCCACCGCCAGTTGCTTGAGCTGGTTGAAGCCAACAACGCCCGCAACGCGACCCTCCGTCTTGTGATCGTCCGCAACACCGGTGGCATGTGGACCGGCCCGTCCACCGGCCGCCCCGCCGACCTCATCGCGCTCACCGCCGATTCCAAAGAATGGGGCGCAGCCGTCAGGCTGGCCTACGTTGCCGACGCCCGCCATGCCGCCAACCCCTTTTCCGGCACCAAGATCCTCTCCTGGGCCTACAATCTCACTTGGGTGGAACAGGCGCAGGCGCGCGGCCTGGACGAAGTGGTTCTCCTCAACGAGCACGGCCACGTGGCCGAATGCACGTCCGCCAACATCTTCGCTGCCGTCGGCAACCAGGTCTGGACCCCTCCGCTTAGCGCCGGCTGTCTGCCTGGCATCACCCGCGAGCTTCTGCTGGGCGAAGTCCACGTCCCCGGGATTGAGCTGATCGAAAAGGATCTGACCCCCTCCGACCTGGAAAGCGCGGATGAGGTATTCATCACGTCTACCACGCGCAATCTGCTCCCGGCAAGCGAGATCGAAGGAAAAAAGGTGGGCCGCACCGACCACGCTCGGGCCGCGCTATCCGCCGCCTTCGACGACTACGTCTCGCGATACGTGGCGGAACACAAATCCGCTCCCGTGGCGAAGTAAGGGATATTAACTGTCAGTTGGGCGTGGGAACCGGCTCGGCATGATCAACCACGAGTATCCTGATCGGCCCGGACTCTGGGACGAGCTTGAGGCCGAGTTGTTCCTGAATCGCCGCGGTGAGTAGCGGCGGAGCGAAATCGCTGCCCGCCGGATCGGTATAGTCGCCGGACGCGAAGGTTAGCGTCAAGGTGAAATAGCCGTCCAGGTTGGTTGCGTCCTCGACCGGCTTCCCGGCAAAGCGAGTCAGGCGTTCCGCCAGTTGCCGCATGGACATCGGACCAACGAGTTGCATCGAGTTTCCGCTCCGCATCGGTGAATTCGGCAAAGCATATCCCTGCTCCGAGGCTTTCATTTTCGGCCCGTTCGGCAGGACCACCAGACGGTACATGGCTACAGTCCGCGTCACCCAGTGAGTCACCAGATGAAACCGCTCGACCAACAGATGCTGCAGCATGGTGCGCATGGTGGCCTGCGACACCGGCGCGCCGCTCGTCGCGGCGATGTCATAGTGATTGTTAGAAAGCCAATCTGGCCCGGAAACTTGATCGTCCCGCAGATCATAGGCCTGCTTGATCAAAAACCCCAAGCTCATGTTCTTGATGTCGAGTCGATTTGGCAGGACTGTGAAGTGGAAGGCACCTTCGGAGTCTTTCAACGCCTTTACCGACGCCGCCTCAAACGACAGGGCGGAATCCGGCGCCGCCTGGGCGTACGCAGCCACTCCGGTTGCACCAAATGCCAGCAAGCCGACGGCAGAAAGGTTCAGGAAGTTGGCGCGCATAGAGCCGGGAGCCCCTTAGGAATTGAGTTTAAGCTAACTAAGAGGGCAGAAGTTAGAAGCGAGAAGTTCAGAGGTCTGCGCGAAGCGCGCTCCTTCATTCTGACTTCCACATCGACGGTTTGTGTCGATGTTTGCGCCGCCGGCGACAAAAAGGAAATGGTTCCAAGTGATCCGATTTCCAGCCTCGCCCACCACCGGCATGCACGGCACTGAGCTTCGCGTTCAGGAGCGCCGGACGTTCCGCCTCTCTGCTCCCCTAGTGCCGTTTTCCCCGGCCCCAGGATCAATGCTTCGAGACTTCGCCGCAGCCTTCTACCTTCTCTCCTCAACGGAGCCGGGCGCTCGTAACGGCCTTTCCCTCGCCTAAAACGGCTACCGCCTCTCCGCGGCCTCCATTCCAGGGTCAACGTTCCTGGCCTGCTACTTCGCTCCCTGCCCTAAAGCCTCCCTGCCCGTTCGGCCCTTCTGCTCCATCACCTTCGCCGGTTCGCCCCGGTCAATGGCAACATCAATGCGTCTGGCCCGTTGCAGTTCCGCCTCAAGACTCGACTGGCCGCTTCCCCTGCCTCCACTCCCCTTCAGGACTTTTACATCCCTCTGGATCGAAGTGTTCAGCAGGCTCCGCTGCCCGTCAGCTCATCTTCCGACTACGCCCGATTTCCTCTCGCTCCCCGACGCCGGTTCTATTTCTAGGGTTGGCCTCGGATCACCGTTCCTGGTCCGCTACGTTTCCGGAGACTGACTGTTCCTCAAACCTCTTGGAACCTTCACCACTATGCGCCCGCAAGCCCTTGCCGGTCAATGCTTTTGTGAGTTCGCACACGCAAAATCCTCAAGATTTATCTGTCTTGTTTCGAATGAGTTACACGACCTTGCGGTGGATCTTGTGTGGATAAAACGAGAACCGCGCGCCTTGTTCTATTTCTTCAGCTTCAGAATCATCCCGGTATTCGTCGCCAGCCAGATATTCTCATCGTCCGGCGCCGCCAGGAACGTCCGCAACGCTTCCGCCCGATAATCCACTTCCATTGGTTCCCATTTCGCGAGATCCTTGCTGACCAGCACCTGCACCCTGCCTGGAATGATGCCGCTCAGTTGGCCTTGTGGCACGTTGCCCGCCAGGTATGCCGTCCCGTCCGCCGCCAGCCAAACATCGCTGACCGCAAACTTGGCGTCGTGATAAAGCGACCGGCTCTTGCCGGTGGTCCAATCGAGCGCATACGCCTCACTCGGAAAGCGAAACCCCGATCCGTATTCGATCAGCCCCAAACCGCCTCCATTGCCCTTTATACGAATCCGCGACACCGTGCCGAACAGCGACACCGAGTTTTGATGCCAGGTCTTGCCGCCGTCAATCGTGGACAGGGTATAGGAAAGATGCGGCGATTCCCGCCGGTGAAGCGCCGCCTGCGGATCCACCCAATCAGGCCGCTCATAAAACGCGTTGCGCGGCGGAATGTTCCATCCCGTAATCACGCCCAGTCGCGGCGTGGCGAACGCAATCCACGTGTAGGCACTGTAGTGCGCGTCCCCCGGCTGTTCCGCCGCCACCAAAACTGGAGCCCATTTTTGGCCGCCATCGTGAGTTTCGAGCACGGTTTTCTTCGGCCCTACCGCCCAGCCGTTCTTTTCGTCGGCGAAGTAGACGCGGTAGATCTCCCCCGGCGGCTTGGGCAGCCTGGTCCAGGTCTTGCCCATCTCGAGCGTCTGCCACACGCCCTTGGCCGTCACCAGCCAGCCCACGCTCTCATTCAGGAAGAACAGCGAAACCGGCGTCTCCTTCAACGGCAGCACCTGCCAGTGCGCGCCGCCATCGCTGGTCACCACCGAAGTCGGCTGCTGGCGCTTCCCGTCAACGATCACGCCCACCGCCACGCCGCGCGTGGCCGATGGAAACTGCAAGTCCACAATCTCCAGGCGTGACTTGTCCTGATCGTAAAAGTATTGGATCTGCCAGCGTTGTGCTTCGACCGACGTCGCGCACACCGCCAGAATGGAAACGCCCCAAACCGTCCGAGCAAATGCCGGAATCACCGTGCTCCTATTGTTTCATGGGAATCGGTCCGGAGGAAAGCACCAACTCCACATGATTGGCTGTCTCCACCGCCGTCGGCGCCATTCGCGCCAACACCAGCACGCAGCCGATCTGCTCCCCGACGGTCGTCAGCACTTCCAGTTCGCCGCCAGTGTGCTGGTGCGGCAAGCGGTGCTGCACGTTGATGACGCCCACTACCCGGTTGCGCGCGATCACCGGAGCCGAAAGAAATGCCTCAAAGTTGTCTTCTTCCAGTTCGCCGAATTTCTTGAACCGCGCATCCTTGTACGCCTCGCGCGAGATCCCCACCAGCCGCCGCTCCCGCGCTACCCATCCCGTCAAGCCTTCATTCCAGCGCATCCGCAGCTTGCCAATGGTCGAGGGGTGTGGCGTATTTGACGCGCACAGCACCAGATCGTCGCCGTCCTGCAAGTAGATCAGGCACGAATCGCACTGCGTGAACTCCACCACCAGCGAGACCACCCCCTGCAATACATCTTGCAGGCTCAGGTCCTTTACCATGAAGCGGCTGATCTTCTGAAACAGCCGCAACTGCTGCTCGGTCCGTTGCAGACGCACTTCCAGGTCTTTGGCTTTAGCCACGACTCTATTATAGCTTCGGCCCGGCCCGAGCCCCTCTAGGAGATTGATGAAAAAGGCTTAGCCGCCGATGAACGCGGATTAACGCAGATTGAAAACAAAACTTATCCGCGTTCATCGGCGTTCATCGGCGGCTGAAATTGGGTTTTTCAGCATCCTGCTACGCGGTCGCTAGATTTCCGAAAGCCTGCTAAACTGGAATCTGGATGAGAACTTTTTCCACTTCGTTGATGGTGCTGCTGGTGGTGGCAGCCCTCTTCTTTGGAAACTGCTTCTCCTGCCCGCAGATGCTGCTTGGCTCGCAACCGCATCAGCCACAACACAACTGCTGCCCCAGACCGCAACCGGTCTCCGCAAGCTGCCAAGCCCAAGGCATGCAGCATTTCGTCAAAGCCGATAGCGGCGCGCAACCGGTCATTCTTCCCGTAGCCGCCGACCTCATCGAGACCCCAGCCTTGATCGTTCTTCCCAACGGCCCCTTCACCGTTCCGGCCGCCGCCGAGCACGCTCCGCCCGGCATCCTCTCTCTCCGCATCTAAACCTTTCCTCTGACCTGTTGGCGCACACACCCGTGTGTGCGAAGTGCCCCTTTGGCCCGACGCTCGTGTCGGTACCGTCTTTCAGGTGAAAGGAAATGACTCTAAAACACTGTCTCTATCTTTTGGCTCTGCCCGCGCTGGCTGCCGCGCAACCCCTGCCCGCGCTCATAAACGAAGCCCTGCGCAACAACCGCGAGATCCTGGCCGCACAGAAGAAATACGAAGCTGCCCGCCAGCGTCCCGCACAGGAGAACAGCTTGCCGGATCCGATGATCTCGCTGGGCTATAACAGCGTCGGCAACCCGCTGCCGGGCGCCGGACTTGGCAGCCAGGTGCTGGCAAACGTTGCCGTGATGGTTTCGCAGGAGTTACCGTTCCCTGGGAAGCTCAAGCTTAAAGGTGACATGGCTTTCAAGGAGGCACAGGCCGAGTTTCAGCAGTACCAAGCCGTGCAACTGGCCGTAATCTCCCGACTGAAGCAGGCCTACTATCGGCTGCAATACACCTACGCGGCTACCGATCTCCTGGTCCGCGATCGTGACCTGCTGGAAAAGCTATTGAAGGTGACCGAAGACCGCTATTCGGTGGGGCGCGCCGCCCAACAGGATGTGTTCAAGGCCCAAACCCAAACCAGCATTCTGGAAACGCGGCTGGTGAAACTCGAACAGGAGCGAAAGAGCCGCAGCGCTGAGATCAACAGCATTCTGAATCGCGCGGTGGGCACGCCGGTCGGCCGGCCAGAAGATGTAAAGCCGAAAGAGTTGACGGCGACGCTGGAAGAACTACTGGCTGCCGCGCGCCAGAATTCGCCGATGCTGGGCCGCGATCAGAAGATGATCGAGCGCTCGGAACTGGCCGTCAACATGGCGCGCAAGGAATACTATCCCGACGTCACGCTCAACGCGGGCTATTACAACATGGGATCGATGCCGCCGATGTATGAGGTGCGGGCGGATTTCAAAGTCCCGATCTACTTCTGGCGCAAACAGCGAGCCGGCGCAAGCGAGCAAGTCAGCAATCTGTCGCAGGTGCGCCGGACGTACGAAGCCACGGACCAATCGCTGCGCTATCAGATCCAGGACGATTTCCTTATGGCGCAGGCTTCGGCACGGCTAATGAAGCTCTACAGGCAGACTATCGTGCCGCAAGGGAACCTGGCGCTGGAATCTTCTCTCTCCACTTACGAAACGGGAAGTGTCGATTTCCTGTCGGTGCTTTCCAACTTTACGATGGTGCTCGATTACGAGATGAACTACTACGACGAGGCGCTTAACTATGCGCTGGCGCTGAGCCGCCTCGAAGAGACGACGGGCCAAGCGCTCACGGATTGAGGCAATTCAAATGAAAGCGATTCGAATAATCGGTTTGCTAGTGGTGATCGCAGCCGCGTTTGTGGGCGGGTACGTCTACAAGGCCGTAAAAGGCGGCACGGCAGGAACCGCGGAAAAAGGCGGGCGCAAGGTTCTCTACTGGGTGGACCGGATGCATCCGGCATACAAGTCCGACAAGCCAGGGATCGCCCCGGATTGCGGCATGAAGCTCGAACCGGTATATGCCGATGGCGGCGCTGCCTCTGTTCCGGCGGCCGAGCGTAAGGTGCTGTATTACCGCGACCCCAAAGACTCGAATTACAAGGCGCAACAGCCCGGGCTCAATCCGGAAACCGGCAACGAACTAGAGCCAGTCTATGCGGACGATATTTCCACGATGGAAGTCGGCACGGTCCAGATTACTCCGGAGAAGCAGCAACTGATTGGAGTGAAGTACGAACAAGTGGAAGTCGGCGGCGGCTCCCGAAGCATCCGGGCAGTAGGCAAGGTGGCGATCGACGAGACTCGTATCGGCCATGTGCACACGAAGGTGGAAGGCTGGATCGACAAGGTGTTCGTCGACTTCACGGGCAAGCTGGTGGAAAAGGGCCAGCCGCTGCTGACGATTTACAGCCCGGACATGTTGGCGTCCCAGAGGGAGTTGCTTCTCGCCGCTAAAGCAAAAACCCTCATGCAGGACAGCGCGTTGCCGTCGGGTTTCGATCAGAGCGAATCTTTGCTTCAGGCAACTCGCCGGCGGCTGGAATTGTGGGATCTCAGCGAAGCGCAGATCAACCAGGTTCTCAAAACCGGAGAGCCGATCAAGAACATCACTTTGTACTCGCCGATGACAGGGTATGTCACAGATCGCAAGGCCTTCCCGCAAGTCAAGGTCATGCCCGACACGGACTTGTACACAATCGTGGATCTCAGCCACGTCTGGATCATGGCGGACGTATTCGAGTATGAAGCCCCGAACATCCGCTTAGGCCAGACGGCCCGCGTATCTCTCCAGGCAATTCCGGGAAGGGTCTTCAACGCCCGGATTGATTTCCTCCAGCCGGAGGTCGATCCAATGACCCGGACTCTCAAAGTACGGCTCAATATGGATAACCCCGGCGTGATGCTCAAGCCTGACATGTACGCGGACATCGAATTTCTGGTGAACATTCCGTCCAAACTTACGGTACCGGCGAACGCAGTGCTCAACGCCGGCGAACGCAAGACGGTCTTTGTCGATCGGGGTAACGGCTACTTCGAACCGAGACAAGTTAAGACCGGCGAGCGCGAGGGTGACCGCATCCAGATTCTGTCGGGTCTCAGCGGGGGTGAGCGTGTTGTCACTTCGGGTAACTTCCTAATCGATTCCGAAAGCCAAATGAAGGCCGCCGCATCGGGAATGGGCGGGATGGCGGGGATGCCCGGAATGACTAATGGGCCGGCAAAGCCTGAAACGCCTGCGAACAAGCCGAAGGCTCCGGCGGGAAAGCCCGACGCGAAAGGGATGGACGACATGCCGGGGATGGGAGTCAAAAAGAAGTGATAAACGCCATCATTGAGCTCTCTGCCCGGAACAAGATTATCGTCTTCATCGCGATCGCGGCGGCTGTGATGGGCGGGCTGTGGTCGATGCGGACGGTACCGCTCGATGCGCTCCCGGATATGAGCGACACCCAAGTGATCGTCTATTCGCGGTGGGATCGCAGTCCGGACATCATGGAGGACCAGGTCACGTACCCGCTGGTCACCGCAATGCTGGGCGCGCCGAAAGTTAAGGATGTACGCGGGTTTTCAGACTTCGGCTACTCCTACGTTTACATCATCTTCGACGAAGGAACAGACATTTATTGGGCCCGCTCCCGCACCCTGGAATACCTCTCGAACGTCCTGCCGCGCCTGCCCCAGGGCGTCAAAACCGAACTCGGACCGGATGCTACCGGCATTGGATGGGTGTTTGAGTACGCCCTGATTGACACGACAGGCAAGCAGAGCCTCGCTGACCTGCGCAGTTATCAGGACTGGTACCTTCGCTACTATCTGAAATCGGTTCCCGGGGTCGCCGAGGTCGCGCCACTGGGCGGATTCGTGCGGCAGTACCAGGTCAACGTCGATCCGAACAAGCTTCAATCGTTCAACATTCCGCTTAGCAGAGTCGTGGCGGCGGTGCGCAGCGGCAACAATGACGTCGGTGGCCGGCTGGTGGAATTCAGCGGCGCCGAATACATGGTGCGCGGCCGCGGCTACGCGCAATCAACCGGCGACATCGGCAAGATCGTGTTGGCGAAGACTCCGAGCGGCGTTCCCATCCGCATATCCGACGTGGGAGAAGTGACTCTCGGACCCGACATCCGCCGTGGGGTTGCGGACTGGAACGGGACAGGTGAGACCGTCGCCGGCATCGTCATCATGCGCCAGGGAGAAAACGCCCTGCAAGTGATCGAGCGTGTCAAGCAGAAACTCAAAGACACTGAGGGAGGACTTCCTCCGGGGGTGAAGGTCGTTACCGCATACGACCGGTCCGAACTGATCCTCCGCTCTATCGAGAACCTGAAGGGCACTCTCACCGAAGAGTTGATCATCGTGGCCATTGTCATCATGATCTTCCTCTGGCACATCCCCAGTGCCACCATCCCGATCGTCACCATTCCCGTGGCAGTGATCATTTCATTCATCCCCATGAAGATGATGGGCTTGACATCGAACATCATGTCCCTGGGGGGTATCGCGATCGCTGTTGGGGCCATGGTGGACGCGGCCATTGTAGTTGTCGAGCAGACCCACAAAAAGCTCGAAGAATGGGAACGCACAGGCCGCAAGCAGGATTATCACAGGGTCGTGATCGATGCGGTCAAAGAAGTCGGCGGCCCGAGTTTCTTCGCGCTACTGGTCATCGCGGTCGCCTTCCTGCCGGTGCTGACATTGGAAGCTCAGGAAGGCAGGTTGTTCAAGCCGCTTGCGTATACGAAGACGTTTTCCATGATCATTGCGGCCGTTTTGGCCATCACGCTGGATCCGGCCATGCGGCTGCTGTTTACCCACATGAAGAACTATGAGTTCAGGCCTCGCTGGCTGGCTCGAGTGACGAACGCCGTCCTGGTGGGCACGATCCATTCGGAAGAGACGCACCCGATCAGCAAGATCCTGATCAAGTTGTACGAACCGGTATGCGAGCTGGCCTTGCGATGGAAATGGTTCGTGATCGCCGGGGCGGTGGCTCTGGTCATCCTAACCGTTCCGGTCTTCGAGAGGCTGGGCTCTGAGTTCATGCCTCCCCTCGATGAGGGCTCGCTGCTCTACATGCCTTCGACGCTGCCCGGCATTTCCGTCACGCAGGCTCAGCAGTTGATGCAGGTGCAGGATCGCATTATCAAGCAGTTCCCCGAAGTGTCCACCGTGCTAGGCAAGGCAGGTCGCGCCGAAACGTCCACCGACCCCGCTCCGTTTTCGATGATGGAGACGGTGATTGTTCTCAAGCCGGAGACGCAGTGGCGGAAGGTGGACACCTGGTATTCGTCCTGGGCGCCCAAATGGGCGAAGGCCATATTCCGCAGATTCACGCCGGACCACATCTCAACCGACCAGTTGATTGAAGAGATGAACCAGGCGCTTAAAATTCCCGGCACTGCGAACGCCTGGACGATGCCCATCAAGGCGCGCGTGGACATGCTCACCACAGGCATCCGTACCCCGGTTGGAATTAAGATCTACGGAGCAGACATCAAGAAGATCGAAGATCTCGGCACCCAGATCGAGGCTTTGTTGCCAAAGGTGCAGGGCACGCGAAGTGTCTTCTCGGAACGCACCAGTGGCGGCTACTTCCTCGATTTCAAGTGGAATCGCGACGAGCTGGCGCGCTACGGCTTGAGCATTGACGACGCTCAGGACGTAATCATGAGCGCCATCGGCGGCGAGAACGTCACCACTACCATCGAGGGCCGCGAGCGCTATCCCGTCAACGTGCGCTACATGCGGGATTATCGCAGCGATCCCGACAAATTGGGGCGCGTCCTGGTGCCTACCATGGACGGCCGGACCCAAGTACCGCTCGCGCAACTGGCCGAGATCCAGGTTGTGAGTGGTCCCGCGATGCTGCGAGACGAGAACGGCATGCTGAACGGTTACGTATACGTCGACGTTGCCGGCCGCGATATCGGCGGCTATGTCGAGGAAGCGAAGCAGGTGGTGCGCGATAAGGTGAAGCTTCCATCCGGGTATTCGTTCGCCTGGAGCGGCCAGTATGAGGCCATGCAACGTGTTCGGGACAAGCTGATCGTGGTGCTTCCGCTCACGATTTTTCTGATCGTCATGTTGCTGTATATCAACACGAAATCCATGACCAAGACCATGATCATCATCTTGGCCGTACCGTTCTCAGCCGTGGGCGCCATCTGGTTCCTGCACTTCCTCGGTTACAACATGAGCATCGGCGTGTGGGTCGGTTTGATCGCGCTGATGGGTGTCGATGCCGAAACCGGCGTGTTCATGATGCTGTATCTGGATCTCGCTCACGACCAGGCGAAGGCGGAAGGCAAGCTCAAGAGTCTTGGAGACCTCCAAGAGGCGATCATGCATGGCGCGGTGAAAAGAATCCGCCCGAAGTTCATGACCGTCGCAACGATGTTCATGGGGTTGATACCGATCATGTGGTCCGTGGGAACGGGAGCCGATGTGATGAAGCGCATCGCCGCCCCGATGATCGGCGGGATCTTTACGTCATTCATTCTGGAGCTGGTGGTTTATCCGGTAATCTACGAGGTGTGGAAATGGAATTTCGAATTGAAAAAAGAACTGGCGCGCTCTTAATGGGACTGGTGCTCCTGGCGCCGGCGGCGTTCGCCCAACAGGAGTTTCGATACCAGGCATGGCACGGTCACTCGCGGCCGCCGCACATCAGGAAGGCGGGCAACATGGGCACGCTGACCATCACGGACGCGGGCGTGTCGTTTGAGGAAACGTACCAGGGTGGCAAGAAGCCCAAACATCCGCACGCATGGCGCTGGGACTACCAGGATATCCAACAACTGAGGATGGGCCCCACGTCCCTGACTGTCCTGACATACCAGGACAACAAGTGGAAATTGGGGGCGGATCGTGAATACAAATTCGACCTGGTTTCGGACAAGACGTTTGAGGATCCGTACCAGTTTCTCAAAGGCCGGCTCGACCAGCGATTTGTGACTGAAATTCCGGACCGCATCTCAGCGGTCGTCTGGGAAATCCCCGTGAAGCATCTGCTCCGCTTCAGCGGCGACGAGGGTGTGCTCCAAGTGGGATCCGATGAGATCGTCTACAGGTCGGCGAAGAAGAGCGAGTCGCGGACGTGGCGGTATCAGGATATCGAGAACATCAGCAGCTCAGGGCCGTTCGAGTTGACGATCACCACCTTCGAGCGCGCGAAGATGCATTACGGGGACCGGAAAGGCTTCAATTTCGAGCTGAAGCAGCCGCTTGAGGAAGCCCGATATAACGATCTGTGGCTGCGCCTGAACCAAGCGAAAGGTCTCAAGATCCTGAATTCGTACAGAGAGGGAGCCGGGGCCCGATAGTTTCGGTGAGGGAGTCTATCATATGAACCACGATGCAACGGGAAGCGCGGCCCAGAGTCACCACGGCCAGCCGAGCGAACTCGCGCCTGCGCCAACTCATGAAGCACAGCCGGGCACTGCGGCAACTGGACGCACAGAATACGTATGCCCCATGCATCGGGAAATCGTGCGCAACGAACCTGGAAGCTGCCCGATCTGCGGCATGGCTCTCGAACCCAAGGCGATTTCGGCGGGGGACGAGCAGAATCCCGAGCTTGCCGATATGAAGCGGCGCTTCTGGGTCAGCCTCGCCTTGACCATACCAATACTGATCGCCGCGATGGGGGAAATGATCCCCGGACAACCGCTGCGGCGCTTGGCTTCCCAGCGCGCCTGGACGTGGGTCGAGCTCATCCTCGGCAGCCCCGTAGTCCTGTGGGGATGCTGGCCATTCTTCGTACGCGGTTGGCAATCGATTGTGAATCGCAGCCTGAACATGTTCACTCTCATCGGCCTGGGTGTGTCGGTCGCCTATGGGTACAGCCTCATTGCGGCGCTGGCGCCAGGAGCATTCCCAGTGTCTTTCCGCGATAATGCCGGCAACGTGGCAGTTTACTTCGAGGCCGCCGCGGCTATTGTCACACTGGTTCTTCTTGGTCAGGTGCTGGAATTGAGCGCCCGCAGCCAGACTGGCGCGGCCATCAAAGCGCTGCTGGGTCTTGCGCCCAAGACTGCGCGCCTGGTACGCGAAGACGGTTCTGAAACGGATGTCCCGCTGGACCAGGTGCAGGTTGGCGCTCGCCTTCGAGTCCGTCCGGGAGAGAGAGTGCCGGTTGACGGCGCGGTCGTGGAGGGCACCAGCAGCGTAGACGAATCGATGATCACCGGCGAACCGATCCCGGTCGAAAAGGGCGCCGGCGATCGGGTCACGGGCGCGACTGTGAATAGCACCGGGACGCTGGTGATGCGGGCCGAGCGCGTCGGTTCGGAAACTCTGTTGGCTCAGATCGTGCGAATGGTGTCCGAAGCCCAGCGAAGCCGCGCACCCATTCAGAAGCTGGCTGATCAGGTGGCCGGCTACTTCGTGCCCGTCGTGGTGGGCGCCTCACTCCTGACGTTTGTCGTCTGGGCGTTGGCAGGTCCGCAGCCGCGATTGGCACACGCGTTGATCGCCGCTGTTGCGGTCTTGATTATCGCCTGCCCATGCGCTCTGGGGTTGGCGACGCCGATGTCTATCATGGTGGCGACTGGCAAAGGCGCGACGATGGGCGTGCTATTCAAGAACGCCGAGGCTATCGAGTTCATGCGCAAGGTGGACACTCTGGTGGTTGACAAAACCGGAACGCTCACCGAGGGCAAGCCAAAACTGGTGGTGGTGAAGCCAGCGCCCGGCTTCGATGAAGCGCGACTGCTGCAACTGGCCGCGAGCCTGGAACGCGCGAGCGAACACCCCCTTGCCGCCGCTATCGTGGCGGGGGCGGAAGCTCGTAGCCTTCCGTTTCTCGTCGTCGAAAGCTTTGAATCCGTGACAGGAAAGGGCGTCAAAGCCCGGGTGGACGGGCTAGCCTTGCTCCTCGGCAATGGCCGATTGGTGGAAGACTCGGGTGTTAGTCCAGCAAGCATGGCCGCGGAGGCCGAGACGATGCGCGCGGACGGCCAAACAGTCATGTTCGTCGCTGTGGACGGCAAACCTGCCGGGCTGATCGGCGTTGCCGACCCCATCAAGGCGACCACAGCGGAAGCCATTCGGCAGTTGCACGAGGAAAACATCCGGATCGTCATGTTGACCGGAGATAGCCGAACGACGGCTCAGGCAGTGGCCGGCAAACTCGGAATCGACGATGTTATTGCCGAGGTCCTGCCGGAAGACAAGAGCAACGCGGTCAAGCGCCTTCAAGAGGAGGGCCGGTTCGTAGCCATGGCGGGCGATGGTATTAACGATGCCCCGGCGCTGGCAAAAGCCCAGATCGGGATCGCCATGGGAACCGGGACTGACATCGCGATGAAGAGCGCAGGCGTTACCCTGGTCAAAGGCGACCTGGGAGGCATCGTGCGGGCGCGCCGGCTGAGCCGCGCCACGATGCGGAACATTAAGGAGAACCTATTGTTCGCCTTTGTGTACAACGCGCTCGGCGTACCCATCGCGGCCGGTGTGCTCTACCCCTTCTTTGGTATTCTATTGAGCCCGATGATCGCCGCGGCCGCGATGAGCTTCAGTTCAGTTTCTGTGGTCTGCAATGCACTGCGCCTCCGGCGCGTCAAAGCGTGAATTCCCGGCCTTCGATGCCGGCGTGGTCGGACACCTCCGGCTGCGTCCTACCGTGCAGCGCTTTCCAGGCGATGGCCAAAGCAACAACAACTAACAACGTCGAGGTCAGAAGATACGGAGCGTTCATTTGCCAGGCGAACAGCGCCCCACCCAATATCGGACCGCCAGTTTGACCGAGGCTGTTAGCCGCACTCTGGGTGCCGAGCGCTGCACCCACACGCCTGCTTCCGCCGCTCTTGGAGATGAGAGCAGCGAGATTCGGCGAGATCACCGCCGTGCCCAAAGCGATTAGCCCGACCACTGCAAATACCGAGAGCTTTGTATGCGCCACGATGAGAAGTGCAAGACTCGTCCCGATCAAGCCAAAGGCCGTGGCTATCTGGAGGATTTCTCGGATGCGTCCCGAGAGGAAACCGACCGCCCCGATCTGAAAGACGGTCATCACCAGTCCGCAAACCACAAAGACCGCTCCCACTTCTTTTGGCCCGTAGTCGAACTTCGCCTGTGCATAGAGTGGGAATGTCGACTCAAAGATCGCAAGCCCGAATTGGGCAACGAGCGCCATACCGAGGAGTGGGGCGAGAGTTCGCGCCAGCCGTCGCCAATCTGTCTTCTGCTCTTCCACGCGCGGCGCCTGTGCGGCCAGCGACTCCGGTAACCACCATGTGGCTGCGAGAAGCGCCAGCAGTCCCAGAACCGCTGCTGCAAAGAACGGGACCGAGAAGCTATCAAGCTTGAAGCACCAGAATCGCGTCATGAAATGCAGGTCTCGGCGAGCCAACAGCCCTCCGAGCGCTGGACCCACGACAAAGCCGAGGCTTGTCGCCGTGCCCAGCGACGCCATGCCCCGGCCGCGCTTTTGCTCCGTCGTCATATCGGCAACGTAGGCTGCCGCGACTGGCAGTGCCGCCGACGACAAAATGCCGCCGAGAATGCGCGCCACGTAGAGCATCCACAACGACGTGGCAAGGCCGAAGAGTACCTGCGCAATAGCGTAACCCGCAATCCCAATCAGCAGGAGCGGTCTTCTTCCCGTTCGATCGGACCAGCGTCCCCACACGGGGGCAAACAGGAGTTGGCCGAGCGCGAAGACGCCGGTGATCAAGCCGAGGTGCATTGCTACCGCCTTGCGGGAAGCGCCCCCTCCCAGCGCGAGCCGCTCGACGTAGAAGGGCAGTACCGGCTGCGTAATACCCAAGCCGATCATTACGACAAACAGACAAGCGAGAAGAATAAACAGGCGCTGATTGATCACCTCAGACCTCTTCCGTTTGTTCCCGTTGCACTCTGCCGCGAGACCAAGGCCATTCTGACTTCTGCCTTCTCACTCCCATATCCCGCAGGGATATCAAGGGCGCAGCCCTTGGCTAGTCGGAAGGGGAGCGTCAGCGTTGGCTATGGTCGCGACGCAACGCCCCAATACCGGTGATCAGCATGCCGACAATCCCGCTGACAAGCATTGCTTTGCCGACAGTATCCTGCCAGTGGCCCACCGGAGTCATCAACAGCATCGAGCCGCCGATCACCAGAGCAGCGAAAGCGATGGCGCCCGCGAGCCGCCCCAGATTGCGGCTTAATCGGCCTCCCAGGGCTTCCAAACTCGGAAGCCGGCCCAGATTGCCTTCGGCGATACGCCGGAGGATGCGTCGCGTGTCGCCGGGCGCATCATTTACCAAGCGCTCCAGTTCGCGCGCAAGCTTGGTTGTCTTTTCCTTTATCCGCGTCAGGGAGAAGTGCTTCGCGGTCAGGCGTGAGATCTCTTCGTGAAACGATTCCATGTAGTTATGCTGCGGGGCGAGTTCGCTCACCAGGGATTCCAGGATGACGAAAGCACGCGTTAGCAGGAAAAACTCGCCTGGATTGTGTACCCCGTTCCGGGTTCCGGCATGCAGCAGCGATTCGAGCGCGTCCCCGATTGAAGCATTCGCCAGGCCGCCCTTGTCAATTTCATAGAGCGTGGCCCTGATGTCCACCAACAGCGCCGCACGGTTGACTTCTTCGCTGGCCGGCGCCATTTCGAGATAGGCCTCGGTGGCGGCCCGCGCATCGCCTTTGACGACCGCTTCGAGCAGGCGTATCAGCGAGTCGCGCATCGGCTCGTCAAGGTCGCCCGTCATCCCGAAATCGAGAAGAGAGAGCCGCCCGTCGGGCAGAACGAAGACATTGCCGGGATGCGGGTCGGCGTGAAACAACCCTTCTTCGAAGATCGATTGCAGCATCAGCTTTACCAGGGTGTTGATCGCCTGCGGCATCGCTTCCGGGTGCAGCCTGGCGTAGAGATCCACCCGTTCGCCGGCCGAGTACTCCATCGTGAGCACGGTTCTTCTCGAATACTCCGCAACGACATCCGGAATCCAGAGCTCAGGGACATCCGCCAGTGCCGTGCGAAAGAGCACTATGGAGCGCGCTTCGCGAGTGAAGTCGATTTCCCGGTTTAGAGTGTTGGCAAATTCATGCACCACAACAGGGAGGTCAAGTGCGTGGAGATGCGGAAAGAGCTTTTCTCCCAGCGCTACCAGGTAAGTCAGTGCCGCGATATCCTTCGAAATGACTGCTCCAAGGCCGGCCCGCTGCACCTTCACGGCCACGTGACGCCCATCGTGCATTGTCGCCTCATGCACCTGGGCGATGGTGGCGGCGGCGAGCGGCGTTTCGATGAACGACGAGAATAACTCCGTCAACGGGGCACCCAGTTCCCCTTCGACCGTGGCGCGCACCGCGTCAATACCCATCGCTGGCAAATGGTCGTGCAACAACCTCAACTCATCGATGTAAGCGACCGGCAGCAGATCGCTCCGCATCGCGAGCACTTGGCCGAATTTGAGAAAGGTCAGGCCCAGTTCTTCGAGGGCTTCCCGTACCGCTTTCGGCGTCGGCCAATGTTTCTTGCCGAGCAGGGCTCTCAGGAACTTGTGCCGGGCGAGCACGCGCAGGATTTGCATTAGTCGCGGCGCCGCTCGCAGCAGGCTGCTTTTCTCCGTGTCGGTCATTACACCCATGCGCTCCTCCCAACAGTCTTATGTAGAATAATTCCGAAATGACCATTTCCTTAGGTTCAGTTCCGCTCCTGCGAGCCGTCCACTTCCGGCAATCCGGCAAACTACTTGTCAAAAGCCGCTGCCGCCTGGCTGAACGGCATCACTTCGCCGCCGTGCTCCCGGGCGAACTGCACAGCGTCGCTCCGTTGGGCAAAAGCTATGAGGCTTGGCGCGCAGCGGTCGTAATGCAGGCCGGCGGACTGCTTGTCGTCCTCAACAATTTCCTTTGTCCGCTCGCACATGTTGACGTCGCTTGCCCTCACAACGTATGCGTTATCGGGCGAAAGCGCTTTCCCAGTGAGAAACGATGTCAGTTGCGTGATACTGATCGGTTTGCCCATCTGCTGGTGTTGGGAAAGGGCGCACGCAGGACAGCAGAAGAGTCTCGAACGCCCGTCGATGAATGCCACCGTTCGGGAGTGAGCGTGAATTGGCCGGTTGCAGGCATAGCACTGATCGGCATCTGAGTGGGCAAAATTCTTCCACTCCGCGTACCCCAGAGCCAATACGGCAAGGAAGCAAGCCAACCCGGCGAACCAGACCCGTCGTTGCAGCATAGCGATCGCCCTTTTAGGATTCTACGCCATCTGTGCCGCCGGCGTGGCGTGGACCCCAATCGGAGCCGCGACCGTAAGGGAGCGTTTGCCGTCACGGCCTGTCACCTCGATCCTAAACTGACGCTCCCTAACGGTCGCGGCTCTGCCTGCGCGCCGGCCGTGATAGGCTGTTGGGAATATGAAAGGCCAACTCAAAGCGTCCACTCCCGCCGAGTACCTGGCCCAACTCGACGAGCCGCGCCAAAGCGAAGTTGCCGCACTCGATGCGCTGATCCGCAAGGCCGCGCCGAAGCTCGCGCCATTCATCCACATCGGCATCCTGGCTTACGGCCCGTGGCATTACAAATACGCCAGTGGCCGCGAAGGCGACGGGTTCCGCATCGGCGTGGCGAGCAATCAGAATTATATTTCGCTATACGTTTGCGCGGAGGATGAAAAAGGTTCCGTGGCCGAACGGCACAAGGCCGCGCTGCCCAAAGCCAAGATCGGCCGCTCTTGTGTCCGCTTCAAACGGCTGAGCGATCTCGACCAGGCCGCGCTGGTGAAGTTGATCCGCGACGGGGCGCGGAATCCTGGGAAGGCGTAGCGCTACTGAGGCAGCGCTTATGCCGCAGGCGGGTTCATCAGCAGGCGCTTCTCGATTTCCCAGAGGCGGCGCTCCAGGATGTTCATCCGCTCTTTCACGGTTGAAACGCTGTTGCCGGTATTGACCTCAAGTTCGCGGAATTGTATGCGTACCTGCTCTTGCCAGGGAAGAAAGGCCTTGAGCAACTCCGTCTGCATGTCGCGCATCTGCTCGGAAAGACCGTCCATCCGGACGTCCAGTCTGGTGTCGAGGGCCGCCAGATCCTTCTTAACGGCCGCCACATCTTTCGCAACGGCCGCCACATCTTTCGCAACAACCGCCACATCCTTCTTCGTCGCGGGAGCGTTCTCGTTTTCAGCCATGCTATCCCTATCTTACTCCGCCACGGCTCTCGACTCAATCAGCGCGCGGATGCCGGACAGGAACTCTTCCAGCGTCTTGACGCCCTGGTCGCCGTGCTTGCGGTTGCGCACGGCCACCTGGTTGTTCTGCTGCTCGCGGTCGCCCACCACCAGCATGAACGGGATCTTCTGCAACTGCGCTTCGCGGATTTTGAAGTTCACTTTCTCACTGCGCTCGTCGATAGTGGCGCGGATGCCGGCGGCGTCCAGTTGCTTCTGCAAGCCGCGCGCGTATTCGGTCTGGCGGTCGGTGATCGGCAGCACGATGGCTTGCACGGGGGCGAGCCATACCGGGAACGCTCCCGCGTACAACTCTATCAGGTAGGCGATCATGCGCTCCATGGTGCTGACAACGGCGCGGTGGATGATGACCGGACGGTGATCCTTCCCGTCCGCACCGACATATTTCAGCTCGAACTGGTTCGGAAGGTGAAAATCCACCTGGACAGTCGAATAGGTCTCTTCGTGCCCCATCACATCGGCAAGCTGGATATCCAGCTTGGGGCCATAAAAGGCGGCCTCGCCGCGCGCCTCCACATAGGGCAGTCCGAGCGAATCCATGGCCTCGCGGAGAACCTGTTCTCCCAATTCCCACATGGCGTCGTTATCGACGTACTTTTCCTTGTCGGCCTTGTCGCGCAGCGACAAGCGGTACCGGTATTGCGTGATGCCCAGGTCGCGGTAGGCCTGCTCGACCAGCTTCATCACGCTGGAGAACTCTTCCTTGATCTGGTCCGGCGTGCAGAAGATGTGAGCATCGTTGAGCGTCATCGCGCGCACGCGGCTCAATCCGCTCAAGGCTCCCGAGCGCTCGTAGCGGTACATCGTGCCCATCTCGGCGATGCGCACCGGCAGGTCGCGGTAACTGCGCTGCTTCGACTCGAATATCAGAATATGGTGCGGGCAGTTCATCGGACGCAAGACCATCTGCTCGGTTTCCAGGTCCATCGGCGGGAACATGCTGCTCTGATAATGGGCCCAATGGCCCGAGCGCTGGTACAGTTCGACCTTCGCCAGGTCGGGAGTGTATACGTGCTGGTATCCGCCCGCCCGTTCCCGCTCGAGAATGTACTCTTCCAGCAGCCGCCGCACCGTCGCGCCTTTTGGCAGCCATAGCGGTAGACCCGCACCCACGGCCTCATTCACCGTGAACAGTTCGAGTTCTTTTCCCAGCCGCCGATGATCCCGCCGCTTGGCTTCCTCCAGACGGTTGAGGTACTCTTCCAGGTCTTTCTGGCTAAAGAAGGCCGTGCCGTAGATTCGCTGCAACTGCTTGTTGTGCTCGTCGCCTTTCCAGTAGGCGCCGGCGATGGACAGTAGCTTGAAGGCTTTCAGCTTGGAGGTGTCGGGCACGTGCGGGCCGCGGCAGAAGTCGATGAAGTAAGGGCCGAGGGTGTACTCGCTGAAAACCTCGCCGGCGCGCTCGCTGATGAGCTCGCATTTCATCCAGGCGTCGCCGTATTTTTTGAGGCCGTCTTCCTTTTTGGTGTAGATACGCTCGTAGGGGAGATTGCGCTTCTGAATCTCCCACATTTTCTTTTCGATCTTCTCGAGGTCCTCGGGCGTGAAGGGCGTGGCGCGGTCGAAATCGTAGTAAAAGCCGTTCTCGATGGGCGGCCCGATTCCCAGCTTGGTTTCGGGATACAGTTCGAGCACGGCGGCCGCCAGCAGGTGCGCAGTGGAATGGCGGTAGACCTGGAGCGCCTCGGGATCTTTGTTGGTGAGGATCTGCAAAGCGGCGTCGGCTTCGATGGGACGCGTGAGATCGTACAACTCGCCGTTGAGGCGGGCGACGATGGCGGCATCCGCGAGGCGCGTACCGATCGACCTGGCAATATCGATGGGACGAATACCCGCTTCCACCGACCGCTGGCTGCCGTCGGGCAGGGTAATTTCAATGTTGCTCATAGGGAAATTTCAGCGTAACACGTTGAGACAGCCGCTACGGAAGGGGCTTGCGATATGATGGTGACGGTGGCCATGCCCGTTTCAAGCCAAGCCGGAGTGGATGAATCGACTCTTGTGGCGCAGTCCCGCCAAGGCGATACCGTGGCGTTCGGGGAACTGGTGCGGCGGTACGAAGCCAAGATCTTCCGGCTGGCCCAGCACGTCACGCAAAATCGCGAGGACGCCGAAGACGTGCTGCAGGAAACCTTCATGAAGGCGTACGAGCACCTCGACCAGTTCCAGGGGAATTCCAAATTCTATACCTGGATCGTGCGTATCGCGGTTAACCAGGCGCTGATGAAACTGCGCCGCCGCAAGACCGACAAATCGGTGTCGCTCGACGAGACCATCGACACCGGCGAAGACACCATCGTGCGCGAGGTTGCGGCCTGGGATGAGGACCCGGAGCAGCGCTTCTCGCGGGAAGAACTCGGCGGGATTCTGGATACGGCCGTGGAGAGTCTGGAACCGCCTTACCGTTCGGTATTCGTGCTGCGCGACATCGAAGAGTTGTCCACCGAAGAGACCGCGGATGCGCTGGGCCTCTCCATACCGGCGGTGAAGAGCAGGCTCCTGCGGGCCCGCTTGCAGTTGCGCGAGAAGTTGACCCGCTACTTCAAACGCAAGGGGGACGACGCCTTTGCTTACATGTAAAGACTTCCTGAAGGAACTGAGCGACTACCTGGACGAAACCGTCGACAAGGAAGTGCTGGCCAAGCTGGAGCGTCATATCACCGAGTGCCCGAATTGCTGGGTGATCGCCGACACGACGCGGAAGACCATCCGGGTTTACAAAGGGATGGATCCGCACCCGTTGCCGAGCGATGTGGAATCGCGGCTGATGCGGGCGCTCGAAAAGAAGATCGCCGCCGGGAAGAGCGGGCAGACTACTTGACGGCCATCGTGACCTTGGCCTGAGTAGTCACCGCTGTGCCACCGGTTCCCAGCGTCACCACCACCAAGGCATTTCCAGCACTGACGCCCGAGGGCACCGGCACGTTCACTTGCATGAGGCCGGGCACGGACCCGAGAGGCGCCTGGGCAACCGCGCCGGGCGCCGGCAGTCCGCCGATGGTGACGGCCACCGCCAGTTTAGGCGAAATATTCCCGCTGATGAGGTTGAGTACGGTGGCGGCGGCATTGCAATGGCTGGCTGGCGTGGATCCGCTCGCCGGGATATCGACGCAATTGGTCAGGCCGTAGCCCGTCAGGTAGAGCACGGCAATGGTGGTGCCTTTGATGGCTGGGTTGGTGGTGCTGTTGATGGAGTAATCGCCGGTCGCCGGGTTGAAATTCAGGATGGCGCCCTGGCCGGTTCCCGAGGCATCCATGGTGAACAGGCCGGGATTGGCATCCACCACGTTGACCTTGGTCGGACTGGCCACCGCGATCGAGTTGTAGGTGACGGCCAGGTTCACCTGGCTGCCGCTCTTGGCCGCGACGGTGAAGGGCACGATGCAACTGATCTCGTCGACGCTGCTGTAGAGCAGGGGCGCGGCGACACCATCGATGGTGACGGACGTCTGGGTTGTGCCGCTGGCCGGCAGGATGGTCGAAAGCGGGTCCTCGACCGTTAAGGGGACAAGGTTGGAAGGCCCCAGACCCAACCCATAAACTGTGACGATCTCACCCGGAGCGACGTTGCCCGCCACATAACTGGCGGCATCGGTGACGGCCATTACCTGGGGACCCGGCAGATAGACTTTGAATGTGGAAGACGCCGTGGTGGCGGAGGCCGCAGCCGCCGTGGGAGTGGTGATGGTGAGGGGCAAGTTGCCGGCGGCGGTCATCTGAGTGGCCGGAATGGTGACCAGCATGGCAGTCGAGCTAAGTACATTGGGCGCCGGCAGCTTGACCGCTCCGATGGCAGCGGTGGAGGTGCTAAAGAAATTCGACCCGCTGACCGTAACCACCATGTTCGGCGAATTGATCAGGGCGCCGGGTGGCCACAGGCCGGTTACGACGGGCGTCCCCGCGTTGACGCTCAAAGTGACCGCCACGGTGACGGCGGCGATGGCCGTATTGGCCGGCGTGAATTTGATGGTTCCCGAGTAACTACCTGGGGAGAGTCCCGTCGGGTTCACGTTCACGTCGATCGTCGAGGGAATCCCCACAATCGAAATGCTGCCGCTGTACTGCGCCGAGAGCCACGTGCCTCCCGAGACCGCGATAGCGACCGATATGGCCGCCCCCGTGCTAGTGAGCACCAGGGGCTGAGCAGCCGGAAAGTTTGCCTGATCGGTGGCGTACATAAATGCCAAGGTGGTGGTGTTGGGCACCAGCGTCGGCGGCGGGTCGCTCACTTCCAGGGTGACGATGTAGGTCTGCGTGGTTGTGTTGGCCTGCGGCGCATTCACCGTGATGGTGGCTTGCTGCGCCCCCGATGGCAGGGACGTGGGGTTGACATAAACCTTGATACTCGCCGGAGTCGTACCGGAATAGGCCGACAGGCTCACCCAGGGCGACGCGATCTGCGGAATCGTGAAGGTGAGCGCGGTTCCGGTGCTCTTGATCTGCAGGGTTTGCGCGGCGGGCAAAGCGTTGCCTATGGTGTACTTGAAGTCGATGGCCGCGGGAGAAAAAGCAAGATCCGGAGTGGTTGCGTATGCCAGATTCACGCCCTGGAAAAGCAGGATTGCCGGCAGTGCGAGTTGGCGGAGACGCACCGCCCGACTGGTATTACCGTTCATTGGTTTCACCAGCCTGTACCGCAACGGCACAGGCGCCTTCAGATATCCATATCGGCGGGTTCGACGGGGGCTATAGCCCCTTTCGGGAAAACCGGCCCAGGTTGGGGTCGGTCGCGGCTCTGATTGGTTGGCGGCGAGCGGGGTGATGCCATGAGCGTGTTCGAGTCTCACGAACTCTAATTAAACGTCCGCGGCAAACGCTCCCTGACGGTCGCGGCTCGGATTGGGTTCACCATGCTATGCTGAACTCGGATGTTCTCTCGCCAACGTAAAGCCCGTGTTTTGTTTGGGCTATCGGATCTCATCCTGACCACGGCGGCATTTGAGGCGGCGTACCTGACGCGCGCCCGGCTGCCACTCGAACATCCATTCTCCCTGAGTATCGAACAGAAAGCGCTCGTGCTCGGCTTCTCTTTGGTGGCATGGGTTGCCATCGGGCTGTGGCTGGAGGTGTACGAAAAGCTCGATTCCGGACATCCGCGCATCATCCTGCGGGATTCCTTCCGGCAATGCCTTTACGGCGCGGTCTGCCTGGTGGTCTTCGAGTATGTCTTGCGCATGGAACTCAGCCGCCCGTTCCTGATGCTGTTTTTGGCGTATGCCTGGGTGCTGCTGCTGCTCTTCCGGCTGACGGCGGGACGGGTGGTGGGAGTCATCCGGCGGGAGTTCGCGGCGCCACACTACGTCATGGTAGTGGGAACGGGCGAGCGGGCGCTGCGGATCGGACGGCTGCTCGAGGAATCGGCCGTGTATGGCATACGGCTGCGCGGGTTTTTGAACGAACAGACGGGCGCGGCGCCGGGAGAGATCGCCCTGGGCGCGGTGCATCCGGTGCGGCCGATTTGGGAGTTGCCGTCGATTCTGCGGCAGCACGTGGTGGATGAAGTGGTCTTCGCGGTGGGAAGCGAAAGCCTGGCCGATCTGGAAGAGATCTTTTTGTTGTGCGATGAAGAGGGAGTGCGCACGCGCGTGGCGGTGGATTTTTTCCCGCACGTCAACAGCACGGTTTCGCTCGACCGGTTCGGAACCATTCCGCTGCTGACGTTTTCGGCGGCGCCCTACGATGAAATCCGGCTGCTGGTAAAGCGCTCCACGGACGTGGTGATCGCGGCGGCGGGCCTGGTGGTGCTGGCGCCGGTGATGGCGGCGATTGTGCTGGTGATCCGGCTGACGTCGCCGGGGCCCGCGATCTTCCGGCAGGTGCGGTGCGGGCTGAACGGGCGGCGGTTCCTGTTCTACAAGTTCCGCTCCATGGTGGAAAACGCGGAGGATCTGAAGCTGGGCCTGGCGCACCTGAACACGCGCGACGAGATCGTGTTCAAGATTCCACACGATCCGCGGCTGACGGCGCTGGGGCGGTACCTGCGCAAGTTCTCGATCGACGAATGGCCGCAGTTGTGGAACGTGCTGCGGGGCGATATGTCGCTGGTGGGTCCGCGGCCGGCCGTGCAGAGCGAGGTGGATCAATATCAGCGATGGCAGCGGCGGCGGCTGCGGATGCGTCCGGGCCTGACCTGCCTGTGGGCGATTTCCGGGCGCGACCAGGTGGATTTCGAGACCTGGATGAAGATGGATATGCAATACATCGACAACTGGTCCCTGGCGCTCGATTGGAAGATCCTGCTGCGCACCATCCCGCGCGTGCTGACGGGCCACGGAGCGAACTGAAATAGGTATTAGAATAGATCGGCAGTGAGGCGCCTCCCGGTCTGGCTAGCTGCGTCGCTTCTGGTGGCTTCGCTCCTTCAGGCGAAGCGCCTGCCCATCAAGACCTACACCACGGCCGATGGGCTGGCGCGGGACCACATTCTCTGCATCGTTCAGGACTCGCACGGTTTTCTCTGGTTCTGCACGGCCGAGGGACTTTCGCGCTTCGACGGATACCAGTTCACCAATTACCATACCGAGCAGGGGCTGCCCGGCAATTTGGTCACCGACTTTCTCGAGACGCGTGAGGGCGACTATTGGATCTCGACAACCGACGGGCTCGCCCGGTTCGACCCGAGGGGCGCCGGCGCAGCCCGATTCCATCGTTATCCGCTGGGCGGCCAGGGCAAACCGGTGCCGGTCACAGTGCGGGAAGACGGCGCTGGTGGAATCTGGTGCGGCACCTCCACGGGCGAAGGTGTTTTTTACCTGGGCCCCAAGGACACCGCGTTTCGCCGCATCACCGTGCCGATGGCCGACCCGTACGTGACTGCGCTCGCGATTGACCGGCGGGGAACGGTATGGATCGGCTCGCCGAATGGACTCAACCGCCGCAATCCGGACGGGACCACGCGAGCATACACCGCCGCCGACGGCCTGCCGAATACTTCCATCATGGCACTGCGGGAAGACCATGAAGGCGGAATGTGGGT
This sequence comes from Bryobacterales bacterium, assembly GCA_003167255.1. Taxonomy (GTDB): domain Bacteria; phylum Acidobacteriota; class Terriglobia; order Bryobacterales; family Bryobacteraceae; genus PALSA-129. Next base: position 26,703 of record PMTR01000194.1, read on the forward strand.
AGGGACGCGGCTCGGTCTGGTGCACATGGACGCCGCGTCGGCGCGCATGCGGGTGTACGGGACGAAAGACGGCCTTCCCGGTGCGCGCATCGAATCGCTACTCGAAACGTCGGACGGAAAGTTGTGGGTGGGCACCGTCGAAGGACTCGCCGAATGGACTCCCAGGCAGCCAGTGGACGGGCGCGAGTTCCAGGGGTACACGGCGGCGCAGGGGCTGAGCGCCAGGCCGTGGGCGCGCTGGCCGAAGACCGCGATGGGAACCTCTGGATCGGCACGTTCGGCTCGGGCGCGATGAAGATGGCTCGCAACGGGTTCACCACCTACACGGAAACCGACGGAGCTCCCTGGGTGTCGTCGCTCACGGAAAGCCGGCTGGGCGAAATGTGCATCCTGTACGCAACGAAAGATGGCCTGCGAATTGGCAAGTTCGACGGCCGAAGGTTCGTTCCCATCCGGCCGGCCTGGCCGAGCCAGATCACGTATTTTGGATGGGGCCGGGGACAGATGCTGGTGCAGGACGAGGCCGGGGAATGGTGGATCCCGACCGGCCAGGGACTCTGCCGGTTTGCCCGCCAGGATGGCGTGGAACGGCTGGCGGGCGCGCGTCCGAGGGCCATCTACACGAAGCACGATGGACTCCCCGGCGACGATATCTTCGCGGTGTTCGCAGACTCGCGCAACGGCATCTGGATTGGAACCATTGGTCTGGGAAACGAAGATGGCCTGGCATTTTGGGACCGGGACACCGGGCGCGTGCATGCTTTCTCCCAGGCAGACGGGTTGCCCGCGCACCCGGTTCCGAGTGCCTTTGCCGAGGACCGCGCGGGCAACGTCTGGGTAGCCCTGTACCACGGCGGAGTGGCGCGTTACCGCCAGGGCCGGTTCACGGTATTCGGAGACCGCGATGGAATCTCCGGCGGTCCGCGGGCGCTCCTCGCCGATTCGGCGGGGCGGCTCTGGGTGGGGAGCACGCGGGGCCTGATCCGGATCGACGATCCCACCGGGGACCGGCCGCACCTGGTTGTCTACGGCACGGCGCAAGGCCTCTCCAGCAGCGATGTCGGCGCGCTTACCGAAGACCGCTGGGGACGCATTTATGCCGCCACCGGGCGCGGCATCGACCGGTTCGACCCGCAGCCCGAAGGGAGCGGAGAACCGGCGGCGGCACCGCCGGCGCTACCGGGCCTGGGCCGCATCCAGCATTACACCACCGCGGACGGCGTGGCTCCGGGCGAACTGGATCTGGCATTCCGGGACCGGCAGGGGAGCTTGTGGTTCAGCACGCCATTGGGCCTCTCGCAGCTTGTTCCCACGGTGGACCGCCCGCAGTCTCCACCCCCGGTGCTGGTTACCGGTGTGAGCGTGGGAGGCGTGGCACAGGCCATCTCCGATCTGGGACAGTCCACCGTCTCCGGGTTGCGATTCCCGCAAAACCCGCTGCGCGTGGACTACGTGGGGCTGGGTTTCCTGCCGGGCGGAGCGCTTCGTTATCAATACATGCTGGAAGGCGCGGATAGCGATTGGAGCGCGCCCACCGACCAGCGCACGGTCATTTACGCCAGGCTGGCGGCGGGGAGTTACCGTTTCCTGGTGCGCGCGATGGCGGGCGACGGCATCGCCAGCCCACAACCGGCGAGCGTGGTATTCACCATTCTGCCGCCGGTGTGGCGCTCGTGGTGGTTCCTGCTGGCCTGCGGGACGGTGATGGCGCTGCTTATGTACGCGCTGTACCGCTACCGGCTGGCGCAGTTGCTGGCGGTGGCCAACGTGAGGACGCGCATCGCCACGGACCTGCATGACGATATCGGAGCGAGTCTTTCGCAGATCGCGATTCTGAGCGAGGTGGCGCAGCGGGAAGCGGGCAAGGAGGCGCGCCATGGGCCATCGCTTTCGGAGATCGCGGGAATCTCGCGCGAGCTGGTCGATTCCATGAGTGACATCGTGTGGGCCATCAATCCCGACCACGACCGGCTCAGCAACCTGGTGTACCGCATGCGGCGTTTCGCGACCGACCTGCTGGGCGCGCAAGGGATGGCGCTCGAGTTTCGCTCGTCGGTGGCCGATCGCGACTTGCGGATCGGAGCGAATGTCCGGCGGCAGATCTACCTGATCTTCAAAGAGGGAACCCACAATATCGCGCGGCATTCGGGCGCGAGCCGCGTGGAAGTGGAACTGGATCGCACCGGAGATGGCATGGTTTTGCGCTTGCGCGACAACGGCAGGGGATTCGACGCGAGCGCCGGGAGCGACGGCCACGGACTGACCAACATCCGAAAGCGCGCCGCTGCTTTGGGCGCCGAAGTGGAATGGCAGTCCGTGCTGGGCCAGGGGACGACGCTGCGCATGACCGTGCGGCTGGAGCCGGCAAGAAGCCTATCAGTATTGAGGGGCAGAATGACCGGGCGTTTCCGGTAGGCTGGTAACATGGGGTACATCAGGATGCTGCGGTGGGCGAGCGTGCTGCCGTTGTGGGCTGCGGCGGCCTCGGCGGCGGTACCGGTTCTCAGCTACACACTCGGGTCGCCGGTCACTTTCGCGACACATGCCCAACTGGCCGGCTATGGGTTTCAGTGGGGTCCGTCGGACGGCCAGTTCGGAGCTATCCCGGGGATCGGTAACAATTACACGTTCTATGGCACGGCAGGCTCGGCGGCGTCGTGCGCGGGAACACCGGGTACCAACGGAACCTACACGTTCACCGGCACGCTCGATCATGTAGCCGGAAGCAATGGCTGCAAGAAACTGTTTGGCCCCGGCGATGGTCCGTCCGGCTGGGTATTTGACCGGGACTATGCCGGCGGCGGCCAGGTACTCAAGTTCGCGAGCGGCGGCAAAAGCGGATACCTGATGCCGTTTCACGGCGAATACCACTGGCAGAATCCGGCCACCACGAATCACGAGTGCGCCGTCTCCGGCGGCACCACCGTGCCGTGCTTCTATTCGGGGATTGGCCTCGCGGTATCCACCGACAACGGCAAGACCTTCCAGGTGGTGGGACAGATCATGCAGCCGAGCCAGCCGCTTTCGGTCTACACAGGCGGCGGCCAGAACATGCACGTGGGGTATGGATCGCTGATTGTGGCCGATGCAAGCGGCAATCATCTCGATAACCCGCCCGCCGACCCGACTGCGGCGTACTTCTACCTTTTCTTTGCGGACCTGGTGCCGGGATCGCCGGGTTACTGCGCGGCGAACACCTGCGCGGGTGTGGCGCGCGCCAAATACTCGGATCTAATTGCCGCCGCGTTTTCCGGCGATCCCAACCAGGTGGCGAAAGTGTTCTACAAGTACGACGGCGCCTCGCCGAATCCGTGGACCGAGCCAGCGACCAGCGCCACACCCGATCTTTCGGGCACCGCCGGGAAGTACGCGCCCCTGTGGACCGACGGGCCGGATGCGGGTGAAGTGATCTACGACAGCGCCTTCAATGTGTACCTGGCGGTGGTTCAGACCTCAGCCGGCGTCTATCTGCGGGCATCCAGCGATCTGATCCATTGGTCGTCAGCCATCGGCCCCACGTATAACGAGCCGGGCCGCACGCTGTATTATCCGGCCCTGATGGGCGAAACCGGCGACCCCACCATCGGCGGACCCGCGCCACGCATCTACTTCAGCAGTTTTCCCACCGGCTCCTTTCCCGACTACACCACGCAGATCTTTGAGAGCGTGACGATCACGCTCTCGACGGCGCCGCCGGGGCCGTTGCTGACGCCGGCCGCGGTGGAAAATGGCGCGACCTATATTTCGGGAGGCCTGGTGCCGGGCTCATGGGCGCAGGCGAGGGGCTTCAATTTTGGCGGTACGACACGCATTTGGGGAACTGCCGATTTTGTGGGGCTCGGCAACGATCTCCCAACGAGTTTGAACGGTGTCGCCGTGAAGGTGAACGGATTGGCGGCGGCGATCTACTACATCTCGCCGGACCAGGTAAATTTCCAGGTGCCGGCCGGAGTCGCCGGCAACGCTACGGTTCAAGTGTTCAACAGTGGTGTGGGAAGCAATATCGTAACGGTGGCGGCCGCGACAAATTCTCCCGGTATTTTCCCGGTGATTGAGAATGGAATCAATTACGCGGGGGGCGTGTTTCTGGACGGGAAGCGGGTGGGAGATCCTTCGATTGGTCCGGCGTTCCGTAACGCCAGGCCGGGAGACGTAATCCAGCTCTTTGCTACCGGCCTGGTGCCTTCTCCCGCCGGCGTGCTGGTGAGTCTGCAAACTGTCAGCGGGGTCACCGTGACCATCGGAGCCGTGACTGTGCCGGCGGATTTTGCGGGCTTGGTGGCCGTCGGGGAATTCCAGATCAATTTCACGGTGCCGCAGCAGTTCTCGAGTTTGCCGGCAGGGAATTATCCGCTGACCATTTCACTGAATGGAGTATCGTCGCCCGCATCCATCGATTCGAATCCGCAGGGGGCGGTGGTGCTGCCGGTTCAGCATTAAGGGCTGGATCAGAGCCGCGACCGTAATGTAAGAGAGCGTCGCCGGCCGATGGAGCGACTCCTGGCGGTCAGAACACTATCACTATTGAGGGGCAGAACGACCGGGCTTTTCCGGTAGGCTGGTAGCTTGGGAATCGACGGATCAGCGAAGACGCGGGAAAATGGCGGACCGATCAAGGTGGCGATCATCGAAGACGACCGCCGCATTCGCGACGGTCTGGGCACGCTCATCAACGGCACGGCTGGCTACCGCTGCAATCTTTCGTTCCGGTCCATGGAGGATGCGCTGGCGCACGCCTGGAGCCCGGTCCCGGATGTCGCCCTGGTAGACATCGGGCTGCCCGGCATGTCGGGCATCGACGGCCTCTCGCGTCTGCGCGAAAAGTATCCCGGGGTGGCGCTGCTGATGCTCACTGTCTACGAGGACGATGAGCGGATCTTTGAGGCTTTGTGCGCCGGAGCGAGCGGCTATCTGCTCAAGAAGACCCCGCCCAACAAGCTGCTGGAGTGCCTGGGGGAAGTGTTGCGAGGCGGCGCGCCGATGTCGCCGGAGGTGGCGCGGCGCGTGCTGCGGCTGTTCCGCGAGATTCGCCCTCCCGAGCGCGTGGAGTACGACTTGACGCCGCATGAACTGCGACTGCTGAAACTGCTGGTGGAGGGCCACAATTATCAGAGCGCGGCGGGCGAGCTGGGTGTGAGTTTCAGCACCATCAACTTCCACATGCAGAATATATACGGAAAGCTCCAGGTGCACTCCAAGTCGGAGGCGGTAGCGAAGGCGCTGAGACAGCGACTGGTGAGGTAGAGCAGGGTCGAAGGCAAGAACCAGGCGGACGGGGGCGTCCGGCGCGGCCAACCGGACCGCCTCACGCCGGTGACTGGTGGTCTGCAGCCGAAATCCTGATCGTCAACGAAGGTCCCGTTTTCACTCGCCGTCGCCGACATTACGTCGGCGTTGCGGGCCGGAGGCCCGCTCCACGGTGCTGTGCGGGGACGGATACCTCGGGACATATTGGTCACTCTGAGTGACCGAGACCACTGGTAATGTTGAGGGGTGCGCGGCAAGCGGCGACTCTGTACAATTCTGTCTATGCATCCCGGAGGGGGATTGGTTCAAGGAGGAGATCGAACATGCGCATGCGGACTCGGGCGATAGTCCTGATCGCGGTAGCCGCGGCTTTCGGCATCTTCGTTGGGAAACGCCTGCTTTATCCCACCGTCACTCCCCTGGCCGCTTCGCTGACATCTCCGGCGGCGCAGTCGTATCTGGTGATCCTGGGCGTCGGCGATACGACGGGGACGACGTGGGATGGCACGATTGCCGCTACCGGAGCCGCCATCCTGAATCTGCGAGGCTGGCGATTCTCGGATACGGACGCGGTCACGGGGACCACGGGCTGGAAGCTGTCCACCCGGGAGTCTCCCGCGGGTCCCTCGGCATCATCCGGGCCGCTGCAGGAGAACGGCGTCATCGTCACCATCTCGGCAGCCAGTGGTCCCGTCAGCTTCGACGTCAAAACGGCACAGGGAAACTTCAGCTTCTCCTCAACGGACGTCCCCTTTGGCGCCAGCAAGTCGTTTCTGAAAGGCAGCGCGCTGGTGGCGCAGACGGCCACGGGGCTGCAGTTGACCACCTCGAATGAGGAAGAGGATTTCCCGGCCATGGCTCAGTCCGGCGATGACGTGTACCTGGTCTACACCGAATTCGTTCACGGGGACCGCTCCCAGGCCCTGGCCCAGAACGTCAAGCAAACCATCACCGATTTCACTTCCTTCGCCCGCGCCGCCGGCGGCGATCAGGTCTTCCTGATGCACTACTCCAAATCGCAGCGCGTCTGGATCGGCCCGTTCCCGGTCACAGGCGCCGGCGAGGACATGATGCGCAACGCGGTTGCGATTGACGGCCAGGGGCGCGCCTGGATTCTTTATTCCGCGCGGCGGGCCGGTAACTCCGATATTTACGCCCGCTACACGCGCGCCGATGGCGTCATGTCGGCGGAGATCCGCCTCACCACTGATCCTGGAACCGATCTCTTCCCCGTGGCCGCCACCGACGCAGCGGGCCGGGTTTGGGTGGCATGGCAGGGATTCCGCAACAACAATCTCGAAGTTCTGGCCAGCGTTCAGAACGGCGACACGTTCTGGCCGGAGACCATCGTTTCCACCTCACCGGCCAGCGACTGGGACCCTGCCATCGCCACGGCCGCAAACGGCGAAGTGGCCATTTCCTGGGATACCTACGATAAAGGCGATTACGACGTCTACCTCCGCCGGGTCCAGTTCACGGACCACGTGGGGATGGATGCGCCGATCCCGATCGCCGCAACGCTGAACTTCGAGGCTCGCAGTTCCATCGCCTACGACCCGCAGAACCGCTTATGGATCGCCTACGAGGTCTCCGGACCCGACTGGGGCAAGGATTACGGTCTGTACGACACCACCGGAATCGCTCTCTATCACAACCATACGGTTCAGGTTCGATGTCTGGTGGGGAGCGATCTTTACTCCACCACCAACGATGTCGCCACGGCGCTGCCGGGCGCGCCCGCGGCCCAACTGTTCCTGCCGTCGATATCGGGCCCTTACGGTCCTCAGCCCGACCCCAATCTCGCGCTGAACCGCAAACCGAACGCGGACCTGGGGCTTTCGATCAGGCAGGACGGGCCCAAGAACAGTTTCCCGCACCTGGCCACGGATTCCGATGGCACGGTGTACCTCTTATTCCGCGAGCCCGCGGGCGACGGGCTTTCCACCAGCCAGGCCACGGGCCCTACGATCGGCTCGATCTGGGTCTCGGCGATGGTGTACTTTGACGGCAGCCAGTGGCACGGGCCGGGTGTGCTGGCGAGTACGGACACGCTCAGTGACAGCCGCCCCGCGATCCTTCCCCAGGGTCCCGGGCACCTGTTGATCGCGCACTCGATGGACCACCGGCTGACGCCGCTGCCGAATGGGACGCCGCAGGCGGACAGCGCCAACTCCGATATTTACGCGCTGGACCTCTCCGTCACGCGGACCCAGCAGTCGCCGCAGTTGCAGAAACTGGCGCCGGTGACGCCCGCGACGCCGGATCCTTCGGTCGCCGCCGAGGCCGCGTCAGTGGCGCTGGATCGGAGCTACCATCCCACGGTCAACGGCCAACAGTACCAGCTTGTGCGGGGGGATTTCCACCGCCACACGGAGATCTCCTTTGACGGCCAACGCGATGGTCCCCTGATCGACAGCTACCGCTATTTCATCGATGCGGCGTCGCTTGGCTGGGTGGGGTGCTGCGATCACGATGACGGATCCGGCCGCGAATACTCATGGTGGATCGTTCAGAAGTTCACGGATGCCTACACGCTGGGCTCCAAGTTCGTGCCGATGTTCTACTTTGAGCGCAGCGTCGCCTATCCGGAGGGACACCGCAACGTGCTCTTCGCGCAGCGCGGGGTTCGTCCACTACCCCGCCTTCCCATATCGGCGGTTACGTCGAGCACGCCGGGCCCGCCCGCGCCCGACACTACCATGCTGTATGCGTATCTGCATTTCTTCAACGCTATTTCCGCCCCACATACGAGTGCTACGGACGCAGGGACGGACTGGCGCAACCACGATCCGGTGGTCGAACCATTTGTGGAAATCTATCAGGGCGCCCGCCAGGATTACGAGATGCCCGGCGCGCCCCGAGCCAACACCGCTTCCGATTCGATCGCCGCCTTCGAGGCCGCCGGTTACGTGTCGAACGCGCTGGGCCTGGGCTACCAGCTTGGGTTCGAGGCCTCCAGCGACCACGTCTCCACACACATCTCCTATACCAACATCTGGGTGACCTCCCCGACCCGCGCCGCCATCATGACGGCCCTGCACGCGCGCCACCTGTACGGCTCCACCGACAACATCCTGGCGGATTTCCGCAGCGGCACGCATTTCATGGGCGAATCTTTCACCACCAGCACGCCGCCGGTGTTCACCGTGCGTCTTTTCGGCACCAATAGCTTCGACAGTGTGGTGGTGGTCAAGGACGGCAATGTGGCTTATTCGACCAAAGGCGATCGGGTGATCTCCTTCACCTGGCAGGATACAGCCGCGGTAAAGGGCAAGACCAGTTACTACTATGTGCGCGGTGTCGAGACGCCGCTGACGGGGCAGGTCACGGGGCAGATCGTTTGGGTGAGTCCGATGTGGGTGACGATGCAATGAAGCTGGTTCTGCTGCTCCCGCTGCTACTCGCCCCGCATCTCGATGCTCAGCCGCTTCGTCCGTTGCACGTCTCCGCGGAAGGCAACATCCTGGACGACTCCAACAATCCCGTGCTGCTCCGCGGCCTCAATCGCAGCGGCACCGGCTCCGGAAATGCCGACGCCACCGCGACGGATGCCGCCACGGTGTTCTTCGCCGGCCTGGTGGGCCCGGGCGAGTTCCAGTTCAACGTCGTGGTGCCGGCTTCCCTCGCCAACGGCGACCAGCCCATCACGGCAACCTACGGCGGCTTAACCACGCGGCCGGGGACCCTGATCACCGTTCATAATTGAAACTCCGGCGGCGCAAGCCAGCGGCCGGACAAGCAGGCCGCGCCCTCGGGACCGGTCCCGTGACCGCGAGGAAAGGTTCGCGGGACGGGCACCGCTCCCTTACGGTCGCGGCTCGCATCGGGGCCATTAGCCTGGGCGATGGATTGCGGAAAGGCACGCGCGAGTGAGCGGCCGCGGAAAGGCACCAAGCCAGCCGGTCATCGATATTGCAGATGGACTGGTCATTTGCTGACAGGCGCTAACCGGCATTATGCCCGCTCCGCGGTGTAGCGCGCAGGGGGCCGCCTCGGTGACGTGTTGGTCATTCTGTGTGACGCAGACCACTAGTAGTGTTGAGGGGTCCGCGGCGGGCGGGTCCTCTGTACAATTCTCCTAATGGGTTCTCAGAGGGCGAATTGTCCAGCGAGCGGGTTCAGGCTGGTTCTGGTGGCGATTCTGTTCCCCATGGCCGCCATGGCACAGTCGATTGATCCCGTCTGGGTGCCGGGGTCATCGCAAAAAGTTTGCCAGCTCATCGGCGAACTGGATCATGAGACCGGGCAACCGGCCGCTAGCCAGACGGAGACGAATTACGGATTGTCTGGAAACGACCTGGGCTCCTCCCTCGAGCACAACGGCAAGTTGTGGTTCCTCTTCGGCGACTCGAACCCGACCACTACCTTCAACGGCAAGCCCAACGCCCAGAGCAATCCGCCCAGAACGCCCTCGGACAATGACGCCATCGGATTCACGTCCGGCGCCAACATCGAGCAGTGCCTCAAGCTCGACTTCGTCCGCGACTCGATCGGCGCCTACCAGAACCCAGTGGTGCTGAACGCGCAAGGCCAGCCCGCCATCACGCTCAGAAGTTTCGAGATACCCATCGCGGGCATCGACGTAGCCGGGAGGATGTTCGCGATTTTTGCGACGGACGACAATAAGCAGACGGGCGCGCCCGGCGAGCCGGGCTTTTCCACACGCTCCGTGCTGGCCGTCTCCGATGACGACGGCAACACCTACCACTATCTGTATGATTTCTCCGCCCCGCAGTGCTCCCTCTGCAACGGCGCCAAGTTCATCAACGCCGCCATCGTCAGTGGGACCGACGGCTACCTCTATTTCTGGGGATCCCAGGGCGGCACGGGCTACCGTAATAGCTCCGTGTTCCTGGCGCGCAAGCTGGCCTCGAGCATGGCCCAGCCGGGTGGCATGCAATACTTCACCGGACTGGCCAAGGGCGCCGTCACGCCCAACTGGTCCGCCGCCGAATTAGACGCGGTTCAGTTGTTCCAGGATGTCGACGGCACGCCCCCCACGCCCAACAACTGCACCGGCGAGCTGGGCGTCGACTACAACACGTTCGTCCAGCGCTGGGTGATGCTCTATAACTGCACCGACAAGACACCGGCAAACCCGAGTGGGATCTACATGCGGTTCGCGCAACAGCCCTGGGGATCCTGGGGCGCTCCGCAGACCATCTTCAACAGCCAGCGGGACCGGGGACTTTGCCACTTCATTCACCGCGCCGTTACGGCCAGCAGTCCGGCTTGCGATCAGGCAGGCGACCCCGGCCGTGAGGACATCGAGGGCGGCGCTTACGGACCGTACTTCATCTCACGCTTCACTACCGGCGACGCGGCGCACGGCACTTCCACCTTCTATTACACGCTGTCCACCTGGAACCCGTATGTCCCAGTGATTATGAAGACCACGATTCAGAACGCGGGCCAAAGTGCGCCGGTGATCGGGCTGACAGCGAACGCTGAAGGGGAATCGGCAGCCATTGCGCCGAATACCTGGGTGGAGATCAAAGGAGCGAACCTTGCCCCGGCGGGCGATACGCGCATCTGGCAGGCCTCGGATTTTGTGAAGAGCCAGATGCCAACGCAGCTCGACGGCGTCAGCGCCACGGTGAACGGAAAAGCGGCCTACGTGTACTACATCAGCCCCACGCAGGTGAACATTCTTGCTCCTCCCGATGCGATGACCGGCGCGGTGCAGGTCGTAGTGAACAATAAGGGATCCACCACCGCGGCGTACACGGCTCAGGCACAACCGGTTTCACCCTCGTTTTTCGTGATCAACGGAGGGCCGTACGTGCTCGCGCAACACGGCGCCGACTACAGCCTGGTTGGTCCGGCCAGTCTGTACCCCGGCTACACCACGCCAGCCAAGCCGGGCGAGACCGTGGTGCTTTACGCCAACGGTTTCGGACCGGTTTCCCCGGCGGTGGTCAGCGGCACGTCCGGGCAAACCGGAACGCTCGCCCCGCTGCCTGCCGTTACGATCGGCGGGATCACGGCCACCGTTACGTTTGCAGGCATCAACGGAGCACCGGGCCTGTTTCAATTTAACGTGGTAGTACCGGCATCGGTTGCGAATGGGGACCAGCCAATCGCGACAACCTACAACGGCGTGACCTCCCAGCCGGGGACGTTGATCACCATACAGCATTGAGCGGCACAACGCATGTCCCCGAGGTCGATGGCGTGGCGCTTGGTCATCGGATGGGATGCCATCGAAGTTACGACTGCCGGCTGAGACCGCGCGGTCCACCGCGCATCAGTTGCGTAGAAACTGCGCACCACATTGTCTACCTGACGAGCCCGACCGCGATCGAGCATTGAGCTTTGTGGATGCAGTACATTGATAGTTGGCCCCGGGCGATCGATGGGAAGCTCTGTTGCACGCCATCCGGCGCGTTCCGATGGGCCATGGAGCGAACTGAAAGCAGATTAGATTATGCACCTGATTCCGACCCAAGACGAGGTCGTCGCCGTGTTGCGAGAGACGGGAGCGCTGCGCGACGGTCACTACGAATACCCCACGGGGATGCATTCCAACGAGTATCTCCAAGTGCCGCTGGCGCTACGCTACTACCAGCATCAACGGATGCTCTCGGTGGGATTGAGCCGCCTGCTGCGCGCCAACCCGGAAATCCGCGCCGGGGTGAGGGACCTTTCGATCGTCACGCCGATGACGGGCGGATTGCCGGTGGCCTACGGAGTGTGCGAGTCGCTGCGCTGCCGGCAGGTCTACTGGGCCGAACGGGACCCCGAGCGAGAACCACTGCACTTCCGCCAATTCCTGGAGCCGGAGAAAGGCGAGCAGGTGGTGATCGTCGACGACATTCTGCGCACCGGACAGAAGCTGGCCGAACTGAAGCAGCTTCTGGAATCGCGCGGGGCGGTGGTGGTGGGTCTGGCGGTGATTATCTACCAGCCGACGCCCAAAACTCTCAACTTCGGATCGCTGCCGCTGTACTACCTGGCGAAGTTGGACCGGGCCAGTTACTACACCGACAGTGCGCAGTGCGAAATGTGCAAGCGGAGCGAGCCGCTCGAAAAGGTCTGGGTGTAGGCCCATTTGCTGAATTGCTGTGCAGAGCGTGACAAACCCGTTACAGAACGTACGATTGGACGCATCCGGGGCGGCTTTTCCACAGGGTTTTGAACAATTGAGTGGAAAAGGCTGGGAAGTGGTAAATTCGAATTACGGTGATGCTTAAACTGAGTTTGCTGGTGATGCTCCTATGGGGAGTAGCGTCGGCACAGACGGGCGGCGCCGAGAAGCTGGCGCCATACTACCCGACTCCGGAAACCATCGTAGAGAAGATGCTGCAGCTCGGCAGCCTGAAGGCTGGGGAGAAGGTGTACGATCTCGGGTCGGGCGACGGGCGCATCGTGATCATGGCGGCGCAGAAGTTCCATGCGGACGCGGTCGGGGTGGAACTGGACAAGGATCTGTGCAAGCTGAGCACCGACAAGATCCTGAAACTGCACCTGGAAAAGAACGCGCATATCGTCAACGGGGATCTGCTGAAGCAGAACTACAGTTCCGCGGACCTGATCACGGTTTATTTGCTGCCGGGCTTCATCGACAAAGTTCAGCCGATGCTCGATCAGCAGTTGAAGAAAGGCGCCCGGGTGGTGGCGCACGATTTCGAATTCAAGAACTGGACGCCGGACAAGGTGGAGAACGTCGCCGACGACGGCGAAGGGAGAAGTCACACGCTGTACTTGTACAGGAAATGACCGACTGATGTTTTCCGAGGAATTCCAATGGCCGCGGTACCTCTCCAGGGCTCGCGTCCTGCTGGCAGCCGTCGCGCTGCTCATAGCGAGCGTCGACACCGGGCGCAACCTGCCGTTTATAGCGCTACTGGGAGTGTTCCTGGTGGCGAGTATCCTGGCGGAGTTGCGCGGCAAAGCGCGGAGCGGGATGCTGGGCCTGCTGGCGCTGTTTGCGGACACGCTCTACTTCCTGATTGTGGCTTATTTCGGGAGCCCACGGCTGTTGTGGCTGGAGTCGGTGTTTTTCCTCTACCTGCTGACGGAAGCGCTGGTATTCTACGGGCCGGTGGAGGTGGGAGTGATCACGGCGGGCAGCACGATTTTCTGCGCGGTCCTGCCCCAACAACAAGTTCATCTTCCCGCGGTGGTGCTGGCGGGCGTGCTGGCGTGCGGTTTCGCAGTCAGCAAGCGCAGGCTGAGCCGGCGGACGGAAGAACTGGCGGCGCAACTGGACGAGGCGCAAAAGGCGGCGGAGAAGGCCAGCGAGGAAGAGCGGCAGCGGATCGCCTCGGATTTCCACGACGGGCCGTTGCAGAGCTTCATCAGTCTGCAGATGCGCCTGGAGATTCTGCGCAAGCTGCTGGATCGCGATTTCGAGGCGGGTGTGCAGGACCTGAAGCAACTGCAATCCCTGGCGCAATCGCAGGTGAGGGATCTGCGCGCGTTCGTGCACAGCATGCGTCCGGTGGATGTGGACGGCGCCAACCTGATCGCCACGGCGCGGCGGACGGCGGAGGGATTCCAGAAAGAGAGCGGCATCCCGGTGACGTTCCTGGGCACCAACAAGCCGGTGGGGTTGCCGCAGGAGATGACGCTGGAAGTTCTGCAGATGCTGCGCGAGGCGCTGCACAACGTGCAGAAGCACGCCGCGGCCACGCGCGTGGCAGTGGAAGTGGAGCAGACCGACCGTGGCCTGGAGATTTCGGTGGACGACAACGGACACGGTTTCAGCTTCGCCGGCACGTATTCGCTGGAAGAACTGGAACTGCTGCGGCTGGGCCCGGCGAGCCTGAAGCGGCGGGCGCGGTCGTTGAACGCGGACCTGCTGCTGGAATCGCGGCCGGGACGGGGATCGGGCATCAAGTTCCGGATTCCGCTGCAATGACGGCCGGGATTTGGCAGGCGAAAGCGCCTGCCCCACAAGCAAGCAGGCCCTCGCGGACCAAAGTGGGACAGACGCTTTCGTCTGTCAACCCGGCGATCTCGGCGATTTTCCCAGGGCTTCTAACGCTCACGGCTCTGCTGGCGCTTTCCGCGTGCGGGCGGTACGCGGATTTTGCGCTGCCGGCGGTGGCGGGGGGCGATCCGAAGACCACGTTTGCATTCGAAGAGCGGCCCGCGCCGGTGATGGAGCGCGGGAGCGCGAACGATTTGCTCAATCCCTCGGTATTTCGCGCGGGCAGCGGATTTACCAACTACTACTCGATGTTCGACGGTAAGACCTGGCACACCCGCGTGGCTGAATCCGCGGATGGGATTCAGTGGCGCGATACGGGCAAAGTGCTTTCGCCCGATCCGGCCACGTGGGAAGGCTCTTATATCGCGGCGAATGGATCGGCGTTATTTTACGGCGGGCAGATCTGGTATTGGTATGAGGCCGGGGCCCGGGAGCGGTTGCGGATCGGCCTGCGGCAACAGGCGGTGCTGGAACCAGGGCCGTGGGGAAGTTGGGACGAGCGCGGGGTGGCGGACCCGTATGTGATTCGCGTGGAGCCGTATTTCTACCTTTATTATTTGGGGCAGGACCGCGGGGCGCGGCAGAAAATCGGGGTGGCGCGGTCGCGCGATGGGGTGCGGTGGGAGAAGCTGCGGAGCAACCCGGTGTTGGAAGGGGACGACAACGTGGGCGAGCCGGCGGTGTGGCAGTCGCACGGGTTTTACTGGATGCTGTATACGGCGCGCGAAGCGGGCGAAGTGCGGCGGATGAGGCTGGCGCGGAGCGTGGATGGAGTCCAGTGGACTCTCCTGGCGGCGAAGTTCGGCGGCGCGCAGGCATGGGATGCGAAAGTGGTGTGCGACCCGAGCGTGGTGGTGGATGGAGACCGCGTGCTGGTGTGGTTTGGCGGCGGCGACGTGGCACGGGTGGACGAAAACATTCACGGGCAGATTGGTTTTGGGGTGCTGCGCCCGGTTAGTGCTACGCTCGAAAAGTGAACGTCGGAATTACCTGTTATCCCACCTATGGCGGCAGCGGGATTGTGGCGACCGAGCTGGGCCTTGAGCTGGCCACCCGCGGCCACGAGGTCCACTTCATCAGCTACTCGAACCCGATCCGGCTGGATGCGGGCATGCCGCGCATTCATTATCACGAGGTGGAGGTTTCCACCTACCCGCTGTTCCAATATCCGCCGTATTGCCTGGCGCTGGCTTCACGCATGGCGGAGGTGGCGGAGTCCTATGACCTGGACGTGCTGCACGTGCACTACGCGGTTCCGCATTCCATCTCGGCGATGCTGGCGCAGCAGATGCTGGCGCCCAAGCGGCGGCTGCCGTTCATCACCACGCTGCATGGGACGGACATCACGCTGGTGGGAGTGGACCCTTCCTATTTTCCGATCACCAAGTTTTCGATTGAGCGTTCGAACGGGATTTCAGCGGTGAGCGATTACCTGCGCGAGCGAACGGTGGAAGTGTTCGGGGTGGCGAACGAGATCCGCGTGATCAAGAACTTCGTCAATTGCGACCGCTACAAGCCGGACGAGGAAAAAGCCGGGGCGTCGCAGTATGCGCCGGCGGGCGAAAAGCTGCTGCTGCACCTTTCGAATTTCCGGCCGGTGAAGAGGGCCCTCGATTGCGTGCGGATTCTGGCGGAGGTCCGCAAGAGCACGCCGGCGCACCTGCTGATGGCGGGCGACGGTCCGGACCGCGGGCCGGCGGAGCACCTGGCGCGGGAACTGAAGGTGGAGAAGCACGTGTCGTTCCTGGGCAAGCAGAACCACGTAGAGCGGCTGATCCCGCTGGCGCACGTGCTGCTGATGCCGAGCGAGCTGGAATCGTTCGGGCTGGTGGCGCTGGAGGCGATGGCGTGCGGCGTGGTGCCGGTGGCGACCAATGTGGGCGGCGTGGCTGAGCTGATCACCGACCGGGAGGATGGGTTCCTGGAGGCGGTGGGCGATGTTGCGGCGCAATCCGCGCGGGTGGTGCAACTCCTAACGGACGGGGACCTGCATTACCGGATGCGGAAAGCGGGCCGATGGAACGCGTCGGAGAGATTCTGCGCGGAGAAGATCATTCCGATGTACGAGAAGTATTACGAGGATGTGGTGAAGGGCGCGTAAGGGGGGCGGCTCAACGAACATGGCCGGCGCCTTGCGCGCGCGGCCCCGTGTGAGCGCTGGCGAATTTCCAGGCGTGCTCGATAATGGTCTTCAGATCGGCGTAACGGGGCTGCCACGCAAGACGGTTTCGCAACTTACCGGGATCGGCCACCAAGCTCGGGGAATCGCCATCGCGGCGCGGGCCAATCAAATAAGGAACTGCCCGGCCTGTCACTTCCTCCACAACTTTTATCATTTCCAGGACGGTATGACCGGCGCCGGTGCCGACATTGAACTGGTCGGAGGCGCCGCCGTTGAGGAGATACTCCAGAGACAGGATGTGGGCTTGGGCTAAGTCGTCGACGTGGATGTAATCGCGGATGCAGGTGCCGTCGGGCGTGGGGTAATCGGCGCCGAAGACCGTGATGGGCTTGCCGGTAAGGATGGCGCGGAAGAGCAGCGGGATGAGGTGCGTTTCGGGCTTGTGTTCTTCGCCTAAGTGGCCGGCGGGATCGGCGCCGGAGGCGTTGAAGTAACGCAGGCAAACGCTGGTGAGATGGTGGATCTCATCGAACCAGCGGAGCAGCGTTTCCACCATGACCTTCGACTCGCCATAGGGGTTGACGGCTTTGATGGGGAAGGTTTCGAGAATGGGGCTGGAAGGCGGATCGCCATATACGGCGGCAGTGGAAGAGAAGACCATGTGGCGCACGCCGGTTTCGACCATGGCGGTGAGGAGCGAGAGCGAACCGCCGAGGTTGTTGGCGAAATAGCGGGCGGGCTCGCGCATGGATTCGCCGACCGCGATGAAGGCGGCGAAGTGAATGACGGCCTCCGGGCGCTTGTGGCGCATGAGGCCCGCGAGCGCCGCGGTATCGGCGATGTCGAACTCGAAGAGGCGGCCGGCGGGAACGTTGTGGCGGTAGCCTTTGGAGAGGTTGTCGACCACGGTGACATCGTGGCCCTGTTCGAGCAGCAGGCGCACGGTATGGGCGCCGATGTAGCCGGCGCCGCCGGTAACGAGGATGCGTTGGGAGTCCACCAGCCAGATTGTAGCACCCAAGGTGCTATCCTTAAGGTAAGGAAGTAAGGAAACTTATGACGTTCGCCAAGATGACCAGCAAAGGGCAAGTGACGGTGCCCAAGGAAGTTCGCGTCAAGCTTCGGCTAAGCCCAGGCGATGTATTAGCTTACGAGCTGGAAGGCGACTCCGTCAGGGTGCACAAGGCAGAAGGGTTCGACGGCCAATGGCACCGCGCGGTGGCTGGCACTCTGGACGAGTGGCACAGCGCCGAAGACGACGAGGCCTTTCGTGATCTGTGAAGCGGGCGACGTGGTGGTGGTGCCGTTCCCTTTCAGGGACTCATCTGAAACGAAACGGCGGCCAGCTTTGATCTTGAGCCCGGCGGAATTCAACCGGCAGTCGGGGCACAGCGTCATGGCGATGATCACGTCCGCAAGCCGCTCGTCATGGCCGGGAGACGTTGTGATCGGAAGCAGCAATGCCGGCTTGCGGATGCCTTGCGTAGTGCGAATGAAGCTATTCACTCTGGACAACCGGCTGATTGCGAAAACCATCGGCAGATTGCCCGAGCAGGAGTGGGCGCAGGTTCGCGGGTTCCTCGACGGGCTGCTACGCTGAGGGGATTCTATGCCAAATGGTGCGGAGTTGTTCGTGGCGACGGCCGTGGAGTTGGGGATCGACACGGTTTTCACGCTGGTGGGCGATCACCTGAACGAAGTGCTGGCGGTGGCGGCGCGGAGCGGGATGCGGGTGGTGGATATGCGGCACGAGTCGGGGGTGGCGCATGCGGCGGATGCGTGGGCGCGGATTCACCGGCGGCCGGCGCTGTCGCTGGTGACCGGCGGGCCGGGGCATACGAATTCGCTGACGGGACTGGCGACAGCCAACCTGGCGGGGAGCCCGCTGATCGCGGTGAGCGGCAGCCGTCCGAGCACCATGGCGCACCGGCAGGCGTTTCAGGATATCGATCAAGTGGGGATGGCGCGGCCGGTGGTGAAGTGGGCGGCGGAAGTGCCGGAAGCAGGCGAGATTCCGCGGTATTTGCGGCAGGCATATGCGACGGCGAATGCGGGGCGCAGAGGCTGTGTGCATTTGACGGTGCCGGTGGATGTGATGACGGCGCAGACCGCACAACCGCCCCCCGGGGACAGACTCCTCTGTCCCAAGGCGCCGTTTCTGCGCCGCGTGGACAGAGCTGTCTGTCCCCGGTCTGTGGTGGAGCTGTTGCGCGAAGCAGAACGGCCGGTCGTGATTGCGGGGAGCGGGGTGTGGTGGGCCGGGGCGGAAGAGGCGCTGCGGAGGTTCGTCGAGCAGACTTCCCTGCCCCTTTACACGATTACGATGGCACGCGGGACGGTTTCGGACGATCATCCGCTGGTGATGGGGTATGCGGACCCGGCCCTCAATTATGCGGTGCATACGGCGTTTCGCGAAGCGGATTTGTTCCTGGTGGTGGGGAAGCGGATCGATTACCGGCTGGCGATGGGGGGCGCGCGGCTGTTTCCGCAAGGCGCGCGGTTCATACAGATCGATGTGCATGAAGAAGAGCTGGGACTGAACCGGCCGCTCGAGGTGGGGATTTGCGCGGATGCGCGGGTGGCGCTGGAGGCGATGACGGAAGCGGCGGGCCCGGAGCCGTGGGCGCCGCGGCCCTGGTTGGCGCGGGTGCGGGAGTTGCGCGACGAGTGGCTGGCGCGTCTGGCGGAGCAAGGGAAGGATGAGAGCGGGCCGATGCATCCGGCGGCATTCTTCCGGGAATTGCGGCGGGCGTTACCGCGGGACGTGCTGTATTCGTGGGACGGCGGCGATTTCGCGCATTGGGGACGGGCGACGCTCGAGGCGCGGCAGGCTGGTGGATGGCTGCGGTTGGGGCCGCTGGGAACGATCGGGTCGTCGCTGCCGAACTCGCTGGCATTGCAACTGGCGCACCCGGGAAAGCCCGTGGCGATGATCACGGGTGATGGCGCGTTGGGATTCTACCTGGCGGAGATGGACAGCCTGGTGCGGCACAAGCTGCCGGTAGTGCTGATCGTGGGCAACGATGCGGGGTGGGGGCTCGAGCGGGAGTTGCAGCGGTCCGCCACGCGTGGAATGGCAACGGTGGCGTGCGAGCTGCAATCGGCCCGCTATGATCTGATCATGAAAGGATTCGGCGGCGGCGGCGAAACTGTCGAGCGGCTGGACGAAATTGCGCCGGCAGTAGATCGCGCGTTCGCGGCGGGCGTGCCGTATTGTCTAAACGTCAAGATCCGCGGGGCGCGTTCCCCATTCACGGAGTGGCAGATCGCGGGCAAGAAGAAAGGGTAAAATGAGGCATCGTCCATGTCGCAGAAGCCCTCCAGTGTGATTGCGATTTACCCGGGATCGTTCGATCCGATTACGAACGGGCACCTCGATCTGATCCAGCGGGGCGCGCGGATGTTCGATAAGTTGATCGTGTCGATTCTGCAAAACGACACCAAGAAGCCGTTGTTCTCAGTCAAAGAACGGAAGGCCATGCTCGCGGAGGTGGTCCACGTCTACCCCAACGTGGAAGTGGATTCGTTCAATGGGCTGCTGGTGGATTATGCAGCGGCGCGCGATGCCACCGTGCTGCTGCGCGGGATTCGGGCGATTTCGGATTATGAGTACGAGTTGCAGATGGCGCTGATGAACCGGCGGCTGCGGCCGGACATCGAGACAGTGTTCATGATGGCGAACGAAGCCTATTCGTTCATCAGCTCGCGGCTGGTGAAGGAAGTGTACGGGCTGGGCGGGAATATCTCGGGGCTGGTGCCGCCATCGGTGGAAGTCCGGATGCACCGGCGATTATCGAAGATTAAACACAAAGGGGCGTAACCAAGCGAATGCAGGCGACCAAGAACCCGATCGCGGAACGGATCTCATCGATCAGCGTTTCCTCCACGCTGAAAGTGGCGGCGGACGCGGAAAAGCTTCGCGCGGAGGGCGTGGACGTGGTGGACTTCGGAGCGGGCGAGCCCGATTTTCCGACACCGGACAACATCAAGCAGGCGGCCGTTCGCGCGCTGGAGCAGAACTTCACGAAGTACACGCCGGCGGGCGGTACGGCGGAGTTGAAGAAAGCCGTGTGCGAGCGGCACGCGCAGGATTTCGGCACGGATTACAAGCCGAGCGAGTGCCTGATCACGGTGGGCGGCAAGCACGCCATTTTCAACCTGACGCAGGCGCTGGTGAATCCGGGCGACGAAGTAGTGATTCCGGTGCCGTACTGGGTGACGTACAAGGACGTGGTGAACTACGCCGGCGGCAGGTGCGTGTTTGTGGACACGGACGAAAACAACGGGTTTGCGCTGACGGCGGCGATGATCGAGCCGCACCTGACGGACCGGACCAAGATGGCGATTATCAATTCGCCGTCAAACCCGAGCGGCGCCCTGGTGGAGCGCGAGGAGTTCGAGAAAATCTTTCGCATGACGTCGGCGCGCGGAATCTATCTGCTGACGGACGAATGTTACTGCAAGTTCCTGTATGACAGCGAGCCGTACTCGATTGCGTCGGTCGAGGGAGCGAAGGAAACGGTGCTGGTGGCGGGCTCGCTTTCGAAGACGTATGCCATGACGGGGTGGCGGATCGGGTTCGGGCTGGTGCCGGCGGCGATTGTGGGAGCCATGACCAAGCTGCAAAGCCATTCGACGTCGAACCCCACGTCGATTTCACAGAAGGCGGCGGTGGAAGCTCTGCGGGGGCCGCAGGAATCGGTAGGGACGATGCTGGCGGAATACCGGCGGCGGCGCGACTTCGTGGTGGAGCGGCTGCGGGCGATTCCGGGAGTGACGTGCCAGGAGCCGCGCGGCGCATTCTACGCGTATCCGAATGTGGGAGTGGTGCTGGGCAAGAACGGGATCGGGAGCATGCAGCAACTGGCGGAGCGGCTGCTGACGGAAGTACACCTGGCGGTGGTTCCGGGTGAGGCGTTCGGCACGGACCGGCATGTGCGCATTTCATACGCGACATCGATGAAGGAACTGGACCGCGGGCTGGAGCGTCTGCACGGGTTCATCGTGAAGAATTCGTAGTCGAAGAATCGTAGTCATGGAGAAGCCCATTCGCCTCACGCCTTCGCTGCGGGAAAAGGTGTGGGGCACGACGCACCTCGCGCCGTGGTTCGCGAATTCCGCGGAGCCCATCGGCGAGGCCTGGTTCCTGTCCGAGCGCGAATTGCCGTTGCTGGTGAAGCTGATCTTCACTTCGCAACGGCTGAGCGTGCAGGTGCATCCGGACGATGGCGAGGACGGGCCGCGCGGCAAATCGGAGATGTGGCACATCCTGGCGGCGGAACCGGGCGCGACCATTGCGCTGGGGTTTCGGGAGCCCATCACGCGCGAGCATCTGCGGGAAGCCGCGCGGACCGGCGAGATCGAGCGGCTGATCAACTGGATGCCGGTGAAGGCTGGGGAGACCTATTTCACCGCGGCGCACACGGTGCACGCGATCGGCGCGGGGATTGTGTTGTGCGAGATTCAACAGAATTCGGACGTGACGTACCGGCTGTGGGATTACGGGCGGGATCGGCCGCTGCACGTGGAGCAGGCCGCGGCGATTGCGGATTTGGGAGTGCATCCGGGGCCGGTCGAGCCGGTGGCGATTGCCGAGGGTCGCGAACTGCTGGTGCGGTCGAAGCACTTTGTGACGGAGTTGGTGGAGGTGGGGCAGTTTGTGCCGGCCGCGGAGAAGTGCCAGTTGTGGATTTGCGTGGAAGGCAGCGGCACGATTGGTGGGGAAACGGTACGGGCGGGCGAAGTATGGCTGCTGCCGGAAACGGGTGAGCAACCGGTGGTGCGCGGGCCGGCGCGGTTCTTGAGGACGTGGGCGCCGGGGTAGGGTGGGTTAGCTGTCGGCGGTGGCTAATTTGATCGAGACCTCGTTGCCATGAAAACAACCTGCGGCTGGCGGTCTTGGTCTAAAATGTTTCTTTGGCCGATGGAGGTAACATCCATGCAGGATCAAGGCTCCTCTAGCTGGCTCTGGCGCTGTTTGTTTTGTGCGCTTCTCCTGACGTTCACATGCTCGTCGCAGCCGGGGCCACAGTTTGATGTCGCCGCGGTCAAGGCCAGCAGCTCGAAGAGTGCATTCGCTAGCCTAGATTTCAGGGGCGGTCAGTTCATATCCCGGAATGTCACGCTGCGCGACCTGATCGGCCTGGCTTACCGGCCCAACAAGGTCAGGGGCGGGCCGGACTGGATGGACTCCACCCGTTTCGACATCATCGCGAAAGCGGAGGGCGCCGGGTTTGAGCGGCGGCGTAAGATGCTCGCCACCTTGCTTGCGGAGCGGTTCGGATTGGTTGCCCACATAGACCAGGAAGTTCAGCCGGCGCTGGCGCTCGTCATCGCTAGGAAGGGGACAAAGTTCCCACCGGTCGACCCGAACTATCCCGTGGACCAAGGGGAGCCTGCTTGCGTGGGAGAACTCCCGCCCGGGCCCTCCGAGATGCAGGAGATCTGCCGCGGGACTATGGGTGAGTTCGCAAAGTATCTAGGGACTTTTGCGCCCTCCTATATCGACCTGCCGGTGGTTGACCAGACCGGCTTAAGCGGCCGTTTCGAGCTGCGGTTGCACTGGTCGCCGCACGCTCACATGGGAAGTGCTGATAACACCGGCGCCGCCTCGCCGGGCGGCGACCTCACGATTCTGGAAGCGCTGGGATCGCAACTCGGGCTCAAGCTGGAGCGGCGGCGGCTTCCTCTGCCGGTTCTAATCGTTGAACGCGCCCAGAAACCGACTCTCGATTGAGGCTTAATAGAAAAGCCGTGACACGGGAATGGGGACGCACGGGAATGGGGACGGACGCATTTCTCGCTCTCCTGCGCGGAATCCAATCGGGCCAGAGAATACCGAGGTGCCGTCACAGACCTTCAGGCCGCGTCGCGGACTTCCACTGTCATTTGCTTGCCCAGAGTCGCGAGAGCAGCTGGATCTTTTCCGCCTTCGAAGCATGCTCGGGATCGAGCATACGGCGGATCACTCGCTCGTGGACTCCCAGGCGGCGCGCCAACTCGGAGTTGTTCACTCGCTGATCGCGCATCGCCAGATAGAGCGCCAGTTTCGGCGCGAGCCAAAGGGGCACTGGCACCAGGCGCTGACCACGCTTGGCGGCTGACGGCGCGGGGATCTCTTCCTTGCGGGACAACCGGATTGAGAGATCCGACCCGAGGGCATCGATGGCTTCTTCCATTGCCTCATGATCGTCCTTACCATCGGTCGAGACCCGTGGGAGATCGGCAAACTCGACCAGAATGCGGCCGTCGCTGCCGGCCGTGAATCTTGCGGGATACGTAAAGGCGGACATTGCTTCACCTCTCATAGGTCATGCAGCTGGAGTGGGTGCTAACGGATTCGACGAAGCCGGCATAGCGCATCCAGGGGGGTTGATTGCCCGGCGGCAAGTACTGGCGCACTGCCCGGCGGACGAGTTCGGCAACCGGCACACCAAGGGCCTTAGCCTCTCTCTTGATTAGCGCGTATTCCCGCTTGTCGAATCTGATTTGGGTGCGGATCATTTCATCTCCCGCTCACCCGATGCCCAGGTCGTCAATCCGCTCGAGCGGGGCGCCACAGGTGCGGCAGATGAGCGCGTGGCAATCGCCGCAGAGCAGCGGATCGGGGACCGGCTTGGCACAGGCCGGGCAGTAGAATTCGACGGCGGGCTGAACTGGTTCGGGCATAGCCTTGTTATTTCAGTGTAGCCTTAAGAACATGCGGGCTACGCCCTACCGGCTATGACGGCGATCGAAGTCGGCGAAAACCTGGCGCAACTGGACCGGGCGGTGGAAGCGCTTCCCAACAGCCCGGCGGTATTCCTGCTTTGGCCGCGCGAGGGTGCGCCCTACCTTTCGAAAACCGGGCTGTTGCGGCGGCGGCTGCTGCGGCTTCTGGAGGAGCGTGAGCGGCCCTCGCGACTGCTGAACCTGCGGCATACGGTGCGGCGGATCGAGTACTGGCTCACTGGCTCAGGCCTCGAATCGAGCGTGGTGATGTATCAACAGGCCAGACGGCACTTCCCGGAAACATATCTGGAGCTGCTGAAACTGCGGATGCCGCCGTACGTCAAGATCGTTCTTGGGAACGAGTTTCCGCGCAGCCACATTTCGACGCATCTGACGAGATCGGCCGGGCTGCATTTCGGGCCGTTCCGCTCGCGCGTCTCGGCGGAGCGCTTCGAGGGGCAGTTTCTGGACCTGTTCCAGATGCGGCGGTGCCAGGAAGACCTGGCGCCAGCGCCCCAGCATCCGGGCTGCATCTACGGCGAGATGGGGATGTGCCTGCGGCCGTGCCAGCAGGTGGTGGGCGCGGCGGAATACGGGCACGAAGTGGCGCGCGTGGTGGAATTCCTGCAGACGGACGGGCGGTCGCTGCTGGAGGCGATTGGCCATTCCCGCGACCGGCTGAGCGAGGAGATGAAATTCGAAGACGCGGCGCGGCAACACAAGCGGTACGAGAAAGTGCAGGAAGTGTTGAAGCTGCGCGACGACCTGGCGCGCGACGTGGACCGGCTCAACGGCGTGGCGATTACCGGGTCTCTGGCGACGGATGCGGTGGAGTTGTGGCAAGTGCGCGATGGCCACTGGCAGGAGCCGCAACGATTCCGCTACGGTGTGGAGGAAGGCGTGACCATCTCGCTGGACCGCAAGCTGCGGGAGAGTTTCGCGGGCGTCGAGGCGCGCAAGCTGACCGTGAGGGAACGGCAAGAGTATTTGGCGCTGCTGGCGCGGTGGTATTACTCGAGCTGGCGCGAAGGAGAGTGGCTGGGGTTCGAAAGCTTCGAGGATATCCCTTACCGGAAACTGGTGAATGCGGTTTCACGAGTAGGCGGGGCGGGGCGGCAGCTTGTATGATGGATAAACCGGTCAGGAGGATCGCCGAATGAAAGATTGGGGGTTCGCGCAAACCCACGCTTCGCAGGAGATGGCGGAACTGCACTACTTTTCGATTAAGAAAGGCGATGTGGAGTTCATCATCACGGTGAAAGAGTACGTCACCCCGAAGGAACCGACGATGCATTTCTTCGCGCAGACCGACAAGTTCACCAACCAGAAGAACGCGCCCTACCGGCCGTGCGGGTGGGGAAAGACAATCCTGGCAGCGCTGTCGGAGTGCGTGAAGGCTCTCAACAAGTTTCCTTACGAGGGCTGAAAGCTGCGCACGGCCTCGTCTTCGTCCGAGAAGATTACGAAAATGGTGCTAAAGAGCCGGGTGACCTGGAGCATGTCGCTGACCTTACTTCGGGCATTGAGGATCTTGATCTGCGCGCCTATGCGGGACGCGGTGACGTAGCAGCCGGCCATTTGGCCCAATCCGCTGCTATCGATGTAGGTGACACCCCGCAAGCTGATCAGGATGTGCTTGTGGCCGGACTCAAGCAGTTGCTTCACGGTATCGCGGAGCAGAGCACAGCCATCGCCGAGCGTGAAACGGCCGGTCATATCGACGATGGCCACATCGCCCACAAGGCGCACGGCTACTTGCGGATCCATGATTGTCCCTCGATCAATTATGGTGCAAAGCGGCGGCCCTGGGGCCATCGGGACTTCACCGGGGCGACGTTTACCCCAGCAGGTGCAGGACCACGCCGCGGCGGTGCGGTGCGGCGCGGTGCTCAAAGAGGTAGATGCCTTGCCAGGTGCCGAGCGTCAGGCGGCCTTCCTCAACCGGGATGGAAAGCTGCGTCGGCGTGAGAGCGGCGCGGATGTGGGCGGGCATGTCGTCGGGGCCTTCGACGGTATGGCGGTAGAGACGGGTATCCTCGGGGACCAGGCGGGTGAAGAAGGCGGCGAGATCGTGAACCACGTCGGGATCGGCGTTTTCCTGGATGGTGAGCGAAGCGGAAGTGTGCTGCACGAAGACGGTGAGCAGGCCTGTAGAGACGTCGCGGGCGGCCACCCACTCGGCGATGGGGTGCGTGATTTCGTAAAGACCTTTGCCTTGAGTGAGGACGGTAAGCCGGTGCGTGAACTGTTGCAAGGCGGTGTTACTCAACGGTGACGCTCTTGGCCAGATTGCGGGGTTGATCCACGTCGCAGCCGCGCCGGACGGCGATGTGATAGGCCAGAAGCTGCAGCGGCGCGATTTCCAGGATGGGCGCCAGCAGATCGCTGGCCGGCGGAATCTCGATGACGTGGTCGGCGAATCTGCGCACTTCCTGATCGCCTTCCGTGACCAGCGCCACCACGATGCCTTCGCGCGCCTTCACCTCCTGGATATTCGAGAGGGTCTTCTCGTAGAGCAGGCGGCTTTCGCGGTTGGAGGAATCGTGGGTGGCGAGCACCACCACTGGGAGTTTCTCATCGATCAGGGCGTTGGGGCCGTGCTTCATTTCGCCGGCCGGGTAGCCTTCGGCGTGGATGTAGGAAATCTCCTTGAGCTTGAGCGCGCCTTCGAGCGCGATGGGGAAATGCACGCCGCGGCCGAGAAAGAGGAAATCGGTGGCGCGATGCAGCTCGCGGCCCAAGGCTTCGTAGACCGGGTCGTGGGAAAGCACCGCTTCGAGTTTACCGGGGATGTGCAGGAGTTCCTGCACAAGCGCGCGCGAGCAGGATTCGTCGAGCGAACCATTGGCCTGCCCCAGGTACATGGCGAGGATGAAGAGCGCGGTCAACTGGCAGGTGAAGGCCTTGGTGGAAGCGACGCCGATTTCGGGGCCGGCGTGGGTATAGATGGTGCCGGCGGCCTCACGAGTGATCATGGAGCCGACAGCGTTGCAGATGGCCAGCGTGGGCGAGCCCTTCTGCTTGGCCTCGCGCTGGGCGGCCAGGGTATCGGCGGTTTCTCCGGACTGCGAAATCACGATGGTGAGGGTGTGGTCGCTCATGATGGGATCGCGGTAGCGGAATTCGCTGCCGTAATCGACCTCGACGGGAAGGCGGGCCAGCTTCTCGATCATGAACTTGCCGGCCAGCGCGGCGTGCCAACTGGTGCCGCAAGCGATAATCTTGACCTGGCGGAAGCGGGCGAACTCGGCCGGCGCGATATCCATCTCATCCAGAAACACCTGGCCGGTTTCCTGGCTGACGCGGCCCAGGGTGGTATCGCGGACGGCGCGCGGCTGCTCATAGATTTCCTTGAGCATGAAGTGCTTGTAGCCGCCCTTTTCCGCCAGGATGGGGTCCCACAGAATATGCTCGCGTTTGCGGCTGATGGGGTGGCCTTCGAAATCGCTGAGGCGCACGCCATCGTCGGTAAGCACCGCCATGTCGCCATCGGCGAGAAAGATCATGTCCTGGGTATGCGCGAGGATGGCGGGGACGTCGGAAGCGACGAAGTATTCGCCATCGCCGGTGCCGACCACCAGCGGGGCCTGATAGCGCGCGGCGACGATCTTGCGCGGATCGGCACTCGAGATCACGGCCATGGCGAAAGAGCCGGTGAACTCGCGAACGGCGGCGCGCACGGCGTCTTCCAGGTTGCCGTTGAAATGGCTCTCGACCAGGTGGGCGATGACTTCGGTATCGGTCTCCGTGACGAAGACGTGGCCCTGGGATTGGAGGCGGTGCTTGAGGGCCAGATAGTTTTCGATGATGCCGTTGTGGACCACCACCAGCGAGCCGTGGCAATCGCGGTGCGGGTGGGCGTTCTCTTCGGTGGGCCGGCCGTGGGTGGCCCAACGCGTATGGCCGATGCCGAAAGTGCCCTCGAGCGGGTTCTGGCGGATGACTTCTTCGAGGTTGCGCAGCTTGCCCTGGGCGCGGCGAATGGCGAGTTGGTTGTCGTCGCCATAGACGGCCAGGCCGGCGGAATCGTACCCGCGGTATTCCAGGCGCTTGAGACCTTCGAGGATGATGGGGACGGCTTTATGCGAGCCGATGTAGCCGACAATTCCGCACATGGATTCATTATAGATGGGTCGCGAGCGGAGCCCGGGGCTGATGGGAGATTGCAGGAACGAAGCCAATTTCGGGGGAAGCGGTTGGAGCGGCGGGAGTTACGGGAGTGGGGCGTAGCGTGAGATCGGGGCCAAACGTGTAGATGGTGGGGCCGGGGTAAGTGAGTTCTTCTTCGGTGGCTCGGGCGGGCAATTCAGCGGAGGCGATGCGGGCTTCCTGGAGTGTCTGAATCTTGGTGAGGGATGCCTCGTAGGATTTTTCGAAGAGGGTGATGCGGCGGTGCAGTCGCATGAAGACGGGGCTGGAGTTGTTGAAGCCTTCGCCGAGGGGGGCGCCGTCGCGGCGGGAAGCGTGGGTGGTGTTGAATTCCCAGAGGTGGGCTTCGGCGCGGAAGAGGCGGCGGAGCGACCATTCGTTGCGGATGAGGGTATCGACGTGAAAGCGCTCTTCGGGCGACTGGGGCGAAAAGCGGGTGAAGTATTCGACCTGGAGGCGGTAGAAATCGGCGCGCTCCTCGCCATAGCAGAATTGAGAATCGGCGTCGAGGCCGGATTTGAAAGCGTTCTGAGAAGACACAGCTTTGCCTTCAGGGGTGCGAGGACCCGTGGATTTCTGGGAGTTGAGGCGATTGGCGGCGATCTGACTGGGGGTTGCCATAAAGGCTCCTTAAATAGAAATGGGACGGGCCCGGGTGAGGGTCCATCCCGGTTTCAGGGTAGCAGGCGAGATTGGGGAGTTCGGGGTGGGAGAATCGTAAGTAGTTGAAAAATTAGGTGAAAATAATTTGGCTGGGGTTGTGAATGGGAGTGGGCGTTGCGGAGTCGGCGGATGAAAGCCGGGAACGACGGCGATACGACCAAGGGGCAGTCGATGGCGGTTGCAAGGGCGTTTGTTGTTCCCAATCCTTCAGGGACTTCACGAGAGCAATCCAGTGCACACTTCATCGTCAACGCCGCGCCAGCTTCGCCATCACCAGCGCCGCAGCATCATCGGCTCCCGGCGGCGCGCTGCACCATTTCAGCCGTTCCGCCCAGAGCTGGCGGGCCGTGGCCTCGTTCGCCTCGGCTGCGTCGCTGTAGGATTCCGGCCGCTTATGCCCCGCTAGCGCAAGCTGCGCGGCCCGCACCGCATCGTCGTTCCCGGAGCCGGCCTTCGCGCAGAGGACGACTTCGCCGAGAATCTGCTGCAGCAACTCGTGGCTGCGCCGGAACCGTTCCGCTGAGGGCACGCCGGCCAGAGTCGGATCGAGCGCCAGAACCTTTCCGCAAATCTCGGTCTGCCTGGCTGCCGCCGCATCGCCCGGGTCCGTCCGCAGCGCCCCAGCGAAATCGTGCCGCGCCCCTGCGTAGTCGCCCATGGCGAACTCCGCATCCCCTAGCAAGTGGTACGTGGCGCTATCGGGGTGCTCTTTCTCCGCATCGCCGCGCAGCAGCCGCGCCGCGCTTTCGGGCACGCCGTAGTCGATCAGCATGCGCGCCACGCGCTGGCGCAGAGCCAGATCGTCCGGCAGCGCCGCGGCCGTGATCAGGAGCTCCGCCTGCGCCTGTGCGCTCCGGCCGGCTTTGGCAAGTGTCTCCGCCAGTTCCAGCCGCGTATCCAGGCGCCGCTCCGGCGTCTTCTGCGGCCACTGACCGTAGATCGCCCGCTGATAATTCCCGATGGCCTCATCGATCTTCCCCTGCCGAACCGCAATCCTGGCCAGCCCCAGGTTCGCCGGCCCGCTTCCCGGATTCTCCTTGAGGGCTTCATTCAGGTAGATGGACGCCTCATCCAGGCTTCCCGCGTTCACCAGCGCCAACCCCAGCGCCAGCCGGTAGTCGGTTCTGCGCAAGCTGGAGAGGGCGGTCCGAAACTGCGCGATCGCCTCGTCATTGCGCCCCTGCGATTCGAGCGCCTGCCCCGCCTGAAAGTGACCCTGCCCCCGCGCCATTCGCTCGCTGCGGTAATAGTAGCTGAGGAAACTCGCCACAATTCCGACCGCCAGCACGGCGATCAGAAGCCTAGTTGCCAGACGCGCCAGCGTCTTTCCACTTTGCTCCTCCGACAGCTCCGGTTCCGGGTGCGGCTCCGCTCCATACGCCGCCAGGATGTCCGGAAGTGAAATCGTCCCTCGCAGTCCGCGAACGTCGTCGCGCCTCACGACCGGCAGCGCTTTCAACCCGGTCTCCGCCAGCCTGCGCATCGCCGCATCGAGCGGATGATCGCGATGCAGGTGTGGAAAATTTTCGTCGGTCAGGGTTTCCGCGGGACCCGGTTCGGGCACCAGCGCGCCGACGGGCTCCCAGGCGGGGTTCTCCTCCTCCGCCGCATCCAGTTGATCCAGGGTGAGCATTCCCCGCAGCCCACCTCCATCCACCACCGGCCACGCGCCGCGTTCCCGGTCCACCATGGCGGCTGCCTCGCGAATGGGGGTTTCCGCCTGGAGCGACGGCGCACCGGCCCGATACGCCTGTTCCACCGTCAACGGTTCTTCTCGCGCGCGGGCTCCGGCCGGCAGGCGGATGCCATCCTGATGCTGCAGCGCCTCGTAGATCGGCTCGCGCTGGAGCCGCATGGAAATGAAATAGCTGATCAGGTTGGCAATCATCAGGGGCACGATGATGGAGTAATCGCGTGTGATCTCGAAGATCATGATTACCGAGGTCAGCGGCACGCGGATGATGCCCGCAAACGCCGCTCCCATCCCCACCAGCGCATAGGCGCCCACGCTGCCTGTATAATCCGGCATCAGCAGGTGGGCCGACCCTCCCACCGCGCCCCCCATCATCGCGCCGATGAACAGGCTCGGGCCGAAAATGCCCCCCGCATTTCCCGAGGCGTAGCAGGTTGTGGTCGCCGCCATTTTCAGGCACACCAGCAGCGCCATGGTGCCGATCAGCATCTGGCCGTTCAGCGCCTTTCCCACATATCCGTAACCGACGCCCAGGACCGCCGGCGCGAACCATCCCAGCAGGCCCACCAGCAGCCCGCCTGCCACCGGCTGGAACCACAGCGTCCATTTCGGCATTCTCAGAAAACGCTGCCGCTGCCACAGCAGCAGCTTGACGAACGCCACCGATACCAGCCCGCCCGCCACGCCCAACACCGCGTAAAACAGGAACTCGATGGGATGCACCAGTTGATACGCCGGCACGTGGAACAGCGGTTCATCGCCCAGCAACAGGTGCAGCACAATCCACGAAGTCGCCGAGCTGAGCACAATCGAGCCCAGTACCGGCGCGTGCAGATCTCCCATCACTTCTTCCAACGTGAAAAGCACCGCCGCGATGGGCGTGTTGAACGCCGCCGCCAGCGCCGCCGACGCCCCGATCGGCACCAGCGCCTTGACGCTCCGCTGCGAGAGTCCCAGCCGGCGACCCAGCACCGACGCCAGACCCGCCCCCACCTGCACCGACGGTCCTTCGCGCCCCAGAGCCATTCCGCTGGCCAGCGTCACCGCGCACATGGTGAATTTCCCCACCACGGTCCGCAGGCTGATGAAGCCGTCGCGCAGGAACAGCGCCGTCTTGGTTTGTGGAATCCCGCTGCCGCGCGCTTGCGGAAAATAGCGCGCCAGCATGAACCCCGTGCCCAGCGCTCCCGCCACCGGAATTAAAATGCGCCGCCACGCCGGAGCGCCGGCCGGATAGAGGCGCGCCCCCAGATTCTCGGTCAGCAGGATAAACGCCACCACCACCAGCCCGACCGTCGCCCCGATGATCAACGTCAGGATCAGCAGGATCTTGTCTTCGTGGCGGTGTCTTAGGTCGGCAGAAGCGCTGGTTGTGTCCAGAAATCCTCCGTTACGTTCAATGATAGGACGACTGGCGCCCCAGTACGGGACGGCTGCCTGGCTGGCTTTCGCACGACGATGCGGAACGTGCCCAACGGCACGACCTCTTCTCCGGGCTGCACACGGAAATCCTTTGAATTGATTTTCATCTCAATACCTTCGGTGTCACGAGCTGACTGTGGCGTTCTCAGCTACTCATGGGGCGAAGATCGCCGCGCTTCCTGCAGAACACCCAAACCCCACCTTGGTCTGTAGCTACGCCAATGCGCATCAGTTCTTTTTTGCACTCAGCGCTTCGAAGCCGGAAATGACGTCGAACAGTTCCTCGTCGATGCCATTCTGGCGCAAACGATGAAATGTCCTGTTGAGGTCCTCCAGCAATTCGTTGATGTTCTTGTCGGCGCGTTGCATCGCCGCCAGGCGGCTCGCGTTCTCGCTGGCGAGGGATTCGGCGCACGCCCGGAAGAGCGACACGAAAAGATATTCGCGGATAAGCGCCCGCAAGGTCGCGATGCCGTCACCCATGATCTCGGGCAAGGTTCCCGTCGGCCAGGGAAGTTCGGCCAGCTTGCGTCGCCAGTTTTCGTCCAGCGGTAGCAATCGCTGAGTGACGGGCGCATAAACCGCTCCGGACGTGGGGCGGTTGTAGAAGAGGTGGAGTTCGGTGACTTCACCGTGGCGTTGTCGCGCCTCGCTCTCCACCAGAATTTGCCCGACGAGCGGGGTGATGGCCTTGACGGAATTCGGCACCGTGAAGAGCCCCCTTAGCGGCAGGCCCGCGTCCGCCAAGCGCTCATGGACGCGCTCACCGACGGCCCAGACCTCGGCTTTGGCCGGTAGAGTCGCCAGCGTCTTGACCGCAAAATCGGCCACCACATCGTTAAACTGGCCCACCAGTCCCTGGTCTGAACCGAACACGATCGCGCCAATCGCACGGGCAACTGTTCTTCCTCCCTGTTCTGCAATCAACGGCGCCGACGCGCTTTCCCGGAAGCATGCGCCCAACCCCAGTTCCACTGTGCGATAGTAGTCGGCCAACGCGCTCACCGATTTCTCATATTGTCCGATGCTGGAGGCGGCAACTGCCTTCATCGTGCGGACGACGGATTGGAGATCCCCCGCTCCGCCGATTTTTCGGCGCAGGCTCGCCGTAGTGTTGCTCATGACTTCTCCTCGGGTTTAGGCTTAGGCTTGACCTCCGCTTTGTCTTCAGGCTTGGCCTTGGGCTTGGGCTTGACCTCCGCTTTGTCTTGAGGCTTGGCCTTGGGTTCGGTCTTGGGCTGGAAGGAAGCAAGCGATTTGCGCGCGATTTCGACAATCGCTTTGCGGTCCTCGTCGCTGAGTTTGTCGGCGGTATCCAATCGCCCGCGCACGTCCGCTGGGATATCGGCCGCCGCCTTGAGTAGGGCGTGCTCGGCGTCCGCCATCTGGTCGAGAGGCACGCGGTCGAAAAGTTCTGCGGTCAATGCCAGCAGCACGGCGATTTGCTCAGGCACGGATACCGGGGCGAATTCCGGCTGTTTCAGGCAGGCGCGGATTCGCCGCCCGTGTTCGATAGTCTTGCGAGTGCCTTCATCCAGGCGGGCTCCGAACCGGGAAAAGGTTTCGAGCTCCTCAAACTGCGCGTAGGCTAGCTTGAGATCGCCCGCCACCGCACGGTAGGCCGCGCGTTGCGCCTTACCGCCTACGCGCGAAACGGATCTTCCGACATCGACCGCGGGTAGCACGCCCAATTCGAATAGCGACGGCGAGAGGTAGATCTGCCCATCCGTGATGGAAATCAAATTGGTCGGAATATAGGCGGAGATGTCCTGCGCTTCGGTTTCGATTATAGGCAGCGCGGTGAGCGAACCGCCGCCGAGTTCCTGCCGCAAATGCGTCGCACGTTCGAGCAGCCGCGAGTGGATATAGAAGATGTCGCCGGGAAACGCTTCGCGACCGGGCGGGCGGCGCAGCAAGAGAGAGAGTTCGCGGTAGGCGCGCGCGTGATGGGTGAGGTCGTCGTAAACAATCAGCACATCTCGGGCCGCCTCCATGAAAGACTCTGCGATGCTGGTCGCGGCATAAGGAGCAATGTAAGCGAGGCCCGGCGGGTCGTTGCCTTCGCTAACGACGATGACGGTGTAATCCATCGCGCCCTTTTCCCGTAAGGTCGCCACGGCCTTGGCGACGGCGGACGCGCGCTGCCCGATGGCACAATAAACGCACAGCACATCTTGGTCGCGCTGGTTGAGGATGGTGTCGATCGCGATGGCGGTCTTGCCTGTCTGGCGGTCGCCGAGAATCAACTCGCGCTGGCCGCGTCCAACGGGAATGAGCGCATCAATGACTTTTAGGCCGGTCTGGAGGGGCACAGTGACGGGCGCCCGGTCCATGATGGGCGGGGCGGGGCGTTCGACGGGCAGGCGCTTGCCAGAGGCCACCGAACCGTTGCCATCGAGTGGCCGACCGAGCGGGTCGATGACGCGCCCCAGCAGTCCATCGCCAACGGCCACGTCCATGACGCGGCCTGTGCGCTGGACTTCATCTCCCGCATGGAGATGCCAGTATTCGCCAAGCAGAACGACGCCAATTTCGTTCTCATCCACGTTGAACGCAATGCCGAGCACGTCACCGGGAAACGTTACCAATTCATCAAAGCCCACGCCGGGGAGACCCGACACCTTGGCGATGCCGGTAGCGACACTGGTGATCGTGCCCACCTCCCGTGGCGTCATTTCCGGCGTGAATGCTTCTCGCACTTGGCTTATTCCAGCAAACACGCCGTCGAAAAGGTTCTGGAGGCTTTCAGGTTCCATGTTCATTGACTCTTTGCTTCTGGCTTTGGTTCTTCAGGTTTAGGCTCAGTCTTGGCTTCGGGTTCAGACGTGGCCTTGGCCTCAGGCTTAGGCGCAGCCTTGGCTTCGAGTTTGGCCTTGGCCTTAGCTTCGGGTTCGGGCTCCGCTTTGGCTTTGGCTTCGGGTTTAGGCCCGGCTTTGGCTTCGGGTTCAGGCTCCACCTTGGCTTCGGGTTCAGGCTCGGCTTTGGCCTCAGGTTTAGGCTCGGCCTTGGTTTCAGGTTCAGCCTCGGCCGCGGGCTTCGGCGCGGCCTTGGCTTCAGGTTTGTCCTTCTCTTTCAGAAGTTCATCGACGCCCTTTTCCATCGACGCCAGATAATCCGCGATGCTCCACGCCACCTTTTGCCCATTCGTGGTGAGTTCAATGCCGCTGATCAGGTCTGGCGCGGTCTCGAACCGGACGCGAATTTCAGCCGAGAACGTTTCGTTGAGCGCATTTTGTATGGCCGCGCGTTGCTCCGCAGGCACGTCAAACGTGCTGCGCACAACCGCAGGGTCGGAGGCTGTCTTAAGGGCCGCGCCGAGGCCTTCTTTCGCCTTGCCGTCCATCTCTCGCAAGCGGCGAGTGAACACCTCGCCCAGGCGTTCTTCCAGACTCGTCGTGGCGAGATCCGTCAGCGCCTTTCGAGCGATCGCAAACACTTCCTTCTGGGCCCGGCGGCTGATGGCTTGATTTAGATTATGGGCGTCGTTTCTCAGCGTTTCCTGTCGCTTGGCACTCAAGGCGTCGGCCGCCTTCCGCGCTTCGTCAAGGAGCCGCTGCCGTTCGGCCCGCGCCTCGTCTGTCGCCTTACTCAAGAGGGCGGCGCGCTGTTGGTCAAACTCCGCGTTCTTGTTCTGGAACTCGTCGTGCTCCTTTTCAGCTTCGGCCTTTTTCGCGTCTGCGTTCGAGAGCTCCGCGGCGATCCGCTTTTCCCGCTCATCAATTGCGTGGAGGATAGGCTTGTAAAGAAAGCGCCTCATTAACCACACCAGGATGAGGAAGTTGAGCGCCTGCGCACCGACGGTGAACCAATCGATAAGCATGGGTTACTTTCCCGCGGTCTGGGCGATGACGTGGTTCCAGAACGGATTGGCGAAAATGAGAATCATCGAGACCACGAAACAGTAGATAGCGATGGACTCGATCATCGCCAGGCCCACGAACAAGGTCCGGGTGATGGTAGCAGAGGCATCAGGCTGCTGGGCCAGCGAAGTCAGCGCCGTTGCGACCGCCCTCCCTTCCGCCAGCGCTGGCCCTATGGAGCCCAAACTGATGGTGATGCCGGCGATGACAATTGATGCCACCGCGATAATAGTCATGTTGTCCACAGTGTCTCCTTTTGTTGTCGTAGTTCATGCTGGAACGGTTTGCATGGGTTCAGGCTTGGGCTTACGGACCCTCGTTGCGGCCGCGATGTACACCGCCGCCAGGATGCTGAAGATGTACGCCTGCACCATGCCGGTGAGCAGGCCGAGCACCGTCATAATGATCGGGAAGATGAAGGGCGTAATAGTGAGTAGGATGCCAATAATCATCGCCCCGCTCATCATATTGCCGAACAGACGGACGGCCAGGGCCAGCGTGCGCGACAGTTCGCTGATGATGTTAAATGGCACCATGATGAACGTCGGCTTCGTATAGGACTTGAGGTAGTTGCGCACCCCCTGCTCCTCGATGCCAAAGAACGGCACTGCGACAAATACGCACAGCGCGAGCGCGGCCGTGGTCGAGAGCGAAGCAGTCGGCGGCTCGTAGCCGGGAATCACGGTGCAGAGGCTGGCTGTAGCGACAAACAGGAAGAGCGTGCCCAGGAAGCCGAGATATTTCTGCGGCTGACTCAGGCCGACCTCTTCAATCTGCTTCGAGATGCCGGTGACTAAGATTTCCAGAAGGTTCTGCCAGCGGGAACGTTCCAGGCCGGTGGAGAGTTTGCGCGTGATGAGTCTTGAGCCGCCGGCCAGCACGAGCATCAGTGCCCACGTGAACGCAATGGTGGCGTTCAGTTTGAAAACTCCGTATTGCCAGAAAATCATCTGATCGGGACTAAGGTGCATGGCTGGCCGCCTGTGCCGGGAAACTTGGCTTCTCTGCCACCCGGGTGAGCCGCGTCACAATAACGCGTGCCAGGACAAATGCAAGGAGGCACACCAGCAGGCTCTCCCAATGGCCGCGTGCGATGAAATAGAAGCCAACCAGTGCAATGCTCGTTCGCAGCAACAGGCTGCTAACGAACCAAAGCGCCGGCTGCTTGGATGAGAAGCCTTTGCGAACTGTCCACCAAAGGCCACCGAAGAATATTGCGCCGATCAACAGGCCCGTCACCAAGGCCAGCACCAGACGCAGAGCGTCAGTCATCGTCATCCTCCTGCTGTTCCCTCATTTCTCGGTCTTCCTTCGCGACCCAGTGCCAGGCATTCAAACAGCCGATTGCGAGGCCGATGATCAGCAGCATCAACGTCCAGGAATGGCTTCCCGGATGGCGATTATCCAACCAGATCCCCAACGCCGCGCCGAGCAACGTCGGAAGCACCACCGACCAGCCGATAAGCCCCATCATGCCCAAGCCAAGCCAGACGCCCTGCGTGGACTTACGCGCCCTGAGCTTGCGTGCTGCCTTGGCGCCGACTTCCCGACTGAACGCAGTCCGATCTTTCGCGCTCCCGGTTTCCGGGTTTTCACTCATGGTGAAACTCCGCTACGCGACGGATGAAATCGCTCTCCATTCTCGCCATCACCGAGCGGACGCTCTGCTCCTGTTCGTCCAGGTTCAGGAACTCCCTCTCGACGGCATCATGTAGTTGGCCGAGGTCCGTTCCAGCAATTGCGTTGCGCACGGAGACGAGCACGTCCATGCCGGTCTTAACCAGCACCCCTTCATCGACGGCTACGTAAACCTCGCCCTCGACTTCGTTTTCATAGATCAGAATTCCGGGCGCGAGCGCCGCGACGCAGTCAAGCCGATGTGGCAAGAGTCCGAACGCTCCCTCGCGGGTCTCCGCAACGATGCGCGAAACGCCGGTCTTCTCGGCGAAGATTTCGAACGGTAGTAGGACCTTAAGACTCATTAGCGTCGGCTGCTGCATATTTCACCTCCGGTTTAGCCTCCGGTTCAGGTTTCGGCTCTGGCTTCGGCGGCGGTTCGGACTTGGCTTTCGGCTTGGAATCGGCGGCGGGCTTCGGGTCGCCCTTGGCCTCGGTTGTGGGCCCTGGTCCGGCTTTAGCCGCGGGCTTGCCGGTTGTGGATTTTCCCTTAGCTTCGTCAATTGCCCCGATCATGTAGAGCGCGCTCTCCGGGTAGTCTTTGAATTCATCGTGCAAGATTCTCTCGCAGCCATCGAGCGAGTCTTTGAGACTGACGAGTTTTCCCTTGATGCCGCTAAACTGCTCGGTGGCGAAGAATGGCTGCGTGAGGAATCGCTCCAGCCGCCGGGCGCGGGCGACTACGTTGCGGTCTTCCGGCGCCAATTGTTCCAGGCCGAGCATGGCGATGATGTCCTTTAGATCTTCGTACTGCGCAAGCGTCCGCCTGATTTCCTGCGCCAGGAGATGATGCCGTTGGCCGACGATGCCGGGCGTGGCCATTTTGGAGTTGGATTGTAGTAGATCGATAGCCGGGTACAGTCCCTCACTCGCTCGCTTGCGCGAAAGCACGATGGATGCCGAGAGATGCGAGAACGTGTGCACCGCCGCCGGGTCGGTCAAATCGTCCGCCGGCACATACACCGCCTGAATGGACGTGATGGATCCGGCGTCGGTGTTGGCGATGCGCTCCTCCAGCCGCGATAGCTCGGTGCCCATCGTGGGCTGATAGCCCAGGCGCGATGGCATTTGGCCCATCAATCCGGACACCTCCATGCCGGCCTGGATG
Source organism: Bryobacterales bacterium (assembly GCA_003167255.1). Taxonomy (GTDB): domain Bacteria; phylum Acidobacteriota; class Terriglobia; order Bryobacterales; family Bryobacteraceae; genus PALSA-129. Next base: position 65,289 of record PMTR01000194.1, read on the forward strand.
AAGCGGAAAATATTATCGATCAGCAACAGCACGTCGCGGTGCTCGTCGTCCCGGAAATACTCGGCCATGGTCAGTGCTGCGTAACCCACGCGGAACCGGCTGCCCGGCGGTTCGTTCATCTGTCCGAACACCATCACCATGTTCGGCAGTACGCCTGCCTCCTTCATGTCACGGTAAAGTTCCTCGCCTTCACGACATCGTTCACCTATACCGCAAAAAATGCTGACGCCCTTCTGGTGCTCGATCATGTTGTGAATCATTTCGGTGAGCAGTACCGTCTTGCCCACGCCGGCCCCGCCGAACAGACCCGCTTTACCGCCGCGCTCGAGCGGCACCAGCACATCGATGACCTTGATTCCCGTCTCGAAGATCTCGGATTTGGTGGTACGCCGTGCCAAAGGCGGCGGGGCGCGATGGACCGTGCGCCACTGGACATCTGCCGGCGCCGCCTGGCGGTCGATGGCGTTCCCGAAAACGTCGAACATTCGCGAAAGAGTTCCCTTGCCGACCGGCGCCTTCAACGGGCCGCCCGTGTCTTCCACCGCGATGCCGCGGACGAGGCCTTGTGTGGGGGTCAGCGCGATTCCACGCACGCGATGCGCGTCGAGTTGAGCCAAAACCTCAATGGCAATTTCCCCGTCCTTCGCGTGCAGCAACGAGTAGATGGGCGGTAAGTGTGCGTCGAACCGAATATCTACGACACTGCCGCGTACCGAGACCACCGAGCCGAGGTTCGAAGGACTGGGTTTCTTCTCCATGATTGCCTTACACTTTTCCTTCCGGCGGGTCGGCGACTCCTCGCGGCGGCAGGAAATCCGGCAGGTCAAGGCGGGCCACGCCAATCCTATTGTCGGCCATTCCGTAGTAGACGTCGAATCGGTCCGGTGAGCCAAGATCATCGCGCCGGTCGATGCCGGTGGGGAACACGACGTTGGGGACGGCACCGTGGCGCTCTTGCGGCAGCACCGGCGTCAACACCGGCTCCGCCGAACGATAGTGGATCACGCGCGGATGATCTTTCGAGAGCACCATCACCCCGGCCGAGTAGCATAGGTGGTGTCCGCCGTTGCTCGACTCCACTACTTCGCTCACTCCGTGGTAAACGATCAGCCAGCCATGCCGGGTCATGATGGGCGGAGTACCGCCGCCGATTTTTAGCCGCTCCCAGGGCGACACGGGAGTCGCGAGCCGGTGATGGCAGGCAAAGTGGCCGAGGTGATGCGGTTCACTGGCCGCCAAGGCCATCGGGCAGTAGGAAATCCAGATGCTCTCCCGATCGAGATCCACATCACGGGACGCGGGGTGGCAGGCGATTTCCTCCGGACGGGTGCCGGGAAAAAGCGGCCGGTGGAGCATGGCCAGTTCCGGATGCCCGAATGGATTCGGAATCGCGACGGGGAACAGGCTGGCGTCTTTGTCATCCACGTCGCCGATCTCGATGCCGTGATACCGACCAAAAGTCGCGAGCCCCACACGCTGCCAATGGAAGAGGTCCGCCGACAGGGCCAGGGCGATCCGAGGGCCTTGGGACGAGAACGCCGTGTAAGTCATCATGTAGCGCTGGAGCGGTTCCACGAACGTGATACGAGGATCCTCGCAGCCACCACCGCCGTCGGACCGCCGCTCATAATCGGCTTCCGGCTCCAGTGCGATGCCGAGACGCTCGACGCCAGCCGGATCGCCAGCCTCGTTGAACCGCACTCGCGCAATGCCGATGCGCGAGTAGTTCGCCTTCGCAACCAACCGAGGGAACAGATAGAGTTCACCATCGGGGCCGCGAACGGCAGCCGGATTCAGGACGCCTTCGATCTCGTTGGGATTGCCGGGTTCCGGCTCCATCACCATACCCAGGCGCTGCAACTTGAATCCGCTCATTGGATCCCCTCCCGAGATCGCGCTTGCTGATCGCCATCTGCCAAGCAGGCAATGATTGCTTCGGTAACTCGTTTGGTCTCATTGGGACCTCGAACCGGGATAGAAACAACACCTGCCTCTTCAGCCGGATAGTCGTTCCCTCCCACGAACAAGGCATCGCCAATGAAGATCATCTCTTTCAATGAGATGCCCAAGATGTCTCGCAGCTTTCTGATTCCGTATGCTTTGTCAATGCCAGGCTTGGTGACATCAATAGACGTCGCCCCACCCAGTCGGACAGAAAACTCGGGAATGAGTGTGTCAAGGATCGCTTTGATCTGTTTCCGCTTGGTGAAGTCGGGGTCCCACTTATTCTTTTCTTCCAACGGGGCCTGCTGACCCAACGCGGAGAAGGTGACCTGGCTTCCCCGGTCTTCGATTACCTCTCCCCAAACCTTGTCGACACGGAAGCCCGCTTCTTCGACCGCCTTCTTTAGTGAGGCGACGATCTTTTCCTTGGCCTCCGGGGTGAAATCTTCCGAGTAGATCTTTTTCCAGTCCCCTGAGTAGCGGAAGAACTCGGTTCCACACGTCGGCAGGAGGGAGAGATCCTCCAAGCGTTCGTCATGGGGAAGATTAGAAAGCAGTTGTTCTTCAAACTGTGGCCAGCCACCTCCGGAGATGATGGCGACTCTGACAATGCCGAGAAGGTCGTGCAGCAGACCCGACATCTCAGCGTCAAGAGGCGATTTACTTTCGGCCAGCGTACCGTCCAGATCAAAGACAATTAGCTTTTTCACTGCTCTTCCGCCTCCGGACTGTATTCCGGCAGCGCAATTTCCAACAAGGTCACTGCGCTGCGGGGCAGAAAATCACACGATCCGGTCACCGCCGGCAGGAGCCACACGTTGCCTTTTCCGACGGCATAAGCGGCGCCGCCATGCTCAATCTGCCCCGTTCCCTCGATGCAGATCAGCACGCGCGGCACACCCGCTGCGCCGACGGCGAACCGCGATTCTCCGCGCAGACGCCACAACCAGAAATGTTCACAATGAAACAGATCCTCGCGTCCCACCGGTGTCGTCGCCTCCACCACGGACGCCACCGGGCCGACAGGACCCTCCGCAAAATCAATGCAAGCAAGCGCCTGATCGACTTGGAGAGCCCGCGGCTGGCCTGTCTTGGCGTCAACATGGTCCCAGTCGTACAGGCGAAACGTCACGTCGCTGTTCTGCTGAACCTCGAAGACCACGATGTCGCCGCCCAGAGAGTGAACCGTTCCAGCCGGCAGGAAGACGGCGTCCCCAGGCTTCGGGATGAAGTATGCGAGACGGTCCGCTGCTCCCCCGTTCGCGAGCGCCTGCCGCAGACCGGCTTCCGTGGTGCCTGGCTTCAGACCCGCATAGACGCGGCTCTTTGGCCCCGCCTCCAGGACGACCCAGGCTTCAGTCTTTCCGGTCTCGCCCGCCGGCAGCAGGTCCGTGCGGGTATCCGCTGGATGAACCTGGACCGAGAGCATTTCACGCGCATCCAGAAACTTCAGCAGCAGTGGGAATCGGCGGAATCGGCCCGCGAGCTTGCCCATCACCGGTTCTGGAAACTGCGCCAGCAGTTGAGCGATGGTCCAACCTTTGAGCGGTCCATCGGCAACACGGCTCTGATGGTCATCGCGGTCGCTGAGTACCCAGGCTTCGCCGATAGGGCCGTCGCCCGGCATCGGCGCGGTGAGCAGGCCGGCCAAACGCCGGCCGCCCCACAGCCGATACTGATAGAGCGGCTCGAATCGCAGGGGATAGAGAGGTGTTGGACTCATGAGTTTCGCTATTTCCCGGCACCACCTGACAGCGCCGGCCGCGGTTGTCCGCGGGGGAAGAACGACAAGTCATTGCTCATGACATAGATTGTGATGGCCGCCATCATAAAAAACAGGCCGACCCATACTTTCCAATCACGATGCGCCCGTCTCCAATAAGGGTCCGGATTATGCTGAATACTCTCGAGAGCGGGCGTCCCGTGTTGATGGGAGCTGTGCTTAGCCTCATTCATCGGAATGGACCCCAGTAGCCTTCGCGCGCTGATTCCTTTCTATCGCGACACTGTATTCGCCCCGACGCGCCGCCCGGTTGCACCTGGCCCGGTGATTCAGAGCTTGCTGGGCCGCCGACACGTTCGCCTCTTGGCCTCGCCAAATCTCTAAAGCCGGTTGCTGAATGGCGCGGGCAAACGAAAATGCCAACGCCCAAGGCAATCGCGAGGTGAATCGGACATTCATGGCATTCAAACGGGCCGAGGCAAGTTCGGCGGATTGGCCGCCCGACAAGAACGCAATCCCCGGAACGGCGGCCGGGACGGCTCGCAAGAGGCAACTCACCGTGGCGTCGGCCACGGCGTCCACCGTTTCTTGCGTGGGGCAGGTCGATCCCGGAAGCACCATATTGGGCTTCAGGATCATTCCCTCCAGCATCACCCGTTGGGCGTAAAGCTGGGTGAATACCGTTCGGAGCACTTCCTCCGTTACCTCGCGACACCGCTCCATGGTATGGTCCCCGTCCATGAGCACTTCCGGTTCGACGACGGGGACCAGTCCTGCTTCCTGGCACAACGCGGCATAGCGAGCCAACGCCTGTGCGTTGGCCTCGATGCAGCCCCGGCTGGGAATGCCATCGCCCACGGCAATCACCGCGCGCCACTTGGCAAAACGTGCGCCCATTTGAAAGTACTCAGCCAGGCGGGCGCGCAAGCCGTCCAGTCCTTCCGTGATTTTCTCCCCAGGATGAGCGGCCAGGTCCTTCGCCCCGGTGTCTACCTTGATTCCGGGAATGATTCCCGCATCGGCAAGGACCTTCACAAAGGGAGTGCCGTCTTTCTTCTTCTGGCGGATGGTTTCGTCATAAAGGATTGCGCCGCTAATGGACTCTCCGAGACCGGGTGTGGTCGCAATCAACTCCCGATAGGCGCGCCGAGCCTCTTCGGTCTGGGGAATGCCCCACTTGGCGAATCGTTTGTTGCAGGTCGGAGTACTTTCGTCCATCGCAAGCAGACCCTTGTCGCCGGCGACCAACGCCCTCGCTGTGGCTATAAGCTCTTGTGCATTCATTTGTGAGTGCTCCACTTCCAATCCCCTACACTTCGCCCAACCACTTCCGTGCCTCAGCGGCGTTAGCGTGATCGAAATATCGGATTGTCGCGGTCGTGAACGGCTTGCAGAACGTCGCCATGCCGTGCTGCCACTTTTTTTCCCCGACCATCGCGAGCCGTTCGATGTCGGCGAAGTGTTTAATGTCGAACTTGATGTCCTCCCACAGCGCGCCGGCGTCCCAGCCGTGGAAACCAGTCATGTCGAACAGCAGGCGCAGTTTTCCGTGCTGCTGGACGAGTCGCTCGAACTCGGGCACAAAGTGGTCGTAATCTGCTTTTGCCAGCTTCCCGCTGACGTGAATGACGAGGATCTTCCCGCCGTTTTCTTCATTGAGTTGAATGGGCATCTTGAACTCCTTTGGTTCGTTTTAGTCAATTCGTTTTCCGTGTCTGCTCCTGCCGATCCACCGTCACCTTGGTTCAGGCACACGCGTTTTCTCCACCGGCCGTTTCCCTTTCCGAGTTTCGCCCTGACCCCATTTCCAGTTACGGATTTCCGGCAAGTCTTCGCCGTGCAGGTCGATGTACTGCTTGTGCTCGATGAGCTTATCCTGGACCATCTGCTTCAGGTACGCCCCCCTGGAGCCCAAGTGTGGTAGCCGGTCCACCACGTCTTGCACCAGGTGGAAGCGGTCCAGGTCATTCTGGACCCTCATGTCAAAGGCCGTCGTGATCGTGCCCTCTTCCTTGTAGCCCCGGACGTGCAGGTTGCGGTTGGTCCTGCGGTAAGTTAGCCGGTGTACCAGCCACGGGTATCCATGAAAACCAAAGATGATGTGCTTGTCTTTGGTGAAAAGCGAATCGTAGTCCGTTTCGCTGAGCCCGTGCGGGTGCTCGCTACTGAGACTGTAGCTTCATCAGATCGACGACATTGATCACTCTGATTCTTCAGATCGGGCAGATGCTCGCGAAGGATGGAGACCGCGGCCAGAATCTCCAGCGTGGGGGTGTCTCCGCAACAGGCCATCACCACGTCCGGCTCAGCCGCAGCCTGGTCGTTGCTAGCCCATTGCCAGATGCCAATTCCCTTCCGTGCAATGCACCACCGCTTCGTCCATGGTCAGCCACTGAGGGAGGGCGTGTTTGCCTGCAACCACCACGTTGACGTAATTCCGGCTGCGCAGGCAGTGGTCAAAAACGGACAACAAACAGTTGGCGTCGGGAGGCAGGTAAACGCGCACGATATCCGCCTTCTTGTTGATCACGTGGTCCAGGAAACCGGGATCCTGATGGGTGAATCCGTTGTGGTCCTGCTGCCAAACATGAGAGGCGAGCAGATAGTTCAGCGACGCGATCTTCCGGCGCCAGGGCAGTTCCAGTGTCACCTTCAGCCACTTGGCGTGCTGGCTGAACATCGAGTCGACGATGCGAATGAATGCCTCATAGCTATTGAACAGCCCGTGCCGCCCCGTCAGAAGATATCCTTCCAACCATCCTTCGCACTGGTGTTCGCTGAGCATCGAGTCCAGCACGCGTCCGGCCGGCGCGAGGAATTCATCGTTCTTTACCTCCCGAGCCTCCCACTGACGGTTGGTGACTTCGAAAACCGCGCCCAGGAGATTCGAGAGTGTCTCATCCGGACCGAAGACACGGAAATTTCGCTGATCTTGATTTAACTTGGCCACGTCGCGCAGGAACTTACCCAGCACGAGCGTATCCTGCCCGTCCACCGCTCCGGGCGCAGGCACATTCACCGCGTGGTCGTGGAAATCCGGCATGCGTAGGTCGCGCAGTAGAATGCCGCCGTTGGCGTGCGGATTGGCGCCCATCCGCCGGTCGCCCTTTGGGGCCAGTTCGGCCAGTTCCGGTCGGAGACGCCCATTGTCATCGAACAACTCCTCTGCCCTATAGCTCTTCATCCAGTCTTCGAGCAACTTGACATGGTCAGGATGCTCGGAATCCGCAAGGATCGGCACTTGGTGTGAGCGGAAGGTACCCTCGATCTGTAGTCCGTCGACCACTTTCGGTCCTGTCCAGCCCTTGGGTGACCTCAGGACGATCATTGGCCAGCGCGGTCGAGTCGTATCGCTTTTGTCCCGCGCATTCTTCTGAATCTGCTGGATGTCCTCGATGGCCTTATCTAAGGTCGTGGCCATGAGTTGGTGCATCGTCTCCGGCTCATCTCCCTCCACGAAGTAGGGCTCCCAGCCGCAGCCTCTGAAAAACTGTTCCAGTTCCTCGTGCTCGATCCGCGCCAGGACGGTCGGGTTGCTGATCTTGTAGCCATTGAGGTGCAGGATCGGCAGCACAGCTCCGTCGGTAATCGGGTCAAGAAACTTGTTGGACTGCCACGCAGTAGCCAAGGGCCCGGTTTCTGCCTCGCCGTCACCGACCACGCAGGCGACGATCAGACCGGGATTGTCGAATGCGGCCCCGAAAGCATGGCTGAGCGAGTACCCCAACTCACCGCCTTCGTGAATCGACCCGGGCGTCGTCGGCGCAACATGGCTCGAAATCCCGCCGGGGAACGAGAACTGCATGAACAGCTTCTTGAGGCCCGCCTCGTCCTGTGTGACGTTCGGATAGACTTCACTCCAGGTGCCCTCGAGGTAAACGTTGCCCACAATCGCCGGGCCGCCGTGCCCGGGTCCGGCGATGTAGAACATATCCAAGTCATATTTCTTGATGACTCTGTTCAAGTGAACGTAGATGAAGTTCTGGCCCGGAGTGGTGCCCCAATGTCCGACCACCAGGGGCTTCACGTGAGACAGCTTCAGCGGATCTCGAAGCAAGGGATTGTCGTACAGGTAGATCTGGCCAACTGAGAGATAATTGGCGGCACGCCAGTAGGCATGCATCCCGTGCAGCAGTTCCGGTGTGAGTGTGTTGGTTTTCACCACTAGCTCCTTTTCGGCCGCCGCGCCGGGTGTCGTCTGGAGCTGTTTCGGAGTGAGTGTCTCAATTTGAGTTTTCATTTTTCATACCTAAGATCACAACGCTACTTTCCTCAGTCGCAATGCGTTGCCGATGACCGATACGGAACTGAGGCTCATCGCTGCGCCGGCAATGATCGGGCTGAGGAGCAGACCGAAGAACGGATAGAGGACACCGGCCGCCAACGGAATACCCAGCGCGTTATACAGGAACGCGAAGAATAGGTTCTGCCGGATGTTCCGCATGGTAGCGCGGCTGAGGCGGATGGCCTTGGCTATGCCGCGGAGATCGCCTTTGACAAGAGTGACGCCCGCGCTTTGCATGGCCACATCGGTGCCGGTGCCCATCGCAATGCCGACCTCCGCTTCGCTGAGAGCGGGTGCATCGTTGATGCCGTCGCCGGCCATCGCAACATGTTTCCCTTCCGCGCGCAGTGTCTTGACATGAGCGACTTTTCCTGCGGGTTCGATCCCCGCTACCACCGCATCAAGGCCGAGTTCCTTGGCCACCGCATCGGCCGTACGGCGGTTATCGCCGGTGAGCATGACGATCTGCAACCCGAGCGCGTGGAGGTCGCGAATGGCTTCGGTTGTGGTGGATTTGATGGGGTCGGCGACGGCGAGGATTCCAGCCGGCTTGCCATCGATCGCGACGAACATCGCGGTCTTGCCTTGTTCTTGACGTTTCACGGCCGAGGCTTCCAGAGGCTCCAGGCCCGTGATCTTTTCGTTCCGCAGGAACTCCGGTTTGCCGACCATTACCGCTCGACCCGAGATGGCGCCCGCAACACCGCCCGCCGTCACCGAACGAAAGTCCGTCACGGCCGCGAGAACGAGTCCTTGCTCCTTCGCGCCTTGAACAATCGCGGCGGCGAGCGGGTGTTCGCTGTTCTGCTCCAGTGAGCCGGCGAGAGTCAGGAACTCCTTCGTGTCGAAACCACCGGTGGGCAGGACGTCCACGAGCTTGGGTTTGCCATCCGTGAGAGTGCCCGTCTTGTCCACGACGAGGGTGGTGACTTTCTCCAGCCGTTCGAGCGCCTCGGCGTTCTTCACGAGCACGCCTGCCTGCGCGCCGCGTCCGACGCCGACCATGATGGACATAGGAGTGGCAAGCCCGAGGGCACACGGACAGGCGATGATGAGGACCGCGACGGCGTTGACGATTGCGTGCGCAAGTGTTGGTTCCGGTCCAAGCCACATCCAGACCACGAAGGTGATGACCGAGGCTGCCAGCACCGCCGGCACGAAGATGCCCGCGACCCTATCGGCGAGACCTTGAATCGGCGCGCGGCTACGCTGGGCTTCGGCAACCATGCTCACGATCTGCCCGAGCAACGTGTCGTTACCAACTCGGTCCGCGCGCATGACAAAACTGCCTGTTCCATTGACGGTGCCGCCCGTCACTTTGTCGCCGACGTTCTTTTCCACCGGGAGCGGTTCGCCGGTGATCATGGACTCTTCCACGCTGGAGTGCTCTTCGACGACCACGCCATCAACGGGAACCTTGTCACCTGGAACCACGTGCAACCAGTCACCGACCTTCACCTGGTCGAGCGGGACCTCATGATCGCCCCCCGGTGCAACTTGGCGCGCCGTGGGCGGTGCGAGATTTAGCAGCGCTTTTATGGCGCTGCCCGTGCGGCTGCGGGCACGGAGTTCAAGCACCTGACCGAGGAGTACCAGCACAACGATCACCGCTGCGGATTCAAAGTAGATGGCAACCTTGCCCCCGTGTTGCATCGTGTCGGGGAATACGCCGGGTGCGAGCATCGCCATGGCGCTCAAGACGAATGCCGCGCCCACACCCATGCCAATCAGCGTGAACATGTTCAAGTGACGCGTCACGACGGAACGCCAGCCGCGGTGCAACAACGGCCAGCCTGCCCATCCGACCACGGGCGTGGCGAGTGCAAATTGCATCCAGCGTGAGACGTTGCCACCCACCCAGGGTTGCCTGCCCAGGGGCGGGAACAAGTGAGCCATCGCCAGGACAAACACCGGCAACGCGAGGCCGGCGCCGATCCAGAAGCGTCTCGTCATGTCGCGCAGTTCGACGCTCTCCTCGTCATCCGTGCCCGCCGTCACCGTCTCCAGCTCCAGTGTCATGCCGCACTTGGGACAATTGCCGGGATGGTCCTGCTGGACTTCCGTGTGCATCGGACAGGTGTAAATGGATTTGGCTGCCGATGGTGCGACCGGGGCGGTCGAGCGGGGCGCGGCCTTATCGTCCAACGGCGTACTTCGGATCGAGTCTATGGCCATATTAGTTCCAGCCTCTGCAGTGGTGTCACAGCCTGCAACCGAGACAGCCGTGCGTCTTGATGACAGGGAACCCGAACGATTGGGGGCCGCCCAGTGCCCGCCAATCAGGCCGAAGCTGCCTCTTTCATAATCTTCACAATCGTGTCCTCTACTTCCTGCGCCACCCCTTCTAGTTGTGGCGTATTGAACATCGCCAGGAGAGTGGTTGGCTTCAAAGTGGCCAGAATGGCTTTACCGCCCTCCTCGTAAATGGAGATCCGGCATGGCAGCGCGGTGGAGACGCTCATGTTCTGGTCGAGAACCTTCTTCGCTTGTTGAGGCTGACAGACCTCGAAGATCAGGCACTCACGTTCGAACGCCACGCCCTTCTTCTCCATGGTCTCCTTGAGGTTGTGAACCTGCATGACGCCGAAGTGATTGGCCTGAACGGCAGCCTGCAAGGCAACCGCTGCTTCAGCCACGGATTTGTTAGTAGACAATTTGATCAGCATAGGTTTCCTTTCGTGCTGAATCGTTCACTTTGCAGGCGAGGTCGTGAACGCACGACTACTTGTTGGAGCGTTTGTTCAGCACGACGACCAGCAGCACCACTAGCAGTACGGTGATCAGCACTGCCCAAGGCCACATTCCTCCGCCCATCCATCCGCCCATCCATCCGTCATGGTTCATCATGAAGTCCCTCTCGCTGCGCTGCAATTAGCCTCCCGTGGTCATCCGGGCCGTGGCCGGAAGCAGCAGTGTCATTTGAAATAGCCGCCACAGGGCTACAGGCTCGTTCGTCGCGGACATCGTGACCCTCAGCAATCACTTCTGTTCTCTTTGTTGTTCCTTGTAAGCGCCCGCCGATTTGTCGTCCATGTCCTTCATGCCCTTCATCATCGGGCACTGCGACATCGATTCCTTGCCCATCTGCATGTGCTGCATCATGTGCTGCATCATCGCCTCCTCCATCTGGGCCTTTCGCGCATCCATGGCGATCCGCTGTTCCACCATATGGGTGAGGACGGCGGCCATGAGGCCCGTCTTCTGGTCCTCTGGCGCGCGGTTCATGTTGGCTAGTTGCTCGGTGAGCTGAGCGTCTTGAGCCTTGATGTCGTCCTTCATGTCCTGTTTCTGTTTCTTCATTTCCTGGCAGCGTTCCATCATTGTGTCCGCTGTCATGGTTTTCCCCTTCGCAGGCTCGGGCGATCGCGCGTGGACTGGAGACCAGAGGGCCAGGGCCAATGCCAGTGCAAGGCTTGAACGGATGGCCAGACTCCCATTCGTTTGGCGCTTCATGTTCCGTCGCTTTCCTACAATGTTGCGGAGCTTATCCACAGCAGCCTCCCGACTTGCGCTCCGGCTTGGCATCAGCGGGCGTGGACAGAAACTTCTGCCGGCAGTGGTCGCTGCAAAAGTAGAACGTCTCTCCATTGCGTTCGGCGTGGAGAGCGGTTGCTTCGTCCACGGTCATTCCGCAAACGGGGTCTTTGGTCACGGTCTTCGTTTCTTTCATGGTCATGTTCCTTTCTCGGTTGTTGTCACTTTCTATTAGTTCCGGCTTTTCAGCCTCAATCGGCGTGGGCTTTAACCTATTGCTCCGGCACCCACGGCATGAGCCTTCGACTCGATGCAAAGCATCAAATCGTTCCAGGATTTGACGAACGCCTCAGCACCCTCTCGCTGGAGCTGCTCGGCCAACTTGCCGGCGTCAATGCCAACACGGGCGAAGCGGTCCAGCACGGTCTCGCAGTCGCCGCCATCGACGGGTAGAGCATTGGGAACTTGCCCATGATCCGCAAACGCCAGCAGGGTAGCCTCCGGCATCGTGTTCACCGTGTCCGGAGCCGCTAGACCACGAATGTAGAGAGTGTCCGAAGCTTTCGGATCTTTCGTGCCTGTGCTTGCCCAGAGCAGACGCTGGGCTGAAGCGCCCTTCGCCGCCAGTTGCAGCCACTGCGACGACATCAGCAGATCGCGATAGGCCTTATACGCCTGCCTGGCAACGGCGATGCCAAGACAATCTCTCAATCCATCGGGCTCTCTACCCGCAATCGCCTTATCCCACCGGCTGATAAAGATGGACGCGACGGAATGAACAGCCGGATTGAGCCTGGCTTTGATCCGCCTTTCAATGCCCCGCATGTAGGCACCGGCAGCTCTCAAATATTGATCGCGGGAGAAGAGCAAGGTTACATTGACAGCAATTCCAGCGAAGATGGCGTCTTCAATCGCGGAGAGTCCTTTCGGAGTTCCAGGAATCTTGATGAAGAGATTGGGCCTTTGTGCCCGAGCTTTGAGCTGAACGGCCTCTTTGACCGNNATCTTGATGAAGAGATTGGGCCGACCCGCCGAAGCGAACAGGTGCTTTGCGGCCTCAAGCGTCGTCACGGGCTCGTCCGCCAGAAGAGGAGATACCTCCAACGACACCCAGCCGTCCACGCCGTTCGTGGCATCGTGAATGGGCCGGAACAGGTCGGCTGCCCTTGTCAGATCTTCTAGCGCGAGCTCGAAGAACAGATCCTCACTGACCTCCGTGGGCTGCATCTTCCCGCGAATCGCTTCATCGTAGAACCCGGTGTCGCGGATGGCGTGATCAAAAATGCTCGGATTTGAGGTGAGCCCGGTGATTGACAGGTCGCGAATGTAACGTTCGAGCGTGCCGCTTGTGAGTAATCCCCGCGTAATATTGTCGAGCCAAAGGCTCTGACCCATGTGGTGCAGTTGTTCGGTGGGTTTCATAGTCATCTCCAGTTCAAAGAACGGAAGTTGCGTTGAACCGGCCGCAACGCCGTCAACAATCAGGGACGTCCCCTTTGGCGGACACCCACGACCTAACTCAAACGCCGCTCAGGGAGAGAGAAGATTTGTGTTCCGCTTCCTGCAGCCAATATGGCGGCCGGCCGTAGTGAAAGTAGAGCCTGTTCTCATACTCTCGGGTAATCGGCATGGATTCGGCGTACTCCGGACCGTTCTTGATGGCTTCTCGGGTGAGGCCGATGTAGACTTTAGACTCCGTCCAGCTCACCCGTTCAATCCATGCGGGTGAAACCAGTACCTTTTTGCCCGGCCACCAATTCCGCGTTGCCACCTCGATGTAGCGGATAGCCCAGGCTTCATCGTCCACAAGAAACCCGTCCACATGGCCGATTTCACCATCAGCCGCTTCAATGTGATAGCCAGTAACGGCTTCGCTACTGCGCAGATGCGAATCCGTCGACTCTCGCCATATGCTATCCTCCAGCGTTTTCCTAGAGGCAGTTGTTGGAATTGCCAGGCCTGCCGGGTAGAAGGCGGGGCCCCACAGATAGGGACCGCCCCAATAATATGGATACCCGTAATACCCGAGGAATGCGGCCTCGTGCTGCCTGGAAACGGGCAGGTGCGTGTTGATATCGGGGCTTTTCTCAACCTGCCTTTTCGTCAGCGCCACATTCAGTCGCTTGGCTGGCCAGTCTGTATGGGCGATGGACATTGGCGAGATCAGCACATGCCGGCCGCCAAGCCAGCCGCCGGTGTCAACCGTGAGGTAACGGATTGCCCATGTCTCATCGTCGAAATAGAGCTGATCCACAGTCCCAAGCTCACCGTCTGTAGCTCGGATCACAAAACCTTTCAATTGCGCAGCATTCGTAAACATTGTCTTTGCCCTCCAGGGCGCTATCTTGTGGCCGTTGCCACTACCTCTGCCGCGTGTAGTGCCACTGTGACGGGCCGGGTGCTTTCGATGATGTCTCGCGCTTTTTCGACTTCCGCAGCCGTGCCATGGACCATCAGCAAGAACTTGTCAGTCTTGAGCGCCGCTTCGTACTGAACGACGCTGTCCTTCGGAATGCCCATGCCATAAAGCCCCGCACCGATGGCGCTCAAACCTCCGACTACCACGGCGCCTTCCAACGCTCCCACGATCCACGCAACCAAGGGGCCCGCCACCAGCACCGAACCGATGCCCGGAATGGCAAAGAAGGCTGACCCGAACAGCAGCCCCCAGAAGCCTCCCCAAAAAGCGCCGGTCTTGCCCCAGTACTTCATCCGGTCGCCGGCATTGTAGTAGCCCACCACGTGCTCGTCGGTGTGGGAATCCTTGCCCACGATGGACAAGGTCTGCATGTCGATTCCCGCTCGCTGAAGCTCCTTGACCGCTCCTTCCGCTTCGATGTGCGTGCCATAAACAGCTACCACGGCGTTTCGTTCAGACATCTCGTATCTCCTTTGGAATTTGTGTTCGTTTCGTAGATCCAGCAAGGACTGTGCACGCGCAGCACCAACCCTGCTGCTCTCATCCGAAATGCGTAATGGCACCTAAGACCCTGTGAATGCTTGAGCTTGCGAGCCAACACGGTTTTCGCTCAGCGCCCGTCAGCCCCGTGGGGCGGGCGGCGCTGGCATCCCCCTTTCCGGAGCCGAATCGGTCCGCAGTTCATTGGAGTCCAAGGGAATCGGGCGTGCCAAAGGAGGCGCCGGCCCGCTCCGGACGCATTACCGGTATCAGCGGAGACTCTTGTTCGGCGGAAAGCCTACAACTCATTGATGGAAAACCGTTTATCCTCAATTGCATTTTTGGAGAGGCACCCTCTTTCCTACCGGGAAAGCCATTTGGGCCAAACGGTTTCCAACCGGTGCCTCGTCGCTTCATCCGGTTCGCACTGCTGAATTTGTTGAGGGGATCGAACAGCGCCCTGCAGCGCGGGACCGTCGATGGTCGCATGACCGCTTTCTTTGGCTGAAGTACTGGGGAACAGCGGCGGACGCGCAGTCCTGGCGGGATGCCGCAAGGCAAATCCTGCACTTTTGGAGATAAAACCTGCAGTTGCTGCGGCCGCTTCGCCCCTCTGCTGCGCCAACCGACCTACGCAGTTGACGAAATCTCCGACTACGTCCTTATGCCTGCGTTCCCCCGCATTGCTTGGACTGATGAGTTTGCCCTGAGACCCATACAATCCGTACTGGTTTCGCAGATGCGGGAAGCCCAACTTCGTTCAGTGGACGTATGTCTGCCGGCGAGCGTCGGATCGAGCGCCAGAACCTTTCCGCAAATCTCGCTCTGCCTGGCTGCCGCCGCATCGTCCGGATGCATCCGGAGCGCCCTATCGAACTCGCGCCGCGCCGCTGCGTAGTCGCCGATGGCGAACTCCGCATCCCCTAGCAAGTGGTATGTGGCGCTATCGGGGTGCTCTTTCTCCGTATCGCCGCGCAGCAGCCGCGCCGCGCTTTCGGGCACGCCGTAGTCGATCAGCATGCGCGCCACGCGCTGGCGCAGAGCCAGATCGTCCGGCAGCGCCGCGGCCGTGGTCAGAAGTTCCGCCTGCGCCTGTGGGCTCCGGCCGGCTTTGGCAAGAGCCTCCGCCAGTTCCAGCCGCGTATCCAGGCGCCGCTCCGGCGTCTTCTGCGGCCACTGACCGTAGATCGCCCGCTGATAATACCCGATGGCCTCATCGATCTTCCCCTGCCGAACCGCAATCCTGGCCAGCCCCAGGTTCGCCGGCCCGCTTCCCGGATTCTCCTTGAGCGCTTCATTCAGGTAGATGGACGCCTCATCCAGACTTCCCGCGTTCACCAGCGCCAACCCCAGCGCCATTCTTTGTTCGGTGTTGTGCGACGTAGACAGGGCGGTCCGAAACTGCGCGATCGCCTCGTCATTACGCCCCTGCGATTCGAGCGCCTGCCCTGCCTGAAAGTGACCCTGCCCCCGCGCCATTCGCTCGCTGCGGTAATAGTAGCTGAGGAAACTCGCCACAATTCCGACCGCCAGCACGGCGATCAGAAGCCTCGTTGCCAGACGCGCCAGCGTTTTTCCACTTTGCTCCTCCGACAGCGCCGGTTCCGGGTGCTCCTTCGCTCCATACGCCGCCAGGATGTCCGGAAGTGAAATCGTCCCGTGCAATCCGCGCACGTTTTCGCGGCTCACCACCGGCAGCGCCTTCAATCCGGTCTCCGTCAGCCTGCGCATCGTAGGCACGGAACCGCTACCACACGGGAGAAACCTTTGATCGATGTCGCCAAGCTACTTTTGGACCTGTGCCTGCGCCACGATGTGGATGTGCCGGTTCTTCTGCCAGCAGGCTTCGTCGTGCTCCTCGCACACAGGCTTTTCTTTACCGTAACTGACCGTGGCCAGTTGACCGCCCGGAATTCCCACTTGCACCAGGTAATCCTTAGCCGCCTGCGCCCGCTCCTGTCCCAACGCCACGTTGTATTCCGCCGACCCGCGTTCGTCGCAGTGGCCTTCCACCGTCAGCTTGTAGTCCGGGTAGTCCTTCAAAATGTCGCGCAGTTCGGACGAATCCGCCTGCAGCGCCTGAATGGCATCGGGACGCAACGAGTACTTGTTGTAATCGAAATAGGCGTCTTCGATTCGCGCCAGCAGCGTATCGATGCGCGCGCGGGTTGACGCATTCGGAGTCCGCTGGGGTTGACTCACCTGCACGGGAGCGGGCGTCTGGGTAGCGGTTCGCGGCTGCTGCGCCACCGGTTGGGGCCGCTGAGCCTGGGCAGTGGGTTGGGGCGCCGGCGGGGGCGGCGCCGCCGCCGCTACCTTCTTCTTGCAGCCGACTCCTACTATCGATACAGTGGCTAACGCCACGATCGCAAGCCCTCGAAAACTCTTCATGAAATTACCTCCCTGCTCTTATTGATAGCTTTTCCGCACCGCCGATCCCATCCTGTCCGGACAGGATTCTTTGCGCCCGCGTGTTTGACTACACTTGATTGAGGAGGAAGGTGGCGTGCGAGCACTAGAGTCCTGGGCCGGGAGTCTGGAAGAGAATCTCGCCGGGAAACACCGTCCTAAGCGCCCCTGGCTGGTGCTCACCCTCGGTTTCGGAGGCCTGCTGGTCTTCCTCGTGGCGGCGGCCACCGGCACCCTCATCGTCCTCAATAAGGTTCGCCACACCGAGACCACCATGCGCCAGGCCTTTCTCGGCCGCCTCAGCGCGCTCGACCAGATCCGCGCCGGCATTTATCTCTCCGGCACCTACGTTCGCGATTTCCTGCTCTCCCCCGATCCCAGCGGAGCCCAGGCGGAGATCGCCCGCCTCGCCTCGCTCGAACGTGAGACCCGCTCCGCTCTCGACGCCTACGGTCATTCGCTCGATCCCGACGAACGCGCGCCTTTCCTGAACCTTCGCTCCGAAATCGACGCTTACTGGCGCGTCCTCGATCGCACTGTCGCCTGGACTCCCGAGGAACGCCACCGGCTCCGCTACTCGTTCTTTTATGACGAGCTGGTCCCGCGCCGCACCACCATGCTGCAGATCGCCGATCGCATCGCCGCCGTCAACGAGCGCGGCCTCAACCGCGCCGAAGAAGACCTGGCCGCCTCCTCCGATGGCTTGCGCCGCTCCCTGATGCTCACCTTTGCCATCGCGCTGGCCGGCGGATTAGTCTTGGCCCTCGTCACCATCGGATTCACTCTGCGCCTGGAGCGCGAACTGGAACGCCGCCTCGAAGAAAATGCGCAGGCGCGCGGCGATTTGCGGGAGCTCTCCGCCAGCCTGCTCCGCGCCCAGGAAACCGAGCGGCGCAACCTTGCCCGCGAACTGCACGACGAAGTGGGCCAATCGCTTTCCGCCATTCTGATGGAAGCGGAAAACGCCGCCTGTGCCGGCGAATTCGCCGAAGCCCGCACCCACCTGGACTCGATCCGCTCGCTAGCCGGCAAGACCGTCAACCAGGTGCGCGATCTGGCCCTGCTGCTGCGCCCCTCCATGCTCGACGATTTCGGACTGGTGCCCGCGCTCAACTGGCACGCCCGCGAAATGAGCAAACGCACCGGTCTCCACATCATGGTCTCCGCCGACGACGCCGCCGGCGACCTGCCCGACGAACACAAGACCTGCATCTACCGCCTGGTCCAGGAGGCTGTCAATAATTCCGCCCGCCACGCCCATGCCCGCACCGTCGAGGTCAAGGTCGCGCATGAGCCGCACCGCGTGTTCCTCTCCGTCCGCGACGATGGCGCCGGCTTTGATACGCGCTTCGTTCGCGGCCTCGGCCTGCTCGGCATGGAAGAACGCGTGCACCGCCTCGGCGGGCGCCTGCACATCGATTCGCAACTCGGCCGTGGCACCCTGGTGGAAGCGGAACTGCCGGTGGTGGAATTGGCCGCCGGGAACGGACACAATGCCCATTCGCATTCTCTTGGCTGACGATCACGCGGTGGTCCGCGACGGCGTCCGCGCTCTGCTCGAAAAGCAGACCGACATGGCCGTCATCGCCGAAGCCGCCGACGGCCGGGAGGCCGCGCGGCTTGCCGAAGAACTCGCTCCCGATGTCGCAATCATGGATATCGCCATGCCCAACATGAACGGCATCGAAGCCACCCGCCGCATTCTTGCCGCCCATCCCCGCACCGCCGTGGTGGTCCTCAGCATGCACCAGGATGAGAGTTACGTCCTCGGCTCCCTCAAGGCCGGCGCCCGCGGTTACCTCTTGAAGGACTCGCTCCGCAGCGAAATCGTGGAAGCCGTGCGGGCGGTTTCGCAGGGCCGCTCTTTCCTCACACGCAGAATCAGCCGCATGATGCAGGAGGATTACATTCGCCAGATGGAGCAGCGCGGTTTCGAAGACAGCTACGACCTTCTGACCGCTCGCGAGCGCGAGATCTTGCAGCTAGCCGCCGAAGGCCGCGCCAACAAGGAAATCGCCGCCGTGCTCCACATCGGCCTGACGACGGTCGAGACCCACCGCACCCACATCCTGCAAAAGCTGAACCTGCACAGCATCCCGGAGTTGATTCTCTATGCGGTCCGCAAAGCCATCATCTCGTAGCCGTGCTGTGACGCCGCGCGAATTATCCCTCGAAAAAAACTGCACCTGGCCTGCAGGATCGAAGATGGAAGGCTGGGTATATATTGATTCGAAACCTGGGATGCGAAAATGGAAATCCTGGGAGAAACGGAGATCGACGTGCGACCGTTGCTTTTCCTGATTGCCTTTGCCGTAGGCACCGCCTTCGCCGCGGACCGGCCCGAGCTCAACGGAACATGGCAGCGCAGTTCCGCTCACGAGGGAAGACTTAAGTTTGAAACCCTGCTGATCCAGCAGACTCCGGACGGCATCAAGATTTCCGAATCCGGAGCCAAGGAAAAAGCCGTGGACATTGCCTGCAGCGTCGACGGCCGAGAGTGCAAGCTCCAGGAAGGAGAAGTCTCTTTCTGGTACAACGGGCCGGCGCTGGTGATGATGGAGATGCACCACAACCGCGATATCGTCACCAAGACGCGTCTGGTGCTCTCCGAGGATGGCAAGACCCTCAACCTCGAAGTGATCCGCGTTTCGCCGCCCGGATCGAGCTCCACCTATACCTTCAAGAAACAGCCCTAGCGGGGGCAGACGTCTTTATATCCGAGCCAGCAGAGGTGAACCGCCTAGGTCACGGATAGCTACCGCATTGCGCTTTTCTTCGGGGCCTGTGGAATTGGAACCCGCTACCACCGCCGTAGTGCCCCATATACACGTTATGCGAAGCCGCCCACCCCCACGCCACTGAGATGAAACTCTGGATACCTGTCGCGAAACCCCTTCGGTCCACCAAACGCCCAAGGGTATTTCGGGGGCTACGAAACTCCCAATCGCTCAGCCGCTGGCGTTTGGGAGTTTCGTAGCCTGTCCCCGAAATACCATCGGCAGCAACTTCCCGTTTTGCTCGTGCCAACAACGGCATCACCACAACGGAGACGGCGGCGACGATGATGCCGGGGATGCTTCGTTCTGGCGACCCGTGCCGGATCAGTGCGGAGCCGGATTCGTAAACAATGTACGCCGCCAGCGCCACGAAGCACCAGCCCACGATCTTCAGCGTGATCCGTTCAACCCGTTCACGTCGGGAATGGTCAAGATCGTAATGGAGCCTCCACAACAACGCCGCCCCTGAAGCGACTTCGATGAGGCTGTCCAGGCCGAAGCCGATCAGGGAGACGGACCCGGCGACAATTCCGGCGACGATGGATACCAGACCTTCGGCGCTGTTGTAGACGATGGTGAAGTATTCGAGTTGTTGACCCCGGTGAACAAGATTGTGCCGGGTTGGACTGGCAATCGCCATACAACCATTATCCAGGCACGGGGATGCTGTGGGGCCACCGGGCGCAAGGGAGGGGCGCTGTTGGGCTTGCTGTGCGTGCTGGCGTGGGCATCCAAGGCGGTCCATGTAGACGGTTCCACTGCTTGTAAACGATATACGGGACGGGCGAGAATCGTGAGCATGACCCTTGGTATTCTTGGTCCCATACGCCGTTCTGTGCACAGACCGCCTGGGCGGATCATCCGACGTTGGGTCAAACTGACCCACTACTTGGTTTCCGGACGCCGGCGCCGACGCCGAATGACCTCATCGGATAGCCCGCGGAAGGTCAGTCGAAAAGGGGACGCCTCTGACAGCCTTGAACCCCATCGATTCCGTGACTCGCCGGTCACGGAAGTGGCCCCCACAGGCCGGCTTCAGTCCACTGACGCAGGTCTTAACCCCAATACTGTTCAGTTAAGTGGGACAGGCCATCGCCTTTCGTGGCCTGTTGCCGAGGGCCTTCGGCCAGCGAAAGTTCATGAAAAAGTGTGAGGAAGCTCGATGCTTGCGGACCCGCTTTCCAGTGGGTCGCGCCGCCTGAAAGGCGGCGGCAGCCAGGATTGGCTGCCCCACTTTTTCGACCCTGTCATGCCTCGCTGAAGCACGGGCGCTTGACAGACGACAAAAACCGATCGTCTGTCCCACCCTCGACGCCGGCTTAAGTGAATAGTATTGGTCTTAACCCGCTTTTCTCATCGGCGGTCCTGTGCGACGCACGATAAGGCCGAAATGACAGGCCAGGAGGCCTGTCCCACTGGGTCGTTGCGCATGCACACTGTGATAAGGGTTGGCAGGCGGAAGCGCCTGCCCCACTTGGGCTCGCGATCTCGCGACAAGATCTGGTGAGACAAGCGGGTTAACGGTCGTCCGGCTGCGTAACGGCCATTTCGTGCAGTCAACCGGGGATCGAACGGGCAGGCATGCCCTATTCCCAGCGCAACGCGCTCATCGGATCGATGCCCGTCGCTCGCCGCGCCGGGATGTAGCCTGCCAGCGCGGTCACGGCCGCGGTTCCCAGCGAGGCGGCGGCCATGGTGAGCAGGTCGGTGGGCTGAACGCCGAATAACTGCGCTTGAATCAGGCGCGTTACGGCGTAGGCGCCGGCAAGTCCGAGGGCCACGCCGATTCCGGCGAGCGTCAGCGTCTCGCGGAGAACCATCCATACCACGGCGCCTTGCCCCGCCCCCAAGGCCATGCGAATGCCGATCTCACGCGTGCGGCGCGCCACCATGAAGGCCATCACGCCATAGAGGCCTAGCGCGGCCAGGAGGGTGGCGAGACAGCCGAAGACGGTCGAAAGAGCTGCCAGCAAGCGCTCGGTGAGCAGCGAGATCTGCATTTGATCGTCCAATGTGCGCATGTCGTACATCGGCACGTTGGCATCAACCGCTCGCACTGCGGTGCGCAGCGTGTTGAATAAGTGTGTTGGGCCGCCCTGAGCGCGCACGTAGACCGTGCCGCCATCCGTAAACGACTTCTGGTCACTGGGAATGTAGAGTTCGTAGGGAATCTCGTCGCGCATGCTTTCGTATTTCGTGTCTCCCACCACGCCCACAATCTGGATATCGGTCTTGGTTCCCGGGTCGATTCCCATGCCGACGTGGCGGCCCAGGGGATCGGCGCCTGCAAAATATCGCTGGACGAATTTCTGGTTCACGATCCCCACCTTGGGCGCGCCGGCGTCGTCGCGGTCGTTGAAGTCGCGGCCCAGGAGCACCGGAATCTTCAGGGTCTTGAAGAACCCGGGACTGCAATACTGCATGTGCGGATCGGGGCGCTCATCCGGCTTGGCCGAGTAACCTTCAATGGTGACCCAGCTATCCCACTCGTCGTCTTCCAGCACGGGGACTATCGCGAAAGTATGAGATTCCACGCCGGGGAGCGCGCTCAACCGTTCGCGCAGACGGCGGTAGTAATCCGCACTCCACTTAGGGTCATAGCGGCTCATGGTGGGGTCGACATCGAAGGCCACCAGATTCCCGACCTCGAAGCCGGGATTCAGCGTCTTCAGGTTGCGCAAGCTTTGCAGGAACAAGCCCGCGCCGATCAGCAGCAGCAGGGACAGCGAAACCTGCGCCACAACGAGGCCCTTGCGCAACCCGGCGGAGCCGCCGTGGATCACGCCGCCCGCCTGGTCCTTCAACGTATTCGCCAGTTGCGGCCGCGTGGATTGGAGCGCCGGAACCAATCCGAAAAGAGCGCCCGCCAGAAGCGAGATGGTGAAGGTGAAGCCGAGGACGGTCCAATCCGGCGTGCTGGAAAGCGATAGCGGAGTGTGTCCGGTGGGCAGAAAACTGATCAAAGCCCGGTCGATCATCACGGCCAGACCAACGCCCAGAGACCCGCCAACCGCCGCGAGCACCAGAGTTTCCACCAGGAGCTGGCGGACCAGCCTGCCGCGCCCCGCGCCCAACGCCAGGCGAACGGCGATCTCCTTCTGCCGTGCCGAGGCGCGCGCGATCAGCAGATTCGCCAGATTCGAACAGGCGATCAGAAGCACCAGGCCGACGATGCCCATCAGCGCGAAAAGGGGCTTGGAGTACGTTTTGCGCAGGTACGAGCGGCCCTTCGATCCGGGCATCGCCTCCATCCACATTTTCAGGAACTCCTGTTTGACGAATGGGGAGGCCTTGGCGAAGGGCTTCTCCGTCACTTCGCGGTCCAGGATCTGGTGGAACAGCGGCTGCAGCCCGGCTTGCGCCTTCACTAGCGGGATCCCGGGCTTGAGGCGGCCGAAGACTTCGGTCCAGCGGAAGCGGTCGCTGTTCAAGCGGCTGAAATCCGAGCGCGGCAGGTCGTCTTTCATGGTCATCGGGATGCGGATCTGCGGCGCGCGGCCGGGCTCTACTCCGTCGAATCCCGCCTGGCTGACCCCGATAATGGTCAGCGCCCGGCCATTGACCACGATCTGCTTTCCGACGATGCCCGGGTCCGAGTTGAAACGCGCGCGCCAATAGCCGTAACTGAGCACGGCCAGCGGATGGCCGCCCTGAATCAGATCGTCGGAAGCGGTGAACAGGCGGCCCGCCGCCGCCCCGATGCCGAGAACCGGGAAATAATTGCCGGAAACAAAATCGGCCCCGATTAGCTCCGTGCCCCCTTGGAACGACGCACTGACGGTGGTCGGATAGGTGCAGAACATGCCGCTGAAAACCTGGTTCTTGTCGCGGATTTCCTGGTACATCGGGTAAGAAATCCGATCGGGCCCGTTGTTGCCGCCGTAATGTTTCCCGCGCCCGGCCAGCATCACAAGCTGCTGCGGATCTCTCACCGGAAGCGGCTGCAAAATGAGCTGGTGGACCAGTGTGAAGATGGCCGTGTTGGCGCCGATGCCCAGGCCCAGCGAAAGCACGGCAACGGCCAGAAAAACGGGCGACTTGCGCAACCCGCGCAGGGAATACAGGAAATCTTGCAGTATGGCGGCCATCGACGGTTATACTGCGCGGGGCGAGAAAGGTTACGAGGTTCCGATGAAAAATACGTTTGGGAGGGCGCTAATCGACGATCTCGACGCGGTATTCTTCGATGACCGGGTTGGCGAGGATTTCGTGGGCGATGGTCTCGATTTCTTTGTGGGCTTCCTCGCGAGTGACGCCGTCGGCAATGGCGATGTCGAAGACCTTGCCCTGGCGCACATCGGAGATGGTGCGATGGCCGAGGCCGCGAAGGGCGGCGCAGACCGTCTGGCCCTGCGGGTCGAGCACCGTGGATTTGTAAGAAACGAAGACGCGAGCTTTCATGGGGAAATTCGATTATCGCATGGCAGAGTGCGGGACTGGCTGATCTAAGGGTTCACGCAATAATAACTTCGCAGTTGCCGTCGTGTCGCACCGCCCGCGAGGCGTCGACACGAGTGTCGACGCGGCACGCACGAGTGCGTGCGCCACATCTGCCGGTCAGCCAATGTGAAGTTATTCTTGCGGCGGTCCTAAGCGCCTGTCAGCAAATAACCAGTTCAATCGCCGCCAAACGCTCCCTTACGGTCGCGGCTCGGATGGCCTTCGGAGCCGCGACCGTAAGGGAGCGTTTGGTACAGTTGTTTTGGAACAGATCCTAAGGCATGGGGAGTAGCCGTAATTCGGGCATCGGGAAGTCCCGGGCATTGTCGGTCGCGAGTTCGAGGCCGTTGTGAAGCGCGACGGCCGCAACGGTGAGACCGGGCAGAGGTAGTGTGAGACCCTGCTGACGCCACTCCCTATACAGCTCACCCGCGATGCGAGCGACATCCCGAGTTACGGGATAGAATTCGAGACTCTCCAAAAAATCTTCGGTCCTCCGGGCCTCTTGCGGGCGCATACCCATAAACACCTCAGTGATGTTGATGGAGCAGCAGGCCAGCAGAGTTCCCTGTGCGATTAGTTGCGCGAGAAGTTCGTTACGGCCATTGCGGTCGTTGATGGCGTCGATGATGACGGTAGTGTCGAGCAGGCAAGTGGTGGGCATCTATTTCCGGGATAGTGGGTCCTGCCCCATTGCCTATTGCGATGACCGATGCCGCTCGATCTTCTCGAAGCGCTGGAGAGATTGCTGGCGGAGGCTTCGCACCCAGGGCGCGGCCCCCTCAACCAGCTCGGGGTGATCCTCCGACCGCCAGGCTCCTTTGGCCGCCCGCAGTGCGTTGGCCTGCCGGGCCAGCTTGATCTCGCGTTGGGCCAACTCGACCAGAAATGCCGTACGCTTCCCGTGGTCGACGATCTTGTCGATCTCGGCAATTACCTCGGCCGGATACGGAACCATGACTCGATGTCGTCTCATAATATTTAGAATGAGTCGCTGAGGCTAGTTTACCATGCTGGTTTATGAACGGTAAACCATAATGGTGCAGTTGGGTGTGTTAAGAGCCTGACCCTTGGCCGCCTGACCGGCGAACGTCGCCGCCCAGGCTCGTAGCCTGGCGAAAAAGCGCAGACCCATTTAGTCCGTTACTGCGCAGGCGGCACCGCCTGCGCCACCAATACCAGCACTGTGTTTCGCGTTGGTGGGGCAGGCGGTGCTCGCCTGCCCGGCTAGTTCAGCAGTCTTCCCTGCCTCAGATACGCCGGCGTTTCGACATCTTCGAGATCGAGCATCGGCTCGGCATCGACGATCATTTCCGGCTCCGGCTCGGGTTCGGCTATCACGACCGGCAGAGGCGCCATGGCAGGCGCCATGACAGGCTCCGGCAGGCGCGGCTGGTGGCGGATTTCGGGCATCGCGCGGCGGTCCGCGATGGGGGCGTTCTCGGGCTGGAAACCGGTCGCGATGACGGTGATCTTGACGGCGTCGGCCAGCGCTTCGTTCAGGATGACGCCGAAGTTGATCTGCACCTCTTCGCAGGCGGCGGCTTCGCGGATGATGGAGCAGGCCTCATTGACTTCGTGGAGGCCCAGACGGCTGGAGCCGGTGATGTTGATGAGGATGCCGCGTGAACCGCAGATGCGCGAATCTTCGAGCAGCGGGCAACTGATGGCCTGGCGGGCGGCTTCCACGGCGGCCTTTTCTCCGTGGCCGATGGCGGTGCCCATCATGGCGTAGCCCATGCCGATCATGGTGGCTTTGATGTCGGAGAAATCGCGGTTGATGAGGCCGGGCGTGATGATGATGTCGCTGATGCCCTGGACGGCCTGGCGCAGCAGGTCGTCGGCCACTTTGAAGGCGTCGAAGAAGCTGGTGCCGCGGGGCACCAGCGCGAGCAGGCGGTCGTTGGGGATGGCGATTACGGTATCGACGGTACCGGCCAGCCGGCCGAGACCCTCTTCGGCGAGGCGCATGCGGCGCGGGCCTTCGAAAGCGAACGGCTTTGTAACCACGGCGACGGTAAGGGCGTCGAGCTCCTTGGAGAGCGCGGCGATGACGGGCGCGGCGCCGGTGCCGGTGCCGCCGCCCAGTCCCGCGGTGACGAAAACCATGTCGGCGCCCTGCAGGATCTCGACGATGCGGTCGGTGTTTTCAAGCGCGGCCTGGCGTCCGACCTCGGGGTTGGAGCCGGCGCCGAGGCCCTTGGTCATCTTGGCGCCCAGTTGCAGCTTGTTGGGCACGCGGCAGGCGGTGAGCGCCTGGAGATCGGTGTTCATGGCATGGAACTCGACCCCTTCCAGGCCCTCTTCCACCATGCGGGCCACGGCATTGCATCCTCCGCCCCCGACGCCGATCACCTTGATGCGCGTCCCGAGGCGAGCCTCTTCTTCGATTTCGTATTTCAGATCGTCCATGTCAACGTCGCTGATGAGCCCCATTGTTTCCTCCCTCTCGAATCGAATTACTTCAGTAATTTTCCCAGCCAGCCGGCGGTTGCCCGCCGTTCCTGAGCCTTGAGTTTGGCGGAGTACATGGCGAGTCCCGCGGCGGTCGACCACTCGGGATCGTTCATGGTCTCGGGCCAGTCCTGAATTCCAAACGGCAGGCCGAAGCGCGCCTGGCACTGCAGGACACGTTCGGCGACATCGCAAAGATCGGGCAGGCGGGCCGCGCCGCCGGTGAGGAAGACGCCGCCCATCAAGGCGCGATCCATCCCCACGCGGGCCAGTTCGGAGCGCACGAAACGGAACAGTTCCTCGGCACGGGCTTCGATGATCTGGTTGACGAAACGGCGCGTCGAGTGGCGGTGCTCGCGATTCCCGGGGGTGGGCAGATCCACCAGCACGTTTTCGGGGCTGGGCTCCGAGAGCGCCGCGCCGTATTCCAGTTTGACCAGTTCGGCATCTTCGAACCCGAGGCAGAGGCCCTGAGCCAGGTCGCGCGTAAAATGGTCGCCGCAAATGCGGACGGTGGACGCCAGGTGCAGGGCGTCGCCGTAGTAAACCACCAGTTGGGTGGATTGGGCGCCGATATCGATAACGGCGATGCCTTCGCGGCGCTCATCGGGCAGCACGGCGGCGTAGCATGCGCCGAGGGCTTCGAAGATGGTTTCTTCCACGGCCAGGTGGGCCTGGTTCACGGCGCCCACCAGGGCGTTGTGTTCCTGCACCGAGCAGGTGATTATGTGCACGTTGATTTCGAGCCGGGCCGCCAGCATCTTGCGCGGGTTGCGGTGGCCGGGATGATCGTCCACCACGAAATCCTGCGGGAACAACTGCAGCAGCATGCGGTCTTCCTGCAACTGCACATGGGAAGCGCGGTTCACCACGCGGTTGATATCGGGCTGCTCGATTTCGCGCACGTAGCCCAATTCGAGAACGCCGCGGCTGTTGGCGCCGCGGATGGTGGGCCCGCCGAGGCCCACGACCACGGATTCGATGGCGATGCCGGCGGCGGATTCGGCTTCGCCCAGAGCCGCCAGGATGGAAGCGGTGACGGCGCGCTGATCGGCGATGCGGCCCTTCAACCAGCCTTGCGCCGGCACGGCGGAGCAGCCCAGAAAACGCAGGCGGCCTTCTTCGAGGGTGCAAACCACCAGGCGGGTTTTGCCGCTACCGGCGTCGAGTCCCGCTGCGTAAATGGGCTTGGCTGCCATGGGGCCGGGTGCTACTCCTTTTCCTTCGCCAGAATGCGGTCATCCAACCGCAGATCGAAAGTCTTGACTTCCGGCGACCGTTTGGCGATCTCCGGGTAATGCGCGAGAAAATTCTGATAGCGGCGCGCGTAATTAGTGTCACCGAGCATCAGCTCGACGGCGCGGTTTTCCACCTGCGCCACGATGCGGATGTCGTCGGGATCGGCGGCGTTGACTTCGGAAACGTCCCTGGTGAGATAGCCGAGCTCCTGTTCCACCTGCAGGAAGGCGCGCACGCAATCGAGGCGCTGCTCGGGGGTCTGCTCCTCGCGGATGCCGGCGAGTACCGGAAACGTAAACTGCGCCTGGGCGGGCGGATTCAGCAGCACGCCGTGAGCGTCGATGAGCAGAACGGTGGCGTGCAGCAGGACGAAGGCCACGGGCTTGCGCTCCTGGATGCGGACGGCCAGACGGTCGGGCCAGACGCGGGAGACGGAAGCCTCTTCCACCCAATCGATGGCCAACAGGCGCCGGCGGCGTTCTTCGAGGGGCGCGGAGAAGATGCTGCGATCGAAATCGCCGGCGAAGATGCGGAGCACCTTGGAGCGCTGGGTGTACTGCAGGCCGCCGATGGTGAGCGAGCCGGCGTCATGGGATAGCGCAAAGCGTGGGTCGGTGACCACGAACTGGCGGACCTTCAGAGCGGCCATGGCGGTGGAAACGCCAACCACGCCGAGAGCGGCGAGCGAAAGCCAGAGGCGCCATCGGAAGCCGGCCGGTTTTTGGGTTGCGCGGGCCATGTCAGTTTACCTCCCGGAGTTTGTCGAGGAGCTTTTCGCCGGCCTGCCAGACGTTGCCGGCGCCCAGAGTAAGGACGGCGTCGCCTTCCTGCGCCACGCCTAGCAGCGCCTCGACGCCGCGATCGATCGAGCCGGCGTATTCGACGGCGCGGTGGCCGAACTGGCGGATGCGATCGACCAGAGCTTCGGCGGTGACGCCTTCGATGGGCGTTTCCGAGGCCGCGTAAATATCCATCACGAAAACCGTATCGGCCTGGTTAAAAGCGCCCGCGAACTCGTCCATCAAGTGGAACGTGCGGGTGAAGCGATGCGGTTGGAAGAGGACATGGATGCGCCGGAAACCGCACACGCGGGCGCCATCCAGGGTCGCACGAATTTCGGTGGGATGGTGGCCGTAGTCGTCGATGACGGTGATGCCGCGCTCGACACCGCGCACCTGAAAGCGGCGGTCGACGCCATTAAAGGTGGCCAGGGCTTCGCGGATGGTGCCGGGGGCGACTTCCAGTTCCATGGCGACGGCGATGGCTGCCATGGCGTTAAGCACGTTGTGGCGGCCCGGAATGCGCAGGTGGAAGCGGCCCAGGTCGGCGGCGCGATAGCGGAGGCGGAAATCGCTGGCAAACGGGTCGAGGGTCAATTCGGTGGCTTCCACGTCGGCCTGGGCGGTGGTTCCATAGGTGGTAGTGCGGCGCTTGATGTCGGGCAGAATGCTCTGCACGTTGGCGTCGTCCAGGCAGACGATCGCGGCGCCGTAAAACGGCACCTTGTTGACGAATTCGATAAAGGCCGCGCGGGTGGCTTCGATGGACGGATAGTGGTCGACGTGTTCGCGATCGATGTTGGTGACCACCGCCAGGATGGGGGCGAGCTTCAGAAACGACCCGTCGCTTTCGTCGGATTCGGCCACCAGGAAATCGCTGCGGCCCACGCGGGCATTGGAGCCTCCCATGGTGCTCACACGGCCGCCGACCACTACGGTGGGATCGAGGCCCGCGTAGTTGAGGATGGTGGCGGCCATGGAAGTGGTGGTGGTCTTACCATGGCTGCCGGCGACGGCGATGCCGTATTTGAGGCGCATCAACTCGGCCAGCATTTCGCCGCGCGGGATGACCGGGATCTGGAGGCGGCGGGCCTCCTGCACTTCGGGGTTGGATTCGTCCACGGCGGAGCTGACCACGAGCGCACGCGCACCGGTGACGTTGGAAGGATCGTGTCCTTCGAAGATGCGCGCGCCCATGGCTTCCAGGCGCTGGGTGGCCGGCGAAAGCTTCACGTCGGACCCGCTGATCTGGTATCCGAGGTTGAGCAACACTTCGGCTATGCCGCTCATTCCGATTCCGCCGATCCCCGCGAAATGCAGATGCTGGGGACGAAAAAACATTTCCTTAACGTATTGTTTCGGCTTGCGGGGCTGGTGTCAATTGAAATTGTGAGATTTCAGGCCCGGGCCACCTCCTCTAAAATGTCGGCGGCGCGCTGCGCGGAGCCCGGATGGGCGAACCCGCGGGCGGCGGCGGCCATGCCGTCCAGGACGCCGGGCGAGGCGTACAGCTCCGAAACAGCCGCGAACAGCCTCTCTCCATTCATGTCAGCGTCGCGCACCAGGCGGGCGGCGCCGCCGCGTTCCATGGCCTCCGCGTTGCGTGTCTGGTGATCGTCGGCGGCGAACGGAAACGGCACCAGGATGCTGGGACGGCCGGCCGCCGCCAGTTCCGAAACCGCGCCGGCACCCGAGCGGGACACCACCAGATCCGCCTGCGCAAACGCCGCGGGCATATCGGCGATGAACGGCACGATTTCGCCTTCGAGGCCGCTTTGCGCAAAGGCGCTCTGCAAATCGGCGAGGCCGGAGGGACCGCTCTGATGCACCATGCGCACGCGGTACGCGCCGATACGGAAGAGCGGCCAGCTTTCGCGGGCGGCCCGGTTGAGCGTTCGCGAGCCCTGGCTGCCCCCGGTGATCAAGATGTTCAGGACGCCGCCGGCCGGCCTGGGCGGGATGCGGAAGAATTCTTCGCGGACGGGGAGGCCCGTAGTTTCGGTCTTGCCGGCAGGAAAATGGGTGGCCGTTTCGGGGAAGGAAATGAGCGCGCGCGCCACAAAGCGGCCGATGACGCGGTTGGTGAAACCGGGCATGGCATTGGGCTCCATCACCACCACCGGGACACCTCCCACCAGCGCCGCCATCACCGGAGGACCGGCCACGTAGCCGCCCATGCTGAAGACCGCGGCGGCCTGACGGACGAATTTGCGGCAAGCGAACGTGGTGAAGGGCAACCGGAATAAAGTCGCTACCTTCTGCCGGAGCGATACTCGATTTAGGCCGCCGATGTCGATTCTCTTCAACTCAAAGCCCTCGGCCGGAACCAGCCGGGCTTCCATACCGCAGTCGGTGCCGACGAAAAAGACCTCGTGACCGCGCCGGCGCAGTTCCTTGCCCACGGCCAGCGCCGGAATGACGTGGCCGCCGGTGCCGCCGCCCGCCATCAGGAAGGGGCGGTCGATCGATCGATCGGCACAGTGTTTCATTAATAGACCTAAATCGCTCCCTCACGGTCGCGGCTCGGAACGGACTGTTTATTCACCGCGGAGGCGCGGAGACGCGGAGGAAAAAGAAGCAAAGTCAAAACCTGAGAGCGCTGAGGAAGCGGAGCTTCCACCGCCGGACAGCCGGCGAGGGGCCGCCTATCGAGGCTCGCAAAATACAGTGGCGGAAAGTGCCGGCTTGTGGGGCAGGTTGGCAACCTGCGGCGGGTTGGTAACCCGCCTGCCGGCGTTTGCGAATGGCCGCCCAGCGCCGGTTGCCAACCGGCGCGCAGGATACCATCCTGCCCCACCAAGCCCGCCGGGTGTAACCGTGGCAGGAATTCAACCCGGTGGGTACTCACAGTCGCGGCTCCGATCTCACCCCGCATGTTCGCTCACATTCATGAGGATTCCCAGCAGCGCGAGGGTGCTCAACAGAGAGCTGCCTCCATAGCTGATCATGGGGAGCGGAATGCCTTTGGTAGGCATCATGCCCAAGACGACGCTGATATTGATCAAACCTTGGACCACCACCACAACCGTCGCGCCGAGAGCCAGGTAGCGGCCAAAATCGTCGCGCATGCGCACGGTGGCGCGCAGGCCACGCCAGAAAATCACGCCGAAACCCATGAGCAGAGCAACGCAACCGACCAGGCCCAGCTCTTCGCCCACTACTCCATAAATGAAATCGGTGTGCGCTTCCGGAAGGTATCCCACCTTCTGGCGGCCATTCATCAAGCCGACGCCCGTCACGCCGCCGGCGCCCACGGCGATCTGCGATTGCTCCAACTGGTAGTTGGTGTCGCGCGCGGACAGCGATTCTTCCAGCCTGGCCCGGATGTGGCCCTTGGGGTCGATGCGGTCGGTGAAGTGAAACTGGGGATCGAAGTATTTCACAACGCGGGCCAGCCGGTAGGGCGACAGGGCGATGGAGAGCAGCACGCCGACCAATGCCACGGCGGCGGCGATCATGACGAAGCGCCACTCCAGACCGGCGACGAAGAAGACCACCGCGACAGCGGCGCCGAGCACCACGGCGGTTCCGAGATCGGGCACCACCACCAGCAGGATGACAAGGCCGACGGACAGAGCCGCGGGCAGCAGCGTGTTGCGCGGGTTATTGATAGCGCGGGCACGCCACGTCACGAAGAATGCCAGGAAAATGACGAGCGCGGGTTTGGCCAGTTCGGAGGGCTGCACGCCGAAAGATTCGCCGGCCCGCAGCCAGCGGTGGCTCCTGGTATCGAGAACATAGACCGCGATCAACAGCATGATGGCGATGCCGATCGAGGTGAAGGCCACGGCGGGAGTCTGGAAGCGGCGGTAAGGAGTGCGTTTGAGGGCCATCATGACTACGACCGCCAGGGCCGCCCATTCGAGTTGGCGCAACACGAAATGCCAGCTCGATCCGGGCCGCGGGTCCATGGGGGACATGATGGAGGAGGCGCTGTAGAGGATCAGCAGCCCGAACGCCACCATCACCACCACGGTGATGAACAGTATCCAATCGGTTTTGAGTCTTTGACCCATATCAGTTTTTCTCCGGCAACTGCTGGACGATCTGTTTGAACGCGCGGCCGCGCTGTTCGTAGTTTTCAAACTGGTCGAAGCTGGCGCAGGCGGGCGCCAGCAGGACAGTGTCGCCGGCGTGGCCGTGGGCGTAGGCGTAGGCGACCGCCGCTTGGATGGTTTGGGAATCCACCAGCGGAACGGCGCCCTGCAACTGGGCGGCGATCTTCGGCGCAGCGGCGCCCACCAGCAGCGCGGCGTGCGCGCGGGCGGTCAGCGGTTGGCGTAGCGCGGCGTAATCGAGGCCCTTATCTTTGCCGCCGAGGATCACCCAGAGGCCTCCCGGAAACGCGTCGATGGCTTTGAGCGTGGCGTCGACGCTGGTGGCCTTGGAATCGTTGTAGAAATCGATGCCGCCGGCGGTGCGGACGAATTCGAGGCGGTGCTCGACGGCGTGGAACGTGCGGACGGCCGCGGCGATCGAGGCGCCGTCCACGCCGGCCCGCGCGGCGGCCACCGAAGCCGCCAGCACATTCTCGACGTTGTGCCGGCCGCGAATGGGGATCTCGCCGGCCGTCATCAGCAATTTGCCGTCGAGCACCAGCTTGTCCGAGCACAGGCCCGCGCCGGTAGAGACTTTGCCCTTGCCGCTGAACCACTCCACGTGCGCGGCGGTGCGCCCGGCGTACGCGGCGCACACCGGATCGCCGGCATTGAGGATGGCGTAGTCGCCGCGGGTCTGCGTTTCAAACAGCCGGCCCTTGGCGGCGGCGTAGTTCTCGAAAGTGTGATGGCGGTCCAGGTGATTCTGCGTGACGTTGAGGGCCACGCCGATGTGCGCGTGGAATTCGGAAATGGTCTCGAGCTGGAAGCTGGAAAGTTCGAGCACGTTCCACTGGCCGGGACGGGAGTTCTCGACCATGGCAGTGACCGGGGTGCCGATATTGCCGCCTACCTGTACGGGCACTCCGGCTTGCCGCAGGATGTGACCGATGAGGCTGGTAGTGGTGGTCTTGCCGTTGGAACCGGTGATGCCGATGGTCTGGCCCTCCAGGAACGGCGCGGCCAACTCGACTTCGCCGATGACGCGCACGCCGCGGCGGCGGGCTTCCACCAGCGGCGCGAGATCGGCGGGCACGTCGGGCGAGAGAACCATGAGGTCGCAGTCTTCGAAGACTTCGGCGGTTTGCTCCCGGAATGGAATGCCAAGCCGGGAAACCAGCTCATAGCCTCCGGGAAGCTGGTCGAGCGACTTGAGATCCGTGACGCGCACACGCGCGCCATGGCGCACCAGCAGCTCGGCGGATGCCATCCCGGATTTCCTCAGCCCGACCACCAGCGCTTTTGTGCCGTTCCAATCCATGTCTATCTCAATTTCAACGTCGAGAGCGCGAGCAGGGCCAGCACCAGACCGGCGATCCAGAAGCGCACAATGATTTTCGATTCGGTCCAGCCGATCTTCTCGAAGTGATGGTGCAGCGGCGCCATCCTGAAAATGCGCTTGCCGCCGCGCAATTTGTAACTGCCCACCTGGAGGATCACCGATAAGGCCTCCAGCACGAAGACGCCGCCGACGAACAACAGCAGAACTTCCTGCTTGATGAGCACGGCGACCACCGCCAGCGATCCGCCCAAACCGAGCGAGCCGACGTCTCCCATGAAGATCTCCGCGGGGTGCGCGTTGTACCAGAGAAAGCCCAGACTGGCTCCGGTCATGGAACCGCAAAAGATGGTGAGCTCAGAGGTGCGCGGGTTGCGCGCAAGCTGCAGGTATTCGGCGAGCTGCGCGTGGCCGCCGGCATAAGCGAGCATGGTGAGCGCGCCGGCGGAGATGACCATCAGGCCGATGGCGAGGCCGTCGAGGCCATCGGTGAGGTTGACCGCGTTGGAGGTGAAGACCACCACCAGGCAAACGAAGATGCAGAACGGAGCGACGCCCAGGGCATACGTCCACGGGCTGTGCAGCAAGGGCTCGATGAGCAGAGTGGGCTGGTACTGCTTGAAAAACGGAATGTTCATGGCGGTGGAGAAATCGCCATGGGCGCGCATCACCAGCAGCGCCACCGCCAGGGTGAAGGCCACCGAGAACTGGTAAATCAGCTTGCGCCTGGCGGTGAGGCCGAGGTTGCGGCGGTTGGTCACCTTGGCATAGTCGTCGAGGAAACCAATCCAGCCGAAGCCGACCAGCGCGGCGATGGCGATCCACACGTAGGGGTAGCGAAGATCGGCCCACAGCAGGGTGGGAATGACGATCGAGATGATGATGAGCACGCCGCCCATGGTGGGAGTGCCGGCCTTCTTATGATGCGACTCGGGGCCCTCCGCGCGGATGTACTGGCCAATCTGAAATTCGCGCAGCTTGGCGATCAGCCACGGACCCAGCGCGATACACAGGAACAGAGCCGTAAGGCTGGCGAAGGCCGTGCGGAAGGTAGTGTAGCGGAAGACGCGGAGCGGGCTGGCGAATTTGTAAAGCTGTTCGTAGAGGAGGTAGTAGAGCATGGTGGATTAGACCAGGAACCTTTCCAGGGCGCGCTCTACGTGCACGCCTCGCGAACCCTTGAACAGGACGGCGTCGCCGGGGCGGGCGGCCCGGCGCGCGAAGTCCCCGGCCTCGGCGGAGTCTTCGAAGAAAAGAGCGGAAGAAGGGGGAAGCCCGGCGGCCACGGCGGCTTCCGCCATGGCGCGGGCGTGGCCGCTCACCGCAATCAACAAATCCACTCCATGCCCGGCCGCATATCGGCCCACGGCGCGATGCAGGCCGTCCGAAGCGTGGCCCAGTTCGAGCATTTCGCCGAGCACGGCGATGCGGTGCGCGGCGGGTGTTTCGCCGAGCACGTCGATCATCGACCGGGCGGCCTCGGGGTTCGAGTTATAGCAATCGTTCCAGATCACGATGCCGTTGTGCTCGATTTTTTCACCGCGCATCTTGCCGATGGCGAAGGTGCGGACGGGCTCGCGCAAGCGCCCGGGCGCGATCCCAAATTCGCGCGCCACGGCGATGGCCGCCAGCAGGTTCATCACGGCGTGGCGGCCCACCAGTCCGGTTTCGTAGTCCACGCCGCAGGCGCGAAAGCGGGAGCCGGCGGGACTGAATTCGACGGCTTCGGCGCGCACGTCGGCGTTATCGGCAAAACCGAAGCTGACGGAGCGGCCGGGGTGGATTTCGCGGAAGCGCGCTACGCGGGCGTCGTCGGCGTTCAGCACGGCGACGCCATCGGCCGGCAGGGCTTCGATGAGCTCGCGCTTGGCGGCGGCCACACCATCGATGGAATCGAAGAACTCGACGTGGGCGTAACCGGCGTTGGTCACCACGCCGATCTGCGGCGCGGCCATGGCGGCCAGATCGCGAAGCTCGCCGGCGTGGTTCATTCCCATTTCGAGAACCGCGGCGCGGCAGCCGTCCGGGAGCCGGAGGATGGAGATCGGCACGCCCACGTGATTATTGAAATTACCCACCGTTCGTCCCACCAAAAACTCCGCTTCGAGCAGATGCGCGATAGCGTCCTTGGTTGTGGTCTTGCCCGCGCTGCCCGTTACCCCAATCACCGTCTGGCCCCATTGCCGCCGCGCCCAGGCGCCCAACTCCTGCAGGGCGCGCAACGTATCGCTCACCAGCAGGTCGTAGACTGGCGGGTTGGCAGGCGAAAGCGCCTGCCCCACGCTGGCAGGCCGGTCCACCACCACCGCGGACGCGCCCTTCTCCGCCGCCGCCGCCAGAAAGGCGTGGCCATCGTGGTTGGGGCCGCGAAGCGCAAAATACACATCGCCGGAGTTTTGTGTCCGGGTGTCCACGCTCCAGCCGGCGACGGGGATGTCCGGAGCGCGCCCGGCGGCCCGCATGGCGCGCGCAACCTCTTGTAAATTCAGGGTCATGGTTCACGACGTCTTGCTGTACCCATAACCCTTCAGCACTTCTCTCGCCACCGCCCGATCGTCGAACGGAATGGTGCGATCCTTCAGAACCTGGTACGTCTCGTGGCCCTTGCCGGCGAGGATCACGATGTCGCCTTCCAGAGCCTCTTTGAGGGCGCGCGCGATGGCGGCGGCGCGGTCGGGCTCAATGACGTGAGCGACGTCGGTGCGGCGGATTCCCACCAGGGCGTCGTTCATGATCGTCAGGGGATCTTCGGAGCGCGGGTTGTCGCTGGTGAGGACGACGAAATCGCTGGCTTCGGCGGCGGCGTAACCCATGAGGGGCCGCTTGGCGCGGTCGCGGTCGCCACCGCATCCGAACAGCGTGATGATGCGTTTGGGATTGAGGCCGCGGGCCACGGCGATGACGTTGCGCAGCGCATCGTCGGTGTGGGCGTAATCCACCACTACGATGAAGGGCTGGCCTTGGTCGACGCGCTCGAAGCGGCCGGGAACGGCGGGAAGATCGGCGATCCCGCGCGCCACGGTCTCCGGTGGGATGCCATAGGAAAGGCCGGCTCCGCAGGCCGCGAGAATATTGTACACGTTGATTCTTCCGATGAGCGGCGATTCCACCGCGAAACGCAGCTTGCCGAACTGCACGTCGAAGCGCAGACCGTGAAAGCCGGACGAGACGTGTTGCGCGCGCAGGCCGGACTCCGCGCCAAGGCCATACCAGAAGACTTCGGTTTTCGGGTGAAGCGTCATGCGGCGGGCGTATTGGTCGTCGCGATTCAGCACGGCGAAGCGCGGCGGGGGAGCGCCGGCGCCGGCGAACAACATCTGCTTGGCGGCGAAGTAAGCTTCCATGGTGCCGTGAAAATCCAGGTGATCGCGCGTCAGGTTGGTGAACACGGCGGTATGAAAGTGAAGCGCGTAGACGCGGCCGAGCTCGAGCGCGTGCGACGAAACCTCCATGGTGGCGTGGGTGCCGCCGGCCTGCCGCAGGTCCGCGAACAGCTTCACCAGTTCGAGCGATTCGGGCGTGGTGTTGACGGCCGGAAGCACGCGGCCGGCGAGGTGATATTCGATGGTGCCGACCAGCGCGGTGGTATAGCCGGCGGCGCGGAGGATGGAATCGAGCAGGTACGAAGTGGTGGTTTTGCCGTTGGTGCCGGTGATGCCGGTGAGGCCGATGTGCTCATCCGGGCGTCCGAAAAGCCTGCGTGAGGCGATGGCCAGGGCGTGGCGCCCGTGCTCCACGGCAATCCACGGCGCGACGCCCTCCGGCGCTTCCGATTCGGAGACCACGGCGGCGGCGCCGCGCGCGAACGCGTCCTCGGCGAAGCGGCGGCCGTCGGTGCGGCTGCCGGGGAATGCGAAGAACAGGTAGGCGGGCTCAACGCGCCGGGAATCGTACGCCAGGCCGGCGACCAGCCGGGAGGCAAGTTCGGGCGCGAGGGGCTGTTTCAGCCCAACGCCCGAAAGTATCTCGCCCATGGTCATCGTGCAAACTGTACGCGAATGCGTTCTCCTGCGTGTAGGACGGCGCCCGCCGGCGGATCTTGCACGCGGGCGATGCCACTGCCGTCGGGTTGAACCGTCAGTCCTCGAGCCGCCGCTTCCGCCAGGACCGCCCGGAGCGACATTCCCCGGAAGTTGGGAATCGCGGATTGCGACGGAGCGGGCGCCGCCGCCGCTTGTGCGGGCGATGCCGCCGCGGCGGCATCGTCGTCCGCGGGATCTTCCAGGATGTTGGGCTGCTTCGAGCCCAGGTCGGCGATGGCCAGATCGTCGATCGCTTGGTTTTTCGCAATCAGGGTTGGGGTAGCCCGCTGTACATCGGGCAGATCCTTGGGAACATCCAGGATGCGCAGCGCTTCGGTGGCGACGGCGCGGAACACCGGGGCCGCCGCGGCGCCACCAAAGCCGGCCTGGCCGTGTGTGCCGTTGAGCGTCACCACCACCACCACCGCGGGATTCGTCAGCGGCGCGAAGCCCATGAAAGTTCCGTTGTAAGTGTGCGTATAGTGGTGCGCGGCGTAATCGTAGATCTGCGCGGAGCCGGTCTTGCCGCCCGCCGTGTAGCCTTCCAGCCTGGCGCCCTTCCCCGTGCCTACGAGCACCACGCCTTCCATCATCTGCCGCATCTTGATAGCGGTCTCCGGCTGGAGGACGCGCACCGGCGGCGCGAAGGATGTGGTCTGGCCCGAGTTTTTCAGCACCAGCCGCGGCCTTACCAGCAGCCCTCCGTTCGCCACCACCGACGCGGCCTGCGCCAGTTGCACCGTAGTGACGCTGATCTCTTGCCCCATGGAAATCGAAGCCAGCGATGTGGCGCCCCATAGCGGCAGCCGGCGCAGACGGCCGCGGTCTTCTCCGGGCAGCGGGATGCCGGTCTTCTGGCCGAAGCCGAAGCGGCGCACATAGTCGTACATCTTCTCGCGGCCCACCTGCAGACCGATTTCGATGGCGCCAATGTTGCTTGAGTGCGCCAGCACATCGCGCATGGGGACGATGCCCATGCCGCCGTGCGAATCGTGTATCGTCCGGGTGAACAGCGTGAGCACGCCGCCATGGCAGTTGATCATGCTCTCCGGCCCCAATGACGTGGTTTCGAGCGCCGCCGAAAGCGTGATCACCTTGAAGACCGACCCGGGCTCGAAGGAAACGCCGGTAGCGTGGTTCGCGCGGCCGGGATCTAGCACCGATGCGGGAGGTTCGTTGGGATCGTAGGTGGGGTAACTGGCAAGTGCTAGCACCTGCCCGTCATACGGATTCATCACGACCACGCTGCCGCTGACTGCGCCATGCGCTTCAACCGCCGCCGCAATCTCGCGTTCCGCCACGAATTGCAGCCGCTCGTCGATGGTCAGGGTGATGGTCGCGCCGGCGCGTCCCTCGTTCGAAAGTTGCTGGTCGATGCCGCGATGGCGTGCGTCGGTCAGCCGCCGCGCCTGGGCTGCCTCGCCGCGAAGTTCCGCATCGAGCGTTTTCTCGATGCCGGCGTTGCCGGACTCCTCGAAATCCACGCCGCCCAGGACGTGCGCCGCCAGCGTGCCCTTGGGATAGTGGCGGTGGCTCTCGGGCTCGATATGAATCCAATCCAGGTTCAGCCCTCTGAGGTTCTGGACCTCCTGCGGCGTGATGTCGCGTTTGACCCACAGGAAGCCGCGGTGACTGTCGCAGGCCGCTTTGATGCGGCCGTAGAGTTCGGCCTCATCCATGTGGAGCTGGCCCGCCAGCAGGCTGGCGTTCAGCTTCAGGTCCGGCAGCTTCCGCGGATCCACGTCGACCGATTGCGTGCTCAGGCTCAGGGCCAGCGGGCGGCCGGCGCGGTCCAGGATGGGGCCGCGGGCAGCCGGAATCTGGATGACGTGCTCCTGGCGGTCCCGGGCCTTTTGGACGTAGTCCTGGTGATGAACTATCTGGAGCTTGATCAGGTTGTAGAAGATGGCCGCGCCCCACACGAAGACAAGACCGGCCACCCATGTGAGACGTCGATCCACCATGCCGCGCCGCGTGACCGTGTCACGCTCCTCCTTCGCTTACTCTTTCACCATCGCGACCGCGCTAGCGGACTGGTTGTCGAGATGCACAACCTGGCTCGACAAAGGGGTCACAAGGTTCTGCCTCTGCGCCAGTTTTTCCAGCCGCCCGGGGCTGAGGAGCTCGGCTTGCTGGAGTTCCAGCGCGCGGCGCTCATCGGCCAGGTTGCTTGCTTCGGTGCGCAGGACTTCGATGCGGTAACCGGCCAGCGTGCTGGCCGCGCCGGGCGCCAGAACACCGGTGAGCAGCGCCAGAGCCAGACATGCCGCGCCGATGGCCGACCAGCATTTGCCGCGCGATTCCGGATCGGCTTCTCGCACCAGCCGCGAATTGTCGATTTTCTTGCAATAGAAAAAGACGTCTTCGTGCGGAAGCGTGCGCAACAGGAACGTGTCCCGTTCCGTTCGCGCGCTCTCCGGCCGTGTGACGGGGGCCTCCGCGCCCGCCGCTATTGCCGTTCTTCGGAAAAACTGTGGCACCGTTGCCATGGCTGCGTTACCT
Organism: Bryobacterales bacterium; assembly: GCA_003167255.1. Classification (GTDB taxonomy): domain Bacteria; phylum Acidobacteriota; class Terriglobia; order Bryobacterales; family Bryobacteraceae; genus PALSA-129. The sequence continues at coordinate 105,612 of PMTR01000194.1, forward strand.
CTCTAGTTCATCTCGACGGCGCGCAACTTGGCGCTGCGCGACGGCGCGTTTTGGGAGATTTCTCGCTCGCTCGGCTGAAGCGGATGCTTGGTCAAAATGACCGCTCGCGCCTGGCGTCCCAGCTCCCTGAATTTCTCTTTCACTTTTCGGTCGTCGATGGACATGAATGCGATGACCACCATACGCCCGCCGCTCGCCAACAGGCCGGGGCCGGTTTCCAACAGCCGGTCCAACTGGCCTGGTTCATCGTTCACCGCCATTCGCAACGCCATGAATGTTTTCGTGGCGGGATGCAAACGGCCCGTCCTGGGCACGGCCCGCTCCACTACATCGGCCAGATGCAGTGTGCTCCGTATGGGCCGTGCTCGGACGATTGCTCTGGCTATCTTCCGCGCCCTCCTTTCTTCGCCTAGCTGAAAGATCAGGTCGGCGAGCGCCTTTTCGGCGCTGTAATTGACCAAATCGGCCGCCGGCATGCCAGTGGTTCGATCCATTCGCATGTCCAGCGGCCCATCCGCCAAAAATGAAAAGCCACGCTCCGGCGTCGTGAGCTGATACCGGCTCACACCCAGGTCCGCCAGCAGGCCATCGATCTTGCGCAGCCCGTTCTCTTCCAACGCCGATGGCAGGTCCTCGAACGATCCATGGTGATACCGGATCCGTCCGGCCCACTCGGCCGTGTTGCTGCGCGCCATCTCCAGAGAATCCGCATCGCGATCGCTCGCGATCACCAAACCCGTGGTGAGACGCTGCGCGATGAGCGCCGTGTGCCCGCCCAACCCGGTGGTCGAGTCCAGATAGACTCCGTCGGGCCGCACCGCCAGCAGTTCGATCGCTTCGGCGGCCATGACTGGAAAGTGCATATGCCATCAGTTCAGCCCCGCTGCTTCGAGCAGCGCCACATCGTCGCTCGCGACTTGCGCCGCCTCGCGCTTGCGTTCTTCGTAAATCTTTTCGCTGAACACTTCGATGCGGCCGCGGTATGCCATGAGCCGCACCGGTTGGTTCTCAATCGCCAACTCGCGGCGCAACTCCGGCGAGAAAAGGATTCTGCCCTGGCTGTCCATTTCAGCTTCGGCGCCCAGGTCGTTCGCGTTGAAGGCGATGTTGCGGGCGAGCTTCACGTTGTCGCGATACGATTCGAAAAACTTTTCGTTGGTGCGCCACACTTCGATGGGGTATATTTGCGCTGTGCGGCGATCCAAACTGGTGACAAAGAGCTTCTTTTCCTTCAGGACGGCAAAATACTGCTGGAAGGTCGCCGGCAGCTTCACGCGACCTTTATCGTCCAGCCGTCCGGGGTACATTCCCCGTGGCGGCTCGACCATCAGTAGTTGTTGACCTAGGACTTCCACAAATAATCCTTTTTTTATCCACTCTCGGCCACTACCAATAGTGCCACGGCCTCTAGTGTTTTGCAAGAGGGAAATTGCAGGATCTTACTGATAGGGACGGAGTTACATCGATACCACCCGATCTACACTGATCGGGAAACATACTATATATAGATTTTAGGGCGAAGGAAAAACGAAGAAGGAAAGGGGCTGGCGGACCAGCCCCGGATAGAGGGAGCTCCTACTGGATGGGTATTTTGGTGGCCAAGCTATTAATCGCGTTGGAAGATCCAACAGGGACGATGCCGACCGAGATGCCGATATCGTTACCCTGAGGCGCATCGTTCGGGACGATGAACGCCACTTCGAAGACGCCGATCATGTTGGCGCCAATGCGTGCACTCGTCACGGTGGCGCCGCTGGACCCGCTGATCCCGACAATCGCATGTCCGGTAGCCAAGGCATCGGCGCCGATAAGGTCGGCGCCGGGGTTATCCACCTGGCCGGTTCCCACGCTGGGCACGGTTGGTCCGAGGCCCGTCACGTACACGCGCACGATTTCATTGCGGCGCGCCGGGTTGTACGGATTCAAAGAAACGAAGCTCCCGTCGGAGCGGAGCGCCACCGCGCGCAACACGCCGTCCGAGTAGGGGACCTGGAAGATTCCCGGCGCCGCGGCGAGGACCTGCAGGTTGACCGAAGCGGAACCGGCCCCGACGTTGACCGTTACCGGCACGCTGGCGGCGGGCGTGACTTCGCACGGCACCTGCACCATCAGTTGCGGTTGCCCGTTGACCAAAGTGGCGCTGAGAATGGGCGCGAGGTAGTTGTTGAAGTTCACCGTGATGCCGTTCGCCGAGGTCGGCAGTGGTCCGAAAACCGGGGCCGGGAAAAGACTGGCGGCTCCGTTGGGCGCAAGACCGGTGGCCGTAATTGTGGCAATGCCGCACGGCGAGATGAAGCCCGCTTGCCCGCTGGCTGCGTTGGCGAAGCTGGCGGCGGTAATCGTCGGACCGGGAGGACTGACGGTAAGGTTGAACGTGACGGAGTAGCCCCCCGGTATGGAGGCTGTCACGGTGGCCGTGCCGGTAACCGAACCGGCCGTCACGGTAACCTGGGCTTGGCCGGCGCTGTTGGTGAGGCCGGAATTGGAAGAGGGGGTCACCGGTCCGCTCGATGAGAAGGTCACCGTGTAATTGCCCACCGGGCCGGCGCTGCTATTCACCTGCACGATCAAGGGCGCCGGGAAGTTGGTGTTGATGACGGCGCTCTGCGGGTTGCCTGAGACTATGGTGATGCCGTTGGGCTGCGGGCCGGTGGGCAGCACCGTCAGAGTAAAGGCCTGGGAGAATCCACCCGAGCTGCCTGTCACGCTGGCTGTCACGGTGACCGTGCCGGTAGCGTTAGCGGCGGTGACGGTGATCTGCGCCTGCCCGCTATTGTTGGTGACAGCGGTATATGCAGACGGGATGCCGGGTCCGGACACGGAGAATTGCACCGGGTAATTCGTGATGGGGGCATTGCTGCCGTTGACCTGGACTACCAACGGCTTCGCGAAGGCTGTGCCGGCAACCGCGCTCTGCCCGTCGCCGCCGGGGATCTTCTGGAGGCTCTTAATTTGGACGACAGCGGTTTCGGTGAAGGTGTTGTTGATGGCGGAGTTGCCGACAAGCGACACGGTGATGTTGACGTTGCCGGCCGCCAGGCCGGAGAAGCTGGCCAGCGAGGAGATATTGCCGTTGTTGTCCGTGGTGTAAGTAGTGCTCGTCAGTGCCACCGCCGCGGCCGGGTTGGGGGACCAGTTTACGTTGACGTTCTGGACGCCGTTGCCGCGCGAATCCACGACCTGGGCAATCAGCGTGCCTAGCGATTGCGCGGGGCCTAGCGCCTGGTTGTTACCCTGTACGAGATTGATGGCCGACGGGGTGCCGGGGACGGCGGTGAAGGTATAAGGGCCGAATTCCTGCAAGTAGAGCGGCTGGAAGGGCAGCCACGACACACCGTTCTGAACGCCGGCACTGGAGTTGAGCACGAGGGCCGTCGTGTTCGTCACGGTCGAAATGACGTATTCCACCCCGTTAATCCGAATCTCCTGGTTTGCCCCGAGGGCTGAGAAGTCGGTGCCGCTTACCGAGGTTACAGCCGTACCGTTGGTGTTCACAGTTCCCCCGCCGGCAGTCGACGTGGGGGTGGCCACGCCGCCGACCATGACATAGAACTGGCCGGTGCCGCTGCCGCTGAGCCTGGGCGTGCAATTGGCGTTACCGCTGGAATCGGAGAGAACCGCACCGGGGTTGCCGGTCGAGCTGGATGGATCGCACGTAATGGTGGGCGATGTCTGGCCCGGGTAGGGAACGAGTTGGATGGAAACATTCTGGACGCCGTCGGCGGCCAATCCTTTGCCGCCAACGAACACCTGGATATTCGGAATCGTCGAGCCGGAATTCCCGGAAAGCGCTGTTGAGCCGACCAACTGGCCGTTCGTGGTCGGTACGCCAGCACCCACCATCGGGTTGCCGTTCTGGTCGATCAGGGAATACGTCTCGTAGAAGGTCGCCGAGGGGTTGCCGCTATTGGCGGCTGCGACGATGGTGGATGGCAGATAAGGCTGCACGAGGGTGCCGTAGATCGCGAGCACGGTCTGGTTCAAGGGGTTGGTGCTCATGCCGTTCGAATCGGTTTTGGTGGTGGGCGAACCGACGGTGGCCTGACCGCTGGTGACGGTCCACGTGATGGTGGCGTTGGCCACGCCATTGCCAGTGGCATCGAACGCCTGCACCGTGATGGGCTGGAAGAACTGCAACGTGGACGATATGCACAGGCACGCCACCTGGCCATCGCCCGTTATGATCTTGAGGCTCGCAACCGTTTGTGCCGTTGCCACGCGAGCACCCGGCAGGGCTACCAGCATCGCGGCGATTACAATCATCCTGGATCGTGACAAAACTGCCTCCTGGTTCCGGGGGAACACTCATGGAAATGGGATGGACGCGGAGAGAAATGTATTATAACATCAATCGCGCCGCGCCGGTCCGCGGGAAAGTGCAAAAAAAAAGAGGGGAGCCGAAGCTCCCCTCCAGGAAAAACATCAAGTGATTCTTAGTGAATGAGCTGCTCGATGCCCACGCCGCGGGGGGCCGTGAGGCTGTTGCTGGTGCACGTTGAGGTGAACACACCAGCCGACGTGACATTTCCAGCGCAGGCGATGGTCAATGGATCCGGAATCAGTTCCAAAGCCAGGTAGCTGGAGAACAGGCCGCGCAGGCCAAGGTCGGTCACCGCTGCGTATCCATGAGCGTACTGGAAGTTGCAGACGGCGATTACGTATCCCTGGAAGCCCGGGAAGACTTGCGAAGCCAGGACGGTCTGAACCGTACCTGGAGCAACTGTCGGGAAGCAGTTCTGGCCCTGGACCGGATTCGAGATCAGGTCGCAACCTTTGAGAACCGCGGGAGCGGCGGACTGCGCACCGGCACTCGACAGGGTAAAGCCATAAGGATACAGCGTGCAGGAGCCGATCTCAGCCAGCGTGCCGGCTGGGTTGCTCTTGCTGGTGCCCGGCGTGGTCGGAATACCCAGGGCCCCGAACGGATCCATGGAGGTATTCGCAACGGCAAGACCGGTGTCAAAGCCCTGACCGAGACCAGTCGCCGCCGGATTTGCGGTGACGAACGGGTACAGCAGGGTGGTCTGGCACAGCCCGATATTGATCCATTGGAAGCTCGCCGGGTTGAGGTTCGTGAAGCGCGGAATGATATTCGTTCCGGCCACCGGACCAGCGGCCGCGGTGAACGCGCCCTGGCTCGGCTCGGGAGCGAAGCTCAAGGACACATTGTTCAGCGGCGCATTCAGGATGCTGGTGATCTGCGGCAAGCCATACGGGTTCGCGGTAGTGATGGAACCCGGAGCAGCCGAGTAGCTGATATACACTTCGAATGTAAGCGCATCGATCGCGGACGGCGCGGAGTTGGTGACTTCCCAAACCGCGGTGGCGACGCCGCTCGAATTGGGCGCGAGCGGAACCGCCGGAAGGCCGGTGCCGCCGATAGCGGTAACCGTCGAAGCAATTGGCGTGAAGGCGGTGCCATCGGATGTGGACTCGCCAGTCCCCGTCGCTACCAGGAGGGCGGTCGACTGGAGATAGGTGGCCGAACCAGCAGTCGCCAGGACGCCCTTAGTGTTGATGGTCGACACATACAGCGTGATGCCGGCCGGGATGTTAGTGAAGACGGCCTTCAAACGAGTACCGAAGTCCGCCAGGCCCGCGGTGTAGACCGTAGATCCGCCGGAGACGTCGAGACTATTGATGTACCCGGATTCCGAGTTTGCAGCGAAACCGCCATACAATCCGCCAGGGATGTTCTGGAACCACGGTGACGCGGTATTGGTTTGCTCCGCACCATACTGAACGTTGTTCAATGGCACGACACGCGTCTTAAACGAAGTTGGGAAGCCCTCCGTAAATGTCAGAGTGCTCGAAAGCGCGGTGGTCTGGGAGTTGCACTGGGCGAAGAAGGCTGCCGAGCCGACCTTGGTAGTCAAGCCAGGGCTGATCACGACGCCAACCGGGAAACTGCTCCCGGTCCCGGCCGCGCCCAACGGCAGAGCCGTCGACGGGCTGGTAGAAATCGTTGCCTGAATCGGTGCCTGGTTGCTGAGCCCGACCGCCGGGAAACGAATGTTGGTGATGCGGAAAACGCGGGAAATTCCCGTGGTGACCGGCGGAAGCACCGGAACGCCATAGAACGTCACCGTGTTGGCGCCAACCGCGCCCAGGTAGCCCTGATACACGTTGGCGGCGGCGGCGCCGCTGCCGGTGTTAGAACCAACTGCCACTTCAAACCCCGTCGCCGGGTCGGTACCGACGAATGCCGGGCATCCGGAATTGGTTGTGCACAGCAACTGCGGAGCCCTCGGGCCGTAGGAGCCGGTAGCAGCGCCGCCGGCGATTCCGCTGGCCAGTCCTGAACCCGGCTCATCGATCAACAGAGCGACTTCGGAAACGCCGGTGCTGCTCGAGAACAACCGGCTGGTGATGGGACTGTTGGGCGCCATGTACACCGTGATGTCGGTGATGGGAACCTGGCTTGGGACTGTTGCCGTGCTTACCGGGTATGCCGGACCGCCCGTGCAACTGATGATAATATCGCCCGTGAGCTCCGTGAAACCTTCGGCACGGAGCTGCGGGATTGATGCAGCGGCGGCGCTGCAAGCCAGTGATCCCGCCGTGGTACTACCGCCGAGACCTACCTGTGCGCTTGCCAGGCCTGCCATCAGGGCCAGCACTGCCAGCGCAATAAACCATCTGCGAAAATCTGCCATTTCCTTCTCCTTGTAAAGTGCGAAATTGAACCGGCTGAAATTCTCTTTCAACCTGAGCCTCAAACTTCAACTCAAAAACCTTTTAATTCACCCAGGGGATCTCCCCGTGTCGGGCGGAGAGGTTCCAGCGGCCACCAAGCCGGACGCCGGATTTTACTGCCGAAGCCTTTTTCCCATGGCACATGGCTTTATGTTTTGTCTCTTCTGTGCCACAGCTTACGAACACAAAATTGCACACTACAACCGGACGCGGTAAAAACTATTCATAGCTGATTGCCCAGCCCCATGTCAAGGGACTCGACGGTGAATCCACCAGCCAGAAACCTCATTCTACACTATCTCGCCCGATTTAAGCACGCGCTACCACCCCGCGTCAAGAGTTTCGTACCGAATCGTCTCATATTTTCGTTGCTGCAACGCCAATAAAACCGTATTGCCGAGCTATCCCCCCTCTTTGAGGGTGAGGGAAATGCCTGGGGCCTGGACACCCCGGCGAACGCCACCGGCAGCTCCGAACCATTCAACCTAGCAGTTACAGTGCCATTCGTCACGGAATACGGCGCTTCAGGAAACGGCCCCCAAACCGGTTGCCGGAGCAATCGACTGCGTCCAAAAGACCCAGTGCCGTGCCGCAAGAGCCCGCGGGGCGGGCAATTCTGCCTAATGCCGCATAGTTCTCCCGAAGTTGGAAATCCTGCCGAAATTGTGGGGCAAGCAATCTTGCCTGCAGCCGCCTTTTAGGCGGCCTTTTCGGGTCGCAGCGAGCCTTCGCACACGGCAGGCGCCGGCTGAAAGCCGGCGGCAGCCAGGATTGGCTGCCCCGCAGAGCGGCATAGCCGCAACCAAAGCACCAAGCCCGGAGGGCGAAACAACATAGCCCACGGCGTGAGCCGTGGGTTCCCGTAGCCAATTGCCCAGCCCCGGAACGGGGCGAAAGAAGCGCCGCTGTAGAAACTCTTTCGAACCGTTCCGGGGCTCACTGGGTCTTTCACGCC
>PMTR01000003.1 GCA_003167255.1 Bryobacterales bacterium
AGCACGGCTGCTTGACAGGGTCGAAAAAGCGCCTGCCGAGTGGGGCGGCCAATTCTGGCCGCAGCCGGCTTTAGCCGGCGTCCCGTGCTGCCCAGCCCGCCCGGCGGCATCCAGCCCCCCGACAGACGACAAAAACCGATTGTCTGTCCCACTTCGGGCCGCGAAAGCTCAGCGGCTATTTGCCCGCGTCTAAGTGGTCCCAGTTCACGATGGCGTTGAAGGCCAGGGAGTAAGTGCCCTGGGTTTGCCAGCGCCAGAAGGGACGAATGGCGAACATCACAATGTGACCCTTGCCGAGCGGGGCGTCGATGGCGGCGGCGCGGCCCTGCAGGGCGTCTCCGCCGGCCAGCGTGCCGGAGAGTAACAGGTTGTCGGCATTGGAGGCGAACTGCAAGACCACGCGGGCGCGATCTGCATTGGCTGCGCCGCCGCGGCCGCCGCCAAAGCCGCCAAATCCAGCGGCAGCGGCATCGGGTGCTCCGGGGGCGGCTGCGCCGCCACGGCCTCCGCGGCCACCGCCACCGCCACGACCACCGCGGCCGCCGCCCGCAGCGGCTGCCGCGGCGGTGGCATCGGCGGGTGCGCCGAGATCCAGCGGCGAAGTGTGTATGGGGGTGGCGTTGGGAGTGATGTTCTGACCGATCACCTCACCGGAGTCGGTGACACGCCCGGAGCCGCCGCGTCCGCCACGGCCGCCGCCCGCGCCGCCGCCGCCGGCGTTGAAGACCGGGTCCTGGCTGAAGTAGACCGGGAGGTCGCTGCCATCGTAGCCGTAGGCGATGGGGCTCTTGAGGTCGGTGAAGTTAGCCCGGAGGATGGTGCCGCGGGCGAATAAGTTAGTGGGATGCTCGACGGTAATGCCTGCGCCGAGATCGTATTCGGCCATCATCGAAGCGGTGGAGGCTTCGGTGATCAACGTGCCGCCTTCCTGTGCGAACTTGGAGAGTTCGAGAAGGCCTTCAAAACCCATGCCGCCGCGGATGTCGTCGCTGGAATCGAGCGCGCCGAAGTGGGGAGTAAGTTCGGTCTTCTTATAAGGGATGGGAATGTTACCGCCGACGCCGGCCATGATAGACTGGGCGTTGCCGCCGACCTGGGGGAAGATAATGACATCGTACCTACTGCGTAAGTTGCCGTCTTTCAGGTTCTTATCGGCGAAGTAAGTGTAGGGGATGCCATAGTAATCGAGAGCGGCGCGCACCCAGCCTTCATCCTGCGTGCGGGACCAGGAGTGGACATAGCCGATCCGGGGGATGGTGAGCGGGTGGGTCTTGATGGAGGGCGCGGCGGCCACGGCCCAGGCGGAGAGGCCGAGGTCCTTGAGCTGCGGCTCCAGGCGGGCGCGGTCGGCGTTGGGCACGATGAATGAGCCGGCGCGGAACTTGTGGCCCGCCAGTTCGAAATCCTCCTCGGCGGCCAGCATGGGTACATCCTTGTTCTTGAAGCGGAAGGCCGTGAGGTTGTTATCGCCGGTATGTTCGACGATCAGAGTGGCGCCGGAGCCATCCACGCCGCCGGTGGCTTTGGCGTCGGAAGTAAGCATGGACATGGGCTGCGAGAGCACCGAGGCGTCGGTGAGCGGGACCAGCTTGACGTCGCGCATGTACTGCATGGTCCAGCCGGTATCGTCGTAGGGGTTGGGGTTGCCGACGGGATAATTCTGAATGGCGAAGTACATGTCGGCGAGGGTGCGGTAAGGCTGGTCGCCGCGGATCACGTAATCGCCGGCGGCCACGTCGACGGAGCCGGCTTTGAAAGCGGCGGCGGAGCGGTGGACTTCCACGCCCTGGGTCCGAAGGTCGTTGACCATGTCGGCGGCATCCGCCTTGCGGCGCTGGCCGGCGGGAATCAACCAGCCATAAGTGGGGCCGTTAGTGCCCTTTTCGATGGCCCGCTTGTTCTTCAGGTAATAGTTTTCGAGATATAGCTCCTTATTCTTGGCCACCTGGTTCATGGCGAAGAGAAGCGCAGATTCCTGGATGTTGGTGTTGTTACGCGGGCCCCATTTGATGGAAGGTAGCGGCGGATTAGGGCGGAACCATTCGCGGCTGGTGGTCGAGGCCCCCAGCGTGAGGTTGGGATTGAGATCGGGGCCGTAACTCTGGACCTCATAGAAGCGGCCGAAGGAATTGTGAGTGAGCGCGATCCAGAAGAGGTAATTGGGGACCCAGCCGTCGTAGAAGCCGTACGTCCAGACGCCGGGGACGTTGCGCTTGGCCATCTCCATGATTTCGGTTTCGCCGAGGAGCCACCATTCGTCGATGGCGATGGGGTCGAGTGACACGTTGTAAGGGCCGGTGCCGGTGGAGACGTAGAGGTAAGACTGGGCTTCATGCAGATCGTGGAGGATGGTGGGGTGCCAGTCAAGCACCTGTTTGGTGAAGCTCTGGGTGCATTTGAGGAACTGGCCCATGCCGTCGCGGTTGTTGTCGTGCTGCACGTACTTGCCCCAGTACATCATGAGAGAATTGCGCGGTACGTTGGTTTTCTTGGAAGCGTAATAGGCATCGACGACTTTCTCGCGGCCATCGACTTCGATGACCGGAGTAAGCATGACGATGGAATTATTGCGGATGGTCTGGATGAAGGGAGTTTCCTCGACGATCAGGCGGTACGCTAACTCGATCAACATTTCGGGCCCGCCGGTTTCGGGCGAGTGGATGCCGCTAGCCGCGTAATAAACAGGCTTGGCCGTGTGGAAGAGCTCCTTGGCCTGGTCGGGCGTGATCTTGCGCGGGTCGCCGAGCTGGGCGAGCATTCCTTTGTATTTGTCGAGTTGGGCGATGGTGGCTTCGTCGGCAATGACCAGGGCCACCTGGTCGCGGCCTTCTTCGGAGGTGCCGATCTTCCAGAACTTGGCGCGCGGGGAAGCCTTGGCGAGGGCTTCGTAATAGCGTTCGATGTCGGCGGCATAGGTGAGCTCCCCGGGCGTGCCGGGGATGCGGCCGAAGAATTTGAGCGGGGAGGGGACCGTATCGGAGGCAGGCATGTGGTCCACCAACTCGGTGGAGACGCGGGGATCCTGCAAGTACTCCTTGATGAGCTTGGTGTACTCTTCGTCGATTTTCTGGGGCGCGGCAGCAGCGGCGGCCGGCGCGGGCTTGGAGCCTTTCTTGGCTTGAGCGAAAGCGGGAGCGGTGGCGAAGGCCAGCGCGGCGAGCGCACTGGCGGCGATGGTAAAGCCGAGCTTCATAGACGGAGTCCTTTCTCGGGATCTCATGAGTGATATCGCTTTCTTGGGTCTGGTGTCAACTGCGAGGAAGGCTCCGGGTTCTCCGCGAAGACGCTGAGACGCGGAGAAAACTGAGGAATCGGTAACGGCGGAGTCCTCATAGATTCTCGCTTCTCTCGTGTTTTCTCCGCGTCTCAGCGTCTCTGCGGTGAATCCGGGCTTATTCTGTTGTAGTGGACAACCTTTTTCGTCTGGACGGACGCAAGGCCCTGGTGACGGGTGGAGCGAGCGGCATCGGCGAAGCAACGGCGCGCGTGTTGACGGGCGCGGGGGCGGCGGTCACCATCATGGATATCGATGGCGGCCGCGCCGAGCGGCTGGCTGGTGAGCTGGCGGGCTCATCGGTGCTGCGGTGCGACATCACCGATGAAGCGGCGGTGGAGGCCGCCGTGGGGTCGCTCGCGGGCCTCGATGTTCTGGTGAACAACGCGGGGATCGGGCTGGTGGGCGGCATCGAAGAAACCGCGCACCAGGACTTCCAGCGGCTCTTTCGCGTGAATGTCGAAGGACTGTACCTGGTGACCAAAGCGGCGCTGCCCCTGCTGCTTGCGGCCAAGGGCACGATTGTGAACATCGGGTCGGTGGCGGGACTCATCGGGGTGAAAAGGCGCTTTGCCTATTGCGCCACGAAGGGCGCGGTGGTCGCCATGTCGCGGCAACTGGCGGTGGATTACGCGGGACGCGTACGCGTCAACTGCATCTGCCCGGGCACGGTGGCGACGCCGTTTGTGGACGCCTATATCGAGAAGAACTTCGCTCATGAAAAAGAAAAGGCCTGGGCCGAGTTGCACGCGCGGCAGCCGATTGGGCGCGTCGGCTATCCCTCCGAGATCGCGCACATGGCGTTGTACCTTTGTTCGCGGGAAGCGGAGTTCGTAACGGGCTCCATTCTGACCATCGACGGCGGCTGGACAGCCGCCTAGAGCTGTAGGACAGACCATCGCCTTTCGTGGTCTGTCATGTCTCGCCGGCCAGTTCAAAAATCTTTAAACTGAATTTGCCCTGTTATCATCCACTTGCAGTTTTTCTCCCCCGGTTTGGTTTCGCCTCCATGCTACTTTTGAATCGGGTAAGGAGTTGAGCACGCCGCAATCTTCTAATCCACTTCCCCGGCCGGGAAGCGTTGCTT
>PMTR01000103.1 GCA_003167255.1 Bryobacterales bacterium
ACACTCAGAAACATTACACAAAAAAAGGAACGGAGCGATTTGCCCCGTCCATGTCGCACACCCGCCGAAGATGTGGTGGTTGACGTTAGCCAGGATTGGGTGCTTGCCTGCCATGTGCAGCAGCGGTTTATGCAGGGTCCCGGCCGGAACGCTGGCGCCCTGGACTGCGGCGGGAGGTGCCGCCAGGTTCGGGTCCTCGGCGGCGATTGCTACGAATTCACGACCCTCACCGATGACGGCCTGGCGTTGGTCGTTGGCGATGCCTCCGGCAAAGGTCTCGCCGCGGCACTCATGATGGCCAGTGTCCAGTCCTCGCTTCGGACAGCCGCGTTGTTTACGGCAAACGACCTGGCCAGATTACTCAAGATCGTGAATGTCCAGGCGTACAATTCGTCGGCTGCGGACCGTTATGCGACGCTGTTCTATGGCGTCTTCGACAGGGCAGCGCAGACGCTGCGGTACGTCAACGCCGGCCATAATCCGCCGGTTGTTCTTCGCGATGACGGCTCGGTCCATTGGCTCGAACCGAGCGGAGCCCTTGTTGGAATGTTCGCCGATTCGGACTATGAGGAGAGCGGCCTTCGGCTGAATCCTGGCGATCTGGTCATCGGCTACACGGATGGAGTCGTAGAAGCGACCAATCCCGAGGGGGACGAGTGGGGCGTGCAAGGCCTCTTGAGAGCGGCCGCCGCCTGGGCGCCGCGGCGCCCAGGAGCCGCTCAAGAGTTGGTTCAGTGGATCTTCAACTCCATGGACGACTTCTCACGCGGCTGCCAGACCGATGACGCGACCGTGGCGGTCCTGCGCGTGGTCTGAATGTGTCCATGTTAAGAACCGCGTTCGGCTCTTTGCGCGCATCGTCGGTGAACCGGAAGCAGCTCAAATTCCGGTTTGTCGGCAAGCTGGGAGTGATTTGGCATCGCTTATCGCGATCAGTACCGGGAAGTCGGCCAGCATCCGACTATCGCAAGACCGATTCCACCCTGACGCATCACGCCCATCCCGCCCAGTTGCCACGGTCCATCCTAACCGGGTGCCCACGCGATTTAGCTCCCCGGATCCCCGCCCCTACGCCCGCACCACCCGGTCCATCGCCAGAAACTCCTGGATGTGCGGGTGCTCCGACTTCTCCAGCTCATCCACCGGTCCGAAGTAAATCACTCCGCCCTCGTACAGAAACACCACCCGGTCCGCCACCTTATACATCAGGTCCAGATCGTGCGTCACCACCACCGACGTCAGTTTCAACTGCCGCTTCAACCGCAGCATCAGGTCGCCTAAGTGGTTCGACATAATCGGGTCCACCATGGTCGTCGGCTCGTCGTACAGCACGCATTGCGGTTGGGCCGCCAGCGCCCGCGCAATCGCCACCGCTCGCTTATACCCCGTCGATAAGTCGGAAGGGTAAAAGTCCTTCGCCTCCGCGATGTCCACCATCTGCAGCAGCCCGTTCACCACGTCTTCTTTGTTCTGCGCGTCGTAATCCTGCCGCAGCTCGAGCGAGAACAACACGTTCTCCCCCACCGTCATCGAATCGAACAGCGCCCCCGATTGGAACACCATCGTCACCTTCTTCCGGATGCGCCGCATCTCCGCCTCCGGAAAATCCGTGATGTCCTCGTGCGACACAATCACGCGTCCCCCGTCCGGCCGCAGAAACCCCATAATGTGCGCCAGCGTCACCGACTTTCCCACCCCGCTCCGCCCGATGATCGCCACCGTCTCGCCCGGATTTACGTAGAAATTGACATCGACTAAAACCGGCTTGTCGAACGTCTTATAGACATGCCGGAACTCGATGTAGTGTGGATNNGCCAGTTCCGGCACAAAATGAGTTACGGCGCGCACCTCTTCGAGGGCCGCCCTCATCTGCCGCACCCCGCGCTCGAAAGCCCGCTCCAACCCCGGCCGCGCGCTTCTGCGATACACCGCACACAACGGTTCGGCTTTTCCGTCGGGCCCCACCGGTACCAGCACCTCGCCTCGCCGTCCTTCCGCCGCCTCCATCAACCCGCCCAGGAACTCGCCCGTCAACTCCGGCATGTCGCAAGCAACAATCAGGTTCCACTCCGCGCCCGAATTGTGCAGGGCGGTCAGCACGCCGCCCAGAGGCCCTTCGCCCGGATAAAGATCGGGTATCACTTCGTAGCCCAAACCGTCATACCGGTCTCTGTTGCCGACCAGCCGCGGGCGTCCGACGCCTTGGCTTACTGCCTCCGCCACCGTCTCCACCAGCGTGGCCCCGCGGTACCGCAGCAGCGCCTTGTCGCTGCCCATCCGGCCACTCCGGCCCCCCACCAGCACGTACCCCGCCCGGCTGCTCACAGCAAAATGATACCATCGCTCTTAGGAGGCCGGTCCGCGTTTGATTCCTTGGAATAATCGGGGGAATGCCCTATAATGAGGAGCAAAACATTTTGACGTATTTATGTTTTAGACTGGGACTGGGCGCGACCTTGGCGGCAACTCTCTTATCCGCCGCCGGCCTTCCCGATCGGCCGCAGCGGATTACCTGGGTGGTTCGAGCCGACGCGCGCACTGGCAAGCTTGTGAGAAGGGTGATCGTCACTTCCAAACCCGTCGCGGCCCTGGCCATTGCGGCCGGCGTCGTCCCGCTGCGCGTCGCTCCCGCCCCCGCCTCCGCCGCTGTCCCCGCTCCACCCGTCGCCTCCTTCCCCGTCGACTCCTTCAATGACGCCGTCGAGCGCATCGCCGCCCAAGAGGCCATCCCCGCGCTCTTGATCCACTCCGTCATCAAAGTCGAGAGCAATTACAACCCCTTCGCTGTTTCTCCCAAAGGCGCCTTGGGCCTCATGCAACTGATGCCCGAAACCGCCCGCCGCTTCGGCGTGGCCGATGTTTTCAATCCCATCGATAACATGCAGGGCGGCGCCAAATACCTGCACTACTTGCTCGATCTTTATAACGGCAATTTCACCCTCGCGATCGCCGCTTACAACGCCGGCGAAGCTGCTGTCGAAAAATATGGCAGCGTGCCGCCATTCCCGGAAACACGAAACTATGTGGTCCAGGTGCGGCGCTCGATCGAGCTCTCCCGCCAGGCGCAGAAGGCGCCCGCGGCCGCTCCCCAACCCGCGCCGCCCGCCGAGCCCACGCCCGTCGAGCCGCCCCACATCCAGGAGATCGTCGGCGCCGACGGCATCGTCCGCTACGTCACTCGATGAACTTATGAAGCTGATCGCGGCGCTCATGGTTCCGGTTTCGCTGCTCCTCGCGCAAAACCCCACGCCCGCACCGCTCTCCGTCGTCGCCGTCCGCCATTTCATCCTTCACGACGCCACCCGCGTTGCCATCGAAGTCAGCGGCCCTTTTGAATTCCGCACCGACCGCCTCCACAATCCCGAGCGCGTCTATTACGACATTCTCAACTCCATCCCGCGCCTCAAAGGCCCGCGCCTGTACTCCGAAACCGTTGACGATAAACTGCTCCTCCGCATCCGCGTTGCCGAAACCACCAAGGGCGTCACCCGCGTTGTGTTCGATCTCGGCGACGACGTCGAGCCCACCTCTTCCACTCTCACCAATCCCAACCGTCTGATCGTGGAATTGCGCCACGCGTCCGGTTCCACTCCCACTTCCGCCCCAACCGAAACGTCCGGCGCCGCTTCATCCGCTCCGCCCATCGCCATCCAGCCCCCGCCGTCCACCGTCAAACCGGCCGCCTCGCTTGTGCCCGCCACTCCCAGGCCCACACCGCCTGCGACTACACCGTCCGCTGCCAAGCCGTCCCCTACCACGCTGCCTGCTGGCAAGTCCCCTGTCACCGCCCCGTCGGCCGCCGCCCCGCCCGCGCCCGAGGAAATCGCCAGCGCCGCGCGCCACACCAGCTCCGGGCAGAACTCTCTCATTCGCGCCCTCGGCCTCAAAATCAACCGCGTCGTCATCGACCCCGGCCACGGCGGCCACGATAACGGCACCGAGGGCCCCAAAGGCCTCCTCGAAAAGGACCTCGTCCTCGACGTTTCCCAGCGCCTCGGCAAGCTCATCGAAGATCGCATGGCTGCCGAAATCATCTACACCCGCACCGACGACACTTTCATCCCCCTCGAAGGCCGCACCGCTCTTGCCAATGAGAAGAAGGCCGACCTCTTTCTCTCCATCCACGCCAACTCATCGTCCATCTCTAAAATCGCCGGCGTCGAAACCTTCTACCTCAATATCACCGGCACGCGCGACGCCCTCGACCTCGCCGCTCGCGAAAACGCCAGCGCCCAAACGTCCATCTTTGAGCTCCAGGACATCATCAAGAAGATCACCCTTCATGACAAGTCCGAAGAGTCCCTCGAATTCGCCAGGCGCATCCAGGCCGCGCTCTTCTCCTTTTCCGCCAAAAACATCCCGGCATCCAAAGACCGCGGCGTCAAGAGCGCCCCCTTCATCGTCTTGATCGGGGCCAATATGCCCTCCGTCCTCGCCGAAATCGGCTTCCTCAGCAACCCCCGCGAAGAGGCTCTCCTCAAAAAGTCCGACTACCGCGACAAACTCGCCGAAGCCCTCTACAAAGGCATCGAGCGCTACGCCACCGGCCTCAGCCACTTCCAGGTCGCGGCCCGTCCGTGAAGGTCCTGGCTTTCCGTCACGCCCCATTTGAAGGCGCCGGCCTCATCGCTGCCTCGCTCGAAGAACGCGGTATCTCCCTCCATTACGCCGATCTCTACCGCCCCGCGGCGCCCGTTCCTTCCATCGCTTCCTACGACGCCCTGATCTCGCTCGGCGGCCCCATGTCCGCCAACCATCCTCTACCGTTCCTCGATCTCGAACGTCAGCTCATCTCCCAGGCCATCGCCGCCCGCCAGCCGCTCCTCGGCATCTGCCTCGGATCCCAACTCATCGCCCGCGCTCTCGGCGCCGATGTCCACCGCAACCCCGTCAAGGAAATTGGATGGTTTGACGTCCGCTTCACTCCGGCTGCCTCCGCCGACCCGCTTTTCTCCTCTCTCGCCGCGCCCGAATCCATCTTCCATTGGCACTCCGACACCTGGGACCTCCCACCCGGCGCCACCCTACTTGCTTCCTCCGACGCCTGTCCCAACCAGGCCTTCCGCGCCGGCCCCGGCATCTACGGCTTCCAGTTCCACCTCGAAGTCACGCCCGGCATGATCGCCGATTGGCAGCTTCAGGACGAAAACTGCGGCGACGTCCGCGACCTGCCCGCCCCCATCGACCCCCATCACAACGCCCCCCATCTCGCTGTGCTGGCTAAACTTATATTCGGCAGATGGATTGGTTTGCTTTAGGCTCCCCTCATTTACCCCCACTCACCATCCCCATTGGGGGGATTGTGCCGAATCCCGCTAGCCGCGACAATTGTAAACAGCACCCATGGTTTTAGAAAGCGAGATTGCGAGTTTCCCCATGTGCCGGCAAATCTCGACAACAGTGTTGATCTCGGAGGATCCTTTTGTCGCGGCCTTTGTTCGAACTCTGTTGCACCGCCACGGTTATGAAGTCGTGAATGCCGCTGCGGAGCGTGGGCTCGATCTGATTGAGACCGGCGAATTACAAACGGATCTGGTCATCACCAATACACCCCAGGTATTCCTGCCCGTCGCTGACAGGGTTCACCTGCTTTATCTGGCCGCCATGCCCGATCCGTCGCTCATCGCTCGCTTCCCATCGGCGCGCGCGCTGCGCAAGCCCTTCTCCAACGGCGAACTGGTGGAAGCCGTGCAGTCCCTGGCAGTCGTAAGATAGAGCCAGTGGGTTTCTATCTCTGGTTGGAAGGCGACCTCGCCTGGGCGCAAGGCGCTTACGAATACCGCCCCATGGGCGCTGCTGTGATCTCCGCCTCCGATCTATTCCGCCGCCGCGATTTCTCTCCGCGCCGCGTCGCGCGTCCGCCGTCCTGGGCCCGCCAATACGCCTCGCTCGGCCACCTCAACGCGCAACTCCAGGAACTCCGCGGCGGGGCGACGAATCTTGGCCGCAGTCGCCCTTCAGGGTGCTGAAAGAGTCCGAAAAGACATATTGAGCCGCCGATCAACGCCGATGAACACGGATAAACCAATTGACTCGTCAGTAGAATTCA
>PMTR01000156.1 GCA_003167255.1 Bryobacterales bacterium
GCGGCAGCGTGATGGACATGCCGGTGTATCCGGGCGATCCGCTGACGCCCGGTGTGGGCGCAACCAAGGATGCCAAGCGCCTGGCGCTGAGCGATGCCGTGACGCTGACCAAGATTCCGGTGCTGCCGATTTCGTATGGCGATGCGCAGCCGCTGCTGACGGCGATGAAAGGACCCATGGCGCCGCCGGCGTGGCGCGGGTCCTTGCCGATCACGTACCGGATTGGGCCGGGACCAGCCAAGGTGCACCTGAAGGCCAAGTTCAATTGGGATACCAAGACGATCTACGATGTTGTCGCGCGGATTCCCGGAGCCATCTATCCGGATGAGTGGATCATCCGCGGCAACCATCACGACGCCTGGGTGAACGGGGCCGAAGATCCGTTGTCGGGCACGAGCGCGCTGATGGAAGAGGCGCGGGGCCTGGGGACGCTGCTGAAGCAGGGATGGAAGCCGAAACGCACCATCATCCTGTGCGCGTGGGACGGTGAAGAGGAAGGGTTGCTGGGGTCGACCGAATGGGCGGAGACACATGCGGAGGAGCTGAAGCGCAACGCGGCGGTCTACATCAACTCGGACAGCAATTCCCGCGGGTATTTGCAGGTGGAAGGTTCGCACACGCTGGAGAAATTCATGAACGGGGTGGCGAAGGATATCGACGACCCGGAGAGCAAGCTGACGGTATGGAAGCGGATGCAGTTCCGGGAGATCGCGAACCAGGGCGGCGGGCGGGGCGGCGCGGCGGCGGCGGCTTCGACCTCGGCGCAGGACCGGGCGGAAGCGCGCAGCCGGCCGGATCTGCGGATTGGCGCGCTGGGCTCGGGGTCGGACTACACGGCGTTCCTGGATTTCCTGGGCGTGGCGTCGATGAACCTGGGATTCGGCGGCGAGGACCAGGGCGGCATCTACCATTCGGTCTACGACGACTTCTACTGGTACACGCATTTCGCGGACACCAATTTCGTGTATGGGCGGGCGCTGGCGCAGACAGCCGGGACGGCGGTGATTCGGCTGGCGGATGCGGAGCTGCTGCCGTACGACTTCGACGACTTCACGGACACGGTGCGGCGGTATATCGACGAAGTGAAGCGGCTGGCACTGGAGAAGCGCGACCAGACCATCGAGCGGAACCGGCAGATTGACGAAGGCGTGTTCGCGGCGGTGATGGACCCGCGGGTTCCGATGCTGGCGCCGCCGAAGGAGACGGTGCCGCCGTTCCTGAACTTCGCGCCGCTGGACAACGGCCTGGCGGCGTTGCAGCGCACCACCGAGCAATACGATAAAGCACTAACTACCGCCATGGAGAACGGCGGAGCGGCGCTGGCGCGGGCGGCCTTGAAGGAGGCCAACGACAAGCTGGTAGCGGTGGAGCGCGCGCTGACACTGAACGAAGGGCTGCCCAACCGGCCGTGGTTCAAGCACCAGATTTACGCGCCGGGATTCTACACGGGATATGGCGTGAAGACGCTGCCGGCGGTGCGGGAGAGCATCGAGCAGAAGGACTGGAAGCTGGCGGAGGAGGAGATCGGGAAAGTGGGAAAGGTGCTGGAGAACGCGGGCGAAGCCATTCAGGGGGCGACGGCGGCATTGGGATCGGCGGCGAAGTAGGAACCAAACGCGTTTGCCGGGCGAATACTGGTGCCGGGAGCGATTGGTGCTTCGAAAGCGCCACGGATGGCCGGGCTGAGCCCGGCTGCACCGATTGACAATCGGTAGGCAGGATAAATCCTGCCCCACCCCGGAAAGGCGCTCGATCCTGAAGCGAAGGATCGAGGTTCGTGAGACGCCGGTGAAGTCAGTCGATGGTGGAGCATCTGGAAAAAACGCCGGCGGACAACTGAGGCGAGAGCCGGCTAAAGCCGGCTGCGGGCAGAATTGCCCGCCCCACGTTGCGGCAGGGGCGCTAGTCGACCTTGACCAATGTCCACAGGAGGGCTGCGCCGATCAGGTCGAAGATGCCGAGGCAGATGAAGAATGGGGTGTAGCCGATGGTCGAGACGAGGCCGCCGATGGCCAGGGAAAAGATGAGCAGACCGGCATTGCCGAAGGTGCCTGCCATACCGGCGACGGTGGCGACTTCGTTCCGCTTGAACAGATCGGACGACATGGTGATGACGGTGACGGATAGAGTCTGGTGGGCGAAGCCGGCAAGGCTGAGGAGAGCGATGGCGGCGTAGGGGCTTTGGACGACACCGACGAAACCGACGCCGAGCATGAGGCAGGCGCCGAGAGTGAAAGTGGCGCGGCGGGCGTTGATGAGGGTTGCACCAGCGTATTTCTGCAGGGTCATGCTGACGAGGCCGCCGAACAGGCAACCGAAATCGGCGGCGAGGGAGGGCATCCAGGCGAAGAGGGCGATTTGCTGGATGTTCATGTGGCGGACGGTGGTGAGGTAGAGGGGGAGCCAAAAGGTGAGGGTGCCCCACGTAGGGTCGGCGAGAAAGCGCGGAAGCGCGATGCCCCAGAAGTTGCGCCGGCGGAGGATGGCGAGGATAGACGGACGGCTGCCGTCGCCTTGCAGATGCTTTTCCTGGCCGGATTGGATGTAGCGGCGCTCTTCTTCGGAGAGGGCGGGATGACGTCCGGGGGATTGATAGAAGAGGAGCCAAAGCAGGACCCAGACGATGCCGAGCGCGCCGGTGATGACGAAAGCGGCTTGCCAGTTGTAGCGGAGGATGGCCCAGACGACCAGGGGCGGGGCGAGCATGGAGCCAAAGGAAGCGCCGATGTTGTAGACGCCTCCAGCGAGTCCGCGTTCGCGGGCGGGGAACCATTCGGCCACGGCCTTCATGCCGGCGGGGTTGGCGGAACCTTCACTGAACCCCATCAGGCCGCGGAGTCCGGCGAGCGACTGCCAGGAGTGGGCGAAACCGTGGGCCATATTGGTGAGAGCCCAGACGGTGACGAAGATGGCGAGTCCGAACGCAGCGAAGTAGTCCCGGGCAGGAAGAGCCGGCTGAAGCCGGCTGCGGGCAAAATTGCCCGCCCCACGAGGCAGCGGAGCCGCAACCAATGTGAGATAACGCCAAGCGTCGACACGAGTGTCGACGCGGCACGCACGAGTGCGTGCGCCACGGGAGC
>PMTR01000114.1 GCA_003167255.1 Bryobacterales bacterium
GGTTGCGGAGCTTGCGCTCCGCTCTGTCCCAGCGCCAGCCCAACAACGGCGCCGGCGAGGGCTAGGGTTGGGAACGATTTCACGGCAGCCTCCTCGGAAGAAGCGATTGTAGCGCGGGTCGCCGTGCACCGCAGAAGAAGCGCATAGCAGCCAATCTTCGACCTAGTTAACGGCCAATATCGGTAGCGGCGTCCGCAGGCCGAGGTAGCCACCAGGCAGTTTCCGCGTGCGCCATAAACCGTCCTGAGCCGATCAACGTTGCTTCACAGGATGAGTTGGGACGAATCAACGTTGAGCTGATGGCACAACGCCCCCGGCGAGCCGACGATACTCCCAACAACACGCTTTTGGCAGAGGTGCTTAAACGTCTAGCGGAAATTGAGGAGAGCGCGAAGCAAGCGACGCACACCGGTGATCTTGATGACTTAGGTGACGACGCGGAGTTGCAGGGGCGATTCAGAAGTTATCTCTGCCCGGTTGCGGAAATACAGGATGAAGGCAATCTAATTATCGACCTGATTGAGGAGTGGAGCGTTCCTAAGGCGGTGACTGCCAAGCTGCGTACTTCACTTGGTAAGAAAGTGGAGAAGGCCGACACCAACCCTGAGGACGCCCGAGGGGCGTTACGCACTCTCTTTGAAGAAAGAGATTCTTGGGCAGATTATACTGACGACTACGAGAGAACGATGCGGCGTTATACTCACTGGCTTTTTTGGCCGACTATTATCTTGATAGCGCTGGCTGTCATCGGTTTCCATTTCGCCTTCCGCTTCCCATGGGCACTCTTTCTTGGACTACTCTGCGCAGGCGCGGCCGGTAGCTGCGCTAGTGTCATGGCAAAGATGCCAGCGCTGGACGTTACTCTTTCTGGTGAACTCGAAGCTTATGGTCGACGGATTTTGAGCCGGATCGGTATCGGTGTCGTCGCAAGCCTCATAGGTTCTGCATTCCTTGCCCTGTTTCCTATCTCTATTCAGAATCAAAGCTTCTCGGAAGCGCTAAACGCCTGCACCGCATCCTGCGCGGCATCCCCTGTCACGCCTTGCGCGGGTATAAAGACTCTGATTCTTATGGGCGTTCCCATGCTCTTAGGGTTTAGCGAACGCACACTGACCTCGGTTGAGCAGCGTTTTTGGGGTAACTCTCGTGCATCTCGCAAAGGGTAAAATATGACCCGCCGGAGAAACGGCGGGCAAAGCATCCGCCCGCTCTGGCCGAATTGTCGGCCACTCGGAAAAGGATCGTGCATCCGACACATCGCAGGCCCATGACCCTCAGCGAACAATACCCAAGGAAGCGTTAAGGCGCGATATCGGCAGCTTGCAGCGGCGCAAGACCGGCCCGCCGGACACTTCGAGTGCGCCGTTCAACCGACCGGAGGCGTGGGCAACTTCCCAGATCGGGACTTTTGGCCAACGTGCCGATTCTCCGTTTCCAGATGCGCCGCGAATGACGTTCACGCCGTACACGCCCAATGATTGGTAAACGCTGCGCGACAAGCGAGGATCTGGCACCCGGAAGACCGGATTCGGGACCACTGGCTGAGCCAAAGTCCGAGTAGGCAGATCAGCCGGGACCGCAGTGCGCGACTCTGGAACCCTTGAAAATCGGGATATCGATCACCCCGTCGAGAGCGGGCGGGGTATAGACTAATTAAGAGTGCAACATCCACAATACAATTATGGCTCAAATGGCGACCGGCGGTCTGTCCGCTGTTTGGGGAGGCGTGCTCACGTGACGACACACAGAACGCGATGTATCTCCGGAACGGTCAGTGCCCTGCTGGCGCTCTCGTCCGCCGCGGGTGCCCAAACGCCGACACTGCCGTCGGCGCCGCACTTCGTTGAGGCCCCGGATAGCCCGTTCAGAGTAGGAATGGAGCCTATCTGCGCGGCGGTGGGGGACTTCAACGGGGATGGCAAGCTGGACCTAGCCATCGTAAATTCGGAACGTTCGCGCGCCAACGCCAGCGTGACGGTACTGCTGGGCAACGGAAAGGGCGGGTTCACGGAAGCCCAAGGTAGCCCGTTCCCGGCGGGATCAAATCCTGAGTCTTTGGCGGTGGGGGACTTCAACGGGGATGGCAAGCCGGACTCGGCCATCGCAAGTTTCTCCGGCGGCATAACGGTGCTGCTGGGCAACGGAAAGGGCGGCTTCACGGAAGCCCGTCGCAGCCCGTTCCCAGTGCGAGGGGCGCCCGATTTCGTGGTGGTTGGTGATTTCAACGGAGACGGCCGGCCGGACCTTGCCATCGCAACTTTTACTGGCGGTATTGCAGTGCTGCTGAACGACGGAAAGGGTGGGTTCGCGGACGCCCCCGGCAGCCCATTCGCCGCGGGAGGAGATCCTCGATCATTAGTGGTGGGAGATTTCAACGGGGATGGCAAGCCGGACCTCGCCATCTCGAATCGTCAGAGCAGCAATGTAACGGTGCTACTCGGCGACGGAAAGGGCGGGTTCGCGGAGGCCCCGGGCAGCCCTGTCACTGTGGCATCAAGTCCTGGTTGTGCCGATTCCGTAGCGGTGGGAGACTTCAACGGAGATCGCAAATTGGACCTCGTCACCGCAGACACGGGCCGCGACAAGGTAACGGTGCTGCTGGGCGACGGCAAAGGCGGGTTCACAGCGGCGCCAGGAAACCCCGTTCAGGCTTCGGATGTTGGCCACGTGGCTGTAGGAGACTTCAACGGGGACGGCAAGGCAGACCTTGTCATCGCAAACCGTCACAACAACAACGTAACAGTGCTGCTGGGCAACGGTACGGGCGGATTTAGCCCGGCCACGGGCACCCCGTTTCGGGTGGGAATGGAACCTTGGTTCGTTGCGGCGGGCGACTTCAATGGAGATGGCAAACCGGACGTCGCCATAGTAAATTACGCGGGTCACAATGTGACAGTGCTGCTAAACAATTCTCCTGGCCTCGCCCCGGCCAAGGCGCAACCGAGGGGTGTGGCGCAATGAATCCTCAACCTTGGAGATCAGTCATGAAGAGGCTTGCCCTTCTGGTGGTCGCGGCCGCAATTGTTACCTGCATTTTTGGGCAAAACGCCAATAAGAAGGACGTTGGCACCCCGAGCCAGGCAAAACGCACACAGCAGGCTGGCCCTCTCGAAATCACCGCAGTCGGCACAGAGTACGGAGTATGGCAGTCGCAGTTTGCCTCATTTGTCGGATGGGGTGTAAGAGTCCATGTGAGAAACACCACCGATCAAGAGGTGTCCGAGAAACTGGATGGCGCTGGTCTGCAAGTTACGAATTCCCTAGGTAAGCGATGCAGTATTTCGAGTCGTCTCGATCAAGTCTTTGCCCAAGTCAATCTGAGGGAGCTGTACAGTCAAGGACTACAGGGTGCCTTACTCTTTTACGACACTGGCTCGGGAGTCAGAATCCTGAATGGCGATACTAGTATCGGGGAACTGACCGGTGTTATTGACGTGGTAAAGAAACAGTTCAACTTCAATCTTCGACTGGCGCCCGGAAAAGGCGCAACCTTCGTATTTGTCTTCGATTCCCCGCAGGAATCCAAGCCTCAAACGTTGGCTTGGCCAAAGGCGAAGCCCATTGATCTCGAGTAGGGAGTTCTGCCCATGACATCTTATCGCCGACGACTCGCATTGAACACGGCGTGGCGCTTCTTCGCGGCCAGCATCGCAGCCCTTATTCAGACAACGCTCTTCGCACAGACTGAGCCCCCCGCAAGTCCTCTCCCTGAGGCGCTGACAACGGGAAGAATCTCCGCTCAGTTTAGGGGGGCCGGGATCGACCAAGTGCGGATGCACGTGGCTCTATTGCACGGTTCCGCTGAGTTCGAGTTGGTAGTGCCGGCGGGATTGGTGCTGGCGCCGGCAGATCAGAAGTCGCAACCTGTCATTACCTGCATGACCGTCTTTTATAGGGTGACGAAGAAGAACGAGGCGTCGACGATTGCGACGGATCCAATCGTTCCTGTGTGTCTTCTGAAGCTGGAAGGCAGGGCTCCGATGGGGGATCCGCTCAGCATCAAGCCACAGGAAAACTCGGAACTCAGCGCCGTCTTGAGGATTGTCGATAAATACCTGGCGGGGCCGCCGCTTGGGCAGGCAGCCGTTTGGATAACCGCGACCGATGCATCTTGGGCGGATCTTGGCAGGCTGCACACGTCGTTGAGCCTCGCTGGAAACGAATCTCGGGCCACCATTCAGCCGGCTCATGTGGCTGCAGCCCTTATGTTCATGGATCTTGCCAAGATCGACTGCGCGAAGCGCAGGATATGGAAGGAATCGGAGCACATCTGTGAACTGGCGATTCACTCTACGGTGCCAGACGAGTTGGCCGACGGTCTCAAGGCTGAAGTGAACAACTGGTGCCACAGCCGGATTCTGAAATCGAACCAATAGCTGACGACTGGGACATGCATCCCCCGGGTGCCCTGCTATGTGAAATGCAGCACCCGACACGACGGAGGTCAAAACATGAGAGCCAGACAGATCTTTCAATACGCGCTACTCGTAACGGCGGTTTCCCGAATCTCACAAAGTACCGCGACGGCGCAGACCGTACGGTCTGAGGACGTTTACACGGTCGGTGATAAGGGCGACAGAATTGTGATTGTCGAAAGATTCACGACGGCCGACGGTTCTCTATTGGCGGTTCACAACCTGAAACTGTTCCGCGACGGCAAAGCCGATTCCGTCGTGTTTAAGGTATTCCGTGGGGCGGCAGAGATCACGAATGAGGTCGCAAGCATACCGGGCTATCAGGTGAAGCTGCGAGATGGCCAGAGCCTTGTCTTTATCAGCGGCGCCTACGTGGAAGGCGGGAAGACTCAGCGAGTCACTCGAGTTCTGCCCACGACGGATACTGCCCTGGTGCGTCCCGGACCGAGTGGTGGACTGCTTGTGGAGGATCGATTCAACGATGCTGACTCAAGGACGGTCTCCGTAACAAAAGCATATGCGATAGGCCGCAATAGCGAGTTGCTTGACACGGTCCAATCCGTCAGGCGCGGCGAGATCGACCTTACCCCGTCCATTCTCTCGGGGCAGTGCAAGTCGATTCCGATTCGGGATGGAACTCTGCAGTTCCAACTTACTCCCTCGCCGAATGGGCCACCGAGCATAACGGTCTCCACGAGGTGAGTTTGTTGCGGCGGAGCCAAGGCCGGGGCCGCCAGCGGGTCGACAACCAGCCGGAGCTCGCAGCGCCCGGAGTCAGCGCCGGGCACTTAGCATGGGGACCGCGAGCCATCCCAGAACTCCCGTGCTAGCAGGTAAGGAGAGATTATGAGCCCGTGTTTCAGGTTTTTGCGCCAGTCAGTTTCGATGTTCACCATTGGCAGTGCCCTTGCCGTCGCCTCAGGCCAGGATGTGCGGAAAGTCAACAATGCAGCGCCGAACGCCTCCGCGCCTCAGAAAGCAACGGTTAACGCTTCTGACAGCATGTTCGAGCATCGCAAGCATGGCTTTGCGAAGGTCGTGGAGCCCGACTCGGAATACTACTTCGTGCACATGAAGGTTAAGCTGCGTGAGCATTCGCCTTCGCAGCTTGTGCTAAAGCAGGACAACTGCATTCTCATCGGAAAAGATGGCCGGAGGTTCACCAAAGCCTACGTGTCCATGCTCGAACATGACAGCATTGGCGCCACGGAAGCCGTGGGATTTCCAATTGAATTCAGAAGTTTCGACATCCAAGAGGATAAGCCCTACCCCTACAAATTTCAAACGAAGATCATCACCGGTCCAGAGGGCTCGCTTACATATGGAAGTGCCTACGGCGGCTACGCGGAGTTTTACTTCCTGTGGGCCGTGCCGAAAGGGTTCCAGGCAAAGAGCTTCCTGCTGGGTGACGTCTATAAGCTCGACCTGTGAACTGCGCCGAAAGACCAGTGCTATTCCGAGCTTCACCTGGGCGGAGGGTAGTGGCAACGCAGGGATGCGACCTGAGCGCCAACCCCAAGGCCGGAATGGCGGGGCGGCGGCGAGTCGTCCCCAGAATCCAGCCATTCTCGCGCGAAAGCGATAAATCCCACGGGTTTGGGGACAGAGTCCCCAAGTGGACCAATCAAGGGTTCTTCTTTTTGATTTCACTCCCACTGCGCCCCGTCTCGATTCACTGCGCGTTTGCCAGCAGCCGTTTTGGTGTGCCAACTGATCGACAGTCACGCACGAGCAGCCCCGGACCGTCGCTCAGGGTGAGGCGAAGTACGACGCACCACCGGCGACCGATGAATTCCTGCCAGTCATAAGCAGGGTAAAGGCACCCAAAACGGCGCCATCGCACTCCGGCTCAACGCCGCACAGCGTGCCCCTGATCAGTTCCGTGAGGTCCTTAAGCTCACGTCAAATGGACGAATAACGCCAATACATCCTCCCTGACGCCGTAGTGTTTACCAGGCGTTTGGACCACATCGGCGACCCGTAGAGGTGGCGCGCTCATTCAAACTCCCGCGAGACGGCGTGGGAAGCGTCCGCCCCGCTGTGGTCGGATGGTCGGCCACTCGTAGAGTGTGGCCGGCACGGCCATCAAGGCACCTGCAACGGGTTTTGGGAGGACGTTATGTGGGGATATCGCTAGCGTTCCCAAAGGCAGGCCGCCGGGACGGTTTTCGGGTCCGGCTGACCGGATTTCGCCCGTCAGCTCCCACATCAAGGGGCCGGCGGTTTCCCGCATTCGGCGGGCAGATTCTGTCCTGATAGACTAACTCTTGGAGGCGGCAATGAAGCAGATGAAGCGGCGCGACGGGTCGTTGCCGCGTCTCGACCGCCGCCCGCATTTCAGCGGTTCGCCAGCATCCGGCACCCGCACATGACCATGGCTATCTCAGTCGCGACACTCTACGCAGAGGAACTCAAGGCGACGATGCGCGGCCGGTTCGCGTGGTTGGGTGCCGCGGTGATCCTGCTGGCGGTCGGCGGACTAGCGACGGTCGGTACGCAGGACACGTGGCTCGACGGATACGGCATCATTGCCTACGGCCTCGTCCCGCTTGGGTTCATCCCGGTAGCCGCCGGAATGATTGCCAGTCCGCGCGCCAATCGATTTGTCGAGTGCGTGTTTACGGCGCCCGTGAATCGTCGAGACTGGCTCGCGGCGAAATTCCTTGTTCTCGTCACGCTCGCCGCGGCCTATTATATGGCACTGGTGCCCATGATGTTGGTGTACACGTGGCACGTCGGCCTCCCGGCGCTCCTGCAAGAATTCCTGATTTGGACGCCGGGCCTACTCATCGCGAGCATCGCCGTCGGTACGCTGATCGGCGTGCTCTTCATCGGTCGAAGTCTGGCAGCGCCCACCGGGACCGGCATGGGCGTCCTTCTCGCATATGCCGGTCTCATCCCGCTGCAGGAACTGATGGTGTCGCAGGGCAACGGCGCGACGCGGAGCGGGCATCTTACGCTCGCGAGTCCCGCCGTGCTGCTCAAGAATGCGCTGGGATTCACGCTCGCAGCAAGCAGCATTCCAGCCACGACGAGGCTGACATGGATCAGTCTGTTGGTCATCGTGATCGGCGCCCTCGCGCTCGCGGCGTGGGTGTTTCTGCGCGCGCAAGGCGTCGAAACATGGGAGGCCACGCGTCGACAGCGATGGACGATCGCGATCGCGATCGCCGCCATGATTGTGCTTCCAGTGATGTTCGCGGACACGAATTACGACAATCCCGCACCGCACGCGAACAACGCACCAGCCATCCGGGGGCTATTCTCTCGCGCAGGAACGAGCATGGCCTTGGTCCCGCCGGGCGGCAAACCTCCCCTCCGTTGCTGCAGCACGATCCTCAACCGGGATGAGTGGCCCTTGGGAACCGATGAACGCACGGCACGAGATCTTCTGCTGCTCCTGCCTGTCGAAACCACCAACCGCGTGACGGATCTCCACACTAAGATCGCCGGGGAGGTCGGGCTGAACGTAACTGCGGACGCCGAAGCGTTGGTCCAAGCCGCGCCACGCCTGGAGATGCGCACTTACGCGAACGACTCGGGGCCAGCCGCCGCTGACGGCCACCACGTGGTCACTGGTTGGATGGTGCGAATTCCCGTCACATTGGACCCGACGAAGCCTTGGGATATCGGCGGCGACCGCTATCCGCTGACCGTCACGGCAACGTACCAGATTGCTGGGGAGAACCTACCACGCACGTTCAGCGCACGCGCGGCCGTTGACGCCCAGGTGTCGAGTGCCATCTACGAGATGGGCTTCGCTGCGAGCATCTTGCCTCTGTTTTGCATCGGGTGCGCCCTGGTGCGCTGGAGACGGACACGGTGAGCCCCACGACCGACTACGCCGTAGAAATGGACGGCATCACGCGACGCTTCGGTGACTTCGTAGCAGTAGACCAAGTTACGCTCAAGATTCCCAAGGGGCACCTGTATGGTTTTCTCGGCCTCAATGGCGCCGGCAAGACAACGACCATCCGCGTCCTCACGACGCTGCTGCCGCCTACTGCGGGCGTCGCAAAGCTCTGGGGGCACGACGTGGTCAAGGAACCACTGGCAGTGCGCAGGCTCGTTGGGTTGGTGAGTGACGAGACGAGTGAGAGCCAATCGACCTGGACTGCGCGCGAGTACCTTTCGTACTTCGCGCGCCTCCGCCACATGCCGGATCCTCGCGACCAAGTCGAGCGCCTCCTGGATCAAGTCGGCTTGGATGTCACGTTCCGCGGCAAGCTCATGGGCACGTACAGCACGGGCATGAAACGGCGGGTCGAAATCGCGCGCGCACTCATGGGCCATCCGAAAGTGCTGTTTCTCGACGAACCCACACGGGGTCTTGACTTGCCCGCGAAGCGCGAGATGTGGAGTCTCCTCCGCCGCCTTGCAGTCGACGAGAACGTCACGACATTTCTCAGTAGCCACGACTCGCATGAGATCCGCAGTCTCTGCGACGAGATCAGTGTGATCGCCCGTGGCAGGCTTGTGTACACGGGGGCCACGCATGATCTCGGCGCTGACCTGGATGCCTTTGAGGAGTGCCTTATTCGTCTCCTGACAAACCAAGGATGAGCTAGCGATCGACGGAATGGCATGGCTTCCCAACGCCCGACTGGCGGAACCAGGCTGTGCCTCCTCCAGCCGAGGGCGCGCCATTTGTAATCCCCCGATCAGACTCAAAAGCAGTTACAATTACCGGTGTTCGCAACCATAATGGAGGCATTCCATGGCCAAACGTTTACTCATCGCACTTGCCGTTCTCTTTACAACCATCCTTGCCGCGCCCAGCGTTGGGCACGCGCAGGCGTTCAAGGTTGAAAAGTTTGACATCAAAGGCGAGGGCGGCACGGACTATGTCGCCGTCGAAGCCGCCACGGGCCGCGTCTTCGTTTCCCGTGCCAACCATATGATGGTGATCGAAGGCGCCACGGGCAAAGTACTTGGCGACATTCCGAACACGCCGGGCGTGCATGGTGCCGGCATCGCCACCAAGGCTGGCCACGGCTTCACGACGAACGGCGGCGACGAGACTGTTACGATGTTCGATCTGAAGACGCTGGGGGTGCTCAGGCAGATCAAGGTCGGCCCTGGTCTCGACGGCATCATGTACGATGAGCCCGACGACAAGATCATCCTGACGAATCACAGTCGCCCGATCGGCACCCTCACCGCGCTCGATCCGAAGACCGGTGACATCGTCGCCACCGTCGAGCTGGAGGACACGGCGCCTGAAGGTGCTGCGGCCGATGGCAAGGGGCACATCTTCGTCAACAACGAAGGTAAGAATACGATGCAGGTGATCGACGTCAAGACGTGGAAGGCGACCGCATCGTGGCCCCTCGCGCCGTGCGCAGGGCCGACGGGCATCGCGTATGACAAAGCGTCCGACCGTGTTTTCTCAGGGTGCAACAATACATCCGTCGTAGTCGATCCAAACACGGGCAAGGTCGTGGCGACCATCAAGAACGGCACGCGCGTTGACGCCCTGGGATGGGATCCATCGAAAAAACTGGTTTTCATTCCGAATGGGGGCGAGGGCAACGTCACAGTCGTCCACCAGGATTCGCCTGACAAGTACACGGAGGTTGCGACGGTTGCCACATTCGCTGGCGCTAAGACAATCTCCGTGGATCCGAAAACGCACAACGCGTACCTCTTCCAGCCCGAGCGCGGTCCCGCTCCGGCGCCACCAGCTGACGCGCCACCGGCGGCGGCGAAGGGCGGACGTGGCCGCGGTCCACAGGGTCCAATCGTCGCTGCGTGGTTCATCATCATCAAGCAGTGAGCTACTCGCGCTGCTCACGACATTAAGTTTGTCAGGCGTTTGGTAGCAAGGTACCGTTGTCCAGGCGGGCGGGCCAGCCTTCTTCTCGACCGGCATTACCGGGCTCAACGCAGCAGCGTTTACCAATCCGCCGTCAAATCCTGCATTGTTCGGGCAACCGAAAGTTGGGCCGCAAGCTTCTGGGATTGCTCCCGAGCAGTTGCGTACCGTTCATAGAATGAGCTAGGCCGGCTTCCAGGTCCCAGCGCCGGCCAGCCGCAGGTCGCGGTTTGGGCAGCGTTATTTACCAATATCGGCTATCGCCGATAGGAACCGGACTGGCAGCGACAATGGCAACCGCCGCGGTGACAATGTTCGGTCTCGCCGGCTGGTGGCCGTGGTCCATGCCAGGAGACAGTCTGCCGTGGGGATGGGAGCCTGTGCCGGCGCCGGCGATGATCAGCCCGGCGGGAGCCGCGCTCCTTTCGTACAGGGGTGCCCAACGTGCGCCAGTTAACCAAACGTGCATGCCTTGCCTGAGAGAGTGAGAGGTTAACGTCGAAAGGGCGCGGGCGCGCCCTCGCGGTCCGTGCAGCCCGACAGGGCGCAGCTTTGTGAGAGTGGCTGATTCTGGCGTCTGCAGTCCTTGGCCGAAGGAGATCTCTCTGAGCGGGCTCGCACGCGGGCGCAGCAGATCGCACGAGATGCCGACTTGCGAATGGTTGCTAAGAACGATGCTGAAAAATCCTGTTTCGCTGAAGGGCACGGTCGGCAACTCCGCGAATCAAACTCGCACATACGCGCACATCGCCGCCGTTTGGAGAACCATCTTGTCCTTGCTGTCAAAATTGAACGTCGTGTGGTACGCCGCCCCCGCATCGGTCATCACCCACACCACGTTCGGAAACCCCTTGGTCTGCCCCAGGACATAGGTCACCGGAATTGTTGTCGAATGCGGGCTCCCAGCGTAGTCCGGAGTGGTCGCCGTTTTCGAGGTATAAGTCAAGGGCTCAGCGCAGTACTGGCTGGGAGCGGCACCGCTTCGGTCCAGCTTCCACGTCCCAATCAGCAGGTTCGGGGGGGGGCCACACGCAGCCGCTCCGGTGAACAGCAAAATTGCAATCGCGCTAATAAGTTTCTTCACTGTGCCCTCTCTAGAAACGATGCTGACCGGAATTTTCATTTTGCTTTCCCGGCTACGACAGCATACCACCAGTTGCCAGAGCCAAAGAACCGGACGCGCCCGGTATGCCCGGTATCCAGACCCTGGGCGAAAACTCCGAGCCGAAGGCCCCCACGAAGGTCCCATCTGCGAAACTGGCGCGCCGGGTTGCGCCCTCCAAGCCCCAGTCGACCAAGAAGACGACCCGAGCCAAGAAGGTAGCCAAAGCGCCCCAGAAAGCCACCCAACCGAAGCCGGCAGGTATCCGCCAGGGTAGCAAGACGGCCGCAGTTCTGACGCTAATCCAGCGGGCCAAGGGTGCCACTCTCACCGAGAGCATGCAAGCCACATCCTGGCAGGCCCACAGCGTTCGTGGGTTCATCAGCGGCACCCTGGGCAAGAAGATGGAACATACCGTGACTTCCACCAAGCGCGCAGACGGCGCCCGCGTTTACAGCATCGCCAGAGGGGAGGCATAGCCATGGCGAACAGCATCTGGAAGGGTCACATCGCCTTTGGCTTGGTGGCGATCCCGGTTAATTAAGCTCCACGCCGCCGCGCGCTCCCCAGCCGTCAGTTTCAATCAGCTCCACCAGTGTGATCACTCGCGCGTCAAACAGGTCCTGTACTGCCAGGCCGAAGACCAGCCGGTCTCGCGCCACGAACTGGTCAAAGGCTACGAGTACGAAAAGGACCGCTACGTGGTCGTCGAGGACGATGAACTGGCGCAGATTTCTCCGCGCAGTTCCCGCGTGATGGAGGTGCTGGAGTTCGTGCCCGAGGCGGAGGTCGATCCGGTCTATCTCGACGCATCCTATTATGTAGCCCCGGAGTGTCGAGCCACCGGGATCGGGGACGTTGTAGGTGAAAGCCTTCCACGGACCCTGCAACAAGGCGTTCTGGGAATCCATGAAGGCTCTCAGTTCGAGTCCTATTTGGGGAGCCAAATCTCGTTTTTGCCGGTTTCCGCCATTCCCCCTTCCACTCGCTGTTGTTCCGACGCGACCGCAACTGCCAACACGTCAAAGGGTTGCCGATATTCCGCAGTCAGTTCGCCGCCTTTCCAGGTGCAGTTCGAGAGTACAAAATCGAGGAGCTTCCGTTTCTCCGTTGCGGGCTGACTCTCGAACAGGGCGTGCGCGTTGTGTGCCAGTTCCAGGAGTTGGACGCCTTCCTCGATATAGCTGCGGTTGGCCGTCTGGTGCGCCCCCAGGTCGCGAATGATGGCCGTCTGCGCCGCACGCATCTCCGCGGCCTTGGTGTCGAAGAAGTCGTTGGCGATCCGGCCGTCCAGCTTGTCCTCGTACATGCTGTCGATGCGGTCCTGGAGTCGGCGGTGTTCGCGCTGGAGCTTCGCGATAGCATCATCGTGGAACTGGCGTTCGTCCCGGTGACTTTCGCGTAGAGCCTGCCGCACCCAGACCAGCGTCTCGTCGCTGAACGCGATCCCTTTCAGCAAGCCCGTGAATCTCTCCTCTAGCACTTCCTCGCGCGTATACGGCTCCGGGCATTTCCCCTTGAAGCCGGTGCAGTGGTAGTAGATGTAGCGGCCTTTCTTGATCTCGCCCACCATGGCGCAGCCGCAGTGGCCGCACGTGATCAGGCCGCTGAACGCAAACTGCTCCTTCATCTTGCGGGTCTTCTTGGCACCGCGGCCGTCGAGGATCGCCTGGACCTGATCCCACAGCTCGCGGGAGACGACCGGCTCGTAGGCACCGCGGTACATCGTGCCGTCGAAGTCAAAGTCTCCGGAGTAGATCCGATTGCGCAAGATCTTGTGCACCGTGGAGGTGGGCACCATATCACCACTCTTTCGGTATGCCAGCCCATCTGCGCGCGCCGTCTTAGCCATCTGCTTCAGCGAGAACTTGCCGGTGGCGTACTGCTCGAACATCCTGGTAATGACCGGCGCCAGATTCGAATCGGGCACGATGGTCCGTTTCCCGTTCGCGCCGTCCACGTTGATGTAGCCCAGCGGCGCGAAGGACGGCCAGATCCCCTGCCGCGCTTTCTCCAGCATTCCCTTGCGAGTTTCCTCCGAGAGATTGTCGATGTAGTTCTTCGCCATCAGCACCTTGATGCCGTGCATGAATTTCTCCGAGGAGCGTGAATCGGGTGCGAGGATGACATTCTCCTTCACGAAGTGGATCTCAAGCCCGAGCTCTTCGATGGTCACCCAGTCCTTCAGGTTGCGGTAGAGGCGGTCGGTCTTTTCCACCAGCACGGTGCGGCAGGATTTCGTCTTCTCCAGCAGCGCTATCATCTCGCCGAAGCTGGTGCGGCCCGCCGCCTTCGCCGTCTCAACGTCCGTGAACTCCTTGAGCACGTCGAACCCGTGGGCGCCGGCATACCCGCGGAGCAGTTCCAGTTGGGCCGGAATCGAGTAGCCTTCCTTCTCCTGGTCCTTGCTGCTGACACGGGCGTAGATCACGGCAGGATGGCGACCACTGGCGGCCAACCCGGCATCGCTTTGAACGTCTGCTCTTTTCTTCATCTCACCTCCTACGCTTCCGTTGCTTCTTTCCCGCCGGGCTTTCCTTGCCCAACCACTTCCTGATTCGGGGGAGGGGTGTGCTCATCCTTTCCGCAATCTCATTGACGGGGGTGCCCGCCGCCTCGAGCCGCAACGCCTCAGCCATCTTTTCGCGGTAGGTGTCAACAGCCCGTCGCTTGGCGACGCCTCTGGCACTGCACTTCGGGCAGTAGTTCGCCGTCCCAGGTTTCGGCCGCTTCAGTTCCCGAACATATGGGAAGCCGCATCCGGAACACGTGTAGAGGCTTTCGGCCCCCGCGAGGCTTAGGGCAAGTTGCAGGCCCAGCGCGGCGAATAGGAAACCGTGGTAATCGACCTGCAATTCCCATCGTGCGTTGTCCGGATTCCACTGCACCGCGAAATCCGAGAGGCCCTGCATGCGCCCCGCTCTCCAGCAACTCAACCACGAGGCAACCTCGGTTGCGATCACCCGCCTGCCCTGTTCGACTGGGTTGCGATTTGGGGCAGGCTTCGGAAACAGATACCAACCCATGCCGTACTTGTGCTCTTCGAATGCAGCCTTGTACGATTCCGGCGTGTCATCGATGGAAGCGATGACTCCCCAGTCGGCCAGATCTCCAAGCTTGTCCTGCCTCAGGGCGGCCGCGATGTTGAGGACGGCGCACGCCCGGCGGGAGAAGTACTTCCACGCGGGGATGGGATCTGATCCTTCGGTCTGGGATTCGCCGCACGGCCGGTAGATTACCGTGTCCTTCCCCTTGGTCGGCTGCATCGCCAGGACGCCCCACTTCCTCGCGAACCTCAAGATGGCCGCCGAATCCGACTCCCACAATTTCACGAACTCGTTCAAGGTGGATCTGGAAACTTCCTGCCATCGGGCCGGTCCCGCCAGATCCCAGCGTACGGCGTCGCCTTCCAGTTCGACCTTTCCGGGCACGAGAACCTGACCGGAGGGTACGGGTTTGCCGAGGTTGCCGTTGATATCGGTCAATCCACCGAGGTCCCAGTCTCTTGTTGACATCTCAATCTATAGTCTACCTGTTTTGAATTGATAGTCAATAGCCCACACTCAAGGTCAGTATGGAGCGGTTGCCGCTGCTCGAAGAGACGATCCGGTTTTGGCAGCCCCGCACTTCGCGGCCGTTGACACCCGAGGACGCGCGCCAGATGGTGGAGAACGTCACCGGCTTCTTCACGATATTGCAAGGCTGGTCCGCAGCGGCAGACACCCGCCCATCTGAACCCGAAGCAGACAGGGAGGCTGCCGCATGAATTCGAAATTGCTCGTGGAAGTGATCCCGACCGTCCCCAGCGATCTGATCAGCGTGAAGGAGGGCGCGAAGGTCGCCGGGAAGACCGAGCGCACCATCTGGCGTGACATCCGCAGCGGCAAACTCCGCGCCTGGGGTACGCGCCGTTGCTATCGGATCTCGGTCTCCGAGTTGTTGGCGCCTGTGGCCGTGCGGGGCGGAAATGAGTAGCACCTCGGTTCATTCCGCTGGCGACTTCACGCCATCGGAGGTTTCCAATTACTGGGCTGACCGCCTGCCCGGCATGCCCCAGCGAGGGATCGAGTGGCGGTATCACTGCGAACTCCACGGCGGTACGCACGATAGCTTCAGTGTCAACCGCGAGACCGG
Organism: Bryobacterales bacterium; assembly: GCA_003167255.1. Lineage (GTDB taxonomy): Bacteria > Acidobacteriota > Terriglobia > Bryobacterales > Bryobacteraceae > PALSA-129. The sequence goes on from PMTR01000114.1 coordinate 15,467, forward strand.
CATGTGGTACTGCCACAGCAAATGTGGACGCGGCGGATCGATGTTCGATTTTGAGATGTTGTTCAGCAATTCGGATTTCGTCGTGGCCGCTAATGAAGTCCGGCGCATCGTCGGGCGGTCCTTCCTGCGCCAGGTAGACCGAGAACCGGAAATGAAATGGGGAGTGCCCGGCTGGTCGCACCACTACCTGCGCGAGCGCGTCGAGAAGATCGAGCGCGAAAACGGCTGGCGGCACAGCGCGATCTATCCGTACTTTTTCGCCGACGGCAAGGTTTCCTACGTGAAGGTCCGGTTCATCGATAAGCAAAATGACAAAACGTTCCGGATCTGGGCGGTCACGTCCAAGGGTGGTTGGGTCACCAGGAAGAAGTCGGGCAAGGCGCCGTTGCTGTACAGGTTGAACACCTTGGCCGCCGCTTCCGAGATCTTCATCTGCAATGGCGAGAAGGCCGCCGACCGTGGCGCGGCCGACCTGGCCATCACCACCACTTGCACGCCGGACGGCGAGGGGAAGTGGCGGGGCGACTACACCAAGGCGCTGCTCGGGAAATCCATCCGCATTATTGTTGACCGCGACCCCAAGGGCGAGTTGCACGGAAAGGTCGTCTCCGAAGCCCTGGCACCGCATATCCCTGAAGTGAAAATCATCCGGTTGCCCGGCCTGCCGCCCAAGGGCGATCTCTACGATTGGATCGAAGCCGGCGGGACCCGCGACCATCTCAACCAGATCGTGGCCAGTACGCAGGTGGTGGAGTTGCCCCCGACGCCGACCGGCACACAGGAGTCGCGGGTGGAGGCGTTGCCGCCGGAGAATCATCCCGGCGTTACCGCCTCAAGTACGCCACGTCTTTGGTCCTTTCCATACTCCGATTCCGGTAATGCGGAACGCATCCTCGCGCGCCATGGGCAGGACATTCGATATTGTCACCCCCAGAAGACCTGGTACATCTATGATGGCGTTCGCTGGTGCTCCGATCGGCGCGGCCGGATGATGCACACAGCCAAGTGCATCGCGCGAGCCCTTTATGAAGAGGCCGCTGAGATCTGCGACGACGATGCGCGCAAGGCATGCGCAGACTTCGCGCGCAAGTGCGAATCCACCGACCGGAAGAAAGCGGCCCTGGTATCCGCCCAGTCAGAACCCGGTATCCCGGTTGTACCCGAGGAGCTTGACGCCGATCCATTCCTTCTGAACTGTGCGAACGGCACTGTCGATTTGCGGACTGGCGAAAAGCGGCCCCATTGCCGCGCCGACCTGATCACTCGATTGTGCCCGGTCCAATATGATCCGGCCGCGCGTTCTCCGGTATGGGACCGGTTCCTGGAACAGGCTACCGGCGCCAACCGCGAAGTTGGCCAGTTCTTGCAGCGGGCCGTCGGCTACAGCTTGACGGGCGCCACAAGCGAGGAAGTCCTCTTCTTTGTTCACGGCCCCGGTGGGTCCGGCAAAAGCACATTTCTGGAAGCAATTAAGGCGGTGCTCGGCGAGTATGGCAAGAGCGCGGATTTCGAGACTTTCATAGCCCGCCGTGATGCCGGCACTATCCGCAACGACATCGCGGAATTGGCCGGTTGGCGATTCGTCGTGTCAATCGAGGTGGACGAGGGCAAGAAACTCGCGGAGGGACTGGTCAAGCTGCTCACTGGCGGTGATACAGTGCGGGCGCGCTTCCTGTACCAGGAGGCCTTTGATTACGTTCCGCAGTTCAAATTGTGGCTTGCCGCAAACCACGCGCCGAAAGTCAGGCATGACGACTCCGCAATGTGGCGTAGGATTCTCCGTATCCCATTCGATCAGGTGATCCCCAAAGAGAAGAGGGACCCGTCGCTCAAAGCCAGGCTAAAAGATGTAAATGAATCTGGCCCCGCGATACTGGCGTGGGCGGTAGAAGGGTGTCTGCGCTGGCAAGAGGAGCGGCTACAGGTGCCCGAAGCGGTGTCGAATGCCACCGAGCAATACCGGCTGGATATGGACCCGCTCAAGGATTTCATCGCCGATTGCTGCGTGTTGCATCCGACTGCCTGGGCACTGGCGGCCCAGCTTCGGAACGCGTACGAGGAGTACTGCAAACAAAACGGGCAGAAGCACTTACTGCCCCCACGCGAGTTCACGGATGGGTTGAAAAGCCGGGGCTGTACACGGGAAAGACGCCACTCCGGGCATGGCTGGATGGGAATCGGCTTGAGTACCGAAGGGCCGTGACCCCGTGACCCTTCGTGACCCAATTTCCAGTAACTTCTAAGGCCAATATTTTTCGACCTTAGAAAGTATGGAAAAAGGGGTCACGAAGGGTCACGGGGTCACGCTCATCCCGGCGGTGACGGTCCAGAGGAATGGAGCGGAGCAAAACGATGAGCACTTACAAATACGTCAACGGCGCACTCGAACCAATCGAGCCGCCGGAATTCACACCGGAGTTGAAGTGGGGACCAGTGGGCGATCCATCTGCCCGCAACGGTGAAGATTACGCCTGGTATTGTGGCCTTCCTGCGGAAGCATTCTCTGCCGGTCTCGCGGAGGGATTCAGCATCAGCATCTACCGCGCCACGACCGGCCGGGCCCCGTATCCCTACATGGCCTTCGTCGATCTCAGCGACGACGGTCCCGACGATATCTATTTCCCGGAACTTCGGGATGTGATCGCCTACGCGCGGGAGCACGCTCAACTGCTCCAACTCACGGTGCTGGCTGGGCTCGCGGATCGCATCGACGAGGCCATGAAATGGCTGTTTGATGCCGACCGCGGTCTCTTCCGCGACCACGTCCAGGAGAGCTATTACCGGGAGCGGAAAGCGGCGGAAGCGCGCCGCGCCAAGCGAACGGCGCTGGCGGCAAACGCCGGGAAGGTGCCGGCGGCATGATTGATGGCCAGAAGGGATGCCCGGCCGGTTTCTGGGACCTGACCTTAGGCCGCCGGCCCGCGGCTTACAGGATTGCTCATGCAGTTTACTCAGACCTCATTTTCACCACTCAACTTAACCCGCTAAACAGGAGGAAATCGTAATGGAAGTTTCCAAGTCCGAACTGGCGCGCCGGCTGGATGTCAGCAAGGGGCGTGTCAGCCAACTGGTTCGGCAGGGCATGCCGGTGTTGCCGTCCGGCCTCGTCGACTTTGACGCCTGCTGCCGGTGGATCGACCAGCATGTGGACCGCGGACACTCCGGATGGGGCAGCACGCGAAAGCCCCCAGCCGCGGCACCGCCACCAACAGCCTTCCCGGCGCGCCAGCCCGTCGCCCCGCTGCCCGGCCCCGCACCTGCGATCGGCGCCGACCCTGCCAAGGTCCTGCTGGTCGCCAAGGCAAAGCGCGCCCTGGCCGACGCCAAGCGCGCCGAACGTCTGGAACGGAAACAAGCCGGCGAACTGCTCGAACGAACCGAAGCGAACACTTACGCCACCAACTTCAGCCTGTTGGTACGCGATCATGTGCTCACCCAAGCCGAGCGCTTGGCGGCGGTGCTGGTGCCGATGACGGACGAAAAGCTGATCTACGATCTCATCCGCCGGGATGGGACGGTCCTGCTGCAGAAGCTGTCGAAAGCCATCGAGGCCTCGGGCGTCGCGGAAAAGGCGGTGAACTAATGAGCCTCGGTTGCCACACGTCACAAAATGCCATCGCCAACGAGTGCTCAAAGTGTGGGGCCATGGTGCTGGAGGTGCACAAGGCGGGAGGGACGTTTCGCAAAGCGCTTTTTTGCCGGAGATGTTGCCCGGTTCATGCGCCCAAGCCCGCCGTCGCACCCGCTGCGAATCCGGAAGTGAATGACGCATCGCAGTGGGGACCAACCCGCCGTCCCGATGGTTCCTATTACGATCCCGCGGACGATGCGTTCTATCGGGATGAGCAGCGCCGCGCATTGATCAACGAGCATTCCCCTCGCGGTGAGTCACGTTGGATACCGCGGCGCCTTTGGTTCCGGGGGCGCCGGTGAACACGAGTTTCATGTAGGACGAATCCAAAACCAAGGAGAACGATCATATGTTTGCGAACGTAGAGCAGGCGACGGCCGAAATTGATAAGTACGCCGCCAAAGAAGTGAAGCTGGTTGCCGATCACCGCGAGGCTGTTGCCGGGGTCTCGGCCGCCGAGATGAGCGCGGGTGAAGCTCTTCTGGATGCACCAGAGGGTGAATCCGCCGCCACGGCAGTGGAGCAGATCGTCCGCGCAAAATCCGGCGTCGCTGCGATTGATGCGTCCATCCGCGCCTGCCGCGCGCGGCGCCTGGAGGCCATCAAGGGCAAGATCGCCGCCGAAGCCGCGGCCTGGCACAAGCGTGCCGATGAGGCCCGCGCTGAACAGGACCGAATCATGGCCAAAACCAAGAAGCACCTGGATGCGCTCAAGCAACTGGAGGGCGTCGAGTTCATCCCGGCATCCACGCTCAAATCGAGCACGCTGGGCACACGAGCGTTCGGGTGCGAGGATAAGGCGGTCCGGTTGGAAGCGGCTGGTGTTCCGCGCAACGGTGGCGCGCAGTTGGACGATGTCACCTCGGCCGTCCCCTTGGTGGAGATGGTGCTGCGGCACGAAAGCGATGGTCCTTCCGCGCAGGAGGTTTTTGCGTGGGCCGCGGCCTGCGATCCAGACGACCGCTTCGGCAATCTGCCCCGCTCTTTTCGTGTGACATGGCACGACTGTGTTATCGACTACCGCGATTCATACTGCCAGGTTGCCGCCTTGGCGCCGTCGGCTGGCATTTCGATCTATACGATGAAGGACCTCGGACCCGATATGGCTCAGGCCATCTTCCGCGCACCGGTCAGCATGCAGCCCGTGCCGAGGGTCATCAAGATGGCGGCTCCGGCTCCGAAAGTCCCGACCGCCCCGCCGATAACCGATCCCGTTCCCGTGGGTGGCGGTCTAACGATCGATCAGTACCTCGGGCAAGAGTACGGCCGGCGTTGGGGAGCCGAACAGTCGGAAGAGGAGGTGCGGTCTTGACGGCAGTGTCCGAGGACTGGCGCGAGTCCTACGTCGTGCCTCACATCATGATTACCCTGGCGGGCCACTGCGCAGTGACCCGCGCCCGCCGGCCGGACCGCGACGGCTGGAAACGCCAGATGGACTGGGACGAACTGATCTGTATCCATGAAGCCGGGCATACGGTCGTCGCAGTTGCCGTTGGTCATCACCAGAACGGTGCCGCCGTCGAGAAGACCGAGAACGGCTGCCGGGGCATTGCCGAGCATTCCACGGCCGTGCTGACCGAAGGAACGCCCGATCATCCTACCTTTGAAGACTTCGATAAGCTGCTGCCCGACTTCCGTAAGGCAACTGCATACGCCCAGCTTGCGGTAGGAACCGTGGGATGGTTGAGCTACCTGCGCGGGCTGTGGCTCCGGACCGACCGTATCCTTGAGCGGCACTGGCTCGCCACGAAGATGCTGGCGTCGGAGCTGCGTGACAGAGGAGTTGTTCGCCGGGATCGCGCCCAGGACCTTCTCGACAGGTGGATGCCTGTGCGCGGCGGCTCGATGTTGGAAGCACTCGGCTACCAACAGCCCGTTAGCCAGTACGTCATTTCCACTGCGGAAATTCCGCAGTGACTGTCGGAGGCGGGCGTCATACCGGCGCCGCCTACTGTCCGACGCTGGGCGCGGCCGGTCCCTACACTCAAAAGTTCGCCACGAAACTTCTCGGCTTCGGGCGGTTTGGCGAATGGCCCAGTTTCGCGCAACGTGCCGCGGGGTCGCGCCTCGGTGGGACGGTTGCGCGCCGCGCGGTCGGGAGCGGCCCTGGCGTGCCCCCTGGCACGGTTGCGGGCAAGACCTTACGCCGTTGGCCGCCGCACGGGCCGAACCCAGGAGTTCTTCAGCCAGGGAAACCTCGCATCCAAGAGCAGCGAGGCATCGTGCGCCGTCTCGCGCTTCGGTTCCAGGCTGACCGAAGTCGGCGTGGGCGGTTGGGTCAGTCGTCGGACGCGGCGGTTCCGGGCGCTGTGGCGGCCGCCAATACGGCCGATCACTCGGCATTGGTCGACGGTCTTGTAGTGGTACGGGGTGCCGAATTCGAGGTTCATCGCACCTGGAATGAATTGATCGGATGTCGGGGGATAGTCAAGCTGAAAATCGGCCTGCAAAAATGGGGCCAGGAGAACCCCACCCTTAGCTGGATGAATTCTGCTAGCCTATTGGATCAAAACAGGTTTTCGAGACCCCACCATGTTCGACTCGATTCTCTCCTGGCTCGGCATCCTGTTGCTGGTCACAGGTGCGCCGCTGGCCGCCGAGACGGTAACGGTCAGAAGCGGAAATGGAACTGTGGGTGGAAGGGACGGCTCCGTCACCTTTCTGCTGGGACCAGCGATCGGCGACTTCAATCATGTGTTTACGGCGAGCGACTTCTCCGCGGCGCAAACCGGTCCTCCGGCATTCATCATCAGGCCGAACCCTCTCTGGATTAGTGGGTTGAGCGAGGATGCGTCTGCGAAATGGATAGGCACGAATGCCAATGCGGCGACGACATCGGGAAATACCGCGCTATACGCTGTAAGCTTCAAGATCTCTGCGCAATTCAGTTCCGCAACACTCACGCTCCATTATGCGTCTGATGACACTCCGTCCTTCTCTGGCGGCATCTTGTTGAATGGTACGGTCATCTGCCAAAGCTCTATTGAGGTCGGATTCAGTCAAGAGCACACACTAACATGCGATGTTGGTTCGCTGCTTCAGGTCGGCACCAATTGGCTTTATTTCAACATCACCAATGTCGCGGCTGCGGGCGCGACCTCTAGTCCGGCAGGATTACTGTTTTCGGCAACGGCCAGCACCACCGACGTTGCGCCGCCGAGTTCGGGAACTGTCCCGTTTGGCGTACATTACGCGACTTATTTCGGGGGTTCAGGGAAGGATACGGCATCTGCGATCGCGCTTGATTCAAGCGGAGATATCTACCTTGTAGGCACGACGACCTCATCTGATCTTCCTGGCACTAGAAATACATTCCAGCCGACCAAAGCGGGTAGCCAAAACGTCTTCGTTGCAAAGCTAGACCCGACCGGCACTCGTCTGCTCTGGGCGAGCTACTTGGGCGGGAATCAAACCGAGTACCCGACTTCTGCGGCAGTTGATACAGCCGGAAACCTGTACGTAACGGGCATAACGTATTCGTCAAATTTTCCGACGACCACTCAACCTTTCTCTGTGGCTAAGTTCACGTCGGGCTCATTCAGCCCATTTCTCGCGAAGATTGCGCCAGATGGAACGAAGCTTATTTATTCGTGTCTCTTACCCGCCGGGTTTATACGTTCTGCTGCCCTTGTCTCACCTGATGGCTTGGGCGATGCGCATGTAGCCGGACTGTATGCACCACCATTCGGAGCTTCTAACCCGCAGCCATTTGCAACGCCAGGCGCTTTGAACAGCGGGTTTGGCTCGACCGTGCAGGGCCAGGACACGGTGTTTCTCACTGATTTGAATGCCGGCGGGACCAGCGATTCATTCATCGCATTACTGGGCGCTGGTGCATTCGGCCCCGCTGATGGCAACCTAACAGCCATCGCGGTGGACCCATCGGGCAATGCTTACGTGGCCGGCTACACAGACGGTTCCGCTAATGCTCTACCGACAATCCTAACGACGACAACCAGTCTACAGCCAAGCTATTCGAACCAGGGATTGTCCAGCGGTTTCGTTGTTAAGGTGGACAGTACGGGATCGAAGCTGCTCTATGGGACTTATTTTGGCCCCAAGTCGTTTACCACTCAGATCTACGATGTTCTCGTGGACACTGCGGGATCAGCATATCTGATTGGATATTGTTACAGTGCCTCGGCAGCTTGCGCGGGAACATTGCTTGCCACGCCAGGATCGTTTCAAGCAAGCGGGGTCAACTTCGTCGCCAAAGTTAATTCGACTGCTTCGGCGATACAAGCGTTGACGTACCTTCCGGATTCGCCAGTGCAAGGCGTCATCACTGTAGACGGAAAGCTCCACGTTTTGACCAATGGACATTACTTGCAGCTCGATGAAACAACGCTTGGGTTGGTAGGGAGCTATCCGACATCGTCGATATCTGGGCTTCGGCCTGCGGCTGTCGCCGCTGCGTCCGGCAGCACGGTGTGGCTATTTAGCTCCGGAGGAAATCTCTCGGGGTTGACCACCGGCAACACGCTCCAGCCGACAAACATGGGAGCGAATACGGTATTGCTTGAGCTGACCCCTGTCCAACCTGCTATTACCGCTGCCATTTCGAATCTGGTATTCAGCTATCAGCCTGGGGGGTCCAATACCCTCACCCAAAACGTGCAGTTGGCGGGCAACATTGCGGGATTGAGTTTTACGGCGCAGGCCTCAAGCTCGGGCTGGCTGTCCGTATCGCCGACATCGGGCACCGCCCCGACCACCATCGCCGTCACGGTCAACCCGGGTAATCTCAATCCAGGGACCTACAATGGGTCCATCGCGATTACCGGTACAACCGGCGCGGCTGGGACGACCATTCCTGTGGTCCTTTCAGTGAATACACCCTCAATCGCAATCAGTCCCGGCGGCATCGTCAATTCAGCAAGTGCTCTGCCGGGTCCTGTGGCCCCTGGCAGCATCGCATCCGTTTACGGCATATTTCCTCTGAGCTCACCATCGCAAGCCCCGGTCGTGCCTTGGCCGCTGAATCTCTCGGGACTTTCGATGCAGTTCACGGGAATCGCAGCGCCCCTATACTATGTTTCCGCATCTCTGGTTGATCTCCAGATTCCTTGGGAATTGGCCGGCGCCAGCCAAGCTTCGGTGATCGTTGGCATAGCTGGCCAAACAAGCGTGCCGCAGACCGTGAGCTTGGCCACCGCGTCCCCGGGGCTCTTCAGCATGAACGCGCAGGGGACAGGGCAGGGCGCTATCCTGGATTCACAATATCGGCTGGTTGACTCCTCAAATCCCGCATCCGTCGGCGATGTGATCCAGATTTACTGCACGGGCTTGGGGCCAGTCACGAACCAGCCCGCCACTGGCTCTCCCGCGCCCACAAGTCCACTGGCCGAGACGATAAACACCCCGGCGGTCATGATCGGCGGATTACCGGCTCAGGTCTGGTTCTCTGGCCTTACGCCTGGGACCGTGGGCCTCTATCAGATCAACGCGCAAATCCCGGCTGGGATCGTGACCGGCCCATCGGTGCCCATGGCCGTTTCGATGAGCAGTAGTTCATCTAATACAGTGACGGTGGCCGTTCAGCCGTTCCCGCCAACTCCAAATCCTCAGCCGTCGATAACCGGGCTGTCGCCGTCATCGATTGCAGCCGAAACCAATTCGTTGACGCTCACGATCAGCGGCACAGGCTTTATCACTTCTTCAGCCGTTACATTCAACGGCATCGCACATCAGGCTTCCTTAGTCAACGGCAGCCAGTTAGCGATCACGCTCAGCGCCTCGGACCTTGCCATCGCTGGAACATTCCCAGTGGTGGTAACGAATCCATCGCCGGGAGGAGGAACATCAAAGGCGGCCATCTTCACCGTGTCGTCCACCGCCAATCCAGTCCCGGCGATCACCAGTCTCATACCGGCGTCGGCCGGTGCTGGTACCGGGCCGCTCACCCTGAATATCAACGGAAGTGGGTTCACGGGAAGCTCGACCGTTACATTCAATGGAACGCCGCACGCTGTCTCTGCTTTCACCAGCACACTCTTGGTCCTCACATTGACTCAATCCGACCTGAGCCTCGCGGGGACACTCCCGGTGGTCGTAACGAACCCGGCACCTGGAGGTGGGCAGGCGAGCGCGACGCTAACCGTCACTCAGGGCGTCTCAATAGCAGGTGTTTGGCAGGGGACCTGGGGTTCGACCCTGGGCACCAGCGGATCGATTTCGGCGACCATCAACCAAAGCGGTAGCTTGCTTGCCGGAACGGTCTCGGTGACAAACTCGCGCTGCTTTACCGCGGGCACGATTTCAACAGGCAGCACTATCAGCGGGTCCAATATCGTGCTGCACATTTCATTTAGCGGTGGCCTGCAAATGGCCATTACCGACGGCCAGACAAACGGGCGTGGCCAAATCCTCGGGAATTACACGGTGCAGGGCGGTTCGTGTGCTGATGGCCCCGCTGGCTCGGTCAGCCTCTCGCAGAATTGAAGCGAATAAGGAATAGCGGAGTTTTCGTTGAGATGACGATCGAAGATGCAAATCTCCTGTTGACGAATTGGATCAAGGAACGGCCGAAAGAAGTAGCCGCACAGAAAGCCGCGCTTGAACATTACGGTAAGCTGTTCCATCCCGACAACCTTGCAAATGTCACCGAGGCGGAATTCAGGGGCTTTCTGGTATTCAAGAACAACCGGCATTGGGGACACATCCAGCGCCATTCCGAAGTTTATGCCCAAATGGGTCCGCTTCGCGAGTGTCTGAAGATTCTGCTCAACGAAGACGACCGAGTTGAAAAGCGGCTCGATACCATCGTTCCAGAGGATGGCCCACCATTGATTAAAGGACTCAACAGGGCCATTCTGACTCCGATCCTCATGTGTGTGTACCCAGACAGGTATGCCGTCTACAACAGGGTCAGCGAAGGTGCATTGATCGGCCTTGGCCTGTTAAGGGCGAAGCCGAAGGGAAGCTTCGGTAAGCAGTACCTTGAGATAAACGCAGCTTGCCATCGAGTTGCCAAGAAGATCGATCAGCCGCTCTATCTCGTGGATACCATGTTAGCGAAGGCCTTTCCGCTCCTGCCCAAAGACGAAGAAGAGGAAGCGGCAGTGGCGAAGTTCGGGTACGAGGGACGAGTCAAACTGCGTATCCACAGGGATCGTGAACGCAGACCACAGTTGGCGAAGGCAAAGAAGGAGGAGGCGCTGAAAGCTCGCGGAAAGCTCGCGTGCGAGGTGTGCAAATTCGTGTTTAAGGCGCGCTACGGTGAACACGGTTCCAAGTTCATAGAGTGCCACCATATCCAGCCGTTATCTGAGATCAGGGAAACCGATGGGACCAAGGTCACGTTGGGCGACCTTGCCCTCGTCTGTTCGAATTGCCATCGGATGCTCCACTGGGGGGATTGGCCGTCGATGGACGAACTTCGCTCCAGGCTGGTCACCTCAAACTGAACTCAAGAGGATCTACGCTGCGCCCTGCCAGATCCGCAGGTTGGCTGAGCCCGCCAAAGTTCGAAACGTGTCCACGACGGGGAGCCAAATCCTTCCACCGCGAGATCCTCCGCGCTTCCGGTTGACGGCGCATTGCCGCCGCCCCGCGAAAATGGCCAATATCACGGGACTTTGGCGCTCTCCAAGAGAGGGGCTCTGGCGTCGGAACAAGCGCAATTGGCTCGACGGCCTTGCCGCACGGTCTCGTTTCTCACCTTCTCCGAACAGGCCTGCGCTTTTGGTGAACGGCGGATTCCTTGGGCTTCGAATCCTCCGGGTCTGAATCATGATTATCGTGTCGGCCCGGTAAATCGCCCGGAGCTTCATGACTACGACTACCGCAGCCCCGGCCGACGGATGCTCGCCGCGCGCCGCGATTCGCTGTCGGCGGGGCCAGATTCGGCACATTACGGGAGCGCCGCGACGAATCAAATGCAAGAGCCTTCGCGCCGTGGTCGCCTTGGGCGGTTGCTGGATCCCCGCGCGCCGGGCGGAAAGCGTGGATCCCCTCACGGCTCGATACCCAAAGTGCGCATCACATGAGGCCCGCCCGTTGCCGACGATAGCTGACGCCTGACGATATAGGGTCACGTGACCACATAGGGTCACGTGACCACAACAGCAGCCTCATGCGCTGACAAGGACTGTGAAACCATTCAGGCCTTAAAGTCGCGTCTGGACCGAGACTTGCTAGACAAGCGGGCGTAACACTTAATAGGAGAGCCGTTATGATCCAACTTCCTCCGCTGCCATTCGCCAAAGACGCTCTGAGCCCGCACATCTCCGCCGAGACCCTCGAATACCACTACGGCAAGCACCATCAAGCCTA
>PMTR01000185.1 GCA_003167255.1 Bryobacterales bacterium
TGACATGGCAGGGCAGGCCGGGCAGTATACAGCGGCTGCGACGTGGCATATGCTCAAGAAGTGGGAGGACGGGTGCCGAAGTCTCAGAAAAATCGCGCAGTTCAGGCTGACCCTGTTTTGACCCTGACCCTGTTTTGACCCATCAGGTTTTCTCCGCGTCTCCGCTCTCTGCGGTGAAATATATTGCTTCTCTCCAGGCGATGCCCTATTCCGGTTCGAAGCGGTAGCCGATGTCGCGGATGGTCTGGATGTACTTGGGGGTGTGCGGGTCGGGCTCGATCTTGGCGCGCAGGGTGGTGACGCAGCGGTCGATGCTGCGCGGGGTCACGAAGACCGAACTGCCCCAAACGGCGTTCAGGATGTCGTTGCGCGCCAGGGCACGGCCGGGGCGCGCGGCCAGATAGGCCAGCAGTTGGAATTCCTTGGCGGTCAATTCCACTTCGGCGGCGCCGCGAAACAGTTTGTGCGCGGCCAGATTCAGATCGAACTCGCCGAAGCGGCAGCCGGCATCGCGGGCCGAATGGCGGCGCCGTAAGAAGGCGTTTACACGCGCTACGAGTTCGCGGATCTTGAAGGGCTTGGTGACGTAATCGTCGGCTCCCAGGTTGAGCCCCAGGACGATGTCTTCTTCCTGGCCGCGTGCGGTCAACATGATGATGGGTACGTCGAGGGAGTGCTCGCGGACGGCGCGGCAGATCTCATAGCCGTTCACCTTGGGGAGCATGATGTCGAGCAGGATCAGGTCGGGCTGGGCGGTAAGCGCCAGGTCCAGGCCGCGCTCGCCATCGGCGGCCGCGAGCACCTCACAACCTTTGGCGGCGAAGGTGTCGGTGAGGCCGCGCAGCAGCGCCGGCTCGTCTTCCACAATCAGGATGCGGCTTCCGTTCATGCGGCCTCCGGAATGGCGACGGAAAAAGTGCTGCCCTGGCCCGGCTGGCTCTTCACGGCGATGGACCCACCGTGCGCGCGGACAATAAACTCTACGATGCTCAGGCCGAGGCCGCAGCCGCCGGCGTCGCGCGCCAGGCGGCGATCCACCTGGTAGAAGCGGCGGAAGATTTTCTTCTGCTCGCGCGCGGCGATGCCGATGCCGTTGTCCTCCACCGCGAACACCACACGGCTGTCTTCGCGGTAGGCGCGGACGGCGATGCGCTTCTCGCCGGGCGAATATTTCCACGCGTTATCGAGCAGGTTGAGCAGCACGGTGACCAGCGCGCTTTCATCGGCGCGCACCGGCGGCAGATTGGGGCTGACCTCGACCTCCAGGCGGCAATCGGGCGCGCGGAGGCGCTCGCGGGCGGCTTCGATGGCCGATTGCACCACGGCGTCCGGCTGCGTCGTGCTGAATTCGAACTTCTGGCGGTTGCGTTCCAGACGCGAAAAAGTCAGAAAGTTTTCGATGACGCCGCTCAGCCGCAGGTTCTCTCGCGCGATCAACTCCAGGTATTCGTGGGTGCGTTGGGCGTCGGGCTTCTCGTCTTCGAGTAGCGAATCCACCAGCAGGCGCACGGAAGCCAGCGGGGTTTTCAGCTCGTGCGAGACGGCGGCGACGAGGTCCGTCTTCATGCGGGCCAGCCGCCATTGGCGGCGCAGGGCCTGGCCGGCGATCAGCGCGGTCACAGTCACCACCGCAATCGCCAGGAAGCCGACCCAAAGGTAGGAGACCATCTGACGGTGGGAGATCTGGGCGGAGGTTGCCGAGTCGGGGCGGGGAATCGTGATTTGCCAATCGGGCGCCTGACCGGGGGGCATTTGAGGGGGCAGTGAGGCTTCGACTGGCGAGCCTTCGGTTAGCTTGTGCGTGGCTGCCAGCACGGTGGGGGTCCGAAAAAAGGCGATGACCTGCCCGTTGGCTGAATGGATGAGCCACACACCGGGAATGTGGGTGGCGCGGAGTCCGGCTTCGTCGCGGCCGGCGCCATCGCTATCCAGGTATTGTTCGGCGAGTGCTTCGGCTTCATAGGTGGGCAGTGTTTGCGGCCCAAGGGCGCGCAGCTCGTTCATGAGAAACAGGCGTTGTGAGGACGGCAGGCCAGTGGTGTAGTCGGTGACGAAGCGGTGCAGGAGGGTTGCGGCGACGCGGTCGTCGGGCTCCAGATGCAGGGCCAGTAACTGCGCGTCGGCTGCGATGGAGCGGCCTTGCAGGTCGGTCGCGCCCATCAGCCGTCCGCCGCGAAAGTTCTGCGCGATGAGGCGCAGGGCTTCGGGCTTATCGCCCTTGCGCACCAGGCAGCGGATCTGCGCTTGCAGGGCGCGCGCGGCGATGTCCGGGTCCTCTCCGGCGGCTGCCAGACGGCCGTACGCGGCGGCGGCTTCAGCCATGGTCGCGGCGCTGTTTTCCAGGCGGCGCGCCTCCAGCCATTCCTTACGGTGCTCCACCGGGTCGGCGGCGGGCGCGGGAGTGGCCGAGGGGTAGGCGAGAGCGCCCTCGCGCGTCAGGACGATGACGGAGTCGGCCTCGCCGGAGTGCACCGCCAGCTCAAAGGTGGCGGCGGCGGGGTGGTCGCCGGCCTGCCGCTCGATGGCCGCTACGCGGTCCTTCCAATACGTATTGGAGCGCTCCGTGAAGAGCTTGCGTTGCGCGCTGAGCGAGTCCACGTACGCTTGGTCCAGTTCGCGACGCGTCAGCTCCTTCTGGCTGTTGAGGGCGCCGTTCATGAACCAGAGAACCGCGCCCGTGGGCGCGAGTACCCCAAGCAACAGGCACAGGATCACCAGCCACCGTCCGGAATCCGCGCCGCCGAGTTGGGTTCGCAACCGCACGGCAGTCCTCAGGGGATCTTGGCGGTGGCGAGGATGGGCTCGAAGACGAAGCGAAACATGGCGAGGCTATTCCGGTTCGAGCTGCTGAACTGGAACTCGACGGCCGTGCTTTCCGTGCGGATCCACGCGTCGTAGCGGTAGTATTCACGCGTCAGCGGATTGCCGTCACTGATCGAGTGGTCAACATAGTCGATCAGGCAGATCAAGGCCTGCTGTCCTCCGATCAGGCGGGTCTGGACGCTGTCCGGCCGAACCTTCGCTTCTCTCGCGACGCCTTCCTTAGCTATTTCCTCCACCTTGTCGGCCATGGTCTGGCGCAGCGCCTGCGCAATGTCGCCCGGCGGCGTGTAGATTGTCCGCAAGTGCACGGAGACGCTTTGGTTGTCTGGGCGGTCGAAGCTGGCCTCGGCATCCTGGCCGGGATTCGTGCTGGGGAAACGTATGCTCCAACCGGCCGTTTTCAGGAACGCCGTGGCGGAATCGAACACGGACGGGCTCCATACCTTCACCAGCTCGGCCTCAACCTTACCGGATTGCAACTTCACCAGCGGCCTTGCGCCGTCCACTCCGATCCAGAAGGTCTGCCCGAGCGCGCCCAAGGATACCTTGTAGCAATTGAGTTTGCCGGCCACCACCTGCACGCTCTCGGTGCCCGTCACGGTCAACTCTACCTGGCGCGGTGTGCTCTCGCCCAGGACGAACGGTTGGGTCGTCAAGGTGGCCTTGTACCCCGCGGCCAGCGGCAGGCGGCGCATGCGGAAAACCAGCGGCTCGAGATCGACGGCCGGCCCCGCGAAGGGAACGGCAGTGGCGTCGCCCATGTCGTCGTCCGTGTACATGTGGGGCTTGTCGAGAGGCTGCATGGTTTCGCGGTCTACCACCACCCAGAGGCTGCGGGTGCTGTGTTTGGTGACCAGCTTCCAGTACATCGCCACCTGGTCCGGAGTGGGCGCCTGACCTGGGACGAATCCGAACTGACCGTTCACAAGCGGCGCGACCGAAGCACCCCTCACGGGGTTGGGATTGGGGGCGGTCGTATAGAACAGGTATTCGCCGGTGAAGGCGCCATCGCGTTTGATGTTCAACTGGAAGGCTTCGCCATCGGGCCACGGCGCCGGCAGAATGGCCGCTCCGGCCGGGACCAGCTTGCGAGCCTTGTTGATGAACTCGGCCTGGTCAGGGTAGTTTCTCGCCAGCGCGTCGAACTCGCGGGCGGCCGCGGCGCGGTCGCCTTTCTGCACCATGCAGAGCACAAGCTGGTATTGCGCCTGCGCCGCAATCTGCTTGTTGGCCGGGTAAGAAGTGAGCACTTGGCGATACGACTTGACGGCGCCGTCGAGATCGCCCAGGGTCTCTTGCGCGTAAATCCCTTTTTGCAGTAAGTCCGCCGCGGATTGGGCGCTGGCCGGCGTTCCCCAGAGCAGCGTTGCCACGAGCGCGGTTGCAAAGTGTCTGATGGTCATGACCGTAGACTACAAGGCCAATGTTACCGAATTGTTACCCCGGTGTCCTTTGTGATGCCGTGCTTGTGGGGCCAGTTTTTCAGCCTGCCGCCGGGCTTCTGCCCGGCGTCTGGCGACAATCGCGAAGAACGCCGGCTAAAAGCCGGCGGCAGGCTGAAAGCCTGGCCCCACNNGCCTGGATGTCGCCGGGCGGGCTAGGCAGCAGCGGAAGCCGGCTAAAGCCGGCTGCGGCCAGAATTGGCCGCCCCACTCGGCCGGCCGGGACGGAGGTTGTACACTCGAAGGGAATGAAGAGATCGGGGATACTGGCCGCCGCGGTGTTGTCTCTGGCTCTGCTGGTTTCGTGTACGCGAGTGAGGCCCAACGCGACCGTGCCTGCGCCTCCGCGGGCGGCGGAGGCCGGCGAGCACGACGACAATCCGTTCGAGGCGGCCGAGTATTTCCGCGAGCAGCGCGTTTTGGGCGAGGGGCTGCTGCCGGTGGAACGCTACACCGATGCCATGCGGCATGTGGGGACCATGCGAAGGTACTCACTGGCCGAAGGGCGCTTTGTGGATGGCACGCCGCCCACCCCCGCGACGTTCGGCGCGTGGCAATCGCTGGGGCCGGGGAACGTGGGCGGACGCACGCGCGGGCTGGTGATTCATCCGCAGAATTCCCAGATCATGTGGGCGGGCGGCGCTACGGGCGGCATCTGGAGGACCACCGACGGCGCGCAGACCTGGTTTCCGGTGAGCGATTTCGCGCCGGTGCTGGCGATCAATTGCCTGGTGATGGACCCGAGCGACCCCAATACGCTCTACGCCTGCACCGGCGAGCAGACACAGAACTGGCGCGGCGCGGGAATCTACAAAACCACCGACGGCGGAACGACGTGGAACCAACTGGGCTCGACCGCGACGCCGGATTTTTATTTCGTCAACAATATCGCCATCAGCCAGGCGGCGCCCGCGCACCTCTACGCCGCCACGAACACGGGCCTGTGGGTGAGCCTGGATGGCGGAGCGACGTGGAACCTAAAGCTGGCGTCGCCCGATGGGGGTCCGGCGGCCACGCTCACGGGTGGCACCACCAACGGCTGCTTCGACGTGGTGACGCAACCGGGGCAAAGCGCGGACACGGTGCTGGCGGTGTGCCACCAGCCGGGCAACGTCACCTACTCGGTGTTCCGCAACGCGGACGCGGCGGGCGCGGGAACGTGGCTGGTGGTGTTGAGCGACCCCAACATGTGGTACGTGGTGCTGGCGGTGGCGCCCTCGCAGCCCAGCACCATTTACGCCATCGCGGTTACCATCTCGACCAGCAGCGCGTACGCGCACGGGCTGCTGGCGGTGTACCGTTCGACGAACGGCGGCGCCTCGGGAAGCTGGACAACGCAAACGTCCAACACGAGTTCGAACCGGCTGGATTCGGCGATTCTGAGCATCGATAGCGCGTACAATTTCACCGGCTCTTTTTGCACGGCCAGCGCCGGGAGCGTGAATTTCAACGGGCAGGCGGGTTACAACCTGGCGGCCTTGGTGGACCCGCTCGATCCCAGCCGCTTGTGGGCGGCGGGAGTGGGACTGTTCCGCTCCGACGACGGCGGCGCCAATTGGGGCTACGCGTTCACGGGGAACCACCCCGACCAGCATGCGCTGGCCTTCGACCCCGGCTACAACGGCAGCACCAACCAGATTCTGTACAACGGCAACGATGGCGGCATCTACTTGACCACGCAGGCGCGCGGCGCGGCGGGCACTTGCGCGGCCAAGACGACCACGGTGAATTGGACGTCGCTCAACAATAGTTATTCCACCACGCAGTTCTACCACGGAGTCCCTTACCCCGGCGGCAGCGCGTATTTCGGCGGCACGCAGGATAACGGCACGGTGCGCGGCGCCGATTCGGGCGGACCGAACCAGTGGGGCTCGATCTATGGCGGCGATGGCGGGGTGTCGCGCCTGGACCCGCTGGACGCCAACACGGTTTACGTGGAGTACACGCACGGGGCCTTCGCCAAATCGACCGATGGCGGGTTCACCTACACCAGCGTGGTAAGCGGCATTGCGGAATCGTCGAGCAACTTCCCGTTCATCGCGTGGTACCTCTTCGATCCCAACGATTCGTTGCGGCTCTATACCGGCGGGCGGCAATTGTGGCGCAGCGAAAATGGCGCGGGCGCGTGGACGGCGGCGAGCGCGCCCATCGACCCGGTGGGCGGCAATCTGGACAACATCCGCGCCATTGCGGTGTCGCAGGCCGATTCCAACCTGGTGCTGTTCGGCACGCACTATGGCAAGATTTTCCGCAACGCGGCGACGTTGGCCGCGACCGGCAGCACGATCTGGAGCTTCACCACGCCGCGCGCCGGCAACGTGGCGCATATCGAATTCGACCCACATCAGCCAAATACCATTTACGCCACGTACACCACGTTCAACGTAGCGGCGGGTGACAATCACGTGTACCGGTCGACCGACGGCGGACTGACGTGGAATGGCATCGACGGCTCGGGAGCCAATGGCCTGCCGGATGTGCCGGTGGAGACGATTCTGGTGGACCCGGCCGATTCGGGCAAGCTCTACCTGGGAACGGACATCGGCATGTTCGCGAGCTTCGACGGCGGCAACACGTGGGTGCGCGACGATAATCCGTTCGCCAACGCGATCGTGACGACCCTGGCGATTGACAGTGGCAACCTGTACGCCTTCACCTACGGGCGCGGCGTGTGGCGCGTGGCGCTGGCGGGAACCAGTGTGGGCCCGTGCACGTACCTGGTTTCTCCGTCCAGCATTGCGGCCGATTCGACCGGCGGCGTGTACGCCATCAAGGTGTCGACGCAGGCGAACTGCGGATGGTCGGCGCGGCCGGCCGCGGCGCTTCAGGCCGGGTCGCTTCCAGCGACGATCCAGCCTCCGGCCAGCGGCGTGGGGAACGGCTCGGTGTTCCTGACGGTGGGGCCGAGCGATTCTTCAGCGGCCCGAACGGGAACCTTCCTGGTGCAAAATCAGGCCATCACGGTGACCCAGAGCGGGGCGGTGAGTGCGGCGCCGGGGAACGAAATAGGCAGTGCTTTTTCCATCCCATCCTTGCCTTACGAGGGTTACGGCAGCACTTCGTCGCACACCGAAAACGCGGCGGACCCGAAGCACTCCTGCACCGGGTCGGCGGACTTCCAGACCTCGTGGATGGAATTCAACGCTCCCAAGAGCGGCAACGTGCAGGTGACGCTGCAAGGGATCCACAACAACGCCGGCAGCGCATCCATCGTGCTGACGGCATACCCGCCGCTGAACGGCACAATCCTGGGCGGTGAACTGGCCTGCACCACGCTGGCGCTGGACACGGGCTCGCCGGCGCATCTCTCGACAGCGACATTTCCGGTGACCGGCGGCGCGACCTACGCACTGGAGGTGAGCACGCTCTCGAAGCCGGTAACCGACGCCTGGTATTTCGGAGTGTCGATGGCGCCAGCCGCGTCCACCTTCGACGTCAGCCCGCCGGAGGCCAGCATGCAGCCGGGCCAGACGCAGCGTTTTCAGGCCGTCACTTCCAACTTGGGGAACACGGCGGTGCGCTGGCTGCTCTCGCCGCAGTTCGGAGTGATCGCGCCGGATGGGACATACACGGCGCCCTCGCAGTTGAGCGCGCCTTCGCAAGTCACGGTGACGGCGCAAAGTCTGGGCAACGCGGTGTTGCAATCGAGTGCCACGATTGCGATCGGGACGGCGCCGCCGGTGGTGCTGGGAGCGACGGCAGTTACCAACGCCGCGAGTTTCCAAATCGGGGCGGTGGCGCCGGGAGAGATTGTGACGGCGTTCGGCGCGGCGATCGGCCCGGCAGCGTTGGTGACCGCGCAGTTGAACGCGCAAGGGCGGGTGGCATCGAACCTGAATGGCACCGAAGTGCTGTTCGACGACATACCCGTGCCGCTGGTCTACGTGACCGCCAACCAGGTGAGCGCCATTGTGCCGTACGAAGTGGCCGGCCAGCAGACCACTCGGGTGGTAGTGATCCGGAACGGCCAGGCGACGCAGGCTCTGACGGTGGCGGTGGGCGCGGTTGCGCCGGCGCTGTTCACTTCGATTTCAAGTGGATCGGGACCAGCGGCGGCAATCAATCAGGACACTTCGTTGAACGGTCCGGGGTCGGGCGCGCCGGTGGGATCGATAGTGGCGCTCTACGGCACTGGCGAGGGCCAGACTGCTCCGGGTGGCATCAACGGACGGGTAGCAAATAGCGTATTGCCGGCACCGCTCGCCGGGGTGAGCGTGAAGATCGGCGGCCAGGACGCGCCGGTAGTTTATGCCGGCGCCGCGCCGCAGGCTGTCGCTGGCCTGCTGCAAGTGAACGTGCAAGTGCCGGAGCTAGCGCCGGGGACGTACCCGGTGGTGCTGATGGTGGGCGGAGTGAGCAGCAGGGCGGGTGTGACGCTGACGGTAAGGTAAGGCGGCCCTTTTGCCGGCCGGCCAAGTGGGGCGGCGCTGGTTGTGTAGGCGCTCGACCAAGGGAACTGTTCGGCGGCGGTGACCAGGCCCGCCGAAACGGGGTTCTGTTCGATATAACTTCGAATGCGGGCCATCTCGACGGGCGATCTCACCAGGTGGTCATAGCTTTCCTCTTGCCAGAAGGGCTGGCCGGTTCGCCCCAGAGAGCGGTTTGCGTGATATGCGGTGACACCCTTCAGGGGTCCGAGCCAGCGCGTGGCGACCACGTGCGGAGTTATCAGAATATGTACATGATTGGGCATGATGACGAACGAATGCAGTTCATAGCGCTTGAACTGGTATTCGCCGGAGCACAAGGCGTCGGCCACTATCTGGGCGATTTCGGGCTGCTGCAGGAATCGAGGGCCGGCGGCGGCCTGGTCCAACAGGCGGTCCATTGTCACGAATGATTTGCCTGAGGTCACTTGCTGAGGCGGGAAGATTCGGTTGCCGGGAAGACTGCCGTGCAAGCGGAATGTCACGAACAAGGGCTGCTCGACTACGTCGAAGTGGGGGAGGCGTCGCTCGTAATGCACCATCACCCAGAGTGGTGCGTTGGAAGGGAGGAAGTTCTCATAAAACTGGGCGGCAAGCCGGCTAAAGCCGGCTGCGGCCAGAATTGGCCGCCCCACTTGGGCGAGCCAGCTTACACCAGAATTCCCATCTTTTTGCCGACTTTTTGGAACACTTCTAATGCCTGGTCCAGCTCGGGCTTGGTGTGCGTGGCGGTCACGATGGTCCGCACGCGCGCCTTGCCCTTCGCTACCGTCGGGAAGCCGATGCCGGTGGCCAGCACGCCTGCGGCGAAAAGCTCGCGCGATAGTCCATGCGCCACTTTAGCTTCGCCGACAATCACCGGGGTGATGGGCGTTTCGCTGATTCCGGTATTGAATCCGGCGGACGTCAAGCCTTGCTTGAAGTATTTGGTGTTTTCCCAGAGATTTTCCATGCGTTGTGGTTCCTGTTCGAGCACATCAAAGGCGGCCAGGCAGGCGGCGGCCACGGCTGGGGGGTGCGAGGTGGAAAACAGGAACGGGCGGGCGCGATGGTAGAGAAAATCGATGAGGTCGCGGCTGCCGCAGACGTAGCCGCCCAGCACGCCGATGGCTTTGGAGAGCGTGCCTACCTGCACCTGGACGCGGCCGTGGAGGCCGAAGTGGTCGATGGTGCCGCGGCCCTGGCGGCCCAGCACGCCGGAGGAATGGGCGTCATCCACCATCATGATGGCGCCGTGTTTTTCGGCGGCTTCCACCAGGCCAGGGAGCGCGCCGATATCGCCGTCCATGGAAAAGACGCCGTCGCTGACGAGCAGCTTGTGGCCGGGAACGTTGTCGAGCTCGGCGAGGATCTTCTCGGCGGCGGCCACATCTTTGTGCGGGAAGACGTGGATTTTGGCGCGCGAAAGGCGGCAGCCATCGATGATGCTGGCGTGGTTGAGCTCGTCGGAGACGATGTGGTCGTCGGGTCCGAGTATAGCGGAAACGGTGCCGGCGTTGGCGGCGAAGCCGGATTGGAAAACCACGCAAGCTTCGACATTCTTGAAAGCGGCGATGCGCTCTTCGAGTTGCATGTGGATGCGCATGGTGCCGGAGATGGTGCGGACGGCGCCGGAACCGACGCCGAAATCCTTCACCGCCTGGATGGCGGCTTCGCGCAGCTTGGGATGGGTGGTCAACCCCAGGTAATTATTGGAGGCGAGGTTGATGACCTGTTTGCCGTCGAAGCGCGATTCCGCCGCGCTCGCCGATTCCAGGATGCGCAAGCGCTGGTAGGCGCCTTCCGCGCGCCACTGTTCGAGCTGATCGTGAAGGTAAGAGAGAGGATGACTCATACGAACACAGTCTAACAGCGGGCGTGAACTACCACCTCGGGGGCCAGGCGCGGAACTGGCCGCTCGAGTGCAGCAGGGACATCATGTAGAGCGTGCCGTCGTAATACCGTTGCTGGCCGGAGGGCGTCGGAGTCTCCCACAGCGCTTTCACAAAGTCCGTGGCGCGCGGATCGGTGGCGGCCAGGCTGGCGACGGCGTTGGTCGCGATCAAGCCGGGCGCATGGGTGGCGTTGGTCTGGTGGCCGTCGAGCGTGAAAAGGCTGCCATAAGTTGCCATCCCTTTCGAGGCAAAGAAGGCCTGGATGCGGTCGCTCAGTTGCCGCTCGCGGGGATCCTTGGCCCACCAGGACCAGTCGACGGACCAGTTCATTTCGGTGCGCCAGGCATCGTAGCGGAAATTGGCGGCCCCGGAGTTAAACCGGCCGGCGTAGGGGGTGCCGTCGAAGTTGGCGTAATCGGGCGCGAGGCCGGTCTGGGGATTGGTGGCCTTCTGGAAGAAGTCGCGGCTGGCTTGGGCGGCCTGCTCCCAGAACTCACGGTCGGCGGGCGGTCCCCACAGAGCCCATAGCTCGTAGAAAGCCGGAAGGTGGTAGGAGGGATCGGTGAAGCCGTTGCGGTCCACGCCGGGCACGAAGCGCACCATCTTGTACTTCTCTTCGAACATGTTGCCGGCCGAGTACGGGCCGCGTTTGGTCTGCCCGGCGACCACCTCGCGGTGCAGCATCTGGTTCAGCAGGCGGTCGGCTTCAGCGCGGTAGTTGTAGATTCCGGGGCCGTTGCCCCACCGGTTGGCGGCGAAGTAGAGGGCCATGGTGTAGTACTCCTCGCCGTCGGGCGCGGGCGTTTCGTCATTGACGGCGCCGTCGGTCCGCATCGACCAGGAGAAATAGCCGCGGGCGGGATGGCCGGGCTCGTCGCGGTACATGTAGGTCTTGGACCAGTTCCAGATGGCGTCGAATTCCCCCTTCTTGTCCAGTTGGACGGCGATCATCATGCCGTAGGACATGCCCTCGCTGCGTACATCGTGATGGGCGACGTCGGTTACATAGGCGAGCTTGCCGTTGGCGTTCTTGCCGGACTCATAGTAGATGGCTTCGGTGTCGGGATTGCCGTGGAACAACTGCTGGAAGGCCGCGTCGACCTTCTGTTTCACGTCTTTCTCGGAGATGCCGGCTTCGACGAAGAGATTCCGATAGCGCCCGGTGTTCACCGCTCCGGAAACCGGGCCGCCGGTCCGGGGTTGCTGTCCCTGTACGACGAGAGGAAGGCAACCGAGGAGGATGAGGAGGTGTCTGGCAGGGGATGACATTGAATAGTTTGAGCCTCAAACTTACGATATCACCGGGACGGGCGGAGTTCGCTGCGCCATATCACCTGCTCTATTCTGCCGACGAGAAAAATCCAGGAAGCCGAGCCTGCCAACGCAACGGCTGTCAGGATGACGAAGGCCCAGTAAAACTCTCCCGTGCGCTCCAGGACAAATCCGGTGACTGCGGGGGCCACAACACCTGCGAGATTACCAAGCATGTTCTGGAAACCTGTCCAGCGTCCCGCGGCTTGGGGTCCCGCGAGCGTCTGCGTGATGGCCCACCCGTTGGAAGAAAACACGCCGAAGGATACTACGCCCAATATGAGCGCGGCAACGCAATAGCGCGGCCCGCTGACCACAGCCAACCCGGTGAATACCCCGGCGCACGCGAGCCCCCCGCCCGTGAAAGTCTTGCGGACACGCGTGGGAGTCGCACCCGACATGATCCAGCGATCGGAAAGCCAACCGGACAGGGTGGAGAAACAGGCCCCCAGCAGGTAAGCGCTGCCTCCGATCCTAGCCATGTTGTCCATGGAGAAGTGCCGTTCGCGCACCAGATAAAAAGGAAGCCAGGTAATGAGGAAATAGTTGACATAGTTGCTGCAGAAGAGCCCGATGCTGGTGCCCCAGGCCGATCGCAACCGCAGAAACTCGAGTAGACCTGGCGCGCCGGTAGTGCCGGTGGGAATGGCGTCCGGTATTTTCGGCATTGGCTTCGGCATCCATTTGAACCAAGGGACGAGCCAAAGCAGGCTGACCAGGCCGAGCACGAGGAAGAACGGGCGCCAGCCGAATCTGGCCATCAGCAGGCCACCGAACAGCATGCCAAATCCAGGTCCCAGCACGAATCCCGCGGAGACCACCGAATTGGCAAGCCCCCGGTGCTCTTCCGCGAAGTTCAGCGCAATGATCTTTGAGTAGGAGGGAAAGGCGACCGATTCGCCGATACCGAGGAGCAATCGCAATATGAACAGCACCGCGAACGTGTGCACGAGGCCCGTGGTGGCTGTCGCGGCCGACCAGAGAAAGAAGCCGCCGGCGAATACCCAGTTGACGTTCCAGCGGTCCACCAACCAGCCGGCGAAGGGTTGCAGACACGCGTAGGTCCAGAAAAACGCGGAGAGCAGAATGCCCAGTTGCGATGCGGAAATGCGAAGCTCGTCTTTCAGCATGGGAGCGGCGATGGAGAGATTCCCGCGATCCACATAGTTGATAAAGACAGAAAGCCCGAGCAGGATGAGAACCAGCAAGAGAGGGCCCGGAATGGCCTTACGCCGCGGCGCCGTGGAGGTTGGCATGAAGAGGTCGCATCATCTTAGCCGCCCAGGCGCGACATTTGCAAGTCTTCACTCGGGGCTGTTCTCGTGGCCTGGCATCAGACTAGGAGGGTAGCTTGTTCAGGTACAATGGGACTGCCGTGAAGATTGAGGTGGACATCCCGATCCCCGAAGGAGCCCTTGACGAAAGCGCCAAGGACCGCCTTCGCCGCGATGCTCTTGAGGCTGCTATTCTACGGCTCTTTGATGAGCGCCGCATTTCCTCAGCCGAAGCCGCCCAGGATCTGGGTCTTACCCGCATTCAGTTTATGGAGTTGACCCGCACACGGAACATTCCGCAACACGACTACACCTCCGGCGATCTGGCCGAGGATCTCTCCGATCTGGAAAAGGTCGAGCAACATCTGCCGCGGGCCGGTTCGCCGCGGTGATGGAGTGGTTGTTGTCTCCAACAGCAGTCCGCTGATCTACCTGGCAGCGCTTGGGGATTTTGAGCTGCTGCCCCACGCGCCGCCAGATTCCGGCTCGCGGAACGGGATTACCGGGCAATCTTGGCATTGGCGGGCGAGCTTTAGTTTTAGAAATGCGTCCGTCACCTTTTCGCCAGAAATGCGTCCGTCACCTTTTCGCCCGCAAGCGCCCACCTTGGACTCCGAAGTTCAGATGGAAATCGGCTTGGAACAGACCGCAGCCGTCAAAAAGGCGGAACTGAAGTGAACGTACCAAACGGACTGAACCGCAATCCCAGACCTGCAATCCCACCCGTAGCCTGGAATCTCACGATGCCCCGCTTCCCTGCCGTCAGCGGAAGTTGATTCGGCAGAACGAACGAAGTGTGACCGCTTCCCGCAATCGTGAAGATCGCTGGTTGAAGCTGATTGCCACTTTCGTCCCACACGTCAGCCCTGATATTGGCAGATGACGTTGACAGGTTCGCCAGAGCCACGCCCATCACAAAACCAGCCGTGTTGTCGTAAGCAAGCGTGATCGTGGATGGGTATTGGCTCTGAAGTGGAACCGTGCCTTCGGACACTGGACTGTTCGGGCTGCTCGTGCGAAAGATCGCATAGCCACCGAGCGATCCTGAACTGAGTACATCGGCCCATCCGACAACAGTCGATGCGACCTGATCTCCCGTAGAGATAAGCAACGTCGCATTCGGGCTTATCGTCGCATTCACGGATGAAGTAGTGGTAGTTTGCGAGACGCCTTGCTGTGTCGTGGTGACTGGCAGAGTCAAGGCGCTGCCATCGTCATTGTGAAGTGCCACTGTTACCGGGACTGCGACTAATGAAGTGTTGATGAGCGTAATCACGGTAGTCCAGCCGCCGCCAGCAGCGATGTGGGAAAGAACGCCAGTTCGTCCGAGAACCTGTATGCGCCCGATCTTGTTCGAATTGATCTCAGTAAACCACAACGCACCACCCAAACCGCCCGTAATCGAATTGGGACTGGCATTGTCAATTGGAAGGGGATACTCGGTGATCACACCTAAAGTCGTGATCCGCCCGACCTTACTCGCTGTTCCACCTTGACCACTCTCAGTAA
This sequence comes from Bryobacterales bacterium, assembly GCA_003167255.1. Lineage (GTDB taxonomy): Bacteria > Acidobacteriota > Terriglobia > Bryobacterales > Bryobacteraceae > PALSA-129. The sequence continues at coordinate 14,661 of PMTR01000185.1, forward strand.
ACCAAAGTGCGCCATCTGACGAAGCTGTAATGCCGGAAATAGCGTTCTGCGGCGTTGGGAGAGGATACTGCGTGAGAACCCCAGTCGTAGTGATGCGCCCGATACTGCTGCCCATGCCAAACCATAACGCACCATCCGGTCCAGCGGCGAGGCACGCAGTTTGATTACACAACTGCGGGACTGGGTACTCGTAGATCACCCCGGCAGTGGTGATTGTGCCGATCTTGTATATTGTAGGTTCAACTTCGGTAAACCACATTGCACCATCCGGCCCAGCGGTAATGGCGATAGGTGAGGCGCAGAAAGATGGCAGGGTGTACAGCGTGATCACTCCAGCAGTGGTGATCCGACCAATCTTGCTGGAGGTGCTGCCATTGGCATCGGAGCCACATCCCGTTGCGGAGAACCACAGCGCGCCGTCTGAGCCTGTGGCTATGCCAGTGGGTTCAGCAGAGGGGCTTGGGACGGAGTACTCGGTGATCGTTCCCGAAGGGCTGATTCGGCCAATCTTGTTCACGTTTGCCTCAGTAAACCACAGTGCGCCATCCGGCGCTGAGGTGATGCCTTCAGGTTTGGCAAAGGGTGTTGGAACGCTAAACTCAGTGATCACGCCAGAAGCCGTAATCCGGCCAATCTTGTTTGCCTGTAGCTCCGTAAACCATAGGGCGCCATCCGAACCAGACGTGATAACCAGAGGTACAGCATTCCCAGTCGGTATCGGGTATTCCGTGATGTTGACGTTGAGGGACTGAGCGGCCACGGCCACGCACATCAGTGTGAGCATCGCCGCCAGCCAAACAACTCGTTTGACGACTTTGAACGGATTCACGGCAGCGACAGCCGTGTTCGAAAACGTTCCAAATCCAGCACGAGCAACGAACATGATGCCTCCGTATCTTCGTGCGAAATATAGCACAAGGCGTTGCGATGTGCACCGCACCGTGAAACCGATTCCGCTTGGTAGCGCCACGGCGTCCGCTCTGAAAGAAATGAACAAAGAGGGACAGCCTGAGCGCGGGTGATTTCCGTTTCTTCCGCTCAGCTCGCCTTCTTCTTCGACCCAGCCCGGCTCCCTGTTTCTTCGTCGAGAGCCTTCCCGAGTAGCGTCTTGACGCGGCGGACCGGTCCGACCACCGTGAACTGGTTTGTGAAGTAAGCGCAAACATCTTCGCCCCGCGAAGCCCTCTCCGCGATTTCGTCGGCAGTAGGCGTCTTCCTAAGCGTTTTCGGCATAGCTTTGTTCTTCCTGAGTCGAGGCCGGTCGGCGCTCACCGCCGCACTGTGCACGTAGCCATAGTCACTTGCGTCGGGTCGCTCTCCGATTGCGCCTGCAACGTGACGGTCCGCGGCGCGCCGGTCACATATAAGGGAATGAGCTGCGTCTGTCCAGCCCTCACGGCCGCCAGCGCGTTAGCCAGTTGCGCCGCTGCCCCCGTAGGGCCTTGCTCGGTGACCGAGAGTCGATAGATGTCGGTGGAATCGGGCGCGCCGGTGTTCGCAAGCGTGAAGGCGCAGTTGGCGGCGGGGGTCAGCGAGACGCCGCGGGTTTGCGGGCCGGCGCCATCGAGCGAACGGACTCCGACGGTGTAAGAGAGCACGCCGGCGGCGTCCTTATGTAAGTCGACGATGTAGAAGTGCAGGCGGTTGGGAATATCTTCCCATTCGAACTGGCTGCCGGAATTCAGGCCGGCGTGGAACAGGGCGTCGTTCAACTGGCGGTAGTCGGCCACGGTGCGCATGACGGGCTCGCCGCGCGGGCGCTTGAAATCGACCATCTGGATGTCTTCGGGATGCGCGTCGATCACGTAAGTGAAGGGATGGAAGCCACGGCCGCGCTGTTCCTGGTCGAGGTTTTTCGAGATGAGGACGCCGCTATCGGGCGTGAAGGAATCGTAACCGATGCGCTGGATCACTTCGATGGAATAGAAATTGTAGAGCGTGTCGCCGGAGGAAACGGGATTGGAGCCATAGTTCTGCGGCGGAGTATGGTCGCCGGGAGCGGGGCCATCCAGATGGATGGTGATGCCGGAGAGTTGGCCGGGCGGGGGATCGGCGGCGCGGGCGACTACGGTGCCGATGGCCAAGCCGTTCGCGGCGAGGCCGTTGCGGGTGAGCGCGAGAACCGCGTCATCGCGCAGGAACTTGAAGCGGATCTTGCTGCGGAGCATGAGGCCGGCGGGCATGGAAGCGCCTTCGGCGGCGGGGACCACCCAGCGGCGGTGCGGGCCCCCGGGACCGTTGAAAGAACCGCGGTCCATGATGTCCCAGGGGCCGGAGCCGGCGCGCGGGTAGGGCGGCTCGTAGGGGTTGTTGTTGTTATCGCCGACCGAGAAAGCGAAGTGTACGATCTCGTGGGTGATGGTGCCGGAGCTTTCGCCCTGGCGAACGGAAGACAGGCCCCACTGCTGCGCGCCCGCTCTCCAACTGGTCCAGGGCTCATAGCGGGTGGTGACCCAGCGCGGGCCGGCCGGATCGGGGCTGCCCCATTCGGCGGGGATGTCCTCTTTGGTTTGAAACTTCATCTCGCCGAATTCCTGCCAGACGCTGGTTTCGTCGTAGCCCGCGTAGATGCGGATGACGATGTCGTACTTGGATTTGATTCCGGCGCCGGCATCGGCTGCCCAGAGGGCGTCGGCATCGGGCTCGATACGGCCGTTGGCGGGGAAGCCGGCAGGCGCGGCGCTGTTCTGGTTGTATTCGTTGAGGCCGTATTGGTAGAGGTTCTTGGGCATGCGGTAGGGGCCGAAGGCGTCGAGTTTGGCGATGCCGATCTGGCCGCGGGACTGCTCCATCCAATAGCCGTTGATGGTGTGTCCGTGATTGACGGCGGAGGGCGTGTTATAGAAATCGGCGTAGAACTGGGCGACCTTTTCGCGCGCGACGGGGTCAATTTGAGGGTTGCCGAAGAGGTCGGAGTGTTTGGGGAGGGTGATGACGAAGGGCTGGTCGGGGAAGTCGACAGCGACCAACGCGACCTTGAACTGCTTGCGGGTGGGGGCGAGTTTGGGGTCGGCCCAATCGACGCCGGGGATGGGGTGATAGTCGGCCCAGGTCATGGTGTCCTGGTCCTGGACTTTTTGGGGATCGATGGGCGGCGGGGCGGTTTGAGCCAGGGCGGCGCCGGCGGAGAGAGTAAGAAGGACGATGAGGGTACGCATAATACAACGCCATGATAGCGGATGGTGCGGAGCGCCGGCCCGCCAGGCCGTCGCGCTCTCGGGTGGAAGCTGAGGTAGCGTCCGTGAGAGGATATGAAGAGGATTGATTTCGGAGCGATTCGAGGTAATCGCGCTCGACACACCAGTCCTGAGGTCGGCGGCAGATATACAGGCCGAGTCTGGCATGTCAGGTCAAGATGCCATTGTGCCGGCATCCGTGCTTGCGCACCTGGACCTTCACAATCCACCTGAGAGTTGCTTCCTCAATCGCAATTCGAACGACCTCGACGATCCCGCCGTTCGCGAGAGACTCGAAACGCACGGGTGCAAATTCTTTGCGAAGTTCGAGGACGGGCTGCGTTACGTTGTGGCTCGAATCGAGACCAGTTAAGTCAGCTTCGATCTGCCAATACTGGTGTCGAAGAGGCAGCCCCACGCCTCTAAGAGGCTGCTGAAAAAGTCAGAGAAAGGCATTTTGAGCCGCCGATTAACGCCGATGAACACGGATAAACCAATTCTTTTCAATCTGCGTTTATCGGCGTTCATCGGCGGCTAGTGTTGATTTGGCTTTTTTCACCACCCTGCTAACGCGTAAATGTAGAACTCTGGAGTGGGGCGATATCGTGCATACTGGGTAGAACATGAAGCGGGCTGGATGGCTGGCGCTGGGGCTGGCCGTGGCGCTCTGGGCGCAGGAGACGGTGTTCCGGACGGGAGTGTCCCTGGTGCGCGTGGACGCCCAGGTGACGGACGGAACCAAGGGCATCGACCAGCTCGAAAAAGAGGATTTCCTGGTGAAGGACAACGGGGTGGAGCAGCCGATTCTGTACTGCTCGCAGGAAGACCAGGCGATGGACATTCTGCTGCTGTTCGACAGCAGCGGCAGTATGGCGCCGGCCATCCGGCGAGTGGCGGCGTCGGCGCACACGGCGCTGCAGGAACTGCACCAGGACGACCGCGTGGCGGTGGCGAACTTCAATACGGATGGGTGGCTGATCGGCGGGTTCGACAGCGACCTGAGCGAAGTGGAGACCACGGTGGGGCGGGTGGTGGATTTGCGGTACGGCGGGGGGACGCACATTCTGTCGTCGGTGTACGATGCGGCGACTTACTTTGTGAAGAGCGCCGACCCGCACCGGCGGCACGCCATCCTGATCTTCACGGACGACGACGGGCAGCCTTCGATGAGCGAGCGGCGCGTGGTGAATCACCTGTGGGAGAGCGACATCATGCTGTGCGGGCTGATCATCGAGACGCCGGATTCGCAGCGGCACCGACTGGCGGGATCGCCGATGGGAACCGAGGCCATGCTGGGAGTGGCGGCCAAGACGGGCGGCGAGACGGTGAATGCGGACGACCCGGGCCACGCGTTCCGCGAGATGCTGCACCGCATGCGGATGCGGTACAGCATCTACTACCAGATGCCGGCGGGGCGGGTGGGGACGTCGCGGGAAGTGCTGGTGCAGTTGAGTGCGCGGGCGAAGGCCAGGTACCCGACGGGGCAGGTGCTGGCGCGCAAGGGGTATCTGATTCCGAAAGTAAAGTAGGACAGACGATCGCCTTTTGTCGTCTGTCAGCCCGCCATAGCTCAGCGAGGCCCGACAGACCACGAAAACCGATGGTCTGTCCCACCACTGCTGCATGCCACAATATGGGTTGATGACGAATTTCGATGTGGTGGGTGTGGGGCTGAATGCCACCGACACGGTTTTGATTGTGCCGCACTTCCCGGCTTATGCGGGAAAAGCGCCGTACGAACGCGAGTTTGTGAGCACGGGAGGACAGATAGCCAGCGCCATGGTGGCGTGCGCGCGGCTGGGGCTGCGGACGCGGTACATCGGGGTGATCGGGGACGATGAACGCGGGCGCATTCAGTGGGAGAGCTTACAGGGCACGGGGGTCGATCTGGAGTATGTGGAGGTGCGCCAAGGCTGCCCGAATCAATCGGCCTACATCATTATCGACCGGTCGACCGGGGAGCGGACGATTCTGTGGAAGCACGACGAGTGCCTGCGGATCGATCCGGCAAGCATCGATGAGGAGCGGATTGCGGGCGCGCGCTTGCTGTTGATCGACGGGCACGACACGGATGCGGTGGCGCGGGCGGCGGAGATTGCGCGGGCGCGCGGGATTCCGGTGATAGTGGACGTAGACACCATCTATCACGGATTCGAGCGAGTGCTGCCGAACGTGGACTACCTGGTGGCGAGTGCGGAATTTCCGAAGGGCTGGACGGGACTGGCGGACCCCTTCGACGCGTTGGAGGCGCTGCAGAAGGAATATGGAATGAAGGTGGCGGCCATGACACTGGGGGCGCACGGCGCACTGGCGCGGGCGGATGGGCGGTTTTATTACGCGCCGGCCTACGTGGTGAATTGCGTGGACACGACGGGCGCGGGGGACGTGTTTCACGGGGCGTTTTGCTATGCTGTTTTGCAGGGTATGCCGATGCTGGAAGCACTGGAATTTTCCAACGCCATGGCGGCGCTCAACTGCACGGCGTATGGAGCCCGCGGGGGAATCAGCGGACTGGAGGCCATCCGTGGGCTGATGGAACGCGCCGAAAGGCGGTGTCACCCCGACATCGCACCGCGCGCCGCCGGATACGACGTCACGTAAATGTTTCCTATTCCCATCAAAGTCACGCAGCCGAGCTACTCGCGGCCGGTGGTCACGGTGTTGCTGATTGTGGCCAACATCCTGATCTTTCTGTACGAGTTCTGGCTGCAGATTTCGGAGCCGTATTCGTTCCACCATTTCATGGCGCTGTACAGCCTGCGGCCGGCATATTTCCATTGGGAGAACGTTCTGACCTCGATGTTCCTGCACGCGGGGTGGATCCACGTGCTGGGGAACATGCTGTTCCTGTGGGTATTCGGCGATAACGTGGAAGACATTCTGGGGCATGGCAAGTTTCTGCTGTTCTACCTGCTTTGCGGGACGGTGGCGGCGATCTCGCAGGTGATGATCGACCCGTCGACAGCGGTGCCGATTGTGGGGGCGAGCGGAGCGATCGCCGGGGTGATGGGCGCGTACCTGGTGAAGTTTCCCAGATCCAACGTGAAGATGGTGGCCTGGCTCCTGTGGATCTTCACCTTTGATCTGCCGGCGTGGTTGCTGCTGATCTACTGGTTCGGGGTTCAGTTGTTGGGCGGGTGGGAGAGCGCGCCGAACGCAGGGCAGGGCGGCACGGCATTTTTTGCGCACGTTGGCGGCTTCATCGCGGGGATCGTGCTGGTGAAGACCATGGGCACGCGCGAGCGCTACTGGCGGCGGCGCGATCTGTCCTGGTAAATGAAACCACGGGTCACCCTGTACACGCGGGCGGGCTGCCACCTCTGCGAGGAGGCCAAGCGGGTGGTCGAGGCGGCGCGCGGGCGCGCGGATTTCGACTACGAAGAAGTGGACATCGATGGCGATGAGGCGTTGCGGCGCCGGTACAACGACGAGGTGCCGGTGATCGCGATTAACGGGGTGAAGGCCTTCAAATACCGCGTGGAGGCGAAAGAGTTGCTGAAGAAACTGGAGGCGCGAGATCGATAGCCATGATGACGAGCGTGGACGTGTTGGCCATTGCGGCGCATCCCGATGACGTGGAGCAGACATGCGGAGGAACGCTGATTCGCGCGGCGGAGGCGGGATACCGCGCGGGAGTGCTGGACCTGACGGCGGGCGATATGGGGACGCGCGGGACGCCCGAGCTGCGCATCGAGGAATCGGAGACGGCGGCGAAGCACATGCTGCTGGCATGGCGCGGCAACGTGCGGTTTCCGGACGCGCGCCTCGAAAACACGCTGACGGCCCGCATGACGCTGGCGGTGAAGATCCGCGAGCTGAAACCGCGGGTGGTGATTCTGCCGTACTGGACGGGGCGGCATCCGGACCACTACCGTTGCGCGGAGATGGGGTACGAAGCCTGTTTCCTGGCGGGGCTGAAAAAACTGGATGAATATTCGGAGCCGCACCGGCCGCAGAAGATTCTGTATGCCAGTTTGTACGCCGATGTGAAACCGTCGTTCATTGTGGACATCAGCGCGCAGTTCGAGCGGCGCATGACAGCTCTACTGAGCTACGTATCGCAGTACGGAAACACGGCTGAGGGTGGAGACCTTTTCCCGCAGGAAGGGGAAATCCGCGAGCGTCTGGCGGCCATCGCGCGGTTTTACGGGAGCCAGATCGGGGTGAAGTATGGCGAGCCGTTCGTGGTGAAAGAGGCCATCGAGATTGAGGACGTGGTGGCGATGAAGGGGCGGTCGATCTAAGGAGGCAATGCCCAGGCAAGGGCTTCGCCCTTGAAATCCCCGCGGGATTTGGAAGTCAGGAGTCAGAAGTCAGAAGTGCAACGGCGACGGAGTCTGCACATGGCGGACCAGGGAATGGTTGAAGTAGTCTTGTTTAGGAATGGCCGGCAAAGAATCTATGAGCGTTAAAGTCTGGCTCACTCTTGCGGCGGAGGCTCTGACCTTTGCGGCCCTGCTGTTCGGCGCTGCGGGAACCATCCTCTGGCCCGCCGCATGGGCGTACCTTATCCTGTTCTTCGCCGGAGCCATTTGGATCACCGTTCGGCTGGCTCGGCGCGATCCCGCGCTTCTCGCCGAGCGAATGAAATTGCCGGTGCAGAAAAACCAGCCGGTTTGGGACCGGGTCTTTCTGCTAGTTATGATCGTTGTCTGGTGCGGCTGGCTGGCTCTGATGGGCCTCGATGCAGGGCGGTTTCGCTGGTCCGTTATGCCGGTCTGGCTGCAATGCGCCGGCGGGGCGCTGATGGTGTTGTCGTTCCGGATGATCGGCCGCGTGTACCGGGAGAACCCGTTTCTGGCGGCGGTCGTGAAAATCCAAACGGAGCGCGGGCATCGAGTGATTTCCACCGGACCATACGCCGTGGTCCGCCATCCGTTGTACGCCGCCGTGCTGATCTTTCTGCCGGCGAGTGCGTTGCTGCTCGGCTCCTGGTTCGGTCTGGAAGCCTCGTTTGTTCTTTCAGGCGGCGTCGCGTTTCGGACGGCGATGGAGGATCGGGAACTGCGGGGCGGTCTGGAAGGGTACACAGAGTACGCTGCCCGAGTGCGATACCGGCTGATCCCGTTTGTGTGGTAAGGCGCTCCGGGCGGTCACTTTGTTATACTGCCGCCATGGCAAACATCGATCACTACTCACCGGGATCTTTCTGCTGGTTCGAGCTGGGCACCACGGACCAGAACGCGGCCAAGAGTTTCTATAAGTCCCTGTTCGGCTGGGACGCGGATGACATGCCGATGGGGCCGGAAGGCGTCTACAGCATGTTCAAGCTGGAAGGGCGCAATACGGGCGCCGCATACACGTTGATGGCGGAAATGCGGGCGCACGGAGTTCCGCCGCATTGGGGAATCTACATCGCGGTGGAAAGCGCCGACGATGCCGCCGCTATGGCAGTGAAGGCCGGCGGCACGCTGATCAAAGAGCCCTTCGATGTGTTTGACGTGGGGCGCATGGCGGTGGTGAAGGACCCGACCGGAGCGGTTTTTAACGCCTGGCAGGAGAAGCGGCCCCACAGCAATGGCATTTCGGGAGTGCCGGGGACCTTCTGCTGGGCCGATTTATGCACACGCGATGTGGACGCGGCCTCCAAGTTCTACAGCGAAGTATTGGGCTGGCAGATCACGAAGGGCGAGAGCGACAACTCCGGATACCTGCACATCAAGAACGGCGAGGCATTCATCGGCGGCATCCCTCCGGCGCAGTTTCTGCCGCCCAATGTGCCCCCGCACTGGATGCTCTATTTCTATGTCATCGACGTGGACGCTTCGACGAAGCAGGTGCAGGAACTCGGCGGCACGGTGCACATGGGACCGATGACCATGGAGAAGGTCGGACGGATGTCGGTGGTGGCCGATCCGCAGGGCGCGAGTTTCTCGCTATTCACGCCTGCGCCGCACTAATGGCCGGCTTCGGCGATGCGCCGGTCGCGGCGACAGAGGCAGTAAATCACCGCGCCGACGATGTGCGCGAAGACGATGATGATGATCCAGACCACCTTGTTATTGCCGGTGTCGGGCTCATTCGTGGCGCAGTCGATGAGCGTCCAGATCCAGAAGCCGAAGCAGGCGATCGCCAGGGGAAGTAAGATGGCGAGGATGATCATAGGTTCTCCGATTCTGGTATAGACGATTTCACGGCGCGAAGCAATGGGCGGGTGCACCGGCGGCGCAGTTATGATGAAGAGGAATGGCGCAAATCCTGGATGGGAATCGCGTTCGCGATGAGATCAAGAGCGAGTTGAAGCCGCGGGTGGAGGCGCTGGCGGCCGCAGGCCGGCCGCCGGGTCTGGCGGTAGTGCTGGTGGGAAACAACCCGGCGTCGGAGATTTACGTTCGCAATAAGATCAAAGCCTGCCACGACTTGGGAATCTATTCGGAAAGCATCACGCCGCCCGATACGGTGTCGACGGAGGAAATGCTGGAGGTGGTGCGCGGATTGAATGGGCGCGCCGATATCGACGGCATCCTGGTGCAGCTTCCACTGCTGCGGCAGGTGGATACCAAGCGGATTCTGCTGGCGGTTGAACCGGCCAAAGACGTGGATGGGTTTCACCCGTGCAACGTGGGGAGGCTGGTGGCGGGGTTGCCGGGGCCGCGGGCGTGCACGCCGGCGGGGATTCTGGAGCTACTGAAGCGGTACGGTATCTCGATTGCGGGGAAGCGGGCGGTGGTGGTGGGGCGCAGCGACATTGTGGGGAAGCCGGTGGCATTTCTGCTGTTGCACGAGCATGCCACGGTGACGATCTGCCATTCGAAGACGGCGGACCTGGCGGCGGTGTGCCGGGAAGGCGATATTCTGGTGGCGGCGATGGGGCGGGCGGCGTTGATTACGGGGGAATACATCAAGCCAGGAGCGACCGTAATCGATGTGGGGACCAACCGCATCGAAAACCGCGACGAAGCGGCGCGGATTTTCCGCCATTCCGCCGATAGAATGAGCGTGTTCGACAAACGCGGCAGTGTACTGGTGGGCGACGTCGATCCGCTGGACGTGGCCGAGATAGCAGGGGCGTACACGCCGGTTCCGGGCGGGGTGGGGCCGCTGACCATCGCCATGCTGATGGCGAACACGGTGGCCGCGGCGGAACGGCGGCCGGGTATATGTTGAAAGTGGGCCTGACGGGGGGACTGGCGTGCGGCAAGACCTTCGTGGGCGAGACGCTGGCGGGGTGCGGTTGCCTGCTGATCCAGGCGGATGAGCTGGGACACGCGGCGCTTGAGCCGGGCGGAGAGGCATACGCGGAGGTAGTGCGGGAATTCGGGCGCGAGATCCTGGATGGAGACGGGAAAATCGAGCGGCGCGCGCTGGCGTCGCTGGTGTTCGGAGCGCCGGAGCGGCTGGAGTGGCTGAACAGCCTGGTGCATCCGGTGGTGATTCGCCGCGAAGACGAATTGATGGCGGAGTTCCGTGCGCGCGAGCCGCGAGGAATCGCAGTCGTAGAGGCGGCCATCCTGATCGAGACGGGAAGCTACAAGCGTTATGATCGAATCATACTGGTGGCTTGCCCGGAGGAGCAGCAGGTGGAGCGGGCGATGCGGCGGGAAGGCGCCCGGGAGGCCGACGTGAGGGCGCGGCTGAGCCGGCAGATGCCGCTCGAAGAGAAACGAAAGTATGCCGATTTCGTCATAGATACGTCGGGAGAAAAAGAGGACACCGTGCGGCAGACCCGGGCCGCGTATGAAGCTCTACGGAGAATGGAACGATGAGAATTTTGCGACCTACTGTCTGGGCCACCGTGATGGTGGCGGCGTTCGTGTACATCACTTCGGTGACGCACTGGGATTTCGCGGGAGTGCGTTCGGCAGGGCGTTTGTGGAGCGAGCCGGCGTCGGCGGCTTCGGGGTATGCGCCGGATGAGCAGAACAACATCGATATCTATAAGAATTGCCGCGACGCGACGGTGAACATCACGTCGCGGGTGTATCGGGAAGACTGGTTCTTCCAGCTTTACCCGCAGGACGGTACGGGCTCGGGTTTCATCATCAACCCGGATGGGGAGATCCTGACGAACAACCACGTTGTGCAGGGAGCCAGCCAACTGACGGTGAAGCTCGCGGACCACAAGGAATACAAGGCCAAGGTGCTGGGGCGCGATCCGGGGAGCGACCTGGCGCTGATCAAGATCGACGCAGGGAAGAAACTGCCGGCGTTGCGGTTGGGAGATTCGGACAGCGTGGTGGTGGGGCAGAAGGTGCTGGCCATCGGGAACCCGTTCGGGTTTGAAGGGACGCTGACGACGGGGATCGTGAGCTCGCTCGACCGGAGCATCCGGACGGAGGACAGCCGGGTACCGCTCGAAGGGATGATCCAGACGGATGCGGCCATCAACCCGGGCAATAGCGGCGGGCCGCTGCTGGATTCGCACGGGAACGTGATCGGGATCAACACGGCGATCGTGGGTAATCAGGGGAACGTGGGGATCGGGTTCGCGATGCCGATCAGCCGGGCGAAGGCGATGCTGGACCAATTCCAGAAGAACGGGCACATTTCGCAAGCGACGCTGGGGATACGGACGGTGTTTATCGCCGGAGATCTGGCGGAGGAATTGCACTTGCCGGCGACGGGTGGGTTATTGATTCAAAGCGTGGAAGACGGATCGCCGGCGCGCGAAGCGGGTTTGCGCGGACCACAGAGCGTGGTGATTGCGGGGAATTACCGGCTGGGCGTGGGCGGCGATTTCATCACGGCGGTGGAAGGCCAAAAAGTGGACGGCAATGAGACGCTGCAGCGAGTGATGAACCGCAAGCGCGGCGGAGACATGCTGGAGCTGACGGTGTATCGCAACGGCAAAAATGAATCGCTGAAAGTGCATTTGGGCGAAGCGCCGACGGTACTGTAGGAGGTTGATGAAGAGGCCTAGCCGGCATTTCTACCAGACGTTCGGCGGTGATGGAGTGGCGCACGCACTCGTGCGTGCCGCGTCGGCACTCATGCCGACGCTCGGCGACGACAGAGTGTCCGTATGCCACCAGGGTGTCGAGACGAGTCTCGACACGGCACGCACGAGTGCGTGCGCCACTTGATTGAGCCATCTGTGAGAAAAGCAGGCTAGCCGCCGATGAACGCAGATGAACGCAGATTGGAACCAAAACCTTATCTGCGTTGATCGGCGTTCATCAGCGGCTGAAATTGGGTTTTTCAGTTTCCTGCTAAACGGAGAGCGCTTACATCGGAAGCGGAAATTCAGAGGCGGTGGAGCCGAAACGGTCAGGCGACTGCGACGCCTTTAGGGGAGGCCTCTTGAGCGGTTGGTTTGTTCTTGCTCCCGGGAGGTCTGCCTCGCCGTTTGGGAGATGCTTCGGACGACATCCAGGCGGGAGGCCTGCCACGGCGTGGACCGCGGCCGGCTGCCAGGCGTTCGAGAGTAAGAATGGCCTGCTCGAGTTGTTCCTTTTCGTCTCTTAAGTCTGCCAGGATTTTAGCGACATCGATCATGGGATCCTCCCCGGGCCGGCCGGATTCAAGCGGCAGGTGGCCGACATCCAATGGAATCCAACATTAAACACTGAATATGTTCCCAGTATACAACTATATTTTCCTCCCGAACGAGTAAGATTTCAAGACAACAATGTGAAATCAAGCATGTGAAACCAGGGAATTGTACTGGCTGTAATAGCTAGTACTTGTGAAGCTTCGCGTTATTTGAGCGGCGTTTCTTCCAATAGAAATAGAATGGCACGCCCAGTAGAATAAGGCCGATTCCCATCAGGGACTCGCGCGGGGAATCGATCAGTGTGGAGACAATTAAAGTAAAGGCCACCAATACAAAAATGATGGGCACCCAGGGATAGCCAAGGGTGCGATAGGGGCGCGGGAGGCCGGGCTGCTTTCTGCGGAGGACGAGGACAGCGGCGGCGGTCATGGCGTAGAGAATCCAGCTCGAAAAAATTACATAAGTGAATAATTGTTCGAAGCGGCCGGAGAGGACCAGCAGAGCGGCCCATATACTGAGGGCCCAAATAGAAACGCCGGGGGTGCGGTATTTCGCGTTGACGCGGGCGATGGGGGCGAAGAAATATCCCTGGCGCGCGGCGGCGTAAGGGACGCGGGCGCCGGTGAGAATAGAGCCGTTGAGGGCGGCGAAAATGCTGATCATGGCGGCGATGGAAACGGCGGCGGCGCCGGGCGAGCCCATGACGCGGCGCATCATTTCAGCGGCCACGCGGGTGCTGGAGCCTACTTCGGTGGCCGACAGCACGTGGAAATAGGCGGCGTTGGTTAATAAATAGATCACAATGACGGCGGCGGTGCCGCCGATGAGGGCCAGGGGCAGGTTGCGCTGGGGGTCGCGCACTTCGGAAGAGACCATGCTGACGTTGTTCCAGCCGTCGTAAGCCCACAGGGCGGCCACCAGGGCGGCGAAAAAGCCGGCGATGGTGAGGGGGGCGGCTGGTTGGGTTTGAGGCGCGTGATGCACGGCGCCGCCGAAAACCAGCCCAGCGAAAACTACAAAGGCGATGAGTGCGACTTTGGTGATGGTGACGGCCACCTGCACGTTGCCGCCGAGTTTGACGCCGTAATAGTTGAGCCAGGCCAGCGCGAGAATCAGGGCCATGGCAAACAATTGACCGGAGCGAATTTCCAGCGGGCCGCCGTGCGGGCCGATGGGGAGGGGAATGGAATAGATGACGCGGTCGAGCGCGGGGAAGAAAGTGGTGAGGTAATAAAAAAAGCCGGTGGCTAATGTGGCGATGGAGCCGCTCTTGGCGACCCACATTTGGGTCCAGCTATAAAGAAAGCCCCACATGGGGCCATAGGCTTCGCGCAGGTAGGCGTATTCGCCGCCGGCCTCGGGGATGGCGGCGGCGAGCTCGGCATAGCTGAGGGCGCCGGCGAGCGAGAGAAGGCCGCCGAAGATCCAGATGAAGAAAACCATGGAGGGCGTGCCGACGCGCAGGATCATGGCGCGGGGGACGAGGAAGATGCCGCTCCCGATGACGGTGCCGACCACGATCGACATGGCGGACCAGGCGCCGAGGTCGCGCTTGAGTTCGATCGGTTTCATTCGGATGGAATCACCTTCCCGCGCGGCTCGAATAAAGAGGCCAGCAGTGCTGCGGCGAATGTTACCACGGTTCCGATGAGAACGTACCAGGTAAATGCGATGGGAGTGCGGAGCACGACGTAGAGGATGGCGGAGACGCCGGCGACGACTCCGATCATGGCGGAATACTCGCCGGGCTGACGGGTGAGCACACCGAGTAGAAAGACGCCGAGGAGGGCGCCGGCGGGGATGGATCCGATGGTAAGGCCGGCTTCCAGGACGGAATGGGAATGGCGCGCGCCGATGGCGATGGCAAGCAGGATCAGGCCCCAGACGATGGTCGAGAAGCGGGCCAGGCGCAGCGAAGCGGCTTCGGGGGTGCCGGGGCGGCGGGCGTGAAAGAAATCCACCACGGTAGTGGAGGCGAGCGAATTGAGCGCGGCGCTCAGGTTGGCCATGGCGGCGGCCAGGATGGCGGCGATGAGCAAACCGGCGAGGCCGGGCGGGAGAGAGCTCCAGATGAAGGCGGGATAAATGCGATCGGGCTGAACCGGCGGGGGGATGTGAAGATCGCCGTAATAGACGTAGAGGAGCACGCCGATCAGCAGGAACAGGGTGAACTGCACGCAGATGACGGCCCAACTGGCCAGCAGGGCGGCGCGGCTCTGGCGCTCATTGCGGGCGCTGAGGAGGCGTTGCACCATGAGCTGGTCGGTGCCGTGGCTGGCGGTGGTGAGGAAACACCCGCCGGCCAGGCCGGCCCAGAAAGTGTAGGTGCGGGAGAAGAACCCGATGGTGGGAGAGAAGCGGAAATCGAAGATGGCGAATTTGTGGGCGGGCGACGCGACGGCCACGACGTGAGCCCATCCGCCGGGGATTTTTCCGAGAATGACGAAGAAGCTGAGAAGCGCGCCGACCACGTAGAGGGACATCTGCACGACGTCGGTCCAGATGACGGCGGTCATGCCGCCTTCGAAGGTATAGAAGAGGGTGAGGACCACGATTACCACAATGGAAGCGATCTCGCCGGTGCCGAGCACGATGGAGACGACGATGGAGATGGCGAAGACTCGGACGCCTTCGGCGAGGGCGCGGGTGACCAGGAAGATGGAGGCGGTGAGCTTGCGGATGCGTTCGCCGAAGCGGCGGCGCATGAGCTCGTAGGCGGTGAACATTTCGCCGCGGAAATACTGAGGAAGGAACAGGACCGAAATCACGATGCGGGCCAGCAGGTAGCCGAGGACGACCTGCAGGAAGCCGAGGTTGCCGTTGAAGGCGAGGGCGGGGGTGCCGACGATGGTGAGGGTGCTGGTTTCGGCGGAGACGATGGATAGGCTGATGGCCCACCACGGGGCGGTACGCCCGCCCAGGAAATAGTCGCGGAGGCTCTTCTGGCCGGTGCGAAAACGGGCGCCGAACCAGGTGATGGCGGCCAGGTAGACGAGAATGACGGCCAGGTCGAGACGGTGCATGCGAAAGGAAGCCTCCAGGATAGCGTGATCTGCTATGATTTGTGATTCAGGAGTGCTTGGCCAGGCGCCGGCGCGCGCCGGGCGCGACAGGTCCGTTCCACTGGCGAAGGAAATGGTTCGAGCCATGGCACCAGCGAGATCGAAACGGAGTCTAATGAGTTGCGCCTGGATGGCGGTTCGGCTATACTCCGCAAGTGTCCACCGGGCGCAAGTGTGCTGGGGGAACGGCGGGAATTCGGGCAAACAGATCGGCGACCCCTTGTTTTTGGGGACTTAATAGGGAATAGGTAGGAGGCTCACGTGCAGAAATACTTGAGGACCTGGAGCAGGATGGCGGCGGTGGCGGTACTGGGCGCGGCAGTCATGCTGGTGAACGCGCATTACGCTGTTGCGGCGCCCCAGGACCCGACCGCGAAACAGGACGCGACCGCGAAAAAGCAGAAAGCGGTCAAGGATAACGGCGAATACGACATCTATAACGATGTCATCAAGGACGCTGATGTCAACGCCCCGAACTACAAGAAGCTCGTGACGGATCTGGACACCTGGGCGCAGAAATACCCGGCTACGGATTACAAAGACGAGCGCGATGCTTACTACGTCCAGGGCTACGCTGGATCTGGGCAACCGGGGAAGGCTTTGGATGCCGTCAAGGCCTTGATTGCGGGCGACGTGCCCGGCATCAAAGCGAAGTTGAGCAGCGGTGCGCTGATCCTGCCGACGCTGGTGCTGGCGGTAGTCAGCGCGACTCAGATTTGCAGCACGGGAAAACCGACACCGGACCAACTCGATACCGGTGAGAAGGCGGCGCATCTGCTGCTGGATTACGCCAAGGAGTGGTTCGCACCGGACAATAAATCGGTGACGATGACGGACGGGCAGCGGACACAGGGACTCAAACAGATGCAGGATACGGCCAATGGGGCGCTGTTGCAGATTGCGCTCTATCCGGCACTTTCGATCCTCGGCAATCCGCCCTCCAGGGACGCGGCAACGTGCGCCAAGGCCGAACCGGCGTTTATCAAAGCGTTGCAGGATCGCCCGGATAGCGGGCAGATCGCGCTGCAATTAGCCAATACATTCTTCTGCCAGCGGGCGGTTTCGTCCGACAAGTTGCAGCAAGCGGTTTTCGAATATGCGCGCGCGGTAGTGGAGCCGCTGGGACCTCCCTTCGGACTGGACGCCGCCAACCAGAAGACTTTTGACGATTTCTTGAAGAGGACGTACACGAGCTTGCATGGCACCGAACAGGGGCTGGCCGAGTTGAAGGACATGGCGAAGAACTCGCCGCTGCCTCCGGCGGGCTTCAAGATCAAGACGGCCGGGGAAATTGCGGTAGAGGAGCAGGCGAAATTCCAGAAGGATAATCCGCAACTGGCGATGTGGATGGGGATCGAGGGCCAACTGTTGGGCGATGGCGGTCCAGCCTATTTCGAAGGCAGTCTGAAAGACGCGGACGTGCACGGGGAGAACGGCGCGAAGGCGCTGAAGGGCAAGGTAGTGGGCATGCTCTTGAAGCCGGCTGACAAGCCAGCCAAGTCGGCTGCGTGCAACCCGAACGAACTGCTGGTCGCCATAAACCTGCCGAACCAGACGGGCGACACTGCCAAGGTCAAGTTGCACCTGGAAAACTGGGCGCTCAAAGGTAAGGTGGAGAACGGCGCCGACGTTCAGTGGGATGGCGTTCCTTCGGGATTCACGAAAGATCCGTTCCTGCTGACGATGGATGTCGCCGACAAGACCAAGCTGGACGTTGCGATTACGGCGTGTCCGCCGCCGCCGCCGCCCAAGAAGAGCGCGGTTCCTCCCGCGAAGAAGAAGGGCGTGGAGTAAAGAAATAGGGTACCAGGGCAGGCGGCACCGCCTGCCCCACCTTTGGTGCGGTCCTGTTACCGCTGGGTGGGAGTGGTTTTGGAGTTGGCCAGCATCAGGCTGACCATCAAGCGCTCCACCGGATTGGCGGTGGCATTGGAGCCCTTGAGAGCGCGGAAGCACTGCTCGAAGTTCTGGGCGGAAGAGACCAGCCTGCCATAGAACGGAACACCATGCACGGCTGTGAGCGCGAGGCCCACCGCCAGGATTCCGATTGTGCAGGCTTTCCGTATCATCCTACTGAAAAGACGATGGATGGAAGAGGAAGGTTAGCGGCCACCCCAATTTGTTTTTTCGCCCTGCCGCTTCAAGCACTTACAGGGATGGCCGACCGCCATCTGATACAATCAGGTAAGGGAGGGCGAACCTCCCGGTGTGATATGCCGCTTTACGAATATAATTGCAAAGGCTGCGGGAAGAAGTTCGAGGTCCGGCAGAAGTTTGCCGATGAGCCCCTGACGGTACATGAAAGCTGCGGCGGCGAAGTGGAACGACTGATTTCCGCGCCGACGCTGCACTTCAAGGGCACGGGCTTTTACGTGACGGACTACGGCAAAAACGGGCAGTTGCCCTCGACCAGCAACTCAAACGGGCACTCGGAATCGACGAACGGAAGCAAGGCCGATTCGAAATCCGAGACGAAGTCTGAGAGTAAGAGCGAGGCCAAGACCGAGAGCAAGAGCGAGTCCAAGAGCAAGAGCGAGTCCAAGAGCGAAAGCAAACCGGCGCCGGTCAACCCGTAAGGCGACACGTCGGACAGACCATCGGTTTTCGTGGTCTGTCATTGCCACCCTAAGGCACGCGGGCCGACAGACGACAAACCCCGATCGTCTGTCCCACTAAGTGCAAAGACTTACAGCAGGTCGTGGCGGTTGGCTTTTTCCAGGGCTTTGACGATATCGCCGACTTCCTGGGCGCGGTCCCTACGGGCTACCAGCAGGGCATCGGAAGTATCCACCACAATCAGGTCGTCGACGCCCAGCAGCGCGATGGCTTTGCCGCGGGCGTCGACGAAATTGTTGTGAGCGTCGAGCACGAATGAATCGCGCGGCAGGACGTTGCCGCTGGAGTCGCGGCCGAGCAGTTCGTAGACGGCATTCCAGCTTCCCACGTCGTTCCACCCGAAATCGCCGGCGGCAATGCCGCGGACGATGGAGGCTTTCTCCAGCACGGCGTAATCGATCGAGATGTTGTCGCACAGGGGGAAGGAGTGTGCCAATTGCGAAGCGAACCGGGTTGAGGCGACCGGCGGCAGCGCGGCCAGGATGGTGGCGGTTTTGGGAAGGTGGAGGCGAAGCTGATCAAGCAGGACGCCGGCGCGCCAGAAAAACATGCCGGAATTCCAATAGTAATTGCCGGCGGCCAGGTAGCGGCGGGCCTTGGCTAGCACGGGCTTTTCGTGGAAGCGCTTGACGACCAGCGGCGCAATTCCGCCCGGCGCCGTGCCGCGGGGGAATTCGATGTATCCGTAGCCGGTCTCAGGCCAGCGGGGCTGAATTCCGACAACCATCAGGTGGCCGGCGGCGGCGCCCTTCAATCCGGCGCGCAGCACGGCGCGGTAAACCGAGGGTTTGGAGATCACATGATCGGCGGGGAAGACGCCCATGACGGCATCCGGGTCGGCCGCATGGAGGATGTGGGCGGCCAGGCCGATGGCGGGCGCGGTATTGCGCTGGGCCGGTTCGGCGAGCACCTGGCTGGGCGGGATCTCGGGAAGCTGGCGGACGATTTCGTCACGCAGATGGTGGTTGGTGAGGATCCATAGGCGTTCGGGCGGAATGACGGGCGCGAGACGTTCGACGGTGGCCTGGATCAGCGAGCGCTCCCCGACGACGTTGAGGACCTGTTTGGCGGAGCGCTTGCGGCTGCGCGGCCAGAAGCGCGTGCCGCGACCGCCGGCGAGGATCAGACCGTAGTGATGGCGATTCATTTATTTGAGTGGATACGGGTGAATCAACTGCAGGGTGCGGCGCCAGCGCGTTTTGGTGGGAAAGTGCAACAGGAGGTCGAGAACATGCCTGGGGCTGATCGACGAGTTGGTGAGATCTTCCGTGGAGGCGTCGTAGGACCAATAGATGATGAGCGGTTTGCCGATGATGTTGGCGCGCGGCACGAAGCCCCAGTAACGGCTGTCGAGCGAGGAATCGCGGTTATCGCCCATGGCGAAATAGGAGCCGGGTGGCACGACGACCTCAGCGTTCTCGATGTGGTGCTCCATCATGTCGCGGGCGTCGCTGTAAGAGTGGATGTCGGGCAGGGGAAAATCGTCGCGATAGGGATCGAAATAATCAGTCTTGTGGTAGACGTACGGTTCGGGGACGAACCTGCCATTCAGGTAGAGCTGCTTGTTGATGAGGCGGATGTGGTCCCCTGGAATGCCGATGCACCGCTTCACGAAAGTCTGGCGGATGTCGACGGGGAAGCGGAAGACGATGATATCGCCGCGATGCAGGCCGGTGTAGGGCAGCAGGCGACTGGAAATGGAGCCGCCGGGAGGAGCGTAGGCCAGCTTGTCGACCAGGAGGTGGTCGCCCACCAGCAGGGTGTCCTCCATGGAGCCGGTCGGGATGACATAGGCCTGAATCAGGGAAGTGGTGCCGAAGAGGAGGAGGATGATGGTCACGGTCCACTCGGCGATGAAGCCGCGTTGATGGTGATGGTAGTGTTCGGGAACTTCCGGCTGGGCGACGGGTTCGGGCTGCTGGCCGGGATCGCCCTGGGTCACAATGAGGTTGTCTTGATCCACAGATTCTCATTTTATCGTGAATCCCTGGTATTCTGTTTTGTGGCCGGCGGGCGCACCGCGCTCCGGCGGACTTCAGGGTGTCTGTGACAAGTTCGAAATCCAACATTTCATCGGATGTGGCGGCGGCGCGGCGCAAAGCAGCGGTGATGGTGGCCGCGTGCACGGTGTTCGGCGCGGCGGCGCAGATCCTGATCAAGATCGGCATGAGCCCCGGCCATTTCGTGCCCAGCCTGGTAGGTCTGGCGACGGACGTGCCGCTGATCGCGGGGTATGCCCTGTATGGAGTCTTCACGTTGGCGATGGTGCTGGCGCTGCGCGAGGGCGAGTTGTCGATGCTGTATCCGATCATCGCGCTGACCTACGTGTGGGTGACGCTGGCCTCCTACTGGCTGCTGCACGATACTCCGAACCTGTACAAGAACCTGGGGATCATCACGATTGTGGTGGGCGTGGCGGTGCTGGGCGGCGGAGGGCGCAAGAAGTGAACCCGGTGCTGCTGAAATCGATCCTGCTGGTGTTTGCGGCCGGCGTGGTGGGCTCGTTCGGCGCGGTGTTTCTGAAGATGGGCGCGGGACGGCTCGACGGCGGCCTGCTCAGTTTCCTGAACGGGCGGCTGGTGTTTGGCGTGGCGCTGTATCTGGGATCGTCGGTAATTTACGCGGCGGGGATACGCGGGGGACAGCTCTCGGTGCTGTACCCGATGGTCTCGCTGGGATACATCTGGACGATCGTGTGGGCGCGGCTGTTTTTCAAAGAAGCCTTCACCGGACGCAAGATGGCGGGGCTGGGGCTGATTCTGCTGGGCGTGGCGCTGGTAGGGCTGGGAGAAGCGGCGCGGTAGTATTTTCAATCTCCGCTGACCAACTGGTAGCGCCTGCGGTCTTGCCGCCGGTGTCTTGTGCGCGCGTGATCATCGCCACTCTTCGCTGGTCGCTGAAAGCCGGCGGCAAAGACCGCCGGCGCTACAAGTCAAGATTCCAGCCGCGTCGGCGCTCCCTCGTAGCGCAGGTTCGGCAGCAGATGCTCGTGCTTCATGATCACGCTGTGCGGGGCTACGTGCGTGCCGGCCCCGATATCGGCGCCGTAGAGCGGGACGGTGTTGGTGCCGAGCGTGGCGCGGCGGCGGATCACCACGCGGTCGATTTTCAGCACGCGGTCCTCGAAGGTGTGGGACTGGAGCGTGCTACTGACGGTGGCGCCGTCTTCGATAGTGAGCATATCGGGATCGACCACCTGGGAGAAGCCGCCGCCCAGCACGACGCGCTTGCCGAGTTTGACGCCCATGGCGCGCAGATACCAGGAAAGCAGCAGGGTGCCTTCCAGGGCGGCCAGAGCGCCGCGGGAATACAAGGCCCAGGCAACGTAGAGGAAATCCCAGCGGCTGCACCAGCAGGACCACAGGGGATGCCGGCCGGGATGGACGCGTCCGAGGAGCCCCCACTTGAGGATCAGCACCAGAAGGCTGAGCGCGGCGCCGGCGGCGAAGGTGACCAGCGGAACGCGCCAGAACAACAGCTCCGGCCACGGAGTGAAGGGTTCCGCCACGGCGATGGCCTGCAGCCAGAGCATGGCCACGATGGTGGGGGCAGCGGGCAGCGCGAAGCGCAGCAGCTCCCAAAAGACGCGGTTCCAGTAACGGATGAAGGATGGGTCGTAGGTGAAGCTTCGGTCAACAGTGATGATTTCCCGCACGGGTAGTTCGAAGGGCGGGTGGCCGAACCAGGAAGTGCCGGTGCGGACGAGCGTGTCGTCGGCGACTGTGCAGACCCCCAGCAGAATATTTTCGGGGAGCGATTGGCCGGAGGGGACCACGGCGTGGTTGCCGAGGAAGGTGTTCGTGGAGATGTGAGTGCGGGTGAGCGTGACGGTGCCGCGGTAGATGCGCGGGCCGGCCAGATAGATGCCGTCGGCGAAGAAACACTCGGGGCCGATGTCGACCAGCTCGGGGACGACGTCGAGGATGGTCGAAATCTCGCAGCCGGGCCCGATGTTCATGCCGGCGAGGCGCAGCCACAGGGGCCAGAAGAGCGTGCCGCTGAGCCATTCACTGGCGGCGACGAGGATGCCGGGCTTGAGCCAGACGCGGATATACGATGGGCTCCAGCGGCTGATGACGCCTTCCGGCACGCGCCCGAGCATGCGCATAATCAGGGCTTCGACCAGGAGCGAGAGGGGCACGGAGAGCGACGCCATGACGATGACCAGCAGGAACGGCGTGAACTCGGCGGAGGGTTGTCTCAGCCAGCGGTTGAGGCGGTCGGCGTCGACTTCGAGCGAGACCACCGCGAGGAGCGCGAGCAATTCCAGATTGAGGACGGGCAAGGTGCCGATGGCATAGCGGGACAGGACCATCCACAGGCCGTGCCAGAGCGGGGAAAGCGTACGCTCGTTCTCGGTGACGGCAGGAACGGGCGGGGCGTGGCCGGCGGGGCGGGCGGGGATGCCGTCCCAGCGTTCGCCCGAGGGGACCGTCGAGCCGGGCGGCAGCCAGGAGAGCGCGGTGAGCCAGGCGCCGGCGCCCAGACGCGCGCCCCCGGCGACACCGGCGCGGATATCGACGGTTGAGCCATGGCCCAAGGAGATGGGGGCGACCACGATGTGGCCGGCGTCAAGTTCCACCAGACCGAGCGAAGCGTCCTGGGCGATGGTGACGTCGTCGCCGATTTCGAGCAGATCCCAGCCTCCTTGGCTCATGTGGACGCCGCGATGGATGTGGACCCGCCGGCCGATGCGGGCGCCGAGCGAGCGCAGGGCGGCAAGCTGAAATTCGGTGCCCTCGATGAGCCACCAGGGAATGGCGCGCGTGAGATGCTGGACCATCCAATTGCGAACGTAGAAGCTTCCCCAAACGGGCTCCTGCCGAGGCCGGTAGGCGCCCACCAGGACACGCTTGGCCAAAACTGCGGCGGCCACCGCCAGCAAACCATAGACCACCAGGCCGGCGAAGAATACCGCGGGCGCGAGCAGGAGCAGCGGGAAGATACCCAGGCCGCGGGTGAGGCGCGGCGCGACTTCGAAGACGATGTAATAGGCGGCTGCGGCGGCTACGGCAAAGGTCAGCAGCAGCCAGGCGGCTTGGACGACGGTCGAGAAAAAGGGGCGGCCGCCGCGCGGAAGGATGGCCGGGTTTTTTTCGGCCGGCGCGGGTGGAGCGGCGCGCAGGCGCTCAGCCAGCGCGGCCACGGTGCGGGTTTCGTAGACGTCGCGGACGGCCACCGGAGTCGAGGGCGTGAGGTGGCGGAGCCGCGTGACGAGCTGCGCGGCGCGAAGGGAATCGCCACCCAGAGAGGCGAAGAAATCTTCGTGGATGGAAACGGTTTGCGGCAGGCCGAGGATTTCGCCAAAGGCGCCGGCCAGCAGGCTTTCCATGGAGTCGCGGGGTGGGGAGGCGGCGGATTCGGCGGCAGCGGCGGGTGGATCGAGGTGGGGAAGCGCGGCGCGGTTGAGCTTTCCTCCCACGGTGACCGGCAGTTTGGCGAGGAGGCCGAAACGCGCCGGCACCATATAAGAGGGGACGATCTCCCGCAGAATCGCTTTGAGCGAGTCGGGCGATGGGGGTGTCGCGGCATCCGAGGGGATCAGAAACGCAACCAGGGTGGGCTGGCCGCCATCGTCCTGGATTCTGCAAACTGCGGCGTGCACACCGGGACAAGCGGCCAGGTGCGCTTCGATCTCCTCCAGCTCCACGCGGTAGCCGCGGATTTTGACTTGGGAATCGATGCGGCCGTGGCAATGCAGGTTGCCGTCGGAATCGCGGTGGGCCAGGTCGCCGGAGCGATAGATGCGTCCCAGCCGGGGATGCACGGGAAATTTCTCGGCGGTGAGTTCGGGGCGTTTCCAGTAGCCGCGCGCCAGGGCGACGCCGCCAACTGCCAGCTCACCCCACTGGCCATCGGGCACTTCTTCCAGGCGGTCGTTGAGAATCCAGGTCTCGACGCCGCGGATGGGCTTGCCGATGTGCACCGGCGAGCCCACGCGCATGGCGGCGCGCGTGGTGCTGACGGTGCATTCGGTGGGTCCCCAATCGTTGACCATCAGTTTGCCGGCGGCCCAGAGGTCGGAGATGTCCTGGGGCAATGCCTCGCCGCCCATATAGACCAAGTCGAGTTCAGGCAGCTCGGCTTGAGGATTCTCGCAGCCGATGGCGCGCAGCAGCGTGGGTGGAGGGCAGAAGACCGTGATGCGTTCGCGGCGCAGCCAGCCGACCAGGTCGGGGCCGAGGCGGGCGGTCCCCTCATCCATCATGACCAGGGTGGCGCCCGCCGAGAAGGCCAGCCAGATTTCTTCGACGGAGGAATCGTAGGAGGAGGAGGAGTTTTGAGAAACGCGGGCGTCCGGCGTGAGGCGGAATTCGACCAGGTCGGAGGCCACCAGGTTCGAGACGCTGCGGTGCTCGATCATGACGGCTTTGGGACGGCCGGTTGTGCCGGAGGTGTAGATGGTGTAGGCGAGGCTCTCGGGCGTAAGCCAGGCGGGCGCGGGCGGTGCGCCGGCATGCGGGAGCGCGGCGGTGACGTCGAACTGGGGGGCCGCGCCGAAATGGCCGGTGCGGGCGCGATCCAGGCCGGCGGCGTCGGTGAGCAAGGCGACCGCGGCGGAGTCTTCGAGGATCTCGCGAATGCGGGCGTCGGGAAAAGCCGGGTCGATACAGGTATAGGCGGCGCCGGCGTGGAGGACGCCGAGTTGCGCTGCGTACAGGTGGTGGGACTGGCGCGGCAACAGGATAGCGACGACGCACTCGCCGGTAACGATGGCGCCTAGCAGCGCGGCGATCTGGTGGGATTCGTGAGCGAGTTTCGCATAGGTGACGAAGCCGCGGACGGGGCGGCCGCTATCGGGCGGAACCTCGACGGCGATTCTCGCAGGCCAGCGCCGGGCGGCGTTGTCGAAGAAGTGGTGCAGCAGCAGAGGGCTGTCGTGGAGTGGTGCGTCAGTCATCGCTGGACAGTCTGCCGGCAAGGTGGCGAAGAAAGTGAATCGGGGATCCGGATGGCGCGCACAAGTCGTATTGTAATCGGGTATTGGGTCAGTGTGAGCTTCCCGATTTCACTCTCTGCCGCGCCGGACTATGAACGGGTCTGGAACCCGCTTCGGCTCTGTAAAGCGAGAGCGGAGATCCTTCAGGACTTCAGAAGCTTCGTATGATCGCCACTTCTTTTCCCCCGAGGAGACCAGGAGTCCGCGATCCACCAGCAGCTTCAAGTCTTTGGTAGCCACCTGAACGGATATGCCGGCAACGCTTCGATATGCCGCATTTCGAACCCGCAGACCGGACGCCGCATCCGAAAGCGCAAGAATAGTTCGCTCGGGCAACTTGCGTTTCTTGACTTCCACCTCAAGCGCATCCCACGTTTGCTGTACCTCGCGGGACCTTCGTAATATTGTAGTGGCTTGCCGGAAATGCGCCGTCAGACAAAACCTGACCCAAGGACGGGCGTCACGGCGCGGGCTCCAGTTGCCGGCTCCCACATTGAGTAGAACAACGTAGTATTCGCGGGTATTACGACCCAGGTATTCCTCAATGCTGGAGAATTCGGGCGCCAAAGTGCCAGCCCGTGCCAGAATTAGAGATTGCAGGCAGCGCGCCATTCTTCCGTTGCCGTCCGAAAAAGGGTGAATCATCACAAAGTTCAGATGTCCCATGGCTGCGCGGACCATGCTCGCGGTTGAATTGTCGGGCTGATTCAGGGCCGCCGCCAACTGGACCATTAGACCGGGAACGAGTTGTGCATCCGGCGCTTTGTATACAACCTCCTTTTTGGCCTCGTCAACGACTTGAATAGGCCCCGGCCGCCACCGCCCGGGGTTTTTGCTCAGATCGTATTCCATCATCATGAAATGAAGACTTCGTAGAAAGTCGGTGGAGTGCTTGAAATGTGGGTCCGCTGCAAGCTGCAACACGTACGTCATGGCGGAGCGGTATCCGCGCACCGCTTTCCAGTCCACGTCAGCCGCTTCAAGGGGCTCGTCGCCTTCAACTGCGGCGATTGCATCTTCGACCGTGACATTGAATCCCTCAATGGAGTTCGATGCCCTGATGGCACGAGCGAATAGCGCTCTACGCAGCAGCCCAGGCCATCTCTTGGGAGTCTGTATTGAATATCTCAAAGTTTGCTTGAGTTCGTCGATGCGAGCGATCACGTCGATCTCTAGTCCGTCGAGCTTTGGAGTCTCAAAAAGCATAGCGTTATACCGCTTACAACGCTATTATATACTGTTTCTATTAGTATACAATATCGTTTATAACAGTATCTCGGAACGTGGCGCACGCACTCGTGCGTGCCGTGTCGAGACTCTTCTCGACACCCTGGTGGGGGACGGACAGACTGTCGGGACCGGGCGTCGGCATGAGTGCCGACGCGGCACGCACGAGTGCGTGCGCCACCTTATCGCCACCGAAAGTCTGGGAGAACTTCAGGTTAGGCTGATTGAGATGACCGAGCCCGAATCGAAAGCGGCTGGTTCCGCTGACAGCAGTTTCACTTCAGCCGGCGGTAGACATCCTTCCGGTCTCCGACCTTCACCACGAGGACCAGGAGGACCTCGTCCCGAATCTGATAAATGACGCGATAGTTCTTGCCCGGCCCCACGTAGGCGCGGTAGAGCTTCTCCTTCGTCTCCAGCTTCTCCACTCCGTGAGGCCGGGGATTCTCTTCCAGGCGGAGAATGTCCCGGTTCACCTGCCTTCGGACGTGAGGATCGAGCTTGCGGAGGTCCCGCTCAGCGGCGGGAGTGACTTCAACGCGGTAGGCCAGGACTCAGTCTCCCAATTTCCGCATGAGGCCCCGGAGAGGAATGGTACCCTTCTTTTTCGCCTCTTTCAGAGCGGCGCGGGCGTCTTTGAGATCCTCGCGGTCCATCTCCTCCTGGGCCAGGCGCTCCAGGAGGTGGAGGTCATCTATGGGAATGACGGCGGCCAGGTCCTTCCCACGGCGGGAGACAATAGTCCGCTCCTTCCCGTAGGCGGCGCGGTTTACGACTTCGGGAAACTCTTCCCGCGCTTTCGAGACATTGAGGCGTGTCATTAGGTGTACCTTTCGTACAATTCGTACGAGAACACTGCCAGTATCGAACAATTTGGCTTCGCTCCGCAAGCCGCCAATGGCCCTGCCGATGGCCCGAAAGGGCTAGCCGGACCTGCTCCGGCGGCGTCTCCCGGCATTTCGAGCGTTCGATTATCATAAAGAGATAAGCGTCTGAATCAGCGCCAAGTAGCCCAAGCCGGTTTAAACCTTCATGTGGATAGTCCGATTAGCCTTACGGCGCCCCTATACCTTCGTCGTGGTGGCGATGCTCATCGCCATTCTGGGCGTCGCTGCGATTATCAGCATGCCGGTGGACATCTTCCCGTACATCGATATTCCGGTGGTCAGCGTAGTGTGGACTTACGGCGGGCTCTCGCCGGAAGAAATGGAAAAACGCATGGTGACCATCTTCGAGCGGGCCATGACCACTACGGTGAACGACATTGAGCACATCGAATCGCAATCCTATACCGGAGTGTCGGTGACGCGCGTCTACTTCCAACCGAATGCCAAAGTGGAGGTGGCGCTTTCGCAGGTGACGGCGATCGCCCAGACGCTGCTGCGTATTTTCCCGCCCGGCACCACCCCGCCGAGCATTATCAAGTACGACGCTTCGGCCGTCCCCATCCTGCAACTGGGCCTGCAGAGCGACACGATGAGCGAGCAGGAGCTCTACGACGTGGGGCAGAACTTCATCCGCACTCCGCTGGCGACCATCCAGGGCTGCGCGGCCCCGCCCCCGTTTGGCGGCAAGAGCCGGATGGTGATGGTGGATCTGAATCCGGATGCGCTTTACTCGCGGGGGCTGTCGCCCACCGACGTCTCAAACGCGCTCAACAACCAGAATCTGATTCTTCCGGCCGGCACCGCCAAGATCGGCGACCGGGACTACCAGATCAAGGTCAATAGCAGCCCGCGGATTCTGAGCGAGATCAACGCGATGCCGATGAAGGTGGTGAACGGCGCGACGGTTTATCTGGGAGACGTGGCGCAGGTCCGCGACGGCTATGCCGTGCAAACCAGCATCGTACGGACCAACGGAACCCGCGGGGCGCTGCTGGTAGTGCTGCGGAACGGCAAGGCGTCCACGCTGGCAGTGGTAAACAACGTTAAGGCGGCGCTGCCGCGGATTCTGGCGGGGCTCCCGCCGGAGCTTCACGTGCGGCAACTGTTCGACCAATCGGTTTTCGTGCGGGCCGCCATCAACGGGGTGGTGCGGGAGGCGGTGATCGCCGCCTGCCTCACCGGCCTCATGATACTGATCTTCCTGGGAAGCTGGCGGAGCACCATCATCGTCTGCATCTCCATTCCTCTTTCGATCCTGGTCTCGCTGATCGTGCTAAGCCTGGCGGGGCAGACCATCAACGTGATGACCCTGGGGGGAATGGCGCTGGCGGTGGGCATCCTGGTGGACGACGCCACGGTGGAGATCGAGAACACCCATCGCAACATGGCGATGAAGAAGCCACTGGTGCGGGCGGTGCTGGATGGCGCGCAACAGATTGCGGTGCCGGCCTTCGTCTCGACGCTTTCCATCTGCATCGTATTTGTGCCGGTGCTGCTGCTGACCGGCGCGGCCAAATATCTGTTCACGCCGCTGGCGATGGCGGTGGTGTTCGCCATGATGGCCTCTTATTTCCTGTCGCGCACCCTGATTCCCACCATGGTGCACTACATGTTGCGGCCGGAAGTGAAGTTGTACGCGCAGGGCAAGCACGGGGAAACGGCCGGCGGCAAGGGCCCCATTTGGAAGGCGCACTATATCTTCAACCGCCGGTTCGAGCAGATGCGGGCAGCCTACGTCGGGTTGCTGGAGTGGTCGCTGGTGCACCGCCCCCGGGTACTGGCGGGGTTCGGCATTTTTGTAATCGGTTCGATGGGCCTGGCGTATTTTATCGGAAGGGACTTTTTCCCGACGGTGGACTCCGGCCAGATGCGTCTGCATGCCCGTGCGCCTTCGGGCACACGTATCGAACAGACCGAGCAAGTTTTTGCCAGTATCGAGCACGAGATCCGGGAGGTGATTCCGGCGAGGGAGCTCAAGGACATCATCGACAACATCGGAATTCCGAACGGCGGATTCAACCTGGCGTTCGGCGACAGCCCGACCCTTGGCGTGGGCGACGGCGACATCCTGATTGCCCTGGACCCGGAAAACCACGGCTCGACGGCCGAATATACCGACCGGTTGCGCAGGCGCCTGCACGAGAAGTTTCCCGACGAGACGATTTTCTTTGAAGCCGCCAACATCACCAACCAGATCCTGAACTTTGGGCTGCCGGCGCCGATTGACGTGCAGGTGGTGGGGCGGAACATCGCGGCGAACTACGAGATCGCGCAGCGCCTCGAAGCTCAGATTGCGCGGATTCCGGGAGCGGCCGACGTGCACATTCACCAGGTAGTGGACTATCCCGAAATCCGGCTGAATGTGGACCGCACCAAGGCTGGCCTGGTGGGGCTGACGCAGAAAGACGTCACCAATAGCATGCTGATTTCGCTCTCGTCGAGCGGGCAGGTGGCGCCCACGCAGTGGCTGGATTGGAATAGCGGCGTCAGTTATTTTGTGTCGGTGCAGACGCCGCAATATAAGATGGACTCGCTTTCGGCGATTCTGCGGACGCCGATTGCGGCGGCGGGCAACTTCACTTCCACCACGGCTACGTCGACGGCGGGAACCTCGGGACCGGCTGGGATGGGCGCGGCTCCCAACCAGTCGTCGCTGGCCTATGGCAACCCCGGCGCGGCGTCAGGTGGGCCGGAGTTGCTCTCCAACCTGGCGAGCGTCTCGCGCGGCATCGCGCCGGAAATCGTGAATCACTACAATGTGCAACCGGTGTACGACGTGTACGCCAACGTGGACCGCCGGGACCTGGGCGCGGTGGGGTCGGCGGTGGAGAAACTGGTGAAGCAGGCCTCAGTCAAGCTTCCGAGGGGCAGCTCGATCGATCTGCGCGGCCAGATCACCACCATGGAAACCTCCTTTTTCCGGCTGGCGCTGGGGATGATCTTTGCGGTGGTACTGGTTTACCTGCTGATGGCGGTCAACTTTCAATCGTGGCTGGACCCGTTCATTATTCTGATGGCGCTGCCGGGAGCGATGGCGGGCATCGTGTGGATTCTCTTCCTGACGCAGACCACTTTCAGCGTGCCGTCGCTGATGGGTTCGATCATGTGCATCGGCGTGGCCACGGCCAATAGTATTCTGATGGTGGTGTTCGCCAACGACCAGCGTGAAGAAGGCCTGGACGCCCGCGCGGCGGCGCTCGAGGCCGGGCACACGCGCATCCGCCCGGTCATCATGACGGCCAGCGCCATGATCATCGGCATGCTCCCCATGGCTTTGGGTATGGGCGAAGGCGGCGAGCAGAACGCGCCCCTGGGCCGCGCGGTGATTGGCGGGCTGATTCTGGCGACGATTACCACGCTGTTTGTGGTTCCGCTGGTGTATAGCTTATTGCGAACGAAACCCCCGGTGGATTACGAGCGGAGGATTGTGGAAGAAGAACACGAGCACCTGCAAGAAGAGATGATGGGCGAGGATATGGCATGAACGAGATCCAGACCAACGAAGAAAGGCTGCGCTCCGAGATTGAAGAT
This sequence comes from Bryobacterales bacterium, assembly GCA_003167255.1. Taxonomy (GTDB): domain Bacteria; phylum Acidobacteriota; class Terriglobia; order Bryobacterales; family Bryobacteraceae; genus PALSA-129. The sequence continues at coordinate 45,533 of PMTR01000185.1, forward strand.
CTCAAGCGGCGTTTGGCCGCGAGCCAATCCCACGGGCCGGCCGTTGTGCATAAGGGCCCGACGTTTCGCACATTCGCGGTGTTGATTTCGCTGGTGCTTGCGCTGGTGGTGGCGGGCTACTTCTTAGGGTACCTTCCGCGGCAACAGAGGGAAATGGCATTGGCTCAGGAGTCGAAGGCCGGTGGGGAAGCGCTGCCGGTGGTGAACGTGGCGCTGGTTGAGCGGTCGCTGGCAAAGGGCAACCTGGTGCTGGCGGGCAACATAGAGGCGGTGACGGAAGCGCCGGTGCTGGCGCGCGCCAGCGGGTATATTCTGAAACGCTACGTGGATATCGGCGACCGCGTGCAGGAGGGCCAGGTGCTGGCGGAGATCGAGGCGCCGGAGTTGGATCAACAGATCGCGCAGGCGAAGGCCACGGTGGACCAGGCGCACAGCAACACGGAGCAGACCCAGGCGGCGCTCGAACAGGGACGCAGCAATGCAGGGCTGGCCAAGGTGACCGCCGACCGCCAGCAGCAGCTTTTCGTTAAGGATGTGATCTCGCGGCAGGACAACGACACGGCGCAAATGCAGTATGCTGCCCAGCAGGCCAACGTACAGGCGCTGGAGAAAGCGGTGAACGCGGCGCGCGGCAGCGCGTCGGCGGTGGAAGCCAACCTGGCGCGGATCAACGATCTGAAGAATTACCTGACGGTGCGGGCGCCGTTTGCGGGCGTGATCACGGTGCGCAACATCGACGTGGGAGCGCTGGTGAACGAAGGCAGCACGCTGCTCTATCGCATCGCGCAGACCGGCCGGCTACGCACTTATCTCAACGTTCCGCAGGCCGATGCCGGCAACGTGCGGGTGGGGCAGCACGCCACGCTGGAGATTGTGGGGCGCACGGGCATCAAGATCCCGGGCGAAGTGACGCGCACGGCAAACTCGCTCGATCCGGCCACGCGCACGCTATTAGTGGAAGTGCAGGTCGCGAATGCAACTGGCGCGCTGATGCCGGGCATGTACGCGCAGGTGGACCTGGCGGTGCCGCGGCAGGATCCGCCTCTGTTGATTCCCGGCTCGACCCTGGTGGTGCGCAGCGACGGGCCGCAGGCGGCGGTGGTGGGGCCCGACGGCGTGGTGCATTTCACGCGGATTCGACTGGGCCGCGATTTCGGCGACCACCTGGAGGTGCTGGAAGGCTTGCAACTCGGGCAGCAACTGGTAGCCAACCCCAGCGATGTGGTGCGCGAGGGCGTCAAGGTCAAGCCGGTTCAGGCTCCCCAACCGGCAGCGGTGAAGCGCTAGCGTCGTGTCCCGCTAGATCTTGTTCCGCGCCGGTCTTCAGCCTCGGTACAAAATGGAATATTCACCAAGCTCCAAATACCTACCCGACTTTCCCCACTTGGGGCCTCATGAAGTGGCGCACGCACTCGTGCGTGCCGTGCCGAGACTCGTCTCGACACCCCTGTGTGGTACGGACAATCCGCCGGGGCCAGGCGTCGGCATGAGTGCCGACGCGGCACGCACGAGTGCGTGCGCCACTTCGTCACAAATCTTCATCAGGAAATTAGCCATGTGCAAATCAATCCTTAGCGTTTTGCTTGCCTGTTGGCTTGTGGCGGGGCCGGGCGTGGCCGCGCCTCAGGTCAGTTTCCAGAACTCGCCGCGGGTTCACGAGTTGATGCGCGCGGGCAATCTGTACCTATCGTTGCAGGACGCGCTGGCGCTGGCGATCGAGAACAACCTGGATATCGAGCTCGAACGTTATCTGATGCCGCAGGGCGATGCCGAACTGCTGCGGGCGCAAGGAGGCGGCACGGTGCGCGGGCTCAACTTCACGATTGCGGAAGTGCCGGTGGGCGTGGGCGGGCCGTTGAGCCCGGTGGTGACCAGCGCGGCGTCGGCGGGGCGCGCTACGGCCGGAACGTCGGTGGTCACCAACGCGCTGGAGCTGGGCGTGCTGGGGGAGCCGCAGGATAATTACTCGCTGCAAGGCACCATCGGGCAGTCGAGTGGCACCGCCGTTCCGGTCTACGATCCGGTGGCGAGCGGCATCTTGAACTTTACCCACCAAACCACTCCGCAGACCAGTTTCCAATCCTATGGGACCAACGCGCTGGTGACCAATACCACGACGGCCAACGCGGGAATCGGGCAAGGGTTTGTGAGCGGCGCGGTAGCGTCGGCGAGTTTCGCCAACTACCATACCAACTGGAACTCCCTCACCAGCGGCCTCCAGCCGTTTTCCGGCTCGAGCCTGGGAGTGACGGTCACGCAGCCGCTGCTGCGAGGTTTCGGGGCCAGCCTGAACCGGCGTTTCATCCGCATCGCCGCCAACGAACGCAAGATCACCAGCCTGCTGTTTCAGCAGCAGCTCATCGCGACGGTTTACGGCGTTATCCGCCTCTATACGGATTTCGTGGCGCTGACCGAAGACGAAAAGGTGAAACAGGAGACCGTGACGCTGGCCGAGAAGCTGCAGCGCGACACCCAGGCGCAGGTGGACGTGGGGACGCTGGCCCGCGTGGAGCTGGCGCGCGCCAGCGCTCAGGTCTTTTCGGCGCGCCAGGACGTGATTAACGCGCATGGCCTGGTGGAGGAGCAGGAGGCCATCCTCAAGACCGTGCTGACGCGGCGTGGCAACGACGATGCCGAAATCCGCGCGGCCCATATTATTCCCACCGACACCCTGACCATACCGGAGCAGGACGAACTCATCCCGATGCAGGATCTGATTGCCGGCGCGCTACAGAACCGGCCGGACGTGGGGCAGGCGCGATTGCAGATTGAGAATTCGTTAACTGGTCTCGCAGGCGCGCGTAACGCGACGCTTCCCGAAGTGGATTTGGTGGGTATGATGCAGAACAACGGGCTGGGCGGAACGCTGAATCCATTGGCAGGCAATGCCTACCCCGGTTATAACGGCGGTTATGGCAGCGCGCTCGAGCAGGTGCTGGCCCGCAACTACCCCACTTATGGAATCGGCGTGCAAGTGACGCTGCCGATCCACAATCGCATCGCGGAAGCAGACCTGGCGCGCGACGAACTGCAAGTGAAGCAATCGCAAGTGCGGCTGAGGCAATTGCAGAACCAGGCCCGTCTGGAAGTGGAAGACGCGCTGATTGCCATGCGCCGCTCGCGGGCGTCCTACCAGGCCGCGACGGAAGCGAGCCGCCTGCAGCAGGAATCGCTCGAGGCCGAGCAGGCGAAATTCGAAGTGGGCTCTTCCACCAGCTTCTTCGTCATCCAGTACGCCAGCCTGCTGGCGCAGGCGAAATCCACCGAAGTGGCGGCGCGCAGTTCCTATGTGAAGGCCAAGGCCGCGCTGGCGCGGGCCACGGGCTCGATCCTGGAAGACAACCGGATTTCATTCGACGCGGCGGTTCGAGGCAAGATGTAAGTGTGCCTCCGCTACGGTCCGGGCTTGAACGGCTCTCGCGGCGCTTCCGCCGCCGGCGCATGCAGCGCTTTGTGCGGGAGTTCTCGGTCGGCCGGGAGACGCGTGTGCTGGATGTGGGCGGCACGCCGGACGATTGGCAAATGGTTCCCGTGCAGCCGCGCCTGGTCCTGCTGAACATGCCGCGGGCCCGCGCCGACATGGCGGGCGCGGCCCAATGGGTGGCGGGAGACGGGCGCGCGCTGCCGTTTGGCGACCAGTCATTCGATGTAGTCTTCAGCAATTCGGTGATCGAGCACGTCGGCGATGCCGCCAGCCAGCAGCGCTTCGCGCGTGAGGTAGCGCGGGTGGGGCGCGGATTCTGGGTGCAGACGCCCAATCGCTGGTTTCCCGTGGAGCAGCATCTATTGACGCCGTTCCTTCACTGGCTGCCGAAACCGTGGCAGCGCGCGGTAGCGCGGCGCGGCACGGTGTGGAGCGCTGTGGCACGGCCGGCGCCGGACCGGCGCGAGTTCTATACCGAACATTTTTTGCGGGACATCCGGCTACTGGGGCCGCGCGAACTGCGGGCGCTGTTTCCGGCGGCGCGCATCCTGCGCGAGCGGTTTCTGGGAGTTACTAAGTCGCTGATCGCGATTGGGAAGAGACAGGATGACTAACCCTAGACTTGCCAATGACGGGCCAGGAGGCCTGTCCCACTGTGGGACAGGCCTCCTGGCCTGTCTTCTTCTTCAAGCCTCGCTCGGCGCGCAGACCTCGGAGTTCGTCGCGGAGCGCATGCCCACGCCCTCGTGCCACGCTTCCACCATCGTCGAGCTGCGCCCCGGCGAGTTGATGGCGGCCTGGTTCGGCGGTACGGCGGAGGGCCGGCCGGACGTGGCCATCTGGGGCGCGCGCCGGCAAAACGGATATTGGAGCGCGCCCGCCGAGCTGGTGCGCGAGCCGAATATCGCCACCTGGAATCCGGTGCTGTTCCGCTCCGGCGATGGCGTGCTGTGGCTCTACTATAAGTTCGGCCCGGGACCGCAACAGTGGACGGCCGGCCGGATGTCGAGCCGCGACGACGGCAAAACCTGGTCGGAGGCGGAGCACCTTCCGGCCGGCATCTACGGGCCCATTCGCGCCAAGCCACTGGTGCTGCCGGATGGAACCATCGTGAGCGGAACCTCAGTGGAGAGCTACCAATCGTGGTCGGCGTGGATCGAGCGCAGCACCGACCAGGGAAAGACCTGGACGCGCCACGGTCCCATTCGCGCGGAAGGCGGCGGCATCATCCAACCAGTGGTGGTCTGGATGGGCGGCAAGCACGTGCGGTTTTACGCGCGGTCGCAGTTCGGGCGGATTGTGGTGGCCGATTCGCCGGACGGCGGCGTGACGTGGACCGGCGCTCACCCCATCGATCTTCCCAATCCCAATGCCGGCATTGACGTGGTGCGTTTGAAGGACGGCCGTTTCGTGATGGTGTACAACCACAGCGCCACGGCACGCAGCCCTTTGAACCTGGCGGTGAGCGCGGATGGCGACCACTGGACGGAGTTTCACGCGCTGGAGACCGAACCGGGCGAGTACTCCTACCCGGCGATGATCCAGGCGAGCGACGGCACTCTGCACATCACTTACACCTGGCGGCGGGAGCGCATCAAGTATGTGAGATGGCCCCTGGTGGCGATCCCGAAACCGTAAGTGGGACAGGCCATCGCCTTTTGTGGCCTGTCCGGCCTCGGCAAAGCGCAGCACACCGACAGACGACAAAAACCGATCGTCTGTCCCACTTTCATGACAGGCTCTTACTTCGCCGCCTTGTCGGCCAGCATCTGCTCCACGATGTCCTTCACTTCTTTCTTTACGCGCGTCAGTTCTTCGCCACTGCCGATGCTCGGGAAGCCGGTGTGGACGGCCTTGATGCGGCCATCTCTCCCGATGTAAATCGAAGTGGGATAGGCCCCGATATGTTCGACCTGAGGCACGGCGTCACCGAGTTTGCCGGGCGGGCCCGCCAGCAGCATCGGATAGGCGATCGCGTACTTGCGGACGAAGGCCTTAAGCGGAGCGTAAGTGGGGTCATCGTTGTATTCGAAGCAGAATCCGACGATGTCCAGGCCCTGCAAGTGATAACTCTTGTATAACTCCCCCAGGAAGGGCGCTTCGTCGCGGCAGTTCGGACACCAGCTTCCCGTCACCGTCACGATATATGGCTTACCGGCGAAGTCATCTTCCGTCACGGTTTTGCCGTTAACGTCCGGAAGGCTGAAATGGAACTTAGCGGCGGGATCCTTGGCCCTCGCGTACATCGCTGGATCTTCGGGGGGCAGGAGGTTGCGCGCGCGTGCCGCGGCCGGACGGAGCGCAGTCAATTTGGAGTTGCCCTGCGTGAGGTCAATGCTTCCGTCGGCCAGTAAAGTGCCTTCGAGCGAGACCGCGCGGTCGCCCGAGAAATGACTGATCAGAAAATGGCTGCCGTCCACGCGGCCCACCAGCGTGCCGACGTCGCCGTCCACCCTCAGGATGGTGCCCTTCAGATCGGCGCCGGACTGTTGCAGCAGCAACTGATTCCCGACCGTGGCCGCTTTCGTGTGGACCTCCCATTCGCCGTCGAATTTCGCGGGTGGCTGCGTGGGAGCAGGCGGCGGCTGATAATGCTTACCGTCAATCGCGCTCGGCCGCGGGGTTCGGAGATTCCGATAGCTTCCGGTCAACGTGCCGTCTTTCGCGGTCAGTTGCAATTCCGTGTTGATGTAGTCCCAGCGGGCCGTCAGGGCTCCGTCTTTGAGGTCGGCCGAGGTGGAGCAGGCCGGCTGGGTGTCTTCAAAGAAACAGACGCGAACGGGCGATTCGGTAACTTCCATACGGAAAGGAACGTGGGCTCCGCCGGACGTAATGAATGCATCCCACCGTCCGTCAAAGTCGCCGGCCAGGGCCACGGTGGCGGGCACGAGTAACCAGAGGGCAAATCTTCGCATACGCGAATTCTATCGCGTTCGGGGTTCTCCGTGCGTCCAGCGCGCTAAAATGGACAACGGTTTGCGAATCATCGAACTGTCCGAAATCCGGCGCGCGCTGGCTTACCCCGATCTCATCAATTGCATGCGCGACGCTTTAATCGCCCAGTCCCGCGGCGAATGCGACACTCCCATGCCGATGCACCTGGACATTGCGGCGGAGCGGGCCGAAGTCCACATGAAGTCCAGTTACCGGCGCGGCGGCCGGTATTTCGCGCTGAAAGTGGCGTCCACTTTTCCGGGCAACGTGGCGCGCGATATGCCCACCGGGAACGGCATGGTGCTGCTGGCGTCGGCCGAAACCGGCGAGCCCGTAGCGATGCTGGCCGATGAGGGCCACCTCACGGATTTGCGCACGGCCGCCGTGGCTGCCATGGTGACGCGCGAGCTCGGGCGGCGCGACGAAAGCATCGGCATCCTCGGTACCGGCGTGCAGGCTCGCCTGCAAGCGCGGATGCACGCTGAAGTACTCAACCTGAAACAAATCTGGATTTGGGGCCGCTCAGTGGAGCGGACGCTCGAATGCTCGCGCGATCTCGCCGTCATTGCGCCGGGCGCGGCGGTTCACATCGCCGGGTCGCCGCGCGAGTTGGCCCAGTGCACGCGCCTCATCGTCACTACCACGTCGTCGCGCCAGGCGCTGCTGGCCGCGGCCGATGTGCAGGCCGGCGCGCACATTTGCGCGGTCGGCGCGGATTCCACGGGGAAACAGGAGCTCGACCCTGAAATCCTCACAAAAGCAGCGCTGTTGCTGGTGGATTCGCGCCGCCAGTGTGAGAAGCTGGGAGAATTGCAGCACGCGCCGGGCGCGCGGGAACGGGCGATGGAGATCGGCGCGTTCTGCGAAACTCCGCCTGCGTGGGACGGCGCCGGGGTCAGCGTCTGCGACCTCACCGGGCTCGGCGTCGAGGACCTGTACATCGCCGAATACTGTTTCGGGAGGCTCAATTGAAGATCGAACCGTTTGAGATGGAGCGCATGCAGTCGACGTGGGAAAACCTCGTCGAAATGGATATGAGTGAGAGCGGCGTGCGGCCCGTGACGCTGCTGGAGCTCGGGGAAATGGGGCTCGACCTGAACGGCATTCTGAGTATGCCGCTGGGCTACAGCCAGTCGAACGGCACCATTCCGCTGCGCGAAGCCCTGTCCGCGCTCTATCCCGGCTCGACGCCGGAGCACATCGAGGTTACCAACGGCACCTCGGAGGCCAACTACCTGCTGGCGCTCTCGCTGCTACGCGACGGCGATGAGGTGGCCATGGAAGTCCCCAATTACATGCAGTACGGCGGGCTGCCGAAGAGCTGTGGCGCGCGGCTGCTCCCCTTCCGCCTGCTGCTCGACGGCGATTGGGAGCCGGATTGGGACGAATTCGACCAGGCCGTCAACGAAAAGACGCGGCTGGTGTATCTCTCGAATCCCAACAATCCCACGGGCTCGGTGCTCAGCGAAGAAGCCATGCGCCGTATGGTGGCGCGCTGCGAGCAAGTGGGTGCTTATTTACTGGCCGACGAAGTCTATCTCGGCGCGGAGATTCATTGCGAGCGCACGCGCAGCTTCTGGGGCATGAGCGACCGCGTCATCGTCACCAGCGGGCTTTCGAAAGCCTACGGAATTCCGGGAGTGCGCATCGGTTGGATCGCCGGTCCGAAGGAAGTGGTGGCGCAGTGCTGGAGCCAGCACGATTACATCACTATCGGGCCGAATAAGATCTCCGATGCGGTGGCGCGCGTGGCGGTACAGGCCGAAAACCGCGAGAGGCTGTACGCGCGCACGCGGGCCATTCTGCAGCAAAATTTGCCGATCATGCGGAAGTGGGTGGAGGCCTTCGGCGGCAAACTGGAGTTTCGCGAGCCGCGCGCGGGCGCTCTCTGCCTGGTGCGGTACAACTCGCCGACGCCGAGCTACACGCTGTGCGAGCGCGTCCGCGTGAACCAGAGCGTGCTGATTGTGCCGGGCGTGCATCTGGGCCTGGAAGGATTTGTGCGGCTGTGGTTGGGCGGGAGGCCGGAGTTTCTCAGCGAGGGATTGCGAAGGATCGGGATCGAATTCGGAAAGGAATTCGGGACAAGCTAGCCAGCGTCCAGGAAATAGATGGGCAGTCATACAGAAGGGCGAGAGCCGCCTGAAGGCGGCTGCGGCCAGGATTGGCCGCCCCACGGTCAAGTGCATACACTGCTAGGTGTCGATTGCTTGGAAGAGGCCTTGCACGTTGTCGCCGATCGATCCTAAGTCGCCCGTTACAATTGAGCCGACTAGCGCAACGGCAGCATCCACGATGGTGATCGCCTTGACCACGTTGTTCAAGTGGGCGAGCGCATCTTGCGCGCTCTGGGTGGCCTGCTTGATATTTTGCAGGTGGGGCTGAATGCCCTGCAAGATTGCACCCAAGGCATCGGCCGTATATTGCTGGCCGCGAGTGTCCAGCGCTTGCGCCTGGTCTTTGAGCCGCTGCTGCTCGGTGGGCGAGAGCGCGTTGAAGTTGCCCAAGCGGAAGTCGTCCACTGCGTTGGAAAGATTGAAGAAGATTTGCGCCAGCTCTTCCGCCTGTTTTACGGGATCGATCGGCATCGCTCAGTCTCCTAAAAGAACGCCTTCTGAATTGCCGGGACCAAACTCTCCAATTGCGCGGCATAGGGGCTGAGCAGGCCCGGCAGTTCTTTCGCCTTCAGGCCGTGGGCATGGGCCGCCAGATCGTCATTGCCCCTGGCCAGGGTATCGAGGGCCGCCTTGTAATTCAGGGCCGCGGTCTGTTTGGCGGCGAAGCTGGCGCGATCGCTTTGCCAGCGGGAGTCCAGTACGAGAATCATTTCGGCCGCCCCCTGGTGCTGCAGCAGAAATTCCGAATAGCGAGTGGCGGTCTTCTTCTCCTCGTCCTGCAACTGATGGAGGTAGACTACGCCGACGGCATCGCCGAGGCCATCGAGCGAAACTCTGATATCCTCGTGAACTTTCACGATGTCGTCCGCCAGTTGCTTCTGCTGGTAAGCGGATGTCGCCACCCGAGTGAGGAAGCCGGCAACGGAAGCAAGCGCCGCCTGCGGCGCGGCGCTCAGCTTGGCTTGAGTAGATACCTTGGCGAGGAGGTCCTTGGCGTCGTCGCCAGCTTTGCTGGTTCCGAAGGAAGCGAGGTCATTCAAAGCGCTGAAATAGTTCGAAATGACTTTGGATGCCGCCTTGAGGCCAGCAGCCTGATTGCCGATATCGCTGCACGCGGCAGGATTTGGATCCGAGACCGTGAAGGCGCCGAAGGACTCGCGTGTCCGCGCTTCCCGGATGCACGAGGCCTTCATGTCATCGAAGAAAGCGTCACCGGTTCTCAGAGTGATCGCCGCGGAGGAGCAGAACCTGGCGATGCTGTCGGGCGTATTACAGGAGAGCAGCAAGGCGAGTATGAGAACAATGGCCGATGTAGCTTGCTTACTCGTTCGGTTCTGCGGGATGAATCGCATATTAGCCTGGATCTCCACGCTGCGTTCCCATGGTACGAGACAGTGTACACCGAAATCTCCTGAACGGCGCGCCTAGGGACCGGGCAGGCTAGAGGCCGGGCAGGCGGCACCGCCTGCCCCACCTAGTGTAGTGCGGCCGAGGTTCTGCCAGTTTTGCGGGGCAGGCAATCTTGCCTGCAGCCGCCTTTCAGGCGGCTTTTTCGGACATGCACGGGTCTTCGATCCCCGCAGGCGCCGGCTGAAAGCCGGCGGCAGCCAGGATTGGCTGCCCCACAGTCAAGTGCACACTCGCTATTCAGCGGGCCACCAGTGCCAGGACGCGGCAGGGGCTACCGGAGCCATTCACAATCTTGAGCGGCGGCGTCACGAGGAGGGCTCCCTTGGGCGGTAACCGATCCAGATTCGTCAGGCTGGCCAGACCGAACTTGTTGCTGCCGTGCATGATGCTGTGGCACGGGAACGGCGGGTCGAATCGATAGGCCTGACCGGCGTCCGTGCCGACGCCTTCCGAGCCCCATCCGATGACATCGCGTTCCTTCGCCAGGAAGGGCACCAACTCCGGGTGCGGCCCCGGCACATGCGAGCCGTCTTCCTTCATATTGAGGAAGGCTGCGGCGTCGTGGCGCTTCGACCAGTCCGTCCGCATCAGCACCCAGGAGCCTGCTTCCACGCGGCCGTGGCGCTCTTCCCAGGCTTCCACGTGACGCGGCGTGAGCAGGAAATCCGGGTCTTGAGCAACCTCCCGTGACGCGTCGATCACGCAAGCCGGGGCAATGAATTTCTCCACCGGAATGCTGTCGGTCGTGTTGTTCGGATAGTCCTTGCCGGAAACCCAATGCACCGGCGCATCGAAATGCGTCCCGGTATGTTCGCCGCAAGAAAAATTGTTCCAGTACCAGGCCGGCCCACGGCCGTCATAGTGCGAGATCTCCTCCAGACGGAACGGCCAGGTCTTGCCGAAGTCCGGCGGTAACTGGATAACCGGCGTTCCGGCTTCAAGCGGTTGGGTCAAATCAATGACGCGGATCGCGCCTGCGGATAGCGCCTGGGCGAACTGCAGCAGGATGTTGTCTTCCATTTCGATATGCTCCTAAACCGGGGCGGCCCGTTTTCGCATTACCCCGAAATAGGCCACCGTCAGCACAGCCAGCCACGGGAGCCCGGCGATCAACGTCACGCGCATGCCTTCCACCCACCAGGTGGTCGCCATGATCGCCGCGATGGCGGCCGTGCCGGCCAGCGACCCGAACGGGTGGCCGTACATCCGTACCGGCAGCGGCGGGTGGCCGGCGGCGTCCCACTTCGGCCGGAAACGCAAGTGCGTCACGAAGATGATCAGCCAGGCGTAAAGGCCGCCGAAAAGCGAGATGCCAAATAGATACACGAAGGCGCTGTCAGGGAAGAGAAGCGCCACCAGGATGGCCAGCGCCAGGCCGGCAGCAGAGACCATGAGGGCCGGCACCGGCGTTCCGCGCGCGGAAACTCGCCCGAAGGCCGCCGGCGCATAACCGCCGCGCGCCAGAGAAAACATCATGCGGCTCACCAGGTAGAGATTGCAGTTCATGCTGGAGGCCGCGGCTGTGATGACCACAAAGTTCACCAGGTGCGCTGCCGCGGGCACGCCGATCAATTGGAATACCTTGACGAAGGGACTGGCGGTGACGTCCGATCCCGGTTGGATCTGGTTCCACGGCACGATGCACATCAGCACCACAATTGCGCCCAGGTAGAAGAGAATCAGCCGTCCCACCATGGTGCGCATGGCGCGCGGCACGGCGGTGGCGGGGTCTTTGGCTTCGCCGGCCGTGACTGCCACCACCTCGGTCCCCAGGTAGCTGAAGATCACAAACACCATGGCCATCCACACGCCGCGCCATCCGGTTGGCAGAAAGCCTCCGTGCGCCGTGATGTTCGAAAAGCCCACTGCCTGGCTGCGCCCGATTCCCGCCAGCAGCGCCGCCCCGAACACGATGAACAGAACGATGGCCACCACTTTGATCATGGCGAACCAGTATTCAAAGCTGCCGAAGCTGCCCACGCTGCGCGCATTGATGTACAACAGCGCGCAGGCGAAGCCCAGAATCCAGAGCCATTTTGGGGTATTGGGAAACCACCACTGGCAGTAGATGGCGATGGCCGTGGCTTCTCCGCCGATGGCGATGCACTGCGCCGCCCAGTAGGTGTAACGGACGGTGAACCCGGCCCAGGGGTGCAGGTAGATCTCCGCATACACGCCGAACGACCCGGCGGTAGGATGCGCCACCGCCATCTCCGAAAGGGCGCCCATCAACAGGAGCGTGATCACGGCGCCGATGAAGTAGCTGACGATCACAGCCGGACCGGCCGTGTGGACCGCGAGCGAACTGCCCAGAAACAGGCCCGTCCCGATGGCGCCGCCGATGGCGATCATGGCGAGTTGCTTCGAGCTGAGCTGGCGGGCCAGTTGCTCGCGTTGCTCGATGCGGCCGCTCATTCCAGCACCATCAGATCCAGATTTTCTCCGAGCGCCTGGAGCGCCGTCTCCACATCCTCCATGGTGTTGTAGACGTGGAAGGCGAAACGGACTCCGTCGCGCCGCGCCGAGAGCGCGATGCCGCGGGCCGCGAGGCGGGCGACCATAGCGCCGGCGTCGCGCGAGCGCAGCACTACCAGCGGGCCCACGGTATCGGCGGGGGTCTTGCTCGAAACTCCCAGCTTCTTCGCGCCCGCTACAAAGGCATGCGTCAGACGCTCCACCTGTGAGGCCACGTTTTCCATGCCAATTTGCTGGAGGAATTCGAGCGCGGCCAGCGCCATGTAGATGTTGGGAATCGACGGCGTGCCGCTCTCGAAGCGCCGGGCCGCGGGAGCCGGGTCGAGATGCTGGGTGTCGAACGCAAAGACGTCGCGCTGGGCCATCCAACTGGTCAACGTGGGCGTGAGCGTTTCCACCAGGCTGCGCCGCACATACAGGAATCCCACACCAGACGGCCCCAGCAGATACTTCAGCGCGCCGGTCACGAAGAAGTCGACGTCCAGCGCCTTCACGTCCATGGGGCGCGTTCCGCAATCCTGGTAGCCGTCGAGAAAGACCAGGGCGCCGCGTTCATGCGCAATTCGCGTGATGCCGGCGACGTCCGCGCGAAATCCGTTGACGAAGGAAACTTGCGTCAGCGGCACCACGCAAGTGCGCTCGTCGATGGAGCGCTCATACAGATCCAGGGGCAGGGAGTCGCCCACCCCTTTCAGAAAGTGAATCTCCGCTCCGCGCGGCCGTTGCGCCAGCCAGATGTGGCCCATGGTGGGGAATTCGTATTCGCCCAGCACCACGCGGTTGCGCCGGCTGAAGTCCATGGCATTGGCGATCGGGTTAATGCCGGCCGACGCGCTGGTCACGACGGCAATTTCATCCGGCTCCGCGCCAATGAAGCGGGCGAACCCGGCGCGCAGGGCTTCGTAGGCGCCGACCCAATCGCGCCACGGATCCAGCGACGTGCGCCAGCTTTGCGCGTAGTCCATCAGCGCGCCTTCGACCGCGTCCGACAAGGCCCCCTGCGAGCAGTTGTATAGCCAGGTCTTTTCGCGCAGAAGGGGAAAGTGCGAGCGTACTTCAAGAATCTGTCGATCGGTAAGCATCAGGGGTCCGGTTCATTCAGTGTGCCACAGCGCGCCGGGGAGAATCGATGGTGAGGGCAAAGCGGGGCCAGTGTGCGCCGTTATGAAGAAGACCACATCCGCCAGGATGAGAATGGGCGGCGGTGCGTGCGATCGGGCTGTTTTCGAGAGAGCTATCCAATTCCAAAGCTTGGAATTGGGTAATTGGTCCCCTGGTTTTGTTGCTTGATTTTCGGACCTGGTTCTCCGCCTTTCTCCCAGCCACGTATCGGGTGTGATGTTTTTCACCGAGCCAAGATTAAGTTCCTTGACAGTACGTTCCAAAATCATATAATACATTCTTAAGATATGAATCTCCTAGTAAGGCTGGAGGTACCATGAGCCAACGTCTTTTCTGGGGGTTGCTGGTGCTGGCGTCCGTCGCGTCCGCGCAGCGCCGTGTCGACCCTAAAAACATTTACCATCGCGTGATCTTCGTGGCCCCCTATGTGGGCCAGGGGACCCAGGCGGACCCGAAGCGGCCTCTGTATGCGCCGGTGCCGGCGACCGCTAGCGGTGCCCAGGCGGGGACTGCAATGACACCCTCCGGCGCAGCGAGTCCGACTCCACCCACCATCATCGGGTATATGCACGTGGCCAGCGACGACGGGAAATACGCAATCGTGGAACTCGTTTCGCGGGATATGGCTGCGTTCAATGCCGTCCTGAGCGACAAATCGCTCACGGTCTTTGTGAAGGGTAAGGATTCGAAGGACGCCATCGAGACTGCGCTGAGAAAATACAAGAAAGACTTCAGCCTCGACAAGTTCGGGGTGGTGATTCCATGAGGGCCTCATGGTTGGGATTGGCGAATCGATCACGTGCCGCCGCCGCCGATCAGTCAGTCATCGATCCAGTCGGTGGCGTCTCTGCGCCAGGTGGATTTGCAGTGGCCCGCTGGATCGGACGATCCCAATGGGATGGGGCTGGCGGGTTACCAGATCAGCCTGGATGGCGTGCTGCTGGGAACGACGCCCGCGCCGCAGTGGTCGGACGAGACGGTCGCACCGGGCAGTAGCCACACGTACTCGTTGCAGGCCTACGACCTGCAGTGGAACTATTCCACGGCTACGACCTATTCGGTGACCGTTCCGACCTCGCCAGGGGACGAGAGCCGGGTGGGAGTGCGCCCGGATGGGGCGTACTGGGGAGCGGCGGGAGAGCAGATCGACATGCAATCGGGCAATCTGAACTTCTCGATTCCGCTGCTGAAGGCGCTGGGGCGCGGCGGGTGGGGAGTGACGTTCGCGCTGAGCTACAATTCGCAGATGTGGCGGACGGGGAACGGCGCGACCTGGTTTACGGGGCTAGACTTGGGCGAAGGCCTGGGATGGAAGCTGCAAGCAGGGTCGATCCGGCCGGTGTGGCTCAACGGATCGATCGACCACTATGTATATTCGGACTCGACCGGGGCGGAGTACCGGCTGGACCAGAACAACGGCGGCGTGTGGACGTCGCTCGACTCGACGCACGCGGCGTTCAACGCTAACAACGACTACCTGTGTTTCCCGGATGGCAGCTTCTGGCTGATGAATGTGACCTCGGTGTCGTCGGAACAGGACGCGGGAACGATGTATCCCTCGACCATGGAGGACACGAATGGGAACTCCATTCTACTGAACTATGCCCCTGCCGCGGGCTACGGCTGGGGCAATACTAACACGAGTTCGCGGATCTACCAGATCTTCGACGCGCGATGCCTCGGGTATCAGCAAGGCGGCTGTTATGGCGGCGCCGGGAACTACCAATTTACCTACAACAACTACGACTACCCTCCACATCTGACCGGGATCACCAACACCTTGGGGACCACCGAGAACTACTCGTTCTCTACAGCTTATCAGCAGCTCCTGGAGCCGTTTGGGCTGACGTCGCGCGGCTACGTGACGATGCTTACGGCGGCGACGGTGACCGGGCTGAATATCGCGAACCAGTTCCAGTACGACAACTCGGGCGAGATGACGCAGATGACCACACCGCTGGGCGGGATTCTGCAATGGGCCTACCGGACCTATACCTACAGCACCAGCGGACGCAGCTACCGCGAGATACAAACGCGTTACCTGCAGCTTTCGAGCGGTGGGACGCAGTATCGGTGGAACGTAGGGATGGACAACGGGGCGGTCTGGCATGGCTCGACCACGCTGACGGATGTGGGCGCCAATAACCCGCAGAAAGTCTGGACGTTCAGCACGAATGGCAATTCCTTCCCTGGGCTGGCGACGGCCTATGAGGAGCACGACGTAAGCTTTGGCGCGGTGCTGCTGCACAAGGACTATACGTGGACGACCGACAATTCGGGGCAGGGCACCGGCCGGCCTTACGTGGGCACGGTAGTGACCAAGCTGAGCCCCAACACCAGTTCCGAGGCCGACACCAAGACGGTGCAGACGCTGGACACGCACGGCAACCTCACGCAGTCGCAAGTCTACGATTATGGGAGCAGCACGCCGACGCGCACCTACACCTACTCGTACCTCACGGGCAGTAATTATGCGTCGCACTACATATACAATCGGCTGACTTCGGCGTTCGTGACGCCGAACACGACGACCCTGGTGACCAACAGCTACGACGGCAGCCCGGCGCCCACGTGCACGGGCATCGGCGGGCTGCAACTGAGCCAGGCGCAGTCGATGCACGATAACACGAACTACGGAACCGGCTTCACCTACCGCGGCAACCTGACGCAGACCACCGGACTGATCAGCGGCAACACGCGGTGCTATGCCTACGACACGGCCGGGGTGTTGTACCAGACCGTGGACGGGACCGGGAACTCGGTGGGGGTATCGACCGATTCCACGACCAGCTATTCACTGCCGGCTACGGTGACACCCAACGGGAACACCGGCCTGAATACCACCATGACCTATGCCAGCTCCTTCGCGGCGACCTCAGTGACGGCGCCGGGGACGAATTCGGCCACCACCACGTACGATGCTTATGGGCGGCCTTCGCAATCGCAGATTCCGGACGGGGCGGTGACCACCTACACGTACGCCTACAGTCCGCCCACGCAGACGGCCACGGTGAACAACAAGTGGAAGAAGACCACGCTGGACGGGTTCGGACGAATGATCCAGGTGGATAGCGGCCACGATGCCGTTTCGGACGCCAACACGGTCTCGCGGGTCCTGACGCAGTACGCGCCGTGCGCCTGCTCGCCGCTGCTGAAGGTGTCGCGGGTGTCGCAACCCTTCAACCCGGTGACCGACAGCCCGGTGTGGACCACGTATACCTACGACGGGTCGGGGCGGACGCTGACGGTGACGGCGCCGGACGGGGCCAGCACCACCAGGACCAGCTATGCGGGCAACAGCATCACGGTGACGGACGCAGCGCTTAAGTGGAAGACCTCGACGGTGGACGCGTTCGGCAACCTTACCCTGGTGACGGAACCGAATCCGGCAGGCGGAGCCAACTGGACGACGAGCTACGCATACAATGACCTGAGTCAACTCACGCAGGTATCGATGACGCGGCCGCAGGGCACGCAGACGCGCACGTTCGCCTACATGGGCGCGGACATGACCAGCGCCACCAATCCGGAAAACGGCACGGTGACCTATACCTACGACAACGCGCACCACGTGGCCACGCGCACCGACGCGCTGGGACACCAGACGCAGTACACCTACGATGCCTATGGCCGGGTGTGGTCGGTGGTTTACGGCACGATGTCGGGCGGCACCTTCGTCGCGGACCCGAACCAATGGGCGAGCTACTGGTACAACGGCATGGGGCGGCTGGCGCAGGTAGGGTTTGGCCGCCAGGACAACCAGGGCTACAGCCTGCCGTTCCTTTACCAATACGGGTACAACAGCGCGGGGCGGGTGACGACGCAAACGATGACTCTGCAGATGTACAACCCGAACAACCCCGGCACGCCGTATTCGTCGAGCATGGTGGCCAACTATCAGTGGGACAATGAAGGGAAGATGGCGTCGATGACGTATCCAGGGTCGCCGGGGCCGACGTACACCTATCAGTACGACAACGTGGCGCGGCTGAACGGGATGGCGGTGGATTATAACAATGGCTACGGGCCGTTAAACGTAGCGACGGCGGGGTACGGGCCGGCGGGGCAATTGCTGAACTTGTATTATGGAGAACCGGTCTATGAGAACTACATTTATGAGACGCTGACTTACAACAGCCTGCTGCAGGTGACGAACATGAACCTGGGGAGCCTGATGAACATGCAGTACAACTACTCGGCCACGCAGAACAACGGGCGGATCACCAGCTCGAACGATTATGTGACGGTTGAAGACACAAACGTTTCCTACACCTACGATGCGCTGAACCGGCTGACGGGGGCGTCGGCGGGGTCGAAGTGGGGAGAGACATACAGCTACGACGGGTTCGGGAACCTGACGGACAAGTCCGTGACACAGGTGCCGGCGCCGTCATTGGGAGTATCGTACGACGCTAACAATCACCAGGTCGGGATGACGTATGATGCCAATGGGAACCAGTTGTGGGATAGCGGGCAGCACGCCACGGCGTACGGGTGGAACATGGAGAACAAGCTGGTGACGCAGACGTCGCAAGGGTGGCCGGGGGCGGAGACGTGGTATTCCTACGACGCGTTTGGGCGGCGGGTGATGAAGGACGTGAATCCGAACCCGAACGGGTATCCGGGATTCACGGGCGGGACGTGGGAGTTTTACTTTTACGGGATCACGGGACAGAAGCTGGTGACGAGGATGTGCGGTTACAGCACGGACGGGAACCAGACTCCGGGGTGCTCGCCGTCGAATGACCAGCACAACGTGTACTTTGGGAGCAAGTTGATTGAAGCGAACTGGGCGCTGGTGGTGACGGACCGGTTGGGGAACGTGCGGGCGAGGAGTGGAGGGAACGGGTACACGCTGATGTCGTACTTCCCGTATGGGGAAGAGCG
>PMTR01000012.1 GCA_003167255.1 Bryobacterales bacterium
CGTCCGCCAGGTGCTCACCAACCCGCTCACCAATACGCGCACCGATCTGGTCAACCGCAATCTCACACTCAACCCCGGCGACCCTCTTTCCCCGACGGAAGTCACCGAAACCCAGCGCCGCCTCTACAACCTCGGCGTTTTCTCTCGCGTGGATGCCGCCATCCAGGACCCCGACGGAGAAACCGACACCAAGTACGTGCTCTACCAGATGGACGAAGCCAGGCGTTACTCCATGGCCATCGGCGTCGGCGCGCAACTTGGCCGCATCGGCGGCTGCAACAATTGCCTGGAAGCTCCCGCCGGCGCCACCGGCTTCATTCCGCGTATCTCGCTCGACCTCACGCGCAGCAACCTCTGGGGCCTGGCTCACAGCATCAGTCTGCGTACCCGGGCTTCCACGCTCGACCAGCGCTACCTGCTCAACTATTCCTGGCCGCGCTTCTTCGGCAACGAGAACTCGACCGTCTCCTTCACCGGCCTCTTCGAAAACTCGCGCGACATCCGCACCTTTGACTACAAGCGCGCGGAGGCCTCCGCCCAGCTTTCCCAAAAGCTCAGCAAGGCCACCACCATCTTTTACCGCCTGGCCTACCGCCGGGTCGCCATCTGGAACCTCCAGATCACACCTTTCCTCATCCCCCAACTCTCCCAGCCCGTGCGCGTGGGCATACCCTCCATCAACCTTGTGCAGGACCGCCGCGACGATCCGGTGGATCCCCACAAGGGCCTCTACACGACGGTCGATTTCGGCGTCGCCGATCACATCTTCGGGTCGCAGGTCAACTTCGCGCGCCTGTTGATCCGCAACGCCACCTACCATCCCATCGGCAAGCGCCTGGTGCTGGCGCGCAGCACCGAGTTCGGTGAGATCTATCCCTTCCAAAGCGACCTGGATCCCTCCCTGGCCGTTCCCCTGGCCGAGCGCTTCTTCGGCGGCGGCGGTAACTCCGACCGCGGTTTTCCCGAATTCCAGGCCGGCCCGCGCGACACCGGCACCGGCTTCCCTTTGGGCGGCAGCGCTCTCCTCTTCAACCAGACTGAGCTCCGCTTTCCGTTGATCGGCGACAATATCGGCGGTGTCTTCTACCACGACATGGGCAATATCTACTCCAGCCTCAAACACCTGTCCTTCCGCACCGATCAGCATGACCTCAAGGATTTCGACTACATGGTGCATGCCGTCGGCTTCGGCATCCGCTACCGCACCCCGGTCGGCCCTCTCCGCGTGGACTTGGGGTACAGCATCAACCCGCCTTACTTCTACGGCTTCAAGGGAACCACCCAGCAGTTGTACTCCGCCGGCGTCAATCCCTGTCCCGCGCCCGCCGGCTCGCCCTATTCGTGCACGGTCCAAAACGTCAGCCACTTCCAGTTCTTTTTCTCCATAGGACAAACCTTTTGAGACTGAGGGATCACGCAAAAATAGCTTCGCACCCGCGGTTGGATCGCGCGCCGGCTGAAAGCCGGCGGCAGCCAAGATTGGCTGCCCCACAGAGCGGCGGAGCCGCAACCAAGCTGCGTGGTGAGAGTGGGACAGACGATCGGTTTTTGTCGTCTGTTGCAGAGGCCTGCGGCCCGCGAAATTTCATGGAGAAGTGGGGGAGCCTGGATGTCNNNGGCGATGGCCTGTCCCACGAGGGCACGAAATCTTCGCGGCCTGCGAAGAAAACAAGGCAAAGTAATACATGGGACGACAAAATGTAGAGTTGTTGCGCGGTTCCTAAGTCAATCGCTCGCGGCCCTGCTGTTCGCCTGCGCCGCGCACGCCGACATCATCGATCGGATCGCCGTCTCCGTGGGCAATCGCGTCGTCACCACCAGCGACATCGATCGCGAAATCCGCGTGGTCTCCTTTCAACAGCGCGTCCAGCCGGTCTTCGACGCCGCCACCCGCCGCACCACGGCCGATCGCATGGTCGAGCAGAAGCTCATCCGCCGCGAGCTCGAAAGTAGCAGCTATCCGGTCCCCTCCCAGTCCGATATCGAACCCGCCGCGGCCGAGTTCAAGAAACAGAATTTCCCCAGCGACGACGCCTTCCATCACTCCCTGGCCGATTACGGCATCGCCGAACAGGATTTCCTCGACGAGTTGCTCTGGCAGCGCACTCTCCTGCTCTTCATCGAAATCCGTTTCCGCCCCGGCGTGCAGGTCTCGGATTCGGAGATCCAGGATTACTTCCACACCGTGGTCGAGCCCGCCGCCACCGCCGCGCATCCCGGCCAACCCATCGCGCTGGAGGATTACCGCGACCGCATCGAAGAGACCCTGGCCGGCCAGCGCGTCGACGCCCAAGTCGATACCTGGCTCAAGGAAGCCCGCCAGCGCACCGAGGTGGTCTTCCATGCGGAGGCTCTCCAGTGAGCCGCAAACGCCTCTTCGGGCGTCTGGCCCTATGCGCCGCCGCGCTGCTGCTGGTTTGCGCCGTGCTGGTCTTCTTCACTCTTCGCAGCCCGTGGTTCTACCGCCAGGTGCGCGCCCGCATCGTCAATACGGTTGAAGATGCCACGGGCGGCCGCGTCGAAATCGCCGCCTTCAATTTCGATTGGACCCGCCTGCGCGCCCGGGTGGATGGATTCACCCTGCACGGCACCGAGCCCGCCGCCGATCCTCCGCTCTTCCACGCCGATTCCGTCGCCCTCGGAATCAAGATCGTCTCCATCCTCAAGCGCGATGTCGATATCCGTTACCTGGAAGTGAACTCCCCGCACGTTCGCCTCATCATCGGCGCCGATGGCCGCACCAATCTCCCCGAGCCCAAGGTCCGCGCCAAGAATCCCCGTCCGCCCGTCGAGACCCTGCTGAAGCTCGCCATCGGCCGCTTCGCCCTCCAAAACGGAATCTTCGAAATTGTTTCGCGCGGCCAGACCCCCTTTGAGGCGCGCGGCGGCAATTTGCAGGTCGCCTTCCGCTATGACGCCAAGGGTCCCCGCTACCCCATCGATCTTTCCGTGCAGCCTCTGGATCTCCATTGGGCCGCTTACACGCCGCTCCCGCTCGGCGTCACGCTGGCCGCCACCCTCGAGCGGAACCGCATCGGCCTTCAATCCCTTGCCATCTCCTCCGGCACTTCCCGCGTGGATCTGTCCGGCGCCATTGAGAACTTCGATGCGCCGCGCGCTTCCCTCAATTACTCGGCTTTCATTACGGTCGCCGAAGCCACCAAGGTGCTGCGCATTCCCGAACTCCAGCGTGGCGCCATGCAGGTCTCGGGCGCCTTGGCCTGGAACGGCGCGCAAGCCTTCTCTCTTACCGGCAAAGTCCACGGCTCCGGCCTCGACTACTCCGACCCCTCCATCCGCCTCCGCGGCTTTCAAGCCGTAGGCTCGCTCGCCGCCGGCCCGCGGGGCGTCGATCTCAACGGCCTCCAGCTTTCCGGCAAGTACGTCACCGATCTCAGCGATGCCCAGGTGGATGCCCGCATCGCCGGCGTCTCTCTGCGCGGCCCCGTGCTCACGCTGCGCGATGTCACGCTCTCGACTTTCGGCGGCAGCTTTCACGGCGACGCGCGCGTGCTCAACCTCGACAACTACTCCATCTCCGGTGAGATCGAGGGCTTCCAAGCCCGTCCCGTGGTGGCCATGTACAGTGGCCCGCACCTGCCCTGGGACGCGCGCGTATCCGGCAGCGTCAACGTCGCCGGCTCCTTCAAACGCGCCGTCGAACTGCGCGCCTCCGCCGAGCTCGCGCTCGCTCCCGCTCTGGAGGGCGCTCGCGTCCACGGCCAGCTCAACCCCGCTTATGAAGCCGCCGGACGCACCCTCTCGGTCGGCCGCTCCAATCTCTTTCTGCCTTCATCGCACGTCGAGTTCTCCGGCGCTATCCGCCCCGGCCCAGGCGGCCAGTTGCGCGTGCGCCTCGAAACCCGCGATCTCGACGACCTGCTGCCCGCGCTCGGCTCGACCGCCGCCTCTCTGCCCGCCAAACTCACCGGCACGGCTTTCTTCGATGGCACGGTCACCGGCAACCTGGACAGTCCCCAGATCGCCGGCCACGTTCGCGTCACCGGCGCCGAATACAAAGACCAGAAGTTCGACGCCTTCGAGGCCGACGCCGAAATTTCTTCCGAAAACTTCCGCGTCCGCAACGCCACCGCGGCCCGCGTTCCCTTGCGCGCCCAGCTCCAATTGCAACTCGGCATCCACGATTGGCAAGCCCACGACGAGACCTCGCTCTCCGCCTCCGCCACAGCCAGCAACGCCGCACTCGCCGACATCGCCCAACTGCTCGACATCCCCGAGTTGCCGCTCACCGCGACCGTCGCCGGCTCCGCCCAAATCACGGGCACCGTGGGTGAGCCCGTGGTGGCTGCCGATTTCACTCTGACTCGCGGCAAGGTGCAGGATGAACCCTTCGACCGTTTTACCGGCCACCTGGCTTACACCGCCGCTGCCATCGAAATTACCGCCGGCCAGCTCGAAGCCGGCGCCAAGCGCGCTTCCCTCAGCGCCGCCTACCACCACCCGCCCGGCCGCTACGGCAACGGCCGCATCCACTTCGACGTCACCACCAACCCCATGCCGCTCGCCCAGATCGGCATCTTGCTGGCTGCGTATCCCACCGTTCGCGGAACCTTGCAGGCCGCCGGTTCCGGCGATATCGACGTCTCGCCCGATGCCCAGGGCAACGCCTTCTATCGCCTTGCCGCCCTTACCGCCGATCTCACCGGCCATAGCCTGCAACTCACCGACCTGGCCTTTGGCGACGCCCACCTCTCCATCTCCTCCGAAGGTCCGGTGGCCCGTGCGAGCTTCGAATCCAACATCGCCAATTCCGAAATCCGCGGCACCGGCGAGTGGCGCCTGGAAGGCGACTATCCCGGCGGCGCCACCATTGATTTTTCCAAAGTCGATCTCGCCCGCCTCCGCAATTGGATCGAGGCCCCCACCGCCGCACAACCCGATGCCTTCGCCGGCTCAGCCCAGGGCCGCCTGCGCATCGACGGTCCCTTGCTCCAGCTCCACAATCTCAAGGCCCAGCTCACCATTCCGGAATTCCACCTCGGTCCCGCGCCTTCGAGCGGTTTGCCGGCCGACGCCGTCGGCATACAAAACTCCGGCCCCATCGTCATCACCCTGGCCGGCGACTCCGTCAACATCGAGAGCGTCCGCCTGGTGGGCCGATCCACCGCGCTCACCGTCACTGGCAAACTCCAGTTGCGCGACAAGAATCCGCTCGACCTGCGCGTCAACGGCACCATCGATCTGGCTCTGCTGCACGACCTCAATCCCGATTTCGAATCCTCCGGCGTGCTCACCTCCAACGCCACCGTCCGCGGGTCGTTCGATGCCCCTCAAATCATCGGCCGCATGGAATTTCAGAACGCCGCCTTCGGCGTTGTCGGCGTGCCCAACGGCATCTCCGCCGCCAACGGCGTGATCGCCTTCACCAAAGAGCGCGCCAGCATTCAGAGCTTCACCGGCCAGACCGGCGGCGGCCAGATCTCCCTCACCGGTTTCGCCGGCTATGGCGCCGGGCCCATGATCTTCCGTTTGCACGCCCGCGCCCAGCAGGTGCGCGTCCGCTATCCCGAAGGCGTCTCCACGGTCGCCGACGCCGACCTCGATTTCACCGGCTCGTCCGACCGCAGCACGCTCTCCGGCTCCGTCACCATCGTGCGCACGGCCTTCAATCCCAATTCCGATTTCAGCTCCCTGCTCGCCAAGTCGGCCGAGCCCATCCAAACCGCTTCCGCGCGCACCGGTCTTTTGGGCGGCCTCAACTTCGACGTCCAGATCAACACCGCTTCCGATATCCAGTTTCAAAGCTCGCTCACCCAGGACGTGCAGATGGACGCCAACCTTCGCCTGCGCGGCACCTTCAGCAACCCCGCGGTCCTGGGCCGCATCAACATCAACCAGGGCCAGGTTTCCTTCTTTGGAACCCGCTACCACCTCACGCAGGGCTCGGTTTCTTTCTTCAACCCCGTGCGCATCGATCCCATTCTCGATATCGATCTGGAAGCCAAGGCGCACGGCATCGATGTCACGCTCAACATCTCCGGCCCCTTCGATAAGCCCAACCTCACCACGCGCTCCGATCCGCCGCTGCAGTTCAACGAAATCATCGCGCTGCTGGCTACCGGCCGCACGCCCACATCCGACCCCACCATGCTCACGCAGCAGAGCACCGCGCCTCAATCCTGGCAGCAGATGGGCGCATCCGCGCTGCTCGGCCAGGCCATTGCCAGCCCGGTTGCCGGCCGGCTGCAGCGTTTCTTCGGAGTAAGTCAGTTGCGCATCGATCCCACTCTTCCCGGCGTGGAAAACAACCCGCAAGCGCGACTTACTCTGGAGCAGCAAGTCACTCCCGAGATTACCTTCACTTACATCACTAACGTGACTCAAAGCAACCCGCAAGTCATCAGAGTGGAATGGGCCTTCGCCAAGCAGTGGTCGGTGGTGGCGCTGAGGGAAGAGAACGGGCTGTTCGGGCTGGACTTCTTCTTTAAGAAGCGGTTTTGAGCGGGCCGGCGTAGGACTGGTGCTGTTAGTGGAACGTCCGCGGGCGAAATGTATCGGACATAGGTAAGGAAAGATGTGACGGAAGCAACGCCGCTTAGGCAATTTGATTAGGGTTACAAGGTTTGGGTGGCCCGGTGGGCGTAGAATGTGGTTGCCAGATTCGGTGGCGACCTGAGGCGCGGATCTCGTCACAGTGAAGGCGTGCAAAACACCTGCCCCCGGCCGCCGATCAGCAGTTCCGATTTACGCGGCAGCTCAAGCGCGCAGTCCAGGCTGTCCCCGTTTTCCCCCGTTTTCCCCAATTAATGTATGCCGTCCAATGGATCGTAAGGGTCGTATGAATCCGATCGGTGCCAGTTGCTCGTCTTGCCTTGCGAGATTTTCTAGCTCTGTATTCACAGAAAATTGACGCATGCCACAACCGAGTCTGGAGGGCGCTTAAGGAGTTTGACAACTGCGGCAAACAACTCCGTGACGATGAATATCACCGATGCTGACGACAGGTTTATACTTGCTGGTTCGAGTTCAGTTGCCCGGAAGCTGAGGTTCTTGCACCTCAAATTCGTTCTTGAGGTATTTGATCCTGCCCAGCAGGTTCGTTTCCCAGTCTATCCGTTCGGCGCCACTCGCTGTTTTTGACAGTTTTCCATCAATCGCGGCCTGGAGGTTTGCCTCCAGGAGAATGTTGGTCAGGCGCAGGTGTTGGTCGAGGTCGAGGTAGGCGAAAGGATCAAACGGGTGGTCGCACAGGCCCAACAAGATGCTGATGTGCTTGTTTTCAGACACGCCCAGCAGTCTCGTGACGTAAAACAGGTTATTTTCTCTTGGCGCGGTGAGGGCGCGAAACAGCAGCACAGCCTTTTCTCTTGCCGGGGGAACCCCCACTACAACTCGGTCGTCACCGGATCGCACGACACCATGTCCGCTCATTTGGCGCGAATCCAAGATCACCAGAGTCGCGCGGTAATTCTTGCCGTCTTCCAGCATTTCCGTGTAGGAATCATTGGTTCCACCCAACAACACTTCCTCAACGCCGTCACCGTCAATATCGGCGATGTTCATCGAGAACAACCAACCAGGGTGCCAGTACTCGGAAACGACCTTACCTGTCGCTGTCAGAAGAGCGACCTGATACGGCCAACTGATCGGATGGTGGCTGCCCACAACGATGCGGCCTCCATCTTTCCGCGCATGTTTGAGGATCCCCAGAAGACTAAAACGGAAGTGGCCAGAGTACTGCCGACCGAGCGGTGTGTTCACCGTTGTACTAGTAGGCTTCCAAGTCCACCGGGGCTTTCCGTCAGGGTTCATGCAATAGAGTAGGGGGATATATGGTTCTTCTGCAGAAGCGGGCCAATAGACGTAAAGGAGTTCCCTGAGACCATTACCGTCGAGATCCACGAACGTGCCTTGAAAATTGCTGGGATCATTACTAGGAATATTGGGTAGAGGGTGGCTCCAGACCGGCTGGTTCTTCCGGTCAAAGGCAGTCAAGACGCTCCCCTCAACTTTGAAACGAACGGGGTTTTCGGGCTTTGCCCTCTCCGCCCACCACCATGCTGCTGACGCCACGATACACACCGCGGCGGCCCCGCCAGCGGCCAACCTTCGAATTCGTGTGCGGGGGGATGGCGCCGGGATTGCCTGCGCAAGAGCTTGTTGTGTTTCGTTGCCGACTGGACCGTGCGATCCAGATTTCCAAAGGCCAAGTTCCTCTGAAAGAGCCACCGTCACCGACTTCAGTTGTCCGGGGATTCTCTCCTCGCCGCCGCTGTTCAAAACTTTGTGCTCAACCTGAACGCTGGGATTGAACTGGTATCCTTCGCGCTGCTTGGTGAGGATATAGGAGGCCTTTTGTCTGCTTTCCCCCAGGGCCTTCCGCAACTTGTTGACCTGGGTCGTGAGGTTTTCGCCGACCTCTACGGTAACGTCCGGCCACAACTCGGCCTTAAATTCCTTGTGCCTTATCACCCGCCCAGTCTCTCGTAGCAACAGCACCAGGACTTGGAAAGGCTTGGGTTCTATGATTACTGGAATGCCGTTCCGGCTGAGAGAGCCGTTTGTTAGGTTGACGGAAAACGAACCGAATATTAGCACTTCTTCAGGTTGATGCTGTCCAATCATCGGTTGCCCGCCGGTTTTTAAGCATATCACGGATGAGTGCGCGCCTTTAGAACTCCCCGTAATTGCCACATTCCAAGGAGGATGTGAATCTTTGGCAAAGCTTTATGTTTTCTCTCCATCGCATCACGCTAAAATCCTCTCGTTCTTGTTTTGTACACCACCAAAGCGCATTCTACGGTGGGCGCTTTACGGCTTGGCAAACGATTCGGATTCGGACATGCGAATATCCACAGCGGCGCCTTTACTGCTCGGCTCGGTGTTGGTACTATTCATCCAGAAGCCGCTCACCGCCGGAACCATCACCCTCGACTTCGAAACGTTTTCTGACAGCACGAGCCTCACCACCCAGTACCCAGGGGTGACCTTCAGCAATGCCAGCGTCGTCACGGCCGGAGCGCCGGCAAGCCCTTCCAGTTCGGTCATCCGCAGTCGCAGCCGTCGCGAGAGGGTGCTGTACGGGTACGACGCCGTAGGGAACCGGGTATCGATGGCGGCGCCCACGGGGCATGTGGCATACAGCTACGATGCGGCGGACCAGTTGCTGAAGGCGGGTGAAACGACGTTCACGTATGACGGGAATGGCAGCCAGCTTACGAAGGCGACCAGTGGGACTACGCTGACGTACGGATGGGACGCCCTGAACCGACTGATTTCGGTAATGGGTGGTGGCGTATACGCAACATCAATATGATTATGATGGAGACGGGAACCGGGTGAGCCAGCAAGGGCCGTCGTTGCCAAGCGGCGGTAGTCCGAATGCGCCGAATACATCGGCCGGGCATTCACCTTCGAGGAAAAAAGAAGTGATTGAACCTACAAGTTCGTGGAAGACCAGAAGGGGTCAGACGGGTCTGTTTTTCTCGTTTGATTGGTGGCCCATTAAAGGGATGACTCTCAAGAACACGTGCAATTGGTCCCCATTTGCCCTGTTCGCCGTACCGCCAGCTCCGGGCACGCGAAGCTCTAGGACTGCCAGGACTACAGCCGCAACAACGGCTCATTGCGGGCCTTCTGGCCTTCTGGCCACATTTGGCCACATATTTATGTCCTATTAGGGTCCTTAACTCCCAAAAGGCCTGATATGGGCGCTAGAATACAGCAGAATCTAGCTGACAGGTTTCGAATGATGATCCCGGGAGCTCAAAAGACAGAGAACTCGGGAAGGAGAAGTCATGGCGCAGCAGAACCAGTTGGACGGTCGGAGAAACAGCGAGCGAGGGATTCGCCAGCGGCGTTTCCCGGCCACAGCAGCGGTAATGCTGCTTGTAGCGCTGGGCATTTCCGAGGGCTTAGCAGAACCTCAGGGGCATGCGCCGGACGGAAGCATAAGGCGAATGCAACTCGTCGCACCTGGCCGGGGCTGGGTTCTGACCCAACACCGCTTGTTGTGGACGGACAACGGAGGAAAGAACTGGCAAAGCATCGCGCCGGCGGTAGCCGGCAGCAACAACCTTGATGCCGCGTTTTTCCTGGATGCTGACCGGGGTTGGGTCGTTACTTCCGGGCAGGACTCCGGCGGAACCTCTGTGGAAGTGGCGATTACGGCTGATGGTGGCCGGACATGGTCCACTCAGTCGCTATCAAGTCTGCCGGGGGCGGACCTTGAGCCGTACTCTGGCGTGGCATCTATCGATTTTGTCGATGCCGTGCACGGCTGGGTGATGTTGCGGCTAGCCAGCAGCGCGAATTTCAGCCGGAACGTGCTCTTTCGAACGAGCGATGGGGGGCAGAATTGGAGCCGACTTCCCGGGCCTCCCCTTGGAGATCTGGTACGTTTCGTGACCCCGGTGGACGGGTGGCTAGCGGGGAACCCCGAGACAAGCCACTTGTATGTGACCCGCGATGGCGGACTGACCTGGAAGGAGCGCTCTGTGGAGCTGCCGGAAAGCCTCCAGCCAGGCGAACCGGTTTATGATCTACCGACGTTCCAGAACAAGCAGGCAGGCGTCTTGCCGGTGACGGTTCCGGGGACGCCGTCGTGGCTCGCACTGTACCGCACTGAGGATGGCGGCGAAACCTGGCAGTTCAGCACGGCGCACGAACTTGCGAGCGGGCTCGGGCCCGGCACGAGGGCGCCGTGTTCCATCATCGATTCGGAGCCGCTCCTTCCTTCGACCCAGGAGACGCTTACACTTTCTTACCGATTATCACAAATCAACGCGGCCATGGTGTCTGGCAAACCCGTTAAACTCAGCGTAATTCGGATGGACTTTTATGACATCACGCAGGGCTGGCTGCTCGCGGTCGGCGAGTGCGCCAGCACAACTCAGTGTAGTCAGCAAATCAAGCTACTGGCGACTGCCGACGGTGGCTGGACGATATCCGATATTACACCGGAATTGGACGCTAGCTTATCCCCTGGTGTCACGAGGGCAACTGTCGTCCCCACTGCACCACGGTTGGCAACGATCGTCCCGCAGGCCAGAGTCAATGACCCAACCTCCTGCTCGCCGAGCGCCCCATTAGGTGATTTCAACGGTGTGGAGGCATGCTCTAATGTCCCCAGTCCCGGTTGTTGTAACACTCAGACCGGCATCAACACCGGCCTCGAATGGCAGTGCGTTGAGTATGTGAATCGATTTTATTATCTCTATTTCGGGATCAACCTCAGAAGCAGGTGGACGGGAAACGCGGATCAGTTCTGGGCAAATTCTTCATCGCTTCTGCTCACTCAATGGTCGAACGGTGGAAGCAGTCCTCCTAAGATAGGGGACGTAGTAACCTACAATGGCGGTTGCTCGGGCCACGTTGCGATTGTACGCAGTGTCACGGATACCTCGGTGTGTACTGCTCAGCAGAACTGGAGTAACAATAGTTCCGACGTAAATGGAACGCACTGCATGAACCTGGCAAACGTGAATTCGTTACAATTTACGCTTCCGAACAGTTCCGCCAATTGCAACGGCACAGTATACCCATTATACCTCCAGGGCTGGTTGAGACTCCCATGCTCTGCGGGGACGTCGACCGCCTACAGCGTACAGGCACATCCAGCGGGAACGATAGTAAAGTCACCTTCGTCAGGAACAATATATGTACTTATAGGGACCGGCACGCTTTCGAAATACGGCTTTGCGAACACGGCAGCGTTTCGTAATCCATATACTCAGACTTACTACGATAATCAGTTTGGTTTCGAAGAGGTCGTAAACATCAGCGATGCAGAAATGAACTCCTATTCAAACGGAGGCACCATATCAGCGGCGCGATCGCTTACAGGGAATGGAGAGGCTAATCCAAACGGAAAACTCATTATGAAGAGCCTCACTTCGGCAACGGTCGCGTTGGTGAGCAATGGGCAGAAACGGCAGTTTGTTTCGAACGACGCTTTTACGAAACTCGGATACAAGTTGTGCAATATTATTTATGATGACACTTACGACTCTTACCCGACAGGCTCGAACATCGATATACCTTCAGCTTCAGCGCCGCCGACCGTGACGACGGGCGCAGCCACGGCAGTGACTAGCAGCAATGCTACGTTGAACGGCACAGTGAATCCCAATGGCGCAGATACGTCGTACTGGTTCTTATATGGAACCAATAGTTCTCTCGCTGGCGCCTCGAGAACTGGCACCTATGACATCGGAAGTGGGACAACCGTGCTGCCGATCACGGGCAACGCTCCAGGGCTGAGTGGCGGTCAAACCTACTACTATCAGATCCAGGCATCGAATAGCGCCGGTCCTGCTAGTGGGAGCATCTCTTATTTTACTACGCCGCCCGCAGCGCCAACCGTGACGACTGGCGCAGCTACGTCAGTGACTAGTAGCAGTGCTTACTTGAACGGCACAGTGAATCCCAACGGCGCAGAAACGTCGTACTGGTTTTTCTATGGAACCAATAGCTCTCTTGCTGGCGCCTCGAAGACTGGTACTTATGACATCGGAAGCGGGACAACTACGGAGTCAGCGCAGGCCTTTGCTCCAGGGCTGACTGGCGGAACCCGTTACTATTATCAGATTCAGGCGTCGAATAGCGCCGGACCCGCCAGCGGGAGCACCCAATATCTCGATACGCCGGCCTCAGAGCGTACGGTGACGCTGCAGACGAACCCGTCGGGGTTGCAGGTTACTGTGGGGGGTGTGAGCCAAAGCACGCCATACACCTGGAGTTGCACCGGCGGGAGCATTTCGGTGGGGGTGGCGTCGCCGCAGGCCGGGGGCACGGCAACGCAGTACGTGTATAGCAGTTGGAATGACGGCGGCAGCCAGAGCCGCACGATCAACTGCCCGGCTTCGAGCACAACCTACACGGCGAACTTCACGACGCAGTACTTGCTGACGATGAATGCGGGAACGGGGGGCACGGTGAGCGCGGCGACCGGGTATTACAACGCCGGGCAGAGTGTAGCGATCTCGGCGAATCCGACCGGAACTTACGCTTGGGGGAGTTGGACCGGGTCAGGATCTGGCAATTATACGGGGACGAACCAAAGCGCCACCGTGACGATGAACGGTCCGATCAGCGAAACGGCGAGCTTTGTCAGCGCGCGTACCGTGGCGCTGCAGACGAACCCGTCGGGGTTGAAGGTTACAGTCGGAGGTGTGAGCCAGAGCACACCCTACACCTGGAGTTGCACCAGCGGGAGCATTTCGGTGGGGGTGCCGTCGCCGCAGGGCGGGAGCACGGGAACGCAGTACGTGTATAGCAATTGGAATGACGGCGGCAGCCAGAGCCGCACGATCAACTGCCCGGCTTCGAGCACGACCTACACAGCGAACTTCACGACACAGTACTTGCTGACGATGAATGCGGGGACGGGGGGCACGGTGAGCCCGGCGACCGGGTATTACAACGCCGGGCAGAGCGTGACCATCTCGGCCACGCCAACAGCGGGCTACACTTTTGCGGGCTGGAGCGGAAGCGGCACCGGGAACTACACGGGGACCAACAACTTGGCGAGCGTGACGATGAACGGGCCAATCACCGAAACCGGGAGTTTTGCGATTCCCTCCCCACAAGCCGTCTCGGTGACCCCTTCCACGGGCACGGGCAGCAGTAATACTTTCAGCTTCGTGCTTTCCGACCCGTACGGAGCGTCGGATCTCGGAATGGTTCAGGTGGT
>PMTR01000064.1 GCA_003167255.1 Bryobacterales bacterium
GAGAAGCTCAGCACCAGATGCTCCTCGGCGCGCGTCGTCGCCACGTAGAGCAGCCGGTTGCTTTCTTCGTCCTCGCGCTTTTTCCATTCGCCGCGCAGCGCGTGCTGGAACAGATCGTCCTTCTCCTTGCCCGTGCCTGGGTCGCGCCACCGCGCCCCTAATCCGTATCGCCGTGAGAAAGCCACCACCGGCGTGTCGGTATCGACGCCTTTGTGCAGCGCCGCCAGGAAGACCACCGGAAACTCCAGCCCCTTCGAAGCATGCACCGTCATCACGTTCACGGCGTCGCTCGAATCCTCCGGCGGCGCATCCTGCTCGCGCGGATTCGAATCGCGCAGCAGCGCCAGCTCTTCCACAAAGTCGTCCAGCGGCATCTTCCCCGCGGCCTGCCGAGCCTGCGCCAGGAACTTATCGATATTCGCCGCTCCTCGCGCGCCCGATTCCGCCACGTACCCGCTGCGGTCCATGGCCTCCGCCAGCAGCCGGTCGAATGTCACGTACTCCCGCCGTACCCGCCACTCCCGCAGCCGATCGCGGAAGCCGCACAGCCCCGCGTAATCCTCGGCCTCGAAATCTCTGGCGTTCTCAGCTCCCAGCCGCATCAGCGACCCGCCCAGGTTGTCGCCCATGGCCTTGAGCGCCAGCAGCGCCTCATCCGAGACTCCCACCAACGGCGACCTCAGCACCGCCGCCAGGCTCACCTCATCGCGCGGATTGGCCACCGTGCGCAGCAATTGCGTCAGGTCTTTCACCTCCGCCGTCTCGTAAAAGCCCTTCCCCATGTTCACGACGTAGGGAATGCCGGCCTCCTCGAACGCCTGCGTAAAGGCCGCAATCACTTCCGTATTCCGCACCAGCACCGCCGCGTTCCGGAATTCGAATCTTTCCGCCGCCAATTCCGCGATGCGCCGCGCCACCCACCGCGCTTCCACTTCCAAATCCGCGGCGTTCACGATCTCGACGCAAACCTCCCTCGGCTTCTCAAAAACCTTCCGCGCCACCAGCGGACGCTGCACGATGCCGTTCGCGCCCGCCACGATCGTTTCCACCGCGCTTAACACTTCCGCCCGGCTGCGGAAGTTGTCGTTGAGTTCCACCAGGTGACGGCCCCGCTCGGCGATGTCTTGCTGGTATCGCTCGAATCCCTCAGGCTCCGCATGCCGGAAGCCAAAGATCGACTGGTTGATGTCTCCCACCGCGTAGAACCGGTCCGCCGCCCGCACCAGTTGCATCAGGCGCGCCTGTTGGCCGTTGGTGTCCTGAAACTCGTCCATCAGGATGTGCTCGAACTGGCCGCGCACCCGCGCCCGCGCGTCCGTGTGTTCTTCCAGCAGCCGTACCGCGTACTCTTCCAGATCCGCGAAATCCAGCAGCCCGGCCTGCCGCTTGCGTTCCCGGTACAGCCGGTCGAAGCGCGCCAGAATCTCGAGCAGCATCCTTCGCTCCGTGGCGTACAACTCCGTGATCAGCGCATAGCGGGCCCCTTCGATCTGCTGGTCTCGCATCTGCTTCAGCAGGTTGTATGCCGTGGTGCCGCGCTTGCACTTGGTGAGGTTGCACGAAAACGCGCCCATCGCCTCGAGCGCCGCCCGCGGCCCGTCCGCCGTCACGATGCGCTCGGCCCCATCCAGCGCCCCGCGCAGTTCCTCCTTCTGCGAGTAGTTCCAGTTCGTCACCGGTTCGTTGCGCAGCGCGCTCAACGTCTGCGCCACATCGCTCAACGTGCTCCCCGCCGGCGCCGCAAAACCGGACAACTGCTCCACCCGCACGCCCGCGCCCCGCATGGCGTCGTAGGCATCCAGCACGGCCCGGTCGAAATCCGCCGAGGACAGCCCGCGGATCAGCGCCTTCATTCCCGCCGGGTGCTCCTCGATCAGCACATCCATGGCCGCGCTCATCGATTCCACTTGCAGCCGCTTGCTTTCGTTCGCGTCCGCCACCGTGAACTCCGGGTCGACGCCCGCGAAGACCGCGTTCTCCTTCAGCAGCCGCGTGCAAAACCCGTGTACCGTGGAAACCCACGCCCGCTCCATCTTCGCGCGCATGCCGAGCGAGTCCTGGAAGCGCTCCGCCAGCTTCTTCCGCATATTGCCGGCGGCCTTCTCCGTGAACGTGATCGCCAGAATGCGCAGCGGGTCCACCCCCGCTTCCACCAGGCGCCCGAAGTACTCCACCAGCACCGTGGTCTTCCCCGATCCCGGCCCCGCCACCACGCACGCATCCAACTGGCGCTTGCCGATGTCGATCGCCCGCTGCTGGCCGGGCGTAAAGGTCACTTCCTTCATGCGCCCTCCGCCACCGCCGCCTCTTCTCCCGCCACGCGGCACACGTCGCGGAAATCGCAGTACCGGCACTTGTCGCGGTCCGACGGCGCCACTTCCATCCGTCCGCTGCGAATCGCCGCGACAATCGCCATCGTCCGCTCCGTGGCCGCTTCCCGCCAGCCCGCCGGCAGTTCGCCGTCCTTCCACGGCGCCAGCACCACCCCGCCCTTCAGCCCGATATAGGTCATGCCCGCCGGTTCTAATCCGAAGAACCGCTCCGCCGCCAGCAGGTACAGCGGCGCCTGCAGCAGGTCGTCGTTGTCCTTCCGGTCCCTGGTATTCTTCTCGCCGCTGTACTTGTAATCGATCACCAGCGCGCGGCCGTCCGGTTCCACATCCATGTGGGACAGGCCTCCTGGCCTGTCGCCCCTTCTGACCACATCCAGCCGGTCGATCTTCCCCTTCACCTCCACACCCTCTTCCAGCACATACTGGAACTCAGCTTCCGTGCGCGATTCGTCGTCGCCGCGCGGCGCCTCGCGGTCATTCACGAAGGCCCGCAAATCGTCCAGCATGGCGTTGCGCAGCCTCTCGCGGTGGTAGCCCGGCGGAATCTGCTTCTCCTCCACCTTGCTCGCAAACACTTCTTCGAACAGCGCCTCCACGTCCTGCGGCCGCTCGTACAGTTGCGCCAGCACCGCATGCACGATGATCCCCTGGGTCAGAAAATCCAGCCGCTTCTCCGGACGCACCGGCCGCGCCTTCAGCCGAAGAACCGAACGGCCGAAGTATTGGAACGGACACTGCAAATAGCTTTCGAGGCGCGTCGGCGAAACCGCTTCGGTCTTCTCCCGCAGAATCTGCAGCAGCCCCGGCGCGCGGATCCCTTCCCGCGGCCCGCCGCCCGGTCCGCGCCGGTCGCGCGGCTGCGGCTTCACCGCGCGAGCCGTCTGTTCTTCCACCGCCGCCGCGCACTCTTCCAGAAACAGCGATCGCAGGTTGGTTTCTCCGCGCGGGCTGAACTCCGCGTAGGAAAGCGTCGCCAGCATGGTGGCCCGCGTGATTGCCGAGTCGAACAGCGCCCGCTCCTCGCGCTCGAACTCCGCCGCCGTCCGCACCCGAATCCCGGCCGCGTTCAGTTGCACGCGCGCCGTCTCCGGAAAGAACACATCCTGCGGATGCATCTGCGGGAATTGCTTCTCCACCATCCCGCACACAAACACCACCGGCAGCACCCACTGCCGCGCTTCGTGCGCGCTCATAACGTGCACCACGTTGCGCCGCCCGTCGTTGAGGCGCAGCGGCTTGATTCGCAGCACCGCCTTCACCGCCCGCCAGAAATGTTCGATCTCGACCGTGTGCCGCGTTTCCAGCGCGCAGGCCGCTTCATCGAGTGCTTCGTCGAATGCGTCCAGCCCGGCCGCCTGGCTGCGCCATATTTCCGCGCGCTCCGCATCCGGCTCCGATCGCGCCGGCCGGAACAGGTTCCGCAGCGTCCGGAACCGTGCCGCCCAATCCTTCGGCTCGAGCGCGAAAGACCTCCACTCTTCGATCTCGCCCAGTTCCCCGATGCGATGTAGCAGCGGCTCCGAGCCCTCCGCCAGCGCCTTCAACCCACCCAACCCGGCGTTCGGCATCTGTTCGCGCACCTTGAAGTCGAAGCGGTCCATGGCGTTCCAATCCGCGAACCGCGGCGCCAGGCGCAGCACTTTCATCGTCTCGCCGTGGTCCCATCCGCCCAGCATCGCGTCCACCGCCCCGCTCAGGTACCGCACCGCCGCGTGCCGGTCCAGCCGCTGTTCAAAGTAGAACCGCGCCGGAATCCCGAACCGCTCCATGGTCGACCGCAGGATTGGCACATACGTCTCCGCCGCGCGCACGATGATCCCCATCT
This sequence comes from Bryobacterales bacterium, assembly GCA_003167255.1. Lineage (GTDB taxonomy): Bacteria > Acidobacteriota > Terriglobia > Bryobacterales > Bryobacteraceae > PALSA-129. Next base: position 4,159 of record PMTR01000064.1, read on the forward strand.
CGCGCAACGGCCGGCCGGCCGCCGCCTGCTCCAGGATGCGCCGCGCAATTTCCTCCGCTTCCCGTTCGATCCCCGCCGCCTTCACCACCGCCAGCGCCGCCGCAGGCCGCCTCCGCGGCGCACGCTCTTCGCGGAATCCCATGCCCTCCAGCCGCTTCCGCAACGCCGGCGTCAGATCGCCGTCCGCCAGCGCCATCGCGACCTCACAATGCCGCCCTAACGCCCCAATCACCCGCAACTCCGGATCCGGCAGCGCGTGAAACCCGTCCAGCCATACCGTGCGGATTCCGCCCGTCCCCTCGCGTTCCATCCGCGCCGCCACTCGCTCCAGGCGCCGCCCTCGCAGTTCCAACCCGCGTGCCTCCAGTTCGCGGTCCACTTCCGCGTACACCTCCAGAAACGCCGCGCCAAGCGGTGTATCCGGCAGACACTCCGCCAGCCGCGCGCTGTCGCACCCGGCCGACGCAAACTCCTCGATGGTCCGAGCCAGCGCCGCACAGAACCCCGCCGTATCCACCACGCGCGCAAATTCCGGCCGCCGCATCCGCCGCGCCGCCTGCTCCACCAGCAGGTACAACACGGGCTGCTCCGCCAACAGCGCCACGCCCGCCCTCTCTTCCACGAACGCATTAAGCGTCTGGATCAAGTTCCGGTGAAAGACCAGCCCTTCGCGCGCCACCTGGTTCTGCAAATGCTGCGCCAGCGTCGCCGTCGGTGTCAGCAACCGCATGCCTTCACCGCCCGCCTGCAGCGCCTCGCGAAACTGGTTCAGCAGAATGGTCGTCTTCCCGGAGCCGGCCGGACCCGTCAGTAGCCGCATCGGATCTTAGTGTATCTTGTGTCTGCGCTTTCGAAGTAATGTTCGGCAGGTGTGATCGGGAGACGGAGCCCAATCCGTCGCGGCTACCCTATAGGGGAGGTACGGCGTCCAATGAAGCCCGCTTAGCCGCGAACTCCAAAAGCTAAGTGGCCCAGCCGAGTTGCTTCAATACCAGATCGATGGCTTTGATCCCCAGGTAACCGCCCAGGACGGAAACCACGAAGACGCTGATATAGTTGTGCGCCACCGTGACGTCGACCCTGGGAAGCAACTCGAAGACGTATGCCCAAGTCAGGACAATCCCCGACACGATCCCCACAATCAGCCGCCGGTAGACTGACCCGCCAGTCGCGAAGAACGAAACCAGGCCGCCCATCAGTCCCCCAAGCAGGCATACGATCAGGAGGGTTTCACCCACCACCTGCACCGTGTGCGTCGTGGGCTTGAGCCTGTCCGTGCTGACATCGATGGCGCCTTGCCCCACCCAGAAGGGCAATAGGAGAGTTGATGCCGAATCATCGCCGGCTTTCAGCTTGATGCTCTCATCCTTGGCGCCAATCATCGAGTTGTTGCTCACGAACTGCACGGTGCGGTCCTGGTCGTTTAAAACCACCGCACCATCCGCGTCAAAGAACTGCACCAGCATGCGAGGTCGATCGATCAGCGACAGCGTCTGAGTTCCACCGGGCTGGACGCCGATACCAATGATCGGACGGACGAACGACGCTTGCAGTTTCGGAGGTGCGTCCACCGCGTAGGTTCCGGGAACCACGGTGTATGAGATCGAGGACTGCACCGGGTACTTGGACCGAAGGTGCGTTTCCCCCATGATGGAGCACGCATGGATCACCAGTGGCTCCTGATCCAGGTCCCCATGGTCTGGGCTCAACCACACCAGGATCTCGGAAGGAGCCGAACCGCCATCCTCCGCCTGAAAAAAACCAACAATCGTGGCCGAATCCAGGTCCGCCCGAAACGCTCCGCCGTTTTCCCCGCCTTCTGTAATCGTAAGGACAACCTTCGCCTTACCGTGGGATTTTGGCGGATCGCACCCGGCAACTCCGGAAGCCGGCGGTTGTTGGGGCTCGGGCTCCGGCCTATACGCAGCGAGGAAGATCGGAATCGCGCGGCGCCGTGATGGTGCTGGATCATACCATTCCATGGCAGCCTGCGGCGCAGGTTCCTTCTTCTTTTGAACGGCGGCTTTGGGCCGCACCATCACATAGCCTGTTCCGTCCAGGAGATTGTGCTTCTGCGTCTGAGCGCGAATCTTGTACACTCCCGCATCCGGCGCCTTCAAAGTGCACTTTCCATCGGTGGTCTTCGCAGGCACGCGGCACGTTCCGCTTAGCACCACGTTGCCGGATGAGCCCAGCAGTTGAATGTTGACGTCGGTGTCGTCCGGCAGGGTCGCCGGCTGGCCTCGGGCATCCTGAATTTGTACGTCGAAATCGACCGGATCGCCCGCCTGTGGGCTGGTCTGCACGGCCTTAACCGCTACCTTGCTGGCCGAGCTCAATGCCGCCTGCGCCTCCTTGGAATACTGACCATACACGGGCATCGCGGCATTGAGAAGCGCTAGCCAACAGAAACATGGCGCCTTGTACAATCTATGAAGTCTCATAACCGGCTGACCGCTTGATTGGAAGTCGTATTGGATGGACTGATTCTCACAGATCCCAGATTCCTGCATTAACCTATACACCCTCGGGTATTCCTATGCAAGAGAATTCGATGTGGCGCACGCACTCGTGCGTGCCGCGTCGGCACTCATGCCGACGCCCGGTCCCGGCAGTGAACGCCGCAAGTGCCCCGCTGCTCGCCTACAATAGTTGCTTCTATGTCTAAACGTGCAGGCTTGGTCTGCTTCCTGCTTCTCGCCGCGCTGTTCGTGATCGTCAATCGCGGCGCTTACAAAGGCTTCTTCACGGACGATGATTTCGACCACCTGAGCTGGACGCGCAACGCCGGCCCGGCCATGTTCATTCAAGGCCTCCTCACGCCGCGTTTCCAGTCCAACAACTTCCGGCCCGCCGGCCATCTCTTCTATCATGAAGAAGAGAGCTTCTTCGGCTTCGATTTCCCCAAGTACGTCGCGGCGCTCCACCTTCTCCACCTCTTGAACGTGTGGCTGGTCTGGCTGCTGGCCCGCCGCCTGGGCGCGCGTCCCTTGCCCGCGGCCGCCGCCTGCGTGTTCTTCGCGCTCCACATGGGTTTCTTCGATGCGGTCTGGAAGCCCGCCTACATCTTCGATGTCCTGTGCGCCACCTTCAGCCTGCTCAGCATCCTCAGCTATGCGCGGGGCCGCTGGATTCTGAGCTTCATCTGCTTCTGGCTGGCGTATAAGGCCAAGGAGCCGGCCGTCATGCTGCCGTTCGTACTGGCCTGTTATGAAATCGGGTTCGGCAGCCGGAAATGGAAACCCCTCATCCCCTTTTTCCTGGCGTCGTTTTCCTTCGGGCTGCAGGGGCTGCTGCTCAATCCCAATCACGACAACGCGTACACCTTCCAATTCACCGGCGCCGCTCTGGCCCAAACCGGCGTCTTCTATGCCGGCCGCGTCTTCCTGGTTCCCTACCTCGGTTTCGCGCTCCCCGTCGTTTTCTGGTTCGCGCGCAATCACCGCGTGCGCTTCGGCCTGGCCGCCATGCTGCTCTTCTTCATCCCCATGCTCTTCCTGCCCGGCCGCATCGATACCGCTTATTGTTACCTGCCGTTCGCGGCGCTGGCCATCGCCTTCGCCGGTATGGCCGAAGCCGGCCCCATCGCCGTGCTCGCCCTCTTCTTTCTCTTATGGCTGCCGCTGGACCTTCACGAGCTGCGCGTCCAGCGCCGCGGAAAACTGGCCCGCGATGACGACGCACGCGCCTGGGTCACCACCTGGGACCGCTACGCCCGCGGCAATACCCCCCCCGACAACGTGATCTATTCCGGTGAACCCGCGGGCTTCGGCAGTTGGGGCATTATCGGCGCTATCAAATGCTCCTACCGCCAGGCGCCGCCCGACATCCAATACGCCGAGCAACCCGTGCTTCCCGCCGGCTCGGATCATGCCCGCGTAGCCTTCGCCTCCTGGAACAGCTCCCTCCATAAACTGGATATCGCCGAGCACTCGCCCAATACGCCCGACGCCTCCTTCATCTCGACCACTAGCGCCACACCCGTCTGGCAATTGGAGAAAGGCTGGTATGGCCCGGAGAACGGCTTCCGCTGGATCTCGCCCGCCGCCGCTGCGCGCCTGGAACGGCCCGAGGGCGCAGCCCGATTCCAATTGCGCGTGCTCCCCAACACCACGCTCTTGGAGAAGGCCGGCCCCGTCACTGTTCACGTCTCCATCAATGATCGCGAGCTCGATCCCCGCCTGGTCACTCAGGCCGGTCCGCAAACACTCGAATGGTCTCTGCCGCCGGCTCCCGCCGGCCCGGTTCGCATCTCCATCCGCACCGAGCCGCCGTTCCGCCCTTCCGGCGATCCGCGCACCCTCGGCATCCCCGTCGGCGACTTCGGCTTTGACCCGCATTTCTGAGAAGGCCTCGAGGGTGGGACAGACGATCGGTTTCTGTCGTCTGTCAAGCGCCCGTGGTTCAGCGAGGCATGACAGGCCACGAAAGACGATGGCCTGTCCCACTTAACTGGGCTTTAAGGCAGCGCCTCCACCGCCCCCATCAGATCGCCGGTGAGCCTCAACACCGCCCAACGCGCCCGCTCGCTCGCGTACTGCGCGTCGTAAAACGCCATCCACTTGTCGTTCTCCACCACCCGCGCTTCTTCCACCTGCCGGAGCGTGACGCGGCCTTCCTGCATTTGCGCCAGGTAGACGGAGATTTGTTCGCGCGCCGCGTCCAGATCCAGGCGCGCCACTCCGGCCGCCGTCCCAGACCGGCGAACCGTGCGATAAGCTTGCTCCAGATCGCTGCGGATTTTGTTGCGCGTGTTGTTGAGGTCGATCTTCAGGTGCGTAATATCGGCCTCGCTCTGCGCCACTTCCGCGCCCAGCGCCGTACCCGCCAGCAGCGGCCACTGGATGGACAGCCCGATCTCCCCGTTGTTGCGTTGGAACTTGCTGAAGTACTGGGCGTAGTTGTTGAACGTGGCCAGCAGCGAGTACTGCGCCACCAGGTCCACGCGCGGCAGGCGCTGCGCTTTTTCGCCCTTCACCTCGAATCCCTTGGAGATGATTTGCGATTCCAGCCGCCGCAGGTCCTTGTTGGATTCGAGCGCCGCGTTGATCGCTTCCTCTTGGGATTTCGGAAGCGCCGGAGCCGGCCGCTGCTCGGCCACTGCGCGCACCCGGTCCTCGGCGGAGAACCCCAGCGCCATCGCCAACGCCGTCTCCGACTGTGCCTGGTCGTCCTCCAGCAGATCGGCCGCCTGCCGAGCCCGCGCCACGGTGGCGGCGGCCGTCTTCTCCGACAGCGGCAGCGCACGCCCCTCCCGCACCTGTGCCTGGACGCTCTCCAGCACCTTCTGCAGGCTCTCGGCCTCTTTGCGTGCCAACTCCAGGATGCGCGCCGAGCGTTCCGCGTCCAGATACAATGACGTGGTCCGGTAGGCCACTTCGTCGCGCTTACCCGTTGCCGCTATCGTGGCGCCCCGCGAATCTTCTTTGGCCTGCGCCACCACGTAGCTCTGCTGCCGGTTGAAGATGTCCGTCAACGCGTTGGCCTGCACCAGGCTGGGCGCCGAGCCCTCGATGCTCATCGGGAAGCCGTTGCTGTACGCCAGGCCACTCCCTACGACCAGTCGTGGCGCAAACGGGCTCCGCGAGATGCGCACGGCCTGCCGCGCCTTGTCTTCATCCAGGCGCGCCAGCGCGATGTCGGGGTTCTGTTTAAGCGCCGTCTCCACCGCTTGCCGCAGCGTCATGGGACGCACTTCGGCGCGAGCCAGACAAACCAATACCAGGAAGAAAGCCGCTATTCGAGACATACCCCATTGTACCGGCGTCCCCCCGGGGTATTCTGTCTCCTGACTTCTGACTCCTGACTCCCATATCCCGAAGGGATATCAGGGGCAAAGCCCCTGCACTCAGTTGTAATTCGCCGCGTTCAACTCGGCGAACCGCGCCGACTCTACCGGCAGTTCCTCCAGCGTGTAGATCGAATTCGTCGGACACACCGGAATGCAGGCGCCGCAATCGATGCAATCGGCCGGATTCACGTAGAGCTGCGGAACCTCCGCAAAACCGCTCTCATCCTGCTTCGGGTGAATGCAGTCAACCGGGCAGGCTTGCACGCACAATTCGTCCTTGGTACAGGTGTCGGTAATGACGTATGCCATATTGCCTGCCTGTTGCAATTGCCGGGCCAGCCACCCGCATCGCTAACTAACACAAAATACGCGGTGAATATCTACAGTCCGGTTGGTTTGGGTGCGCCATGGCACGCAGCGGGGTGGGAACAGACGCTACACTGGGCAGTGATGAAGATCGAAACCCGCGCCGTCCATGCCGGCCGCCACATCGACCCCTCAACCGGCGCCGTAACCATGCCGATTCACCTCTCCACCACCTTTGAACGGAGTCCGGCCGGCGAGTACCCGCTGGGCTTCAGCTATTCCCGTGAGAACAACCCCAACCGCCAGGCGCTCGAAGTCTGCCTGGCGGACCTCGAGGGTGGCACGCAGGCCCTGGCCTTCTCCTCCGGGCTGGCCGTCGCCACGGCGCTGGTTCAGGGACTCGAACCGGGCGACCACATCCTGGCCCCCGACGACGTTTATTGGGGGCTGCGCAAAGTCATCGGCGAGGTCTTCGGCAAATGGCCGATCGAGACCACCTACGTCGACATGACCGACCTCGACGCCGTGAGCGCGGGCATCCGCCCAAGCACGCGCCTGATCTGGGTCGAGACGCCCTCCAACCCGCTCATGAAGATCACCGATCTCGCGGCCGTCGCCGGCCTGGCGCGCGCCGCCTCGCCGCAGGTGCTCACGGTGTGCGATGGAACCTTCGCCACCCCGGTGCTGCAGCGGCCGCTCGATTGCGGCATCGATATGGTGGCGCACTCGACTACCAAGTATATTGGCGGCCACAGCGACGTGATCGGCGGCGCGCTCATCACCCGGCACGAGAATTATTTGTTTGAACGAGCCCGCAAGTCGCAGCGCTATGGCGGCTCGGTGCCCTCGCCGTTCGATTGCTGGCTGACCCTCCGCGGGCTGGACACTTTCCCCTACCGCGTGCGCGCTCAATCGCAGAATGCCATGCAGGTGGCGCGCTGGCTTGAGAAGCACCCCGCGGTCGAGCAGGTCCACTACCCGGGCCTCGAGGAACATCCCGGCCACTCCATCGCCGCGCGCCAGATGGAGGCGTTCGGCGGCATGTTGTCATTCCAGGTGCGCGGCACGCGGGAGAAGGCCATGGCGGTGGCGGCCGCTTGCCGCCTGTTCATCCGCGCCACCAGCCTGGGCGGCGCTCACAGCCTCATCGAACACCGCGCCTCGATCGAAGGGCCCGCGACGCGCACGCCGCAGAATCTCCTGCGGCTTTCGATCGGCCTGGAACACCCCGACGACCTGATCGAAGACCTCGATCACGCTCTAGCCGTCTGAAGCCAATGCGAGCCGCGACCGTAAGGGAGCGGAGTTCCACTAGCACCAAATCACTTGGTCAAGGAACTAGTTGGCCAGCAGGCACAGGCGTCGGGCGGCTCGCCGGGCCTTGAGGCGCTCGTTGGCCTTCTTCTGCTTTTCCGCGGAGACCACCGTCTGGCACGCGTCACAGCGCTTCCGGATTCGTGATCTGGTGATAAAGGCGGCGCCGCAGCGGCGGCACTGCTTCGTCATGGTCTCCTCCAACGGGAGAATCCCCGGCTTTTTGGGCAGGAGATGAGAATAATGGAAGTCGCAGTGATTCACGTTAAGCACCTCTCGTGTATGGTTGGCCGGCCTGTCCAGGTCCCAATAGCGCAAGTTGGGTGTAATGGCGCATTCCTGTCAGTCGCTGCCCGAAAATCCCACACCCTAGTAAACCCACCAGTTTGTGGTGAAGTCTTTCATTATTAAGGACTTTCTGGGCGCGATCAGGGCTTAATGGACTTACTTCTTGCCGGCTCGCCGCCAGAACTGTCATGGTTCTCACAATACAATGCACGCCACCAGCCGAACTCAGGCAGCGCTGGGGGAAGCCGGGTGGAACGGTTCGGTGGCACCCAGCAATTCCCATCTCAAATGGTTCACGTAAAAAAGGAGGATCGGGCCGGGGAATACGCCCCGAAACCTTTCGCACACCCGAGCTTCCCAGCCCTCGGTAAAAAATGGCTTCGGATCGATGTCTTTCGCGAAGAATCCGTTCTCGTGCGGAATACCCAGGAAGTCCAGCACGCCCGTGATCATTTCCAGATTGGAAACCAGCACCACCTGCGCCAGGTCCTTGCCGAAATCCTCGTCGCGCTCATTCACGCGCGCCCAAAATTTGGGGATCGACTTGCGAAGCAGTTCAGTGTTGACCTTGTGGAGATGGGCTCTCACCTTGAAGCCTTCATACATCTGATAGGTCTTCAACTTGCCTATGGAAATGCTGCGTATCAGTTGTGCAAACGCATCCTGGCCCAAATCCAGGTAGACATCGGAAATCTGCATGTAAAGTGTAAGCGTATCATAGCCGGGCGGCTTGCGGGAGGAGTGGGTCCTTATATCCGGGGATGCGCGAAAAAGGTAAAATGAATGCGTTTGGTCAAAATGGGAAACGTCATCGTACTGGGCTCCCAATGGGGAGATGAGGGCAAAGGGAAGATCGTCGATCTCTTCTCCGAGCGCTTCGATTTGGTCGCGCGCTATCAGGGCGGACACAATGCCGGCCACACCGTGTTTATCGGCGAGCGGAAGTTCGTTTTGAAGCTGATCCCCAGCGGGATTCTGCGGTCCGGTAAGCAGGCCGTAATCGGCAATGGGCTGGTGATCGATCCGGCGGCGCTGCTCGCCGAAATCGACGCGCTCGAAGCCGCCGGCGTTGCCGTCACCACCAACCTGTTCATCAGCAACCGCGCGCACGTGCTGTTTCCCATGCACCGCGTGATGGAAAAGATGTCCGAAGGGCGGCCGGGGCGGGTGTCCATCGGAACCACCTCGCGCGGCATCGGGCCGTGCTATGAAGACAAGACCGCGCGGCGCGGCATTCGCGTGGCCGACCTGCTCGACCGGGCGGCATTCCGCGCGCAATACGATTCGCTGATGGAAGAAAAAACCCTCATCGCCAAGGCCCTGGGGATCTACGAAGATCTCGACCTGGAGCAGATCCGCGCCGGGTACGAAAGCTTCGCCGAACGCATCCGGCCGATGGTGTGCGACACGGCCTGGCTGCTCAACCAGGCGATCGCGGCTGGCAAGAGCGTGCTCTTCGAAGGCGCGCAGGGCACCATGCTCGACATCGATCACGGCACCTACCCGTTCGTCACGTCTTCCAACGCCAGCGCCGGCGGAGCCTGCACCGGCACGGGCGTGGCGCCGACGCGCATCGACGGTGTGATCGGGGTTTCCAAGGCCTACATCACGCGCGTGGGCGGCGGCCCGTTTCCCACCGAGGCGCTCGATGGCGCGGGCGATGAGATCCGCCGGCGCGGCAAGGAATTCGGCGCGGTCACCGGGCGCCCGCGGCGCTGCGGCTGGTTCGACGTGCCGCTGCTGCGCTACACGGCGGCCATCAACGGCTTCGACAGCATCGTGGTGACCAAGCTCGACATACTGGACGAGTTCGACCAGATCCCGGTCTGCGTGGGCTATAAGCTGGGCGGCAAAACCGTCAGCACCATTCCGCCCACGGTGGCCGAGATCGCGGCGCTCGAGCCGGTATACGAGCGCCGGCCCGGCTGGCGTTCTTCCACTTTCGGCATGTCCAATTACGGCGACCTGCCGGCCAAGGCCCGCGACTACGTGGCCTACCTGGAGCAGCAGACCGGCGTCGAAATTGGCTGCATCTCGACCGGCCCCGAACGCAACCAGACCATTGTGCGCTCAGGCTCGCGCTTCGCAGCGCTGGTGGGCTAAGATCCGAGCCGCGACCGTCAGGGAGCGTTTGCCGCGTCGCGCACCCCGAAGCCTCTCCGGCGAAACCGGCCGCCCGCGCGCGGCATCACAATAAGGAATGCGTTTTCTGGCACTCTCAGTTTGGATTCCCGCCGTCCTGGCCGCGCAGGATGCCCGCGATATTGTGCGCCGGTCGATCGACGTGGAATGGGCCGGCGTCGAGGCTGCCCGCAACTACACCTATCTGGAACGCCAGGAAGAGCGCGAGCTGGACGGATCCGGCAAGCTGAAGAACCGCGAAGTTCACACGTATGACGTGACCTTGCTGGAAGGCTCCCCCTACCGCCGCCTCGTGGCGCTGAACGACCAGCCGCTCACTCCCAAGGAACAGAAGAAAGAAGAGGAGAAGTTGCGCCAGAGCAACGCGGCGCGCAGCCAGGAAACCGAGCCGCAAAGGCAGCAGCGCATCGCCGACTGGCGCCGCAAGCAGGAGAAGCAGCGCGAGCCCATGCGTGAGATCCCGGATGCCTTCGACTTGCGCCTGCTGCCGGAGGAAAGCCTGGACGGACGGGCTATGTGGGTGATCGACGCCACGCCGAAAGCCGGATACAAACCGAAAGTGAAGAGCGCTTTCTTTTTCCCCAAAGTGAAGATGCGTTTCTGGATTGACCGCCGGGACTACCAGGCGGTACAGGCCGAGATCGAAACTCTGGATACGATTTCCTGGGGCGGCATCGTGGCGCGGCTGGCGAAAGGCGACCGCCTGACCTTCGCGATGGCGCGCGTGAACGACGAAGTCTGGCTGCCGAAGAGCATTCTCATCGCCGGCTCGGCGCGGGTCATGCTGGTGAAAGGCTTCCGCGGCGACATCGCGGTCAGCTACAGCAATTACAAGAAATTCTCCACCGAATCGCGGATCGTGTCCGTGGGCCAATAGGCGTGTCGATCCTTGTGGCGCACGCACTCGTGCGTGCCGTGTCGGCACTCCTGCCGACACGCTGGGGTGGTCGACGCGCGTCGCGATGACGGGCGACCAGCAGTGGGAGGAGCCAAACCGACGAATATCCGCACGTCCGGTTTGACGAGCGGGGATGGGAAACGGGACGGTCTCACGGTCGGCACCCGCGCACATCCTCGACTCTACCGCCGGTGTCTTGCTAGCACTTGACCATCGCCCCTCTTTGGAAGCGCGGGAGCCGTCCAACAAAAAAGAGGGCCCGCCTTCGAGCCCTCTTTTCTATCGAATTTTGTTCGGACTTCTAGACCAGAGCCACGTTCTCGGCCTGCAGTCCCTTTGGTCCCTGCTTGACTTCGAACTCCACCTCCGCGCCTTCGTCCAGTGAGCGATACCCGTTTGTCTGGATCGCGGAAAAATGAACGAATACATCGTCGCCGCTGGACCGTTGGATGAAACCATAGCCCTTGGCGGCATTAAACCATTTCACAGTGCCTTTTTCCTTCACTACTAGTTCTCCTGAAAATTGTTCGTCGTGCTCTTGGGTCTTCCAGGAAAGCGGACTTTCGGGCTGGCTAAGATCTTGCGAGGCGCGTCCAAACAACCAATTCTTTCTGCGTAAGGTATTCTCTCAGATGGCGGATGTATGGTCAAGCGTAGCAATCCGGCGCGCCAATCCGAGCCGCGACCGTCAGGGAGCGTTAGAATTATTGTGACTGTCCGCAACCGCGAACGCTCCCTGACGGTCGCGGCTCCGATCACACACCCGAAGCAATCCGTGGTAACCGAAGTGAACATGTTGGAAGTGGAAATCATCGAACGGATTCGCCGCCTCGCCTTGCTGCCCCGCGGCGGCGGCCTGGTGCTCGGCATCGGCGACGATTGCGCCATCTGCCGCCCCCGCGGCGCCGCCGAAGATTTGCTCTTCACCACCGACATGCTGATCGAAGGCGTGCACTTCCTCCCCGCCACCCACCGCCCCGAAGACATCGGCTGGAAGGCGCTGGCGCGCGGCCTCAGCGACATTGCGGCCATGGGCGGCGAACCCCGTTTCTGCCTCGTCTCGCTGGCTCTCGCCCGCAAGGCCGATGGCAAGTGGATCGATGCCTTCTATCGCGGCCTGCTCCGCCTGGCGCGGCGCGAGGGTGTGGCATTGATCGGCGGCGATCTCGCGCGCGGCCCCAATCTCATGTGCGACATCGTGGTCTGCGGCGCCGTTCCGCGTGGCCAGGCGTTGCGCCGCTCCGGCGCCCGCCCCGGCGACGCCATTTTCGTCTCGGGCGCCTTGGGAGGCTCAGCCGCAGGCCTCGAGCGCGGCGCCGGCCGCGCCTGGCGCCGCCACTTGCGTCCCGAACCGCGTCTGGCGCTCGGCCGCTTCCTGCGCCGCCTGGGCTCGACTGCCGCCATGGATTTGAGCGATGGCCTTTCGCTCGACCTCCATCGCCTCTGCCGCGCCTCGCGCGTCAAAGCCGAAATCTCCGCGCCGCCCGTCCATCCCGGCGCGACTCTACGCCAAGCCCTGGATGGCGGCGAGGATTACGAGTTGCTTTTCACCGCCCCGCCGCGCGTTAAGGTCCCCTCCGAATTCGAAGGACTCACGCTCACCAGAATCGGCACCATCCGCCGCGGCGCCCCGTCCGTCGACCTGGATGGCGCGCCGCTCCCTCCCCGCGGCTGGGATCATTTCCGGAAACGTTAGCCCCAATACTGTTCAGTTAAGTGGGACAGGCCGTGCGCCGGGA
>PMTR01000130.1:0-880 GCA_003167255.1 Bryobacterales bacterium
GCCGCCAGCGCCCCGAGCGACAGCGCCAGATTCCGGGAGAGTCCGAAGACGATGGTGCAGATGCCGAAGCCCAGGACGCACGCCAGCATCGTCGCTCCCGCGCGGCGGCTGATCGGCCTGTAGGCCACCAGGATCGCCATAAGGATGGCGCCGGCGCCCGGAGCGGCCCTCAGGATGCCCAGTCCNNCAGCACCGCGAACAGGTCCAGAGAGATGGCCCCCAGAATCAGCTTGTCGCGCCAGATATAGCGCAGGCCGCCCAGCACGGCTCCGACGGACGCCGCGCCGCGCGGCCGCGGCGGCGCCTTCACCCGCGTCTTGGCAATCAGTAGCAGGCCGGTGAGATAGGCCATCCCCGCCGCCACATAAACCGGAATGGGAGTTCCCGTAAAGCTGTAGAGCAGGCCGCCGGCCATGGGGCCGGTGATGAGCGCCGCCTGAAAAATGGACGACGACCACGCCACCGCGTTCGGAAAATGCTCTTCGGCCACCAGTTGCGGCAGGTAGGCCTGACCGGTGGGCATGTTGAACGCGCGCACCGTCCCGTTCAGCAGCAGCGCTGCGTAGATGGGCCAGACGGTCGAGAGGCCGTGCAGCGTGATCGCCACCAGCAAGCCCGAGCACAGGGAGAAAGCGAAGTAGCAGGTTTGCAGGATGCGCTTCCGCGGCACCCGATCGGCGGTGTGGCCAGCTACCAGGAACAGCAGCATTCCGGGGAGAAACTGGGCCAGCCCCACCAGGCCCAGATCGAGCGGCCGCCTGGTCAGGCTATAGACTTGCCAGGCCACCGCGACCGATTGCATTTCCGACGCGGCCGTGGTGAGGTAGCGCGCGATCATGAAGTAGCGGAAGCTGGGATATTGAAACGCGACGCGGGCCTG
>PMTR01000130.1:925-2697 GCA_003167255.1 Bryobacterales bacterium
GGGTTTGGCGCACGCGGGCGTGGCCGGGCGTCAGTTTTCCAGAAATCCTTCTTTGAACAGCGGCCGCCCGGCGCGGGCGATGTGAAAGGCGTAGGCGGTGAGGGCCAGGATGATGACGAAGTTGAGAATCGTGCCGCCGGCATACCAGGCAGACCAATCGGTGGTGATGGGGATGTTGGTCAGATCTCCCATGAGGTAGAACACGATTAGAGGTAGAAGCCCGAACCGGATCAGGATGAATAGCATGAGGGCAAAAACGGGCGTTATCATAAGCGTGCCGATCAGTGGATGGGTGGTAGCAAGCAGAATCAGTCCTTCGACGATAAGAATCCAGACCACTGCGGCCAGCCATTGGCGGCGGAGAAGGACTCGCAGCAAAAAGAACAGGAAGAAAAAGAACAGGGGCACCTGAATGGCTTCTTGCAGGAAGGATGCGAAATGACCTGCGAGGTGCCGCATATCCATCACAAGGCGCAGCTTGGACAGATAGCTTCCTGCTTGCAAGTCGCCAATACGGTCGCGGAGGAGCGTTTCGAGAGCGGGTTCGATATCAAGCGCGACCCCGACTGCGATGCCGATGAGAACCTGCCCGCACACCAGCGGATCGCGGAAGCCGCCGGCCAGGAGCCGGCTCCAGGAGATCAGGCTTTGCGGCCAGCGGCGCCGTACATAGGGCTCGAGAGCCACGTAAAGCACCCAATACAGGGCCGCCACAAAGAGGGCGGCGCTAATGGCCCACATGACGAGCGAGTACTCCCACCGCGTGGGAACGTGCTTTGCCCCAAACAGCCAGGCAAGCAGGGAAAGGCAAAACATGAAAACGGCCAGGCGAGAGGCTCCGCGGGTGTCTCCTCGTCCTAACCGGAAATTGCGCCAGGCCAGTAAAGCGGCGACTACAAAAACCGTGCAGATCAGGCTGAGGATCACCCAGTTTTCAATGGTCTGGCCGGCGGTCTCCTGGAACGGCTGCACGCGCTCAGGCCGCGTCCACGGGCCGATCATCTGGAAGTAGACGGGCCTAAGACGCCACCATGCGGCTTCCACGCGCAAGGGTACGTCGGGCGCGTCGGGATAGAAGCCGGTCCAGGCGGCGCGAATATCGCTGGTGGAGAGTGGCGTCCATTTCGGCTCGGTGGAGGTGAAGCGGGCCGGGTCCAGGCCGGCGGCGGCGAACAGCGGCCTGGGGTCGGGTCCGGTTGAGGAAGCGGGTGTCTCTTCGACCTGCGGCGGCGCGGCAGAGAAATAGATCAGCCGGCCCAGGGTATCGAGTTGCAAGCCGGCCATGCCGGAGATGTGAGGTGGTGGATCGTCCTCTGCAACGCGGCCTCTGGCGTTGAAGGTCTCGAGGTATCGCGGGCTCTGGCGGTACCAGAAATAAACAAACGGTGGCTGACCCTTAGCCAGTTGCGCGCGGAACTCGCCCGGCTTCTCTCTTTGCTCGGCATAGCGTTGGTAGTCAACGTCGGAACCAAGACCGAAGGCGGAATCCGAGGGGCGGCTGGTGTATCCGAAGCTTTGGATGAGCTCGCGCGCCTTTTGGGCGAGAACTTCGGGCGATTTTTCGGCGGGGATCCTTTGCGACACGTCAACTCTGCTACCCAGCACTATGGTCAGAATCAAACCGGCGACGATGGCGGCGAGGCAGAGGACGATGGTGCGGACGGGGATGGTATCGGTCTCGCCGGCGGCGGCCACCATTTCGGGTGATGGCGTTTCGCCGGCGGCGAGAGCGGCGGCCAGAGGGTCGCCCCCGGGCAGCGCGGCGGCCACGG
>PMTR01000050.1 GCA_003167255.1 Bryobacterales bacterium
AGTGCGTGCGCCACATCGTCACTACCGAAGCTGCTTTTTGGCTGGCGGCGAATTTCGCTTTTCCTCCAGTTGTTTCTGCGCTTCTTCCCGCACGCGGCGTGCCTCCGCGGCCTCCCGGTCGCCGTCAGCCGTCCGCTGCAATTTGTAATAGACCCTGGCGAGCGCCGCATGCGCCTCAGAGAAGCTCGGATAATCCCGGATCAGTTGCTCCAACTCCTGGCGCGCCTGTCCGGTGAGTCCCTGCGTCAAGTGAATCGACGCCCGCTGATACAGCGCGCCGGGATCGTCGGGGCGCACCTGAAGCGCCATCGTGATGTGCGACAGCGCCTCATCCGGCTTGCCATCCTGCAGGAACTGCAGGGCTATTTCCGTATTGGCGGTGAAATCGTACGGATTCACTTTCAGCTCTTCATTGAACTGTACGGTCGCCTCCTCCACTTTGCCGGCGGTCTTTAACGCTTGCCCGTAAAGCGTGTGCACCCACGGCATCTTCGGATCGAGTTTCACGGCACGCGCCAAGTGTCCTGCCGCCGCCACCAGGTCGTTACGGAGTAACTCGCTTTGCCCCAGCAGGAAGGCCGCTTCGGCCGACTCGCCGTCGCTCAAGATGCGATCCAGCAAGGCCTGCGCCTCAGGGATCCGATTGTCTTTCATGAGCGCCATGCCAAGCACGTAGACGACGGCGTGGTCGTCGGGATACTCCTCGCGCAGGGGCGTAAGCACCTCCACCGCTTTCGCCGGCCGGTTTGCTTCCAGCATGCAATCGGCCAGCAGCAGGGCCGGTTTCAGCTCCAATGGTTGCAGTTTGTGGAGCACTTCCAGATGTTCGACGGCCTCAGGCAGCCGCCCGAGTTTGTAGTACGCCAGCGCCAGGTTCATCCTGACGCGAAGATTGTTCGGCAGTTGCTGGAGTGCCATATTGTACTCCGTAACGGCAGCGGCGAACTGCCCGTCCTGCACCAGTGCGGCGCCTAAATTCGAACGGATCTCGGCCGCGTTGGGATAGCTCTTCAGGAACTCGCGGTAAAGACGGATGGCGGTCCCCACATCGCCGGACTGAAGCGCCGTCTGAGCTTCACGCAAAGACTCCTGGGGCTCACCGGCCCAAAGCAAAGCAAGTCCCAACGGAAGCGACAGAACAACTGCGGCGAGTCTCACGCTTATCAGATTATAGCGTGGGGCCCTCGGTCAGGCCCGCCGCGGTTCTCATATGGGCCTATCCAAAAGAGCGGATATTTAACTTAAGATTTCAGGCGCTACCACTTTTCCAGAACGGTCCGCAAAAGGAGCATAATAGGATCGAATGCATACGTCTGCTTGCCTGCGCAAGGCGGTCTTGTTATTGGCTGTGTTCCTTGCTCCCGGCCTCCATGCCGAGCAGGGTCTCCTCACATTTGTGTTCGGTCCGAATTCGCAGGAAGCAGCGCGGCAATCCGCGCGCGCAGCGGCTGCGACGGCACGCCACTGGGTGCAAACTGGCGGCGGCGCGGTCGAACTCAGGCGTAGCGGCAGTCCGGATGTGCAACGCATCGAAGCGGCCAAGGACGCCAAGGAAATGGAACAGACATTTGTCGATGCGGCGCTCGCGGCGCGCGATGCCGATCCGTCTTCGTTCCTCATCACTCTGGACTCCGCCGCGCAGGCTGCGGCATTGCATCCCGGCACCCGGGTGGTGGTTGCCGTTCTGAATAGCCCTTCGTTCTCAGGCGATGGAGAACGCACATTGGAACATCTGGGCGAGATCTGCCGGGCTCACGGGGTGAGGGTTCTGGTACTCGACGTCGCGGAGGGGGCCAAACCGGTACCGACTGCCGCTCTCAACGCCTTGACGGCAAAAACCGGCGGCGCATGGGTGCGGCAGGCAAAAGACCTGGGGCCTCAAGTGGCCATGGTGACGCCGCCGGACGAGGAGTCCCTACCGCCCACCCCGCCCGCGCCGGTACAGTCCGAGGCCAAGGCCGCCGAAGGGGCGACTTCGGCGGGCGGCGCCCTGCCTCGTTTCGAGATTCCGGTGTCGGTCCGGTTCGTCCGCACTGCGGGAACGGGATCGACGTCCGAGAGCATCGCCGACCACGAAACGGATTTCGGCGTGACCACAACTCTCGTTGGGACCTCGAGCGGGCCGGGCGGTGTAGGAGCTGCCGTGGGGGGAGGCGGCTCGATGGAGGTCTCCTACTGGCCCAACGACCCCCACGCACCCCTGCAAGGTCTGGTGACCGTCGAATCGCCGCTCACCGCGCTGAAGTTCGATATAGACGACAATACGGGCACCTATCAGGCGCGTGCCCGCATTACCGCGATTGTGCGGAACGTCAATGGCGCGGAGATATGGACCGGACGGAAGGACGTCAGTATTCATGGACCGCTGCAGAAGTTGGCCGCACGGCGCGAAGGCAGCATGTTTTTTATGCGCGGCGTAACCGTGGTCGGCCAGGGGCCCTTTACTTTGGAAGCCAAAGTGGAAGACCTGGTGGCGAATACCACGGGCTCGACTCAAATGCCGTTGCGAGTCGGACGAAATGCCCCTGGCCTGGTCGCCACCGATGCATTGGTGGTGCGCCCGTTCAAGGGATCCGCGGACACGTTCGAAGCCGACCAGGTGCTGAGTTACGACGGAGAGGCGCTGTCTCCCGTGCTTGACCCCGTATTCCGCGCGGATCGGCCGGTGGATCTGCAAATCTACCTGCGGCTCTATCCGGATATCCACGGCGCGCCGCTCGATCTGAGCATGGAAGTCCTGAACGAAGGACGCGTAGTGGCCCGCATGCCGTTGCCATTCAAAGGCGCCCTGTCAAACTCCGGGCGTGAGGGCCCGACAAGCGGAGCCACCGGTGGCTCGAACATGCTAGGCGCGCAGGCCAAAGAGTTCCCGTACCTCGTCAATTTGAAAGGCGCCAAATTTCCGGCCGGTGATTACCAAGGCATCATTTCAATCCATCAGGGCAAAAACGTGATCAGGCGGGTGGTCGCGTTCAAGGTGATTGGAGATGGCCCCAAGGCTTCTGTAGCGATGGCGAAGGGGCCCGGGGTTTCGGCGGCCGCCGATGATGCCGAAACCGCGGCAGTCGTGCTGCCGGATATCGAGCCGGCCACAATCGATTCGAGCGGCCTCAAAATGGGCAACGAAATCCAGAAGCAGCTCTGGGACTCCGCTGCCAAGAACGCGATGGGTTACCTCGATCAACTCCCGAATTTCCGCTGCGTCCAGGAAACGCACCGGTTCACCGCTCCCGTGAAGACTCCCGATCTACTGAAGGAGGCCGACTCCTACCAGGACGAGCTGATATTCGAAGACGGCAAAGAACGATACCAACGATTGGAGGCCAATGGCGTAAAAGCCGATAATGCCCCAATCGAAGACAAAGGCATTTCGTCCCGCAACGAATTCGGTACTCTGTTGCGTGGCCTGTTTGACCCGAGTATAGACGCAACCTACCACTGGGCCGGCCGCTCAATGGCGCTGGGCGTGCTCTGCCAGGTCTTCGAGTTCGAAGTCTCCAGAGCGAAATCCAATTTTGTCCTGCATTCCGGCACCACGGTTGAGTCGGCGGCCTATACCGGGCGCGTTTTCATCGATGAAGAGACGGGAATGGTTCGCAGGCTCACGATTCAGGGAACCGGCTTGTCGAAGGACTTTGGCCTGCAAATGCCCTCTCTTTCGCTCGACTATGGCATGGTGAAAGTCGGCGAAAAGGATTATCTGCTGCCGCTTCGATCCACACTGCAATTACGGCAGGGCAAGGTGTTTGTGCGCAACGAAACGGTTTTCCGCGGCTACCGCAAGTTTCAGGCAGAGTCGCAGATCAAGTACGACAAGTGAGAATGACCGACCGGCACACGACTTGATTTGCCCCAAATCGGAGCCGCGACCGTAAGGGAGCGTTTGCCGTCCTCGCGCACCGACCTAACGCTCCCTTACGGGCGCGGCTCCGATTGGGGCTTCCTTCTCGTCCACTTCT
>PMTR01000137.1:0-123 GCA_003167255.1 Bryobacterales bacterium
ACGAGTGCGTGCGCCACAGGAGCCACGATCTTCGCAGCGATGCTCCTACGCCGTCCGCATGGTCTCCGACTTGTCGCCGCTGATGGCGGCCTGCGCGGCTGCCAGCCGGGCGATCGGCACGCG
>PMTR01000137.1:258-6698 GCA_003167255.1 Bryobacterales bacterium
TCGTTGGTGCCGAAGCTGAAGAACTGGGCTTCGGTGGCCACCGAATCGGCGGTCAACGCGGCGCGCGGAATCTCGATCATGGTGCCGACCAGGTAATGCTGGTCCTTCATGCCGGCCGCCGCCAGAACCTCTTCCGCCACACGTACCACGATCTCCTTCTGGTTCACGAACTCCTTGACGCCGCCGATCAGCGGGATCATGACTTCGGGAATCACCTTCACGCCCTTCCTGGCCACCAGTACCACGGCTTCGAAAATGGCGCGGGCCTGCATCTCCGTGATCTCGGGATAGGTGATGCCCAGGCGGCAGCCGCGGTGGCCCAGCATGGGGTTGAACTCGTGCAGCTCTTCCACGCGCTTCAGCAGCGCGGAAAGAACCGTCTTGAGGTTTTTCACTTCGGCGCCAAACTTCTGATAGGTGGCGGCGAATTCCTTCTTCTTCTTGATGTCGGCGTAAGGCAGGACGGCGAGATCCACCATCAGGTCTTCGCGCTTGGGAAGGAACTCATGCAGCGGCGGATCGAGCGTGCGGATCACCACCGGGAAGCCGTCCATGGCTTGGAAGAGGCCGGCGAAATCCTTGCGCTGCATGGGCAGCAGCTTTTGCAGGGCTTTGCGGCGGCTCTTTTCGTCGCGCGCCAGAATCATGGCCTGCATGTGCTCGATGCGGCCTTCGGCGAAGAACATGTGCTCCGTGCGGCAGAGGCCGATGCCTTCGGCGCCGAAGCGGCGGGCGGCCTTGGCGTCGCGCGGAATATCGGCATTGGCGCGCACGCCGAAGCCGCCGCGAAATTCGTCGGCCCAACTCATGAAGCTGGCCAGAACGCCGGACGCGGGGTCGGCATCCAGCGTGTTGGCCTGCCCGGCAAAAGCTTCGCCGGTGGAACCGTCGAGCGAGAGCCAGTCGCCTTCTTTCAAAGTCACGGTCTTGCCGTTGACGCTGACGCTGACTTCCTTCTTGTGTTCGTCCACCGTGACGGCTTCGGCGCCGGCCACGCAGGGCGTGCCCATGCCGCGGCAGACCACCGCCGCGTGGCTGGTCATGCCGCCGCGCGCGGTGAGAATTCCCTTGGCCACTTCCATGCCGTGGATATCGTCGGGCACGGTTTCCTTGCGCACCAGGATCACCGGCGCGCTTTTGAACTTCTCGACGGCGTCGTTGGCGGTGAAGACGATGGTGCCCACCGCCGCGCCCGGCGAGGCCGGCAGCCCCTTGGCGAGCAGCGTCAGCGATTTCTTGGATTTCGGATCGAGCACCGGATGCAGGAGCTGGTCGAGCTGCTGGGGATCGACACGCAGCACGGCTTCCTTCTTGTCGATGAGGCCTTCGCCCACCATCTCGACGGCGATGCGGACCGCCGCGGGGCCGGTGCGCTTGCCGTTGCGCGTCTGCAGCATGTAGAGTTTGCCATCCTGGATGGTGAACTCGAAATCCTGGATGTCGCGGTAGTGCTTTTCGAGCATCGTGGTGATTTCGCGAAGCTGGTTGTAGACCGCTTCATTCCACGCTTTGAGCTCCGAGATGGGATGCGGGGTGCGGACGCCGGAGACGACGTCTTCGCCCTGGGCGTTCTCCAGGAACTCGCCGTAGAAGGCCTTTTCGCCGGTGGCCGGATTGCGCGTGAAGCCGACGCCGGTGGCGGACGTTTCCCCGAGGTTGCCGAAGACCATGGCTTGCACGTTGACGGCGGTGCCCAGGTCGTCGGGGATCTGGTTCATCTTGCGATAGTGGATGGCGCGGTCGGTGAACCAGGAGCGAAACACGGCGTCGCGCGCGCCCTGAAGCTGTTCCATGGCATCCTGCGGGAATGGCTTGCCGGTTTTCTTCTCCACCAGGGCCTTGTAGCCGGCGATCACTTGCTCCAGGTCCGCGGCGGTCAATTCGGTATCGAGCTTGGCCTTGGCTTTCTTCTTCTGGCCCTCGAAGATGGCGTCGAAATCGTGCTTGCCGACTTCCAGCACCACGTTGCCGTACATCTGGATGAAGCGGCGGTAGCAATCGTAGGCGAAGCGCGGGTTGTTGCTCCTGGCCGCCAGAGTCTTGACGGTCTGGTCGTTCAGGCCCAGGTTGAGGATGGTGTCCATCATGCCGGGCATGGAGAACTTGGCGCCGGAGCGGACGCTCACCAGCAGCGGGTCGTTGACATCGCCGAGCTTCTGCCCCATGCGCTGTTCCAGCGTCTTGAGGGCGCCGAGCATCTCATTGTGGATCTGGGCGGGAACGGCGTAGTTGTTCTGGAAGTAAACATTGCAGACTTCCGTGGAAATGGTGAAGCCGGGCGGCACCGGCAGCTTGGCGCGGCACATTTCCGCGAGACCGGCGCCTTTGCCGCCGAGTATGTCTTTCATCTTTCCATCACCGTCGGCGGTTCCGTTGCCGAACGAGTATACCTGCTTCTTCATGCTTGAGGCTCCTATGAATGAGTAACGATTTCAGAAAAATCCGCTATGGGGGAAAACTCCGCCAGCAGCGTGTGCAGTAACGCAAGACGATTCTGCCGGACGCGCGCGTCCGGCGCATTCACCAACACCTTGTCGAAGAACAGATCGACTTTAGGCCGCAATTTGGAAATCACGTGCTCGATGGGCTGCCCGGCGATGCGGCGATACTCTTCGTACAGATCCCGCTCGGGCCCCGGTTCGAGCAACGCCGGGTCCAGTGGGGCAGGCGCTTCCGCCTGCCAATCCGCCTGGCTGAGAATATTCCGTATCCGTTTGAAACTGGCCGCCAGCGGTTCAAAATCGGGCGTGGGGCGCAGCGCCTGAACGCGCAGCAGGCGCGCTTCCAGATCCACCAGGTTGCTCCACCCGGACGCCATGCAGGCGTTCACTTCGTCGTAAGCGAAGCCCCGATGGTCTTTGAAATAGAAGCGCACGCGGTCGGCGAAGAAGTGGATCAATTCCTGGTGGCCTTCGAGCTGATCGAGCAGCGGCAGTTCCAGTTTGCCTTCCACCAGAATGCGGACCACGCCCTGGGCGGCGCGGCGCAGCGCGAAGGGATCGCGCGATCCGGAGGGAATCATGCCCACCCGGAAGCAGCCGCGCAGCGTATCGAGCTTATCGGCCAGCGAGACAAGCTGGCCCGTGCGTCCGCGCGGGATGGCGTCGTCCATGCTCTCGGGCTTGTAATGATCGTAGACCGCCTGCCAGACGGCTTGGGGCTCGCCATCCGCGCGGGCGTAAAGGCCGCCCACCACGCCTTGCAATTCGGTGAACTCCTTGACCAGTTCGGTGGTGAGGTCGCACTTCAAAAGTTCGGCGGCGCGCGCGGCGTCGGCGTCGCCACCCAGTTCCTTCACCAGCTCGACCACTCGGCCGGTCTTTTCGAGGTACGTGCCGAGCTTGGCCTGGAACGTGACGTGCGCCAAATCTGCCTTGCGGGCGGCCAGCGTCTTCTTGCGGTCGGCCTCCCAGAAGAAGCGCGCATCGTTGAAGCGGGCCCGCAGGACGCGCTCGTTGCCGCGGCGCACGAAGCCTTCCGGATCGGCGGGGATGTTCATGACCGCGACGAACTGGGCGGCAAGTTTGCCATGCTCGTCTTCCACCGAAAAGTATTTCTGGTGGTGGCGCATCACGGTGACCAGCACTTCTTCGGGCAATTCGAGAAACTGCGCGTCGAAGCTGCCCGTGATGGCGGTGGGGTACTCGGTGATGTAGACCAGGGTTTCGAGCAGCGCGGGGTCGGGCTTGATCCGCACACCGGCGAGTTCCTTGCGGATTTTCTCGCGCCGCTGCTCGGCCGAAAGGATTACGTAGTGGTCGCGCAGGCGCTGTTCGTAATCGGCCGAGGTGACGGCGATTTCGCGCGCGCCCAAGCGGCGGTGGCCGCTGGTCAGCGCTCCGGAATGCACACCGGCGATTTCGAACGGCACAATCTCTTCCCCCAGCAGCGCCACAATCCAGCGAATCGGCCGGATGAAGCGCGGACCTTTCTTATCGGTCCAGTACATGGTCTTGGGGAAAATAGATCTCTGGAGAATCATCCCCGGCAGAGCCTCCCCCAGGATGTCCTTAGTGCGCCGCCCTTCCACCTTGCGCGTGTAGCAGTAATACTCGCCTTTCGGCGTGCTCTCCACCGCCAGGTCTTCCGGCCGCACACCCTGTTTCCGCGCGAACCCCGCGACTGCCTGCGCCGGCGCCGATTTCGCCGGGCCCATCACGCGCTCTTCGCTATCCTCCTGACGCGTCGGCAATCCCTCAGCCCGCAGCACCAGTCGCCGCGGCGTAGCATCCATTTTCGGGTTGGGCGGCATTCTCCACGCCGGGTGGGTCACGAACAGAAGCCGCAGTTCCTCCAGCGCGTCCGGAATCATCCAGTCCGGTATTTCTTCGGTGCCGATTTCCAGCAGGAAAGGCAGGCTCATTGGGCCACCTCCTGCTGCTGATCGGCCCAGGCTTGCGCCACCCCCACCGCGATCTTGCGCACGCGCTGGATGATGCCGACGCGCTCGGTGACGCTGATGGCGCCGCGCGAATCGAGCGTATTAAACAGGTTGGAGCACTTCAGCACGTGGTCGTAAGTGGGCAGCAGCGGGAATCGCTTCTTGTCGGCGGCCTTCGGATCGTAGAGTTTCAGCAGCCGCGCCGCTTCGCCTTCGTGCAGATCGAACAGCTTCCATAGCGTGGGGATATCGGCCGCTTCGAAGTTGTAGACCGAATACTGCAACTCGTCGCGATAGCGGACGTCGGCGTAAGAGAAGCCCTTGGTCCATTCGATGTCGTAGACGCTGTCCTTGACTTGCAGGAAGGCGGTGAGGCGTTCCAGGCCGTAAGTGATTTCGGCCGGGACCAGGTCGAGATCGATGCCGCCGCACTGCTGGAAATAGGTGAACTGCGTGATCTCGAGACCGTCGAGCATCACCTGCCATCCGATCCCCCAGGCGCCCAGCGTGGGGGCTTCCCAGTTGTCCTCTTCGAACTTGATGTCGTGCTTCCGCAAGTCGATGCCGATGGCTTCCAGGCTGCCGAGGTATTGCTCGATCACGTCATCGGGCGTGGGCTTGAGAATCACCTGCAACTGCGAGTGCTTGAAGAGGCGGTTGGGGTTGTCGCCGTAGCGGCCGTCGGCCGGACGGCGGCTGGGCTGCACGTACGCCACTCGATAAGGATGCGGGCCGAGCACGCGAAGAAATGTCTCCGGGCACATGGTGCCGGCGCCCACTTCCACGTCGTAAGGCTCCTGGATGATGCAGCCGCGGTCGGCCCAGTATCGTTTCAGCGTGAAGATGATGTCCTGAAAAGACTGCATGTCGTTTAGCCTGCAAAGCAAACTCTCTTCTAACGGCGGCGCGGTCACCAGCCTGACGCCGCGGACAGGCCAGGAGGCCTGTCCTACTCTTCTTCCAGCAGCGGCGCGGTCACCAGCCGCCGGTCCGCGTGCGTCTCAATCTGCTGCACCAGAAACCTTCTCAAATCGCCCGCGGTTGCCTGGTTCCAGCCAGGCTGCCGGACTGCGGCTACCGGCGTCCGCAACATCTCCGCCGCCAGGGCGCGCGACGGCGCGCTCAACTCCCAACTGCTGCCGCCCAGGCTTTTCCGGCAGTGGCCGCAGACCAGACCCTCCCGCCCGCGGCTGAAAAAGGCCCGCTCGGGAGCATCCGGATCGTCCAGCAGACTCCCGCAGCCGAGGCAGACATCCAACTGCGGCAGCCAACCGGAAAGCCGCACCGCCCATAATGAAAAATAGGTGACGGCGCGCCACGCACTGCCGGTCTCCGCCGGCTGCAAGGAATCGAGTACCGCCAGCAGCAGACGGAAGAACTTCTCGCTTGGCTCCGCGGCAGGCAGCAACTCGCCGGTAACCTCCGCGAAATAATCCAGCGCTACGCTCGTCCAGTAATCGGAGACCAGGCTGAATTGCGATCGGATCAGCTCGCAGGAATCCAGGTTCACCAGCTCGCGGGTTTCGCGCTGGAAGTACGCCATGCGCACGTGCGATAACCGCTCCAGCCCGGCGCCGAAAGCACTCTTCGGGCGGCGCGCCCGTTTGGCCACGCCCCGCAACTTTCCCTGGTCCCTGGTCAGAAAACTGACGACGAGGTCAGCCTCCTTCAATGGGAAAGTCCGCAGAACGAGAGCTTCACTGACACGCGCTGGCACACGTGGAAAGTTCAGAGTAACACAGATGAAAAGGGGGGCGGTGCAATCTTGCCGGGCGCAAAGTGGGACGGTCCTCCTGGCCTGTTGCAGAGGGCCTGCGGCCCGCGACGGACAGAGAGCTAGAAGTCGAGGAAGTCAGAATGAAGAGGGCGTTGCGGGTGGCCGGAGGTTGGCAGGCGAAAGCGCCTGCCCCACAAGAAATCGAGACACTTGTGGCGTGAGATCGATGGGAAATACAAAAGGCGTTGCGGCGGCCGGGGCTCTCGGACTTTTCGCCGGGCGTGTCTCCGGATTCTCTCGGACCCTATTACGGGGCGGCCGCCAATGATTTGAACCGCATCT
>PMTR01000054.1 GCA_003167255.1 Bryobacterales bacterium
TTCCATCCCGTTCTCACGCCACAAGTGTCTTTTCTCCGCGCTTCCGCGTCTGCGGTGAATTCCTAATTCCTGGCTTCTAACTTTTAACTTCTGACGCCCCTGCCAATATATGGGCACAATTCGCTTCTCCAACCTGTCCCCACACCAATGCTATCAACAACTTGTTTGGCCCGGAACATGCAACCCCGAATCCGAGAACGGATCATGCTCAAGACTCGGATGAATCGCTTCGCTCTGATCGTTTTGGCGCTGGTACCGGCCGCTCTGGCGCAGGACTCTGCACCCCTCAAGCTCAGCCTCCAGGACGCCGTCGCTCTGGCGCTGCGCCAGAATCCGCAGGTGATTCTGGCCAACCTGGATATTTCCCAGAGCCGGCAGGATACCCGCATCGCCCGCTCCGCCTTGCTGCCCCAGGTCAACGGCACCCTCGGCGAGGGCGTCCACCGCTTCAACATCGAGACCGCGTTCGGCTCCAGATTCCCCGGCCTCGCGGAGCACGCCGGCCCTTTCTGGGTCTTTCAGGGCGGCGTCGGCTTCACCGCGCCCATCTTCGACCTCACCCTGTGGAACCGCTACCGCTCGTCCCAAATGAGCCAGGATTCCCGTCGCTCGCAAGAGCTCACCGTGCGCGAGGAAAGCGTCCTGCTCGTCGTCTCTCAATACCTCGGCAGCCAGCGCGCCGCGGCTGAAGTGGATGCCGCCCAATCGCGCGTCGATCTCGCCCAAGCCCTCTACGACCAGGCCGCCGACCTGCAGAAGAACGGCGCCGGCACCGGCATTGATACGCTCCGCGCCAATGTCCAATTGCAGAACGAGAAGCAGCGTGTGATCGTCGCGCGCACCGCGCTCGAGACCTCGCTCTACGGCCTGGCGCGTCTGCTCAACGTCGACCCCCAGCGCAAAATCGACCTGGCCGATCAGGTCCATTTCTTCGACACCCCGGAAGTCTCCATCGACCAGACCCTCGAACGCGCCTACGCCGCACGTCCCGAACTGCGCCAGTTGCTCAACGAAGAACAGCGCGCCGCGCTCGACGCCAAGACCGCCTCCCAGGAACGCCTGCCGAAACTCTCCTTGAGCGGCTTCTGGCTCGAGCAGGGCCTGACCCCTGCCAGCATCATCCCCGTCTATCAATACCAGTTCGACGTGAACGTCCCGCTCTTTACCGGCGGCCGCATCCAGGCCGCCCGCGACAAAGCCGATCTCGCCATTCGCCAGCTCAAGCAGCAGGAGCAGGAACTCCGCAACCGCATCGCGCTCGAAGTCAAGACCGCCGCCGCGCAACTCGAATCGGCGCGCAGCCAGGTCGACGTCGCCTCGCTCGGAGTCTCCCTCGCCAAACAGGAGGTCGAACAGGCACGCGACCGTTTCCAGGCCGGCGTCGCCAACAACATTGAAGTCGTCACCGCGCAGGACGAGCTGGCCCGCGCCAACGATAACCAGATCGCCGCGCTCTACCGCTACAACCAGTCGCGCGCCGATCTCGCCCACGCCGCCGGCCAGATGGAGGCGCTCTACGCCCGCTGACACAGCCATCCGGGAGAAGCCGCCGGACGCAGCTTCACCCATGATCGATTGGCACCGCGGGGTCAACCCGTGGATCATCGCCATGACCGTCATGCTGGCCACCTTCATGGAGGTGCTGGATACCAGCGTGGCCAACGTGGCGCTGCCGCACATCGCCGGCAACCTCTCGGCCAGCCTGGACGAATCCACCTGGGTGCTCACCTCCTATCTGGTGGCCAACGCCATCATCCTGCCCATGGGCGGCTGGTTCTCCATGTTGCTTGGCCGCAAACGCTTTTACATGACTTGCGTGGCCCTCTTCACCATCAGTTCGTTTATGTGCGGCCTTGCCCCCTCGCTCGGCGCGCTGATTTTCTTCCGCGTCCTGCAAGGCTTGGGCGGGGGCGCCTTGCAGCCGGTCTCGCAGGCCATCCTGGTGGAAAGCTTCCCGCGCGAAAAACAAGGCATGGCCATGGCCATCTTCGGCATGGGCGTGGTGGTCGCCCCGGTCATCGGCCCCACCTTGGGCGGCTGGCTCACCGACAACTATAGCTGGCGCTGGATCTTCTACATCAATATCCCCATCGGCATCCTTTCCCTGGCCCTCACTTCCTTCCTGATTTTCGATCCGCTCTACCTCGTGCGCCGCGGCTTCAAAGACGGCCTCAAGATCGACTACACCGGCTTCGGCCTGCTGGCTCTCGGCTTGGGCGCGCTCGAAGTGGTGCTCGACGAAGGCCAGAAGGAAGACTGGTTCGGCTCCCACTTCATCGTCACCTTCGCCGTCATCATGGTGGTCTGCCTGGTGGCCGTGGTCTTCTGGGAGTTGCGCCAAAAGACCCCCATCATCGATTTCCATATCCTCAAGGACCGCAACTACGCGCTCGCCACTCTGTCCATGCTGGTGCTCGGCTTCGTGCTCTATGCCAGCACCGCTCTGATGCCCATGCTGCTGCAGTCGCTGCTCGGATACACCGCCATGCTCAGCGGTCTGGTGCTTTCCCCGGGCGGTATCGTGGTGGTGATCTGTCTGCCCGTCGTGGGGATTCTGATGCGCCGCGTCCAGGCCCGCTGGCTCGTCATTTTCGGTGTGCTGGTCTCTTCCGCCGGCCTGTTCCGGATGGCCAAATTCAGCCTCGGAATCGATTACCAGACGGCCCTCAATAGCCGCATGCTGCAGAGCTTCGGGCTGGCCTTTCTGTTCGTGCCCATCAGCGCCGCGGCCTTCGCCTACATCCCCAAGGAGCGCACCGGCTACGCCACCGGCCTGTTCAACCTGGCGCGCAATATCGGCGGCAGCTCCGGCATCGCCACCGCCACAACCCTGCTGGCGCGGCGCTCGCAGTTTCACCAATCCGTGTTGGTTTCGCACCTGACGCCCTACGACCCGCGCTATCGCGATGCCCTGGCGTCCACCGCAGCCATGTTGCACGGGCGCGGCGCCTCGCTTCCCGACGCCGCCGCGCAGGCCCCGGGTTTGATTTACGGCAATATGCAGCGCCAGGCTGGCATGCTGGCGTTTTCAGATGCATTCTGGGTGATGGGAGTGCTGTTCCTCCTGATCATCCCCTTGATGTTCATGATGAAAAACTCGCGGCCCGTCAAGAGCCAGGTGGTGATGGAATGACACAGACTACGGAATCGGAGAAACTAGGAGACAAGGTGGCTACCTCGCAAAACACCGTGCAGACTGTACCGGCCGCGCCCCGCACCGGATCGCGCGTCCGCATCGTCGCGCTCGTCGTGCTGTTCGTGCTGCTCGTGGCCGGCGCCATTGCCGTTTATCTGCACTACCAGAACCGCGTCTCTTCAGACGACGCCAACGTCGACGGCCACATCGCCGCCATCGCTCCCAAAATATCCGGCAACGTGCTGGAGGTAGCGGTCCTAGACAACCAGCCGGTCAAGGCTGGGCAGGTGCTGGTGCGCATCGACCCGCGCGATTACCAGGCCCGCGTCGACCAGGCCAAAGCCGCGTTGCTCGAGGCCGAAAGCAAGTTGCACTCGGCCCGGGTCACCATCCCGATGATCGACGAAACCACCCAGTCCGGCAATACGGCCGCCACCGCGCAACTGGCCGACGCCGAAGCCGAGGTGGCGCGCGCCCGCGCCTCCTGGCAACAGGCTTCCACTTCCGACCTCGCTGTTGCCGAGGCCAACGTGCGCACCCGCCAGGCCAGTAATGACCGCGCCCAGGCCGATCTGGCGCGCATGCAACCGCTGGTCGATAAGGCCGAAATCTCCCGCCAGCAGTTCGACGCCTACACCGCCGCGGCGCGCGTCACGGTGGGCGAATTGCAGGCCGCTCAGCAGAAGCTGGCCTCCGCCCGGCAGGACGTCGAGATCCGCAAGGCCGCGCTCGATGCCGCCCAAACCAAGGTCAACCAGGCGCAAGCTCAGGTCGCAGCCTCCGTCGCCAACCGCAAACAGGTAGGCATCCGCGAAGCCGATGCCGGCACGGCCGCCGCTTCCGTGGAATCCTACCGCGCCACCCTGGAAGCCAACCAGTTGATGCTCAGCTACACCAACATTGTTTCGCCCATCGATGGC
The DNA here is from genome assembly GCA_003167255.1 of Bryobacterales bacterium. Classification (GTDB taxonomy): domain Bacteria; phylum Acidobacteriota; class Terriglobia; order Bryobacterales; family Bryobacteraceae; genus PALSA-129. The sequence continues at coordinate 4,057 of PMTR01000054.1, forward strand.
GTGGTCACGCGCAAGAGCGTCGAGGTCGGTCAGATCGTGCAGCCCGGCCAGGGCCTCATGACCGTGATCCCGCTCCAGGACACCTGGGTCACCGCCAACTTCAAGGAGACCCAACTGGCCGATGTGCGGCCCGGCCAGAGGGCCGAAATCCACGTCGACATGTACGGCCAGAGCGTCACCGGCCACGTCGATTCCATCGCCGGCGCCACCGGCTCGCGCCTCAGCCTGTTGCCGCCCGAAAACGCCACCGGTAATTTCGTGAAAGTGGTGCAACGCATCCCGGTGAAGATCCTGGTGGACCAAACCAACGGCCTGATCCTGCGGCCTGGAATGAACGTGGACGTCACCATTTTTACGAAGTGATTCGTCTGGCTTCACTCGCGCTGCTCACCGCCGCGTTGTTCGCAAAAGACGAGCAGCGCCTGGTGCTGCTGCGCCAGGCCCAGGACTCTTTCGACCGCGTGGAAAAGGCCGCCTCCGCGCAACTCTCCGACGCCTCGGCGTGCGTGCAGTCGCAGGCCGCCATGATGCCGGTGGCCCTGCCGGCCGAGTTGGAGCTGCTGCATTTTCACAAAGGCTTTTGCCAGCTCGCCGTCGCCGCCATCACGCGCAATGCCGCCGGCTTCACCGATGCCGCCGCGGAGCTGGATCAAGGCAACGCCAAAACGCTGGCCTGGCTGGCGCGCGTTCAAGTGGATCCCGCCGCGCCGGCCCCTCAGTTCATCGACGAGAAGGCCGCCTTCGCGCCGACCGAACGCCTCTGGCTCGGCTGGATCGCATTGCGGCGCGGCGATCTGGATCAGGCCGCCCGCCGCTTCGCCGGCCAGGATGAAACCGGATGGGCCGCCTGGGCGGCCGGCCAGCAGGCTTTTCGCGAGGCACGTTACCGTGAGGCCGCCGCCGACTATTCCCAGGCCGTCGACGCCTGGTCGCGCGCCCGGCGCGATCCTTCGCCCGCCCTGATGGCGCGTCTCGCGCCGCCCGCCGATCTTCCCCAGGCGCTCACCGAACTGGGCGGCGCGCAACTTCTCTCCGGCTCGCTCGCCGCCGCCATCGCCACCTTGAACACCGCGCTCGAAGCTGGTCCCGATGCGCGCGCGTTTTACTACCGGGCACGCGCCCGCGAATTGGCCGGCCAGACCGAAGCCTCGCTGGCCGATTACAACCTGGCCGGCCGCGCGGCCTTCGCCAGCGCCCGGGAATTGTCGTCGGGCGAAGCGCACCTGTATCGCGGCATCCTGCTCTACCGCCGCAAAGACTTCGTCCGCGCCGAAGACGAGTTTACGAGCGCCCTCAACCTGGACGTTCCCGAAGCCCTGCGGCCGGACGCCTCCGCCTGGCGTCATCTCTCCGCCGTAGCCGCCGGTTTCTGCGCCGCCGCGCGGGAATCCCTCGAGCGATCGCTCCGCGCCGTCTCGCCCTTTTTTCCCAAAGACGAGGCCAGGACGCTGGCGGCCGGGTGTGTTACAGTGCAGGGTAAGATGGCATCAAAAAGCGTCAACAAAGTCATTCTGATCGGGCATCTTGGCAAAGATGCCGAGACCAAATTCACGCCCAGCGGAATTTCGATTTCCAAGTTTTCCCTGGCGACGAATCGTCGAACCAAAGACCAGCAGTCCGGAGAATGGAAAGACATCACGGACTGGCACAATATCGTGATCTGGAAAACGGAGCATGTCGCCACGTACCTGCTCAAAGGTACGCGCATCTACGTGGAAGGCCGGCTCGAAACTCGCAGCTACGACGACAAGGAAGGGCAGAAGAAGTATTTCACCGAAGTGATCTGCGAAGCTCAAAGCCTGGTCTTGCTGGGTGGCGGCGGTGGTCGCGGCGACGCTCCCGCGGAGAGCTCCGGCGATTTTGACCGCCCCGTCTCGATGCCGCGTTCGCAGCGTCCGGCCCCCGCCGCGGCGCCCGCCGCCCCCGCCGCCGACGAGTTCAACCAGGGCATCACCGACGACGACGTGCCGTTCTAGGTTTTAGGGCGCAAAGGTCATGGGCAGGCCGGCAACATTGCTCGAAGGGCTTTGCGGTCACGCGTTATCGCTCGGCGCTCAATCGATCGAGGTGCAGCGCAAAGACGGCCGCGAATGGGTCTTCGCCCGCCAAGGCGCCGTGGGGTTCGGGATCGCGAGTTACCCAAGCTCCGGCGCATATGCGAAAGAATTGCGCGGGAACCTCTACGCCGCCGCCAAGAGACGCGTTCGCACCGTCGTCCATGGACAGGTTTTCATTCTTAAGGTTCGCGTCTTCGACAGTTTCGGCGAGGACGCCTTTGACGTGCAGATGGATCCGGCCCCGAAACTCGATCCTTCAACCAAGCCTTCCTTCACGGCAAAACAGGGCCAATACCTGGCCTTCATTCACTACTACACGAAGATCCACCGCCAGGCTCCCGCGGAATCGGATCTGGAGCACTACTTCCGGGTTTCCGCGCCATCGATACACGGAATGGTCAAGACCCTGGAACGCAACGGCCTCATCGAAAAGACCCCGCGGCAGGCGCGCTCCATTCGCCTCCTCGTGCAACCGGAGCACCTGCCACCATTGGAGTAGCTCATGAAACCATCAAATGACGACGCCTGGGCTGAAGCGAAGCGCCGTTGCCGTCTCTCCGTCGAAGACGTGCGCATGGCCAAGGAACTCGGCTTCCAGCCCAAGTCCCTGATCAAGAATATTCCCGCTCCGACCCAGCAATGGAAGGCGCCGGTGCGTGAATGGGTGAGGGATCTCTACGAAAAGGAGATCGGCTCGCGTAAACCGGCAAGTGCCGCGCCGGCCCCGCCAGTGGTGCGCAAGCAGGTGATCGAATTCCGCAACGCCGAGTATCCGTGGCCCGACAAGCCGGACATTCCCGAGCGGGTGATGGTAGACCCGTTCGACGCCTTGGATGAAGGGGACGCGGACATCTTTGGGGGCAGGTGGGAACCGCCCTCGGAGACGGACATCGACGACGAGAACGCTCTCCTGCTTCGCCGCCAGAGCCTGTTCCGCTGGGGCGCGCAGTCAATTGCGATCGCCATGAGCGAGTTGCCGGAGGTCCAGAAGGTGGCGGCGTTCGGGGCGGTTGCCCAGCCGTTGACAACGGAGGTTCCACGGTTCCGCGAGTTTCGCCGCCACCGGATCGAGATCCTGCACGAGTGCGCCGATCTGGATCTGGCGGTTTGGACAACCGACCTGTCGCGTCTCAAGGCACTGAAGAGCGCGATGAATCGCGGGCTATCTTCCGTGCATGACACGCCATGGGGAGGCGTCGCCCATCATCAAGTGGATGTCCATATATTCGATGCCGAAAGCGGCGTCTATCGGGGCCGGCAATGCATTTTTGGGCAGTGTCCGAAGCCAGGCAAGCGCGAATGTCTTGTCCGAGGGTGTGGAGCGCAGCCGTTCCTGCAGCAGTTCCAAAAATACCGGTTCAACCCCGCGCAATTCGAAGGCGAGCCAAGAGTAATTTTGTTCGACAGGGCCAGCGGATTCCTGGTTCGCCCGCCGCGAATCGACGCCAAGCCGACCAGGGTCGTTCCTCGCGCCAAGAAAGACCATGAGGATGATGAGACTTGGAATCGCGACGATTTCAGCAAGGGGATCACCGACGACGACGTGCCGTTCTAGCGAACCGCTGCCAACCGTTTCAGATGGAGCCGCTTAATTAATAATGGTGAGAACTTCGCGGAGGTCAGCGTACTACATCGTTTAGTCCGTGGCTTTAGAAGTTCGTTCACGTATAGCCAGCGCGCTTGCTAACGCGCGCGGCTCCGATCAGAGCCGCGACCGTTAGGGAGCGATCTTCGTGGAACACGATACCGTATTTAGGAAGTAGTGTACTTAGTGGAGGTTATTGCATGGCCTTACCTATCGACAGCGACGCGCCGGCGGCCGATCTGGCCCGGTTTGATGATGAATGGACGAAGACCGCGGTTTCGTCAGACGAAATGTACAGTGACATTCCGGATGGGAGCTACGATGCCATCATCGAAGATGCGCGCGTCTCGGAGACTACCTCAACCGGGCGCCCGGTAGTCATTTGGAAACTACGCATCCAAGGGTCGCAGGCGGCGAACCGCGTTGTGACGAAGAACCGCGTGATCACCGAGAATACTCTCGGGTACCTCAGAGAAGATCTGGAGAAGTGCCGGTTGCAGGTATCGCGCCTCTCCGAGTTGCCCGCCCGGCTGGGAGAATTGGTGGATCGTCCAGTTGGCCTTGAAAAGCGCACGAAGGACGGAAAGACCAATTTCTACTTCCGCTGGACAGCCAATCGAACCAGCCACAATGGTCTCGGTGACGACGTGCCGTTCTAGTGTAGTGCGGCCGAAGTTCTGCCAGTTTTGCGGGGCAGGCAATCTTGCCTGCAGCCGCCTTTCAGGCGGCTTCTTCGGGCATGCCCCAGTCTTCGATCCCCGCAAGCGCCGGCTGAAAGCCGGCGGCAGCCAGGATTGGCTGCCCCACAAGTCAGGTGCATACTCGCTATTCTGCTTGCCGCAGACCACTAGCCTATTAGCCTAGGGTTTCCTTCGCTCACACTGGCCTGCTGATTGCATCAACTCAGTGCGCTCCGTCTTGCGCTTTCACCTTACCGGAGAAGTTTCGGTAGGTGTAGGTGAAATAGCCGGCGGTCAGCAGCATGCCGGGGATGAACCACACGAGGCCGATGTTGAGGCCGTAGGGAGCGGCGGCGGCGTTGTGAACGGTCAGCGAGAAAGCCTGGTTTCCGTTTGACGGCAGCACGTAGGGATAGAGCCCGAAAGCGGCGCTGGTCAGCATCCCGAGGATAAACAGGCATGAGCACAAAAAGGCCGCGAGGCCGTTCCGCGTGCCGGTGAGGAGCCGGATGCCGATCAGTCCAACCAGCGCGCAGAGCGGGAAAACGTAACCCCACGGGCGCGCGCGGAAGCTCTCCTGCAAATGCGGCTGAATGCGGAAACTGGAGACGGTGATCAGCACGACCCAGGCCGCCAGAAGCCACCACACACTCTTGGCCACGCGGTGCGCGCGGCGCTCCAACTCTCCTTCGGTCTTGAGCGCGACCCAGAGCGCTCCGTGCAGGGTCAGGGTTAGCAACGCGGCAACCGCAATCAGCAGGGTGTACCAATCGAGAATGCCGGTCTCTTGGCCGGCGGTGAAGTCGGTCCACAGCGGCAGGAAGAACTCGCCGGAAGCGTCGAGCGGCACGCCTCGAACCACGTTGCCGAGCGCGGCGCCGAAGAAGATGGCGAGCAGCGCGCTTGAGCCGGCGAAGACCGCGTCCCAGAGCGGTTGCCAGACCAGGCTTTGAATGTGGTTGCGGAATTCGATCGCGGTGCCCCTCAGGATCAGCAGCCAGAGCACGATCATCAACGGCAGGTAGAAGCCGCTGAAGCTCGACGCATAGAGCGCCGGGAAGGCGAAATAGAGAGTGCCGCCGGCAGCCAGCAGCCAGACTTCGTTGCCGTCCCACACGGGACCGATGGAGCCCAGGACGATGCGGCGCTCCGTGTCGGTGCGCGCCACCAGCAGGTGAACAATGCCGGCTCCCAGATCAAAGCCATCCAGGACCACATACATTCCGATCATGACGGCGACCAAACAGAACCAGGTGGTTTCCATATCAGAGCCTTAAACCGTTGCGGCGCGCGTTTCCAAAACGGGCTCCGGGCCTTCGCCGATTGCGCGATAGACCAGGAACAGGAAGAGAATCGCGAGGATGGTGTAGATCCCCATGAAACCGATCAGCGTGAACAGGGCATTGCCGGTGGAGACGTGCGGCGAGACGCCGGCCGGGGTGCGCATGATGCCGTAAATCAGCCACGGTTGGCGGCCCACTTCGGCGGTGATCCATCCGGCGGTAGTCGCAATGTAAGGAAACGGCAGCATCAGCATCAGGAGCCAAAGCCGGGCGGTGGAGCGGTACAGCGTGCCGCGCCAAAGACCCAGCGAAGCCAGCGCCATGACGCCAATGAGCATGGTTCCGAGCCCGACCATGATGTGATAGCTGTAATACAAGAGCGGAATATTGTCCGGCCAGCGGTCCGGCGGAAACGCGTCGAGGCCCTTCACTTCGGCTCCCCAGCGTTGATAGGTCAGAAAGCTGAGCGCATCGGGAAGGGTGAGAGGATTATCGAGGCGATGGTTTTCCAGGTCCGGTTGGCCGATGAGCGCGAGCGGGGCTCCCTGCTCGGTTTCAAACAATCCTTCCATGGCGGCCAGCGTGGGAGGTTGATGGAAGGCGATGTTCTTGCCTTGCCCGTCGCCCGTGGGGAAGGCCATCAGAAGTGTGGAGACGGTCCCTGCGATCACGCCGAGGCGCACGAAGGTGCGGCCATAATCCTCATTCCGTTTTGTGAGCAGGTAGAACGCGCCCACCGAGGCCATCACAAAACTGCCGGTGACCACAGCCCCAATCATGTTGTGCAGGTATTGCCAGAACAGCCACGAGTTGAGCAACAGCCCGGAAAGACTCGTCAGCAGGATCTCGCCGTTCACCCCCAATTGATATCCGGTGGGGTGCTGCATCCAGGCATCGGCCGCGATGATGAAAAAGCCGGAGAGCCACGATCCGGCGAAAACCAGGAAGGCGGCCCACCAATGAGCCTTCGGCCCTAGCCGCTTTTCGCCATAGAGCAGGACGCCCAGGAAGCTGGATTCGAGGAAAAAGGAAAACACGCCTTCCATGGCGAGAGTCTGCCCGATCACTCCGCCGGCGGCCTTGGAAAAGCGGGACCAGTTGGTGCCGAACTGAAACTCCATGGGGATGCCGGTAACGACTCCCATGGCGAAGTTGATGGCAAAGATTTTCGCCCAGAAGCGCGCCGCACGATTGTAGTGCTGATTGCCGGTGCGCAACGCCATGGTTTTGAGGATCAGGATCAGGAGCGCGAGGCCCATGGTCAATTGGGGAAAGAGGTAATGAAAAGTGATGGTAAAGGCAAAGTGCAGGCGGTGAACCGTTAAGGCGTCCATGAATGGGAAGTGTCCACTTCCTATCTTGGCGCAGTCGGGGGGTGGTGGACGAACACCGCTTGCTTACGCGCGCGGCTCGGATCGAGAATCGCGCAGTCAGGGGCCAATGGACGAACACCGCTTGCTCACGCGCGCGGCTCGGATCGGAATGGCGCAGTCTGAATGCGCCTGGACAGTGGGGTATGTAATGTCAGTATTTCCCGGCCTTCTTAAGCGCGGCCTGGATTGTCGCAAGCGGCAGCAGCAGAGATAACGGCGCGTCCAGCAGCGGCACAGCGCCATAGCTGGCATACCATCCTGCTACTCTTTCATTCTTGGCGTCGATGACAAGCACGACGCCGCCAACCTCCGCCGAGGCCAACAGGCAGCGTCTGCCCGCCGCAAGGAGAAGTTGCCCGCCAATTCCCTGCCCTTGCCACCTGCGATCCACAGCCAGGCGCGCCAGGCGGAAGCCCGGCACATCATGGCGTGCCAGCCCGCGCCGTATGATCTCTGTCGTCCGGGCATAGGCAACCGAGGCGGGGCTCAGACTATAGAGGCCGAGAATGGTTTTGTTGCCGGCATCGTCAATCGCAAGGAAGGTTTTCGCACCGCCCAGCTCGTGGCTCTTGCGGGCGTAACGGCGCAAGAATTCATTCAACGATTCTTCGCCGCAGTCGAACGCTTCACGATCATGTTTCTTGCCGATCGGCTCTTCGTGCCATGGCGTCACGATTATGACCGCTTTGGCAACGCCCGAGCGGCTGCCCGCAGTCTTGCGTTCGGCGCAGGCGGATTCTCCAGCAGATCGAGCACCCGCAAACTATCCCTCTCGGAGAGCTGCACATGATCCGCCTCCTTGATGACGGCCTTGGCGGCAAGCAAGGCGTGACGAAGGACAAAACCCGTCAGGTCGGTGTGGTTCAGCGCCACCGCACGCAAGAGCAGCGCTTTTTCCTCGGCGCGAATCCGCAAGGACATCCGGCTGTTGTCTTCAACCGCTATTCTCGGCATGGCAGTGACTCCTCCATACTCCTGTACACATTCAAATAGTACATCAAAAACAGACGGACGGCAACTTTGTGCGCATTGATTGCGTACATGAGTCAGGCTGGCGATCCGCCGGAGCTGCACCGGCGGGCAGTTAAGGCGACCATGATCGGGGAGTGGCCACTTCCTATCTTGGCGCAGTCAGGGCTCCTTGACCTTGACCACGCGATCGGCCGCTACGTTCTCATCATGATAAGAATTCAGACCTTAAACATTTGACCTTGGCTACAATGGGAAATGATCAAAGGATGACCGATGCCCATTCGCTCTGTCATTTCGATCCTGGCGCTTCTGCTGCTCGCGCTGATGTTCCTGCTGGCCGGGGGCGCCGCTCTCCGCGAGTCCGTCACCATCGATGAGGTGGCTCACATTGGCGCCGGCGTAAGCTACCTGCAAAAGCTCGATCTGCGCTACAACGAAGAGCATCCGCCCCTCGCCAAGGTGCTAGCCGCACTGCCGCTGGTGATGCGCGGAATCCACGCCGACTACTCCGGTGTTATGTGGAGCGCCAGCCGGGACTTCTTTCCCGCTTACCTGGCGGAGTGGGTTTTCGGCGAATACGTTGTGACGCGCTGGAACAGCCCGCAGAGCACGCTCGCCTGGGCCAGACTCCCCATGCTGCTTCTCACCATCGCCCTCGGCTGGCTTGTGTTCGTCTGTGCGCGGCGCCTGGGTGGGGACTGGGGCGGGCTGCTTTGCCTGGGAGTCTATGTCAGCACCCCCGTGTTTCTTGTCTTCGGTCCCCTGGTGCTGACCGATATCGCCATTACCTTCTTCTCCCTGCTGGCACTTTTGGCGATGGCCCGGCTATGGGACCGTCCCGACCGGAAGAACACTCTCCTGATGGCCCTGGCGCTGGCCGGCGCGGTTCTCACGAAGTTCACTGCCGCAATTCTGTTCTTGGTCTTCATCGCCGTGGCGGTGAGCACGCGTTGGCGGCCCATCGCCGGCCAGCCCGCGAAACCGGACGCACGCCAGTGGCGCCGGCTGCGCTGGCGCGCCATGCGCAAAGCCACCTTGTGGGCCGCGCTGGTGGTGTACGCGGTCTACTTCCTTCTTTCCTGGAACCAGCCGCTGAATATTCCGGGCCTTGCAGGTCATGGTCCCCTGGCCGCGCTTCTGGGACGCCTGCTGATGCCGCCATGGCTTTTTCTGTGTGGATTGGCCTTCGTAGTGATTACCGGGAACCGGGCGACCTTCATCCTCGGTCACGCCTATCCCCATGGGATCTGGTTTTACTTTCCCGTCCTGCTGGTGCTGAAATCTCCTCCCGGCTTTCTTGGCCTGCTGTTGGCGGCGCTGGCGATTGCGGGGATCGGGAAGCGGTTGCGCTGGTCCCCGGTTATTCCGGCGGCGTTTGCCACACTCTGGCGGGTGCTCTGGGTGTCGCTGGTCGTGTTTGCGGGGGTTTGCATACTGAGCCACTTCGACGTCAGCTTCCGGCATTTCACTACCCCCCTGGTCTTGTTGATTCTAATGCTGGCGCCGCTTCCGCGGCTGCTGGGGCGGATCCGGACAGCGGCTCCAAAATGGGCGTGGGCCTCCGGCGCGCTGGTGGTATTGCTCGGCGCCAGTTGTCTGGTCACCGCCGTGCGCGCATATCCATACTACTTCCCCTATATCAACCCGCTCGCCTCGGGGCATCCCGGATACTGGCTGGTCAACGACTCGAATCTCGACTGGAACCAGGCGCTTCCGGAAGTGGAGCGATTCACCCGGCAACATGGTCTCAAGGATGTCCCTTTGGATATGTACGGGTTTTCCGATTCCACTGCCTTTGTGCCGCAGTCGAGGTTGTGGGATTGCCAGGCGCCCTCGGCTGCGGATGCCGGCCAATGGGCCGTGCTCTCCGCCAACATGATTCTCGACGGCCACAACTGTGACTGGCTGATGCAGTACCCGTATGAACCACTGGCGGGCGGCAGCATGTTCGCCGTGCAACTTCCGGCGACGATCCCGCCGGCCGGAGCTTCGGGAGGGCCGCCACCGGTAGCGGCCCGGCGGATTTTCCTGGGGCTTCCGTTTGAGATGCGCCAGGTTTTTCAGGGGCTGGTCCGCCGCCCCGAGGACCTCCCGAAGGTTCTGGCGGACATGAGGGCAACCTGGGAGAAGCAGATGCAGGCCAAAAAGAAGTAGCTCTACCACTCCGGCAACTTAGAATTACAGCGCGAGGTGGCTGGGGCCGAAGCGCCGGACGTTCTCCAGTTTCGGATTTAGGGAACGTTTTACCGGTGAATGGGAGTAGAATAGAAGGGGATAATTCGCCCCGTCCGCTGTGACGCAGGCCAGGAGGTGATGGTATGGCTTGGCTGTCCAGAATTTTAGCGCCGGTGGCTTTCTCTCCGCGCTGCCGTGGCGCCACTCAGTATGCCGAAGCGCTGGCGTGTCATTTCCACAGCGAGCTGATTTTGCTCCACGTAGTGGCGCCGCCCGTGGCCCTCTGCGCAGCACCCGAGGCAATGGCCTACTCCACAGCCGCCGAACTGACCGCGGAGAGAGTGGAGCAAAGGAAAATCGAACTTGGGACCTACTCGGGCGGCCAATGTACCGATATCCCGCTAACCCAGGAAGTGGTGGAAGGCGATCCGGCCAGAGAGATCGTCGACTATGCGCGGGACCGCGAGGTCGACCTGATCGTCATGGCGACTCATGGATACGGGCCATTCCGGCGGTTTCTTCTGGGCTCTGTGACAGCCAAGGTGCTGCACGACGCCGGGTGCCCGGTGTGGACAGGTCCCCATCTGGAAGATGCTCCGAGTTACGAGACCATCGGCTTCCGCAGCATCGTGTGCGCGATCGATCTCGCTAAAGGCAGCGGTGCGGTCCTGGAGTGGGCCGGGCGGTTCGCACGGGAATACGGCGCGGAGCTTGCCATCGTTCACGTACTTCCGGAGTCGCTCGTCCAGTGGGGCGGAGTGTACTTCGATCCGGAATGGCGCAGCCAGGCGGCGGCCACCGCGCGCGGCCAGATCGTCCGGCTACAGGAAGAACTCCAGACGGCAGGTGAGGTATTGATCGAGATCGGAGACGCGCCGGTCGAGGTAAGCGACGTGGCGTCCCGCCGCAAGGCCGATCTCCTGGTGATTGGACGCGGCCGCGAGTCCGGGTTGCTGGGGCGGCTTCGCGCGAATGCGTATGCCATTTTGCGCGAGTCGCCATGCCCGGTAGTGACGATTTGAGGTGCAACTATGTGGGTGGTTTATTGCTTCGTGAGCTATCTGGCTTTGGCTTTGATAATCCCGGCCGGTTGGGCGCTCGTGCCCATCTGGCTGCGAGCCCGTAAGAGCAGGCACGTGTACTGTCCGGCCGCCTCGCACACCGCCATGGTGGCTCTAGACCCGTGGTACGCCGTGAGAATGCACGCCCTCGGAGATCAGGAACTTTGCGTTAAGGCTTGCTCTCAGTGGCCGCAGCGGTGCAATTGCGGCCAGGCTTGTCTGGTCCAGATCGGCGTGGCGGTTTAACGGTCGCTGGAAGCGGCCCGTAAGGAACCGACCTGCTGGGAAGCCGGACGAAACGTTCCAAAGCAAAAGCTGGCGCGCCCTCCGGATCAATGTGTGGGAGCTTCGCCCGCGGCTGCAGCGACGTGCAGAAGATGGCAACTTCCGGATGGCCGACCATCCGGACGGAGTTGCTAAACGCTGCGGCGTCAGGCAGGATGTGGTTTCTTGAGTCGGCTCAGGCCGTGGCCGCACGTACGACGTGACCGCCCTTCTTCGCCGAAGAAGTGGGCCTATTGGGGAAATACCGGCCAACGAGCTGAGGTGGTCCAAGGTCTTCGACTTCGAGAAATCCAACAGTCAGCAACTTGGCACACAATTCTTCAGGCTCAAAGTGTGTCACCCACGGTTCCCCGATTTCATCTACACGCGCCGCCCGCGCGTCATGCGATACCCGCGATTCCGGTGAAAGAGACTCGGGAGGATAGCTGTAGTCGAACACGACCTCGGCGCGGTTGGACAGCGCCGCGATGAAGCTAAGGGTCGACCAAATAGCTTCCGTGGAAAGGTAGGGCACCACACCCAACCAAGTGAAGAACGTCCGTTGCGATGGATTAAAGCCAACGCTTTTAAGCCCTTCCGATAGGGTCTCCCGCTCAAAGTCGACGGGAGTGAATGTCTGCCAGCTTGGTGACGGAATCGATGCCTCGTCGAGCCGATGGCGCTTCCAGGCTTGGGTTGCCGGATGATCCACTTCGAAAATCCGCAGCCGTTCGCCAAATGGACTGCGGTAGGCATAGGTGTCCAGGCCCGCTCCCAGCACAACTAATTGGCATGCGCCGCACTGCACCGCAGCCGCCAACGCATCCTCGGCAAAGCGCGTCCTCATCGCGATGAATAGTCGCATCTGTCGGCTGAGTGGGTCTTGTTGGGCTTTATGTCGGACGGTTTCCTGATCCATGCCCAGGATTCGCAACGCGAGCGGATCGGCAAAGATCCGCCCGCCTTCGAGAATCTGGTGAGCTGCGCGATGGGTGGCGGCAGCTAATGCGGTCAGGCTGGGTCGACCCCGCTCCATGGCACTACGTTAACAAACCCGTGCCGGTCTTAGGGTTCACGCAATAATAACTTTGCAGTTGCGGTTGTGGCGCACCGCCCGCGAGGCGTCGACACGAGTGTCGACGCGGCACGCACGAGTGCGTGCGCCACATCTGCCGGTCAGCCAATGTGAAGTTATTCTTGCGGCGGTCCTTAGCAGGATTAGTCGCTGAAAGTCGCGAAGTATTTACCGATGACTCTGAGCCGCCGTCGAGTGCTCCGTCCGAATCACGGCGGATCCGGAAGTAATCCACATGAGCGGAAGACGCGCAGCCCGATGATCCTGGGTGAGTTTCCCGTTGTTCAAGACCACTCTGGAAGTTGCGTCCTGTCGCCGCGAGGGCGAAGACCGCATGTTGCGACACACGCCGAAAGTCCGCTCAGGGGAGGGCTGGCTCTCAGCCGGCCGGCAACAATGGCCATTCGGCCCACTCCGCCCCTTAAGTGAACGGCATTGGGCCAAGACTAACTCGCGCCGCTATTGCCAGTTTCCCATCAGGAAGAACGGCGCCCAGTAATAGGGGTGCGTGAATCCGGCCGGGACGTCGTTCGCGGCGTGCGAAGCAACCGCCACGCCGCGAGCCTCCACGGCGGCCTTTTGCGGCTGCAAGCTGCCGTGCAGTAGGGCTACCTGTGCTTCGCGCAGGGCCTCGGACTTCAACATGCCGGGTTGGGTCTCGAGCAGGCGGTAGAATTCCTGCATCAGCAAGCTGGTGCTTTCGTCCGCGACCGGCCATAAGGACGCAATCACCGCGCTCGCTCCCTTGCGTTGCGCCGCCACGCCGAAGCCCTCGACTTCGCTGCCGTCGGCTGTCGCGTCTCCCATGCCGGTGTTGCAGGCCGAAAGCGTCAGCAGGTCCACTCCGCTGAAGAGTTGATTGGTGTTTTTCACGTCTGCCAGACTTAGATGGCTGCCGTCGCCCAGAAGCAGAAAGGACTGAGTGTCGTTGCCGGGTTGAAAGTTGAAATGGGTGGCGATGTGCACCAGCGGGTAGCCGCGGCGCAATTCTCTCTTCATGGCGGTCTCGGTAAAGTTTTCGTCCAGCAATTCACGGTCGGCCGTATCCCGCTGAATGCCCTGTAATTCGTGCGCCACGTTGGGCAAGGCCGGAAAATCTTCGTGCGCCCGGGTGACGCCCAGCCCCAGCAGGGCGCGTTTGGGGTTCGCCGGCGCGGCGTCAAAGCGCGTCTCGCTGGCGGGTGTAAACATCGCCAGGCGATACTGCTCCACCAGGTACTGCTTGCCGTCAAAGAGCGCGGCCACGGGCAGGTATCGCAGCGCGCCGTCCAGCGACCACATCAGGGTTTCGGCTTTGGCTTGGCGCAGATCCTCCGCCAGCGCCGGCACAATGAGAATATGGAAAAGCTCCTGCGCCAGCGGGCGGGGATCCGAACGCGGGTTCTGCAGGGCCTCGCGGAACGCCTGGATTTTCCGGTTCAGGTCCGCGGCTTTGATGGGATACTCGTAGGCGCGCTCCACTTTCGGAGTCACCAGAATGGTGCGGTAGGTGTCTTCTCCGGCCAGAGTGTAAATGGCGACCGCGCCGTGCCCGAGGCGGCCGAGTTGCTCCTCGAGTGCCTCGGTATCGCGCAACTTGTCCAGAGAAATGCTGCCGCTCGAGATCTTGGCGCCGAAGCTGGTGGCCAGGGAGCCCAGGAACGTTTCGAATCCCTGGCGTCCGATGTCGAGCTCCTTTTCAAGCTGGTCCAACTCGGTTTCTTCCGCGGTGGTGCGCTCCTTTTTCGCCAGCAACTCTCCGTAGTGTGCGCCCACCGCCGTGAGGCTGTCGCTGATCTGGCGGTATTTTCCGGCCCATTCGGCCTCGGCGGCTGTAAGATCGGCGCGCCCCGCCAGCGCGCTGGTTTCGGCTTGATCGCGACGCACAAACTGCAGGTATTCATCCTTCTTGAGCAGGTTCAAAACCTGTTGGCCCTCAGGCAAGCGGCCTTGCGCGATGAGCAGATCCGCCACGTACCGGTAACCTGCTTCGTGGCCCTTGAGGTAGCTCTCCTGGGATTGCCGGGCCAAGCCTTCGATGCCGGTGCGGATGGATTGCAGGATGTTGACGGACTGTTTGCCGTAAAAGATCGCGATGCGCGGACGATCGAGTTTCTTCCAGGCCACCTCAAGGTTTTCCAGCGTGGCTGCTTCCCCCGCCCGGTCGTTCATTTCCCACGCGAGAGCCAGCGCCGCCTGGTAATACCCGAGAGCTTTTTCGGCCTGGCCCATATACACATGCGTTGTGCCCGTGTTCATCAACGACTTGGATTCCAACTGGCGGTTTCTTACTTCGCGCGCGATCGCCAGCGCCTGCTCGAAGTCCCCGAGGGCCTTGGGGTACTGGCCAAGATCGAGGTAGGCGCCCGCTAGATTGTTGAGCGCCGAGCCCTCGGCCTGGCGGTCCTTCACCTGGCGCTCCATCGCCAGTGCCTGGGTGAAGTACTGAAGGGCTTGCTCCGGCCGGTTCATGTCCTGGTATGCGCCTCCGGCATTACTGAGCGTGGCGCCTTCACCTTGCCGGTCCCCCACTTCGCGTTCAATGGCCAGCGCCTGCTCGAAGTACCCGATGGCTTTCGCGGGCTGGTTGAGATCGCGGTAAGCGGTTCCGAGATTGTTGAGCGTCTGGGCTTCGCCGCGCCGGTCCTTTACCTCCCTATGTACGGCCAGCCCTCGTTCGAAGTACTCGATGGCCTTCTTGTATTGAGCCAGATATTGGTATTCCAGCCCGAGGTTTTGCAGGGTCGTTCCCTCCATGGCCCGCTGCTTGACTTCCTGTTCGATGGCCAGCGCCTGCTCCAGGTACCCCATGGCCTTTTCGTATTGACTCAACGCGTGGTAGGCCATACCAATATTGTTAAGCGTCACGCCTTCGCCTTCCCGGTCCTTCACTTCGCGGCGTATGGCCAGCGCCTGTTCGAAAAAAGCGATGGCTTGCTCCTGCCGGCTCAGTCTGCTGTAGACCTCGCCCATGTTGCTCAGAATCTTGCCTTCGGTCAGGCGATCCTTGATCAGGCGCGTAAGATCGAGCGCCTGGCGGTAGTATCCGAGGGCCCCCTCATAACGGCTGATGCTGCTGTTGGCCGCCCCAAGGTTGCTGAGCGCGGCGGCTTCCGCCTGCCGGTCCCCGAGCTCACGCGCGATGGCCAGCCCCTGATCGAAGTGCGTGATGGCCTTCCCGGCTTGGCTCAGCTCAAGGTACGATTGGCCGATGTTGACCAGAGTGCGGGCCTCGGCCCGGCGGTCCTTCACCTGGCGGTCTATCTCCAGGGACAGTTGATAGTAGCCGAGCGCCTTCTCCTGTTGACTGAGCTTGGAGTAGGCCAAACCCAGGTTGTTGAGCGTCAGACCTTCACCGCGCCGGTCCCGCATCTCCCGCTCGATTGCCAGCGCCTGCTCGAAGTATCCGATGGCCTTGTCCTGCTGGCTGAGACTTTCATATACAAATCCGAAATTGTTGAGGACCGTGCTCTCGCCCGGCCGATCTGCTACTTCGCGCCGGATCGCCAGCGACTGTTCCAGGTATCCGAGAGCTTTTTGCGCCTGGCTCATGTGAGCGTATGCCATGCCGATGCTGTTGAGCGTTACGCCTTCGCCCTGCCGGTCGCGCACTTCCTTTCGTATGGGCAGCGCTTGTTGGTAATACTCGATGGCCTTCTCGAACTGGCTGAGGTTGTCGTAGGCCAGGCCGAGATTGCTGAGAACGGTGCCTTCGGATTCCCGGTCCTTCGTCTCGCGCGCGACAGCGAGCGCCTGCTGGGAGAACTCGATGGCTCTCGCGGATTGGCCGAGATTGTCGTAGGCCAGTCCGATATTGGCGAGCGTGGCGCCTTCGCCGCGGCGGTCCTTGAGCTCGCGCTCGATCGGTAGCGCCTGCTCATAGTAGGCAATCGCCTTTTGGGAGTCGCCCAGATCGTCGTAGATCCAAGCCAGAGCGCGAACGGCAATGGCTTCGCCGCCGCGGTCCTTCACCCGCCGGTCGAGGTCCAGCAGAGTTTCCCATGCGCCGGCCGCCGCCGGCAGGTCCCGCAGCCGTTGCGAGAGCGCCGCGGCGAGATCCAGCGAATAAATTTCGCTCAACACCGGCCCGGTGCCGTGAAAGAGCCGGGCGGCCTTCGCATAGTCGTCCCTGGCGGCGCGCTGGGAATCCGCGTCGGACTTCTGGATGAGCGTTCCGCCGTCGGAATAGAGCCGGCCGGCTTCGACGCGTTTCCGATCTTCCGCGGAGGGCGCGCCCCGGCGAAGCCACCGGACCTGGTACGCGCCGGCCGGAGCAGCGGCATCATAGGCCGCGGCGTCGAGCCGGTACACTCCCGCGGCCGCCGCGATGTGGAAAACGAACAGCGATCCGTTTGCCGGATTGGGCGTCTGGGACTGCAACAGATCTTTTCCGTCCGGCCCGCTCAGGGTGCACGATATGCCGATGCCCTGCTCGACGATTTCTATTTCAACGTACTCGCCGGCATGGACGTTGATTTGGTAAGAGCGCGATTGGCCCCCGGCGATTTTTTCCGTGACTGGTGTGTTCCACTCAAGGACGGCGCCAGGCTGGGCGCACAACAGAGCCGCGGCGATGCTGGACAAAATGCACGCCCCCGCCTGTGCCGCGATCTTCATGCACGAATTCTACACCAATGCGGCGTGCGCGACCTTGCACAGGGGCAGCGTGCCACGGCGGTTGCGGCCAGATATCCGCCCTTATCGGAAGCAAGATAGTTCCCTAATAGGCGGTCACCCGAGCGGAGCACGGTCAGGCCGTCGATGAACTATTTCCAGTTGCCAATCAGAATGAAGGGTGCCCAGTAGTAGGGATGCGTCCAGACAGTCGCGACGGCGTTGCCGGCTGCCACGTGGACTCCCCGGTCCGCGGCGCCGGCAGCCTCCGGCTTCAAAACGCCGCTGGCCATCTGTTCCTGGGCCTGCCGTAGCGCTTCGCTCTTACCCAGTTCGGGCTTGGCTTGCCGGAGCCGGTACATCGTCTCCATCAGCCGCGAGGTGGCTGCGTCGCTCACGCTCCACAAACTCGCGATGACGGCACTGGCGCCCAGGCTCTGCGCGATGGTGCCGAAACTGTCCACCTCGCGGCCGTCCTCCGTGCGATTCGTGAATGCCGTGCTGCATGCCGAGAGCGTCAATAGATCCACGTCGCTGAACAGCAGCGCCGAGTCCTCGATCTCCGCCAGGCTCATCTCGGTTCCATCGCCCAGCAGCAGGTGCGAATTCGCGGCAACGCCCGGCTGCGAATCGAAGTGCGTCGCAATATGGACCACCGATTTCTCCGGCTGCTGCATGGCCGCCAGAAACGTCTTGCGAGTAAAATCGCGATCCAGTTCCACGCGGCCCGCTACCGGCGCATTGCCGGTTTCCCCCTGCCGGAAGATGCGGTGCAGTTCCTCGGGCACCCCCGGCAGCGCACTGAAATTGCCATTGGCTTGCGAGACGCCAAAGCCGACACCCTTCCAGACCGGCGGAGAAACGTCGGTGAGGCGCGTCAGGCTGGCCGGCGTGATGAGCGAGTTGCGGAAGCTCGCAACCAGATACTGCTTGCCGTCATGTAGCGCGGCGATCGGCACATACCGGATGGTGCTGTCGACGGACCACATGATGGTCTTGGCGCCCATGCTGTCGAGGTCCTGGCGGAGGCCCTCGGGAAACAGGATCTTGTAGAGCTCCTGGGCCAGCGGCACCGGATTCGAGGCCGGATTCTGCAACTGCTGCCGGAAATCGAAGATCTTGCGATTTAGTTCCGCTTCCGGGATGGCTGTCGAGTAGGCTTTGCGCGCGCCGCTGGTGACCAGCAACGCGGTGTATTTGTCCGGCAGGACCAGCGTATAAATTGCCACGACATTCGGCCCCAGCGTCCGCAGCGCACGCTGCAAACCCCCGCTGTCGCGGCCCAGTTCGTGGACGCTTTTCGCCGCGGCCGAATTTGCCGCAAAGGCTCTCTCCTCCTCGGTGAAGTAGAGCCGCAGGACCGTGTTCGCCGCCGACAGATCCCGATCGAGTTGCTGGGACTGATCCAACTCCGCGGCGCTCAGCGGCGTCTTCGCGGCCTTGGCGGCCAGCGCCGACTTGGCGGCGCCCTCGGAGACGATCTGGCCCTGAATCTGTTCATAGCGGTCGAGCGCATTGCGTTCGGAATCACTTAGGGTGGCCGGTTTCAACTGGTCAGACACGGCATCGCGGCGGATAAAGTCGGCGGCTTCTTTGTCCTTGAGGAGATTGAGAACCTCCTCAGCTTCACCGAAGCGCTGGCGGTCGACCAGAAGACCGGCGAGATACCGGTAGTTGGACTCGATGGATTTTTCGAAGCTCTTACGCAGCGATTCGTCTAGCCCCCGATTGTCCCGGCGGATCGTTTGCAAGAGATTAACCGCCTGCTTCGCGAGAAAGACTGCAAACTCCGGCTGAGATTTCTCTAAGATTCCACTGATCAAGCCCAGATTGCTGGCTTCGCCAGACCGGTCGTCAACGGCGCGGTACAGTGGGAGGGCTTGACCGTAATAGTCCAGCGCCTTCTGCTTCTCGCCCAGGGCGGAGTAGGCGGCACCCATGTTGCTCAGAGTGTTGGCCTCGCCGGACCGGTCGCCCACGTCGCGGCGTATCGGGAGCGCTTGTCCATAGTAGTCCAGCGCCTTCTGCTTCTCGCCGAGATCATCGTAGACCGAACCGAGGTTGCTCAGAATGCCGGCTTCGCCTGGCCGATTGCCGATGGCACGGAACAGTGGGAGCGCCTGTCCTAAGTAGTCCAGGGCTTTCTGCGGCTCGCCCAGATATTTGTAGGCACCGCCCATGTTGTTTAGAGCGGTGGCTTCGCCGGACCGGTCGCCCACGGCGCGAAAGAGTGACAGCGCCTGGCCGTCGAAGTCCAGCGCCATCTGCTTGTCGCCCAAAAAGTCATAGACTTCGCCGATGTTGTTCAGAGTGCTGGCTTCGACGGACCGGTTGCCCACGGCGCGGAGAAGTGGAAGCGCTCGGCCATAGTAGTCCAGCGCCTTCCGCTTTTCACCCACGGAGGAGTAGATGGCGCCGATGTTGCTCAGAGTAGTGGCTTCGCTGGACTGGTCGCCCACGGCGCGAAAGAGTAGGAGCGCTTCGCTAAGGTAGTCCATGGCCTTCTGATTCTCGCCCAAAGCACTGTAGACACCGCCGATGTTGTTTAGTGTGATGGCTTCATAAGACCGGTTGCCTTCGGCGTGGAAAAGTGAGGACGCTTGGCCGAAGTATTCCAGCGCCTTCTGCTTTTCGCCTAGAGTGCCGTAGACACTACCGATACTGCTCAGGGTGTTAGCTTCGTCCGGCCGATTGCCGCTGGCACGCAACAGTGGGAGCGCTTGTCCATAGTATTCCAGCGCTTTCTGCTCCTCGCCGAGAGCGTCGTAGATCCCGCCGGCATTGCGTAGGGTGACGCCTTCCCCGGACCGGTCGCCCACGGCGCGGTAGAGTGGAAGCGCCTGGCCGTAGTAGTCCAGCGCCTCCTGCTTCTTCCCCTGAGTGTCATAGACATGACCGAGGTTCTCCAGCGTGATGGCCTCGTCGGACCGGTCGCTCATGGCGCGGTAGAGCGGGAGGGCCCGGCCGTAGTAGTCCAGTGCCTTCTGCTTCTCGCCCAGAGTGTCGTAGACATGACCGATGTAGTTCAGAGTGGCGGATTCGCCGGACTGGCTGCCGGCGGCGCGGAAGAGTGGAAGCGCCTGGCCGAAGTAGTCCAGCGCCTTCTGGTTCTCGCCGGAGCCGACATAGATAAGGCCTGTCGCGTACAGACAAAGCCCCTCTTCATAGGTATCCTTCAAACGCCGCCAAATCGAACCGGCATGATCGTATAATTCAATCGAACGAAGAGCCGCCTCTCGATTACGAGCTTGAGACTCGCGCTCAGCCTGGGATTCGACCCTCTCCGCCTCTATGCGGCTTCGATCCGCGCCGGTTGACTCGCGCGACTCCAGCAGCTCCATCTGGTAACGCCCGGTCAATGCCGAACCGCTCGAAACCCGGACTCGATACTCCCCGGATGTATCTCCAATCAGAGATGCCGCCTCGGGCCCGAACGCGCCGGTCGGCCGATCCGCTTCCAGAACCGTCTTACCCAGCGGATCCAGGACCGTTACCGCAACATGCACGCCCATCTGCCGTGCCACCAGGCGGACGAATTGGCCCGCTTTCACCTCCACCGTGTACTCGTCGGTCTGCCCAGGCGCCAACTCCCGATCGATCATGCGATGCAGTTCCAACTTGCCAGCGACCCGAACCGGACTGGCGTCTTGAGCAACCAGCCAGGGCGCCGCCAGAGAATGAAAGGCAAGTATCACCCAACCGCCGCGAATGAGAGTCATAAGAATTGGACCGGTTACGACAGTATATATGAATCGGATTACGAGAACACGAGTTTCGAACCAACTCTGGGCGAAACAACGCCCCTCTGGATGCGCGTCTGGTACATCGCAGAATCGCTCGGCGCCGGCACGAAGCGGCGCGCCGTTCCAAGCGAGCGGTATCGGCAATATCGGTAGCTGTTCTTTCGGGTACCGACCGAGTGTAGTCGGCCGGGCTAGCGGAGGTGTGCCGTAAAGCGTTTCCCCTCAAAACGTCAAGCGCGCACCTAACTCCACGCTGCGGGCTTGGTTCTGCTCCGAAGGCGTCACTCGGCCGAACGTGGAATCGCCCGGATTTGTATCGGGGCCGCCAAGCCGCGGATGATTGAAGGCGTTGAACACATCGAAGCGGAGTTGCAGCCTGATGCGCTCGATAATCTGAAAGTTCTTGCGCAGGCCGGCATCCACGTTGTTCACGCGACTGGCACGCACGTCGTTCCAACGGGTTGGAAAAGTCTGCACAAAGTTGGCGAAGTCCTGGTAGACGCCGTTCTTGATGGAGTCGCTGGCTAGCGGAACGTAGTTATAACCGGGCAACGTCTGGACGCCGGTCCACGAGGGATAAGTGGCGAGCTGCGCGGTGGTGGTATTGGCGTTGGGGAAGGGATAGAAGCAGGTGGTATCGAACCACTCGTTGAGCGACTGCTTGCCGCGGGGCAGCGCGAAATCGTGGCCGCAGAAGAAGCTCGCGGTGCCGA
Source organism: Bryobacterales bacterium (assembly GCA_003167255.1). Classification (GTDB taxonomy): domain Bacteria; phylum Acidobacteriota; class Terriglobia; order Bryobacterales; family Bryobacteraceae; genus PALSA-129. The sequence continues at coordinate 25,631 of PMTR01000054.1, forward strand.
ATACAACCGGCACGCCGGACTGAATATTGAAGTTTCCGGAGAGTTCCCACCCGCCGATCACAGCGTCCGCCCACTTGGGAAGGTTTGCGCCGAAACGGAGCTTGCGGCCCACGGGAATCTCCCAAATCGGGGAAACCGTCAGGTGGAACGGCCGGTCTTCGCCTCCCAGTTTGTGCTCCACGTGGTAACCGGCGATCTGCGGGCCGAGGAACGACGTGTCTTCAAATAACTTGGACCAGGTGAAGCCCGCCAGAATGCTGAAGCCTCTGGTGAAGCGGCGTTCGATCTTGCCCAGTCCGGCGTCGTACTGATTGGTGCCGCTGGGCTTCGACTCGCCTATTGCGCTAGAGCTGAACATGGGGTTGGGCGAAAGGAAACTGCTGACGTTGAGCGTTGAATTGCTGCCCAGGGAAGTTCCGGCCAGCGCGGCAATTCCCTTGAAGGGATTGGGCACCGGCTGGTTCCACATCAGCGTGGCGACGGGCTTGCCGGTGGCATCGAAGGTGGGCGTCTGATACTGCTGCCACAACGCGAACGGCTGTTCGTTCTCAAACCACGTTCCGAAATTCCAGATGCCGTAGGTTTTGTTGTGGGAAAAGCCGATTTCGAAAAGCCAGTTCTTCCATTGGTGTTGCAGGTGAACGCTGCCCTCCAGCGAATACAGGCGCCCGAGGTTGGCGTCGTACCAACTCGGAAAGCTGGTGGGATTGGATAACGCACCGAGCGAGTTGCCGACGGGCTGCAGGATGCCGCTGTGGAATGGATTGGCCAGCGTATCATTAGGCGTGATGCCGTTATCGTTGGAGGCGATCAGGGACGTGGAGCGGCTGAAGCCGCTCTGGCTGCCAGTGATGTAATCGGCCTGCACGAAGCGACCGAAGCCGCCGCGGAGCACGGTGTTGGGGCCAATCTGATAGGCGAAGCCGGCGCGCGGCTGCCATTCATGATAGTCATTATTGACGTTGGTCCGCGGAGCCCCGTTCACGCCCGCATAAACCGGGACACCGAGCACCTGGAACTTGCTGGCCGGCACGAGTTGCGCCAGAAGTTGCACGGCAGCGTTGCCGGCGTTGGCCGGGTTTGAAAGGATGGCGGCGTAATTGGCCTGAGCCTGCGCGGTGAGGGGGTTCACGGCGGTGGGATCCCAGGTTGCCACCTCGCGATTGAACCGCTCCACCGGCTCCGACTCGTAATCCCAACGCAGGCCGAAATTGACGGTCAGCCGGCTGCTCACCCGCCAGTCGTCCTGAAAAAAGCCGGCGGTATAGTGCTGCGACCAGAAGGCCTGCGCGTTGTTGTCCACCGCGCCGCCGGAAGGCAGGCCGAGAAGGAAGGAGGCCAGAGTGGAGCCCACACCCGTGCCGCCGCTATTCAGATAATTCTGGCGCGTGTAGTTGCCGTTGAAGTCGAATTCCGGCTGATGGCCGACGCCGTTGTTGGCTTGCTGCAGAACCCAGTATTCGGCGCCGTAGTGAAACGTGTGATTCCCGTGGACGTGAGTAAAGGTTGCACCCCATGTGTAATAACTGGTCCCCGTAAAGCTGCCGCCGTTGTTGGTGCCGAAGTTACCGGCAATGCCGGTGATGTACGGGAATGCGGTCCTGGTCAACTCGCCCGCGAAGCTGGACGAGAAACCCAGCTTGGTGATGTCGAAGGCGGCGCCAGCGTCATAACTCGGCTCTTCGTACCGGCTGACGTTGAAATGCAGGTCCAGCAGTTTGTTGGAGCTGATGGTCCAGACATGGTCCACGCCCACGCTCTTGTCGATGCGCACCTGGTAGGTGCCGGACGCGATGTTACTCGCGCCGAAATCGTCGCCGGTCAGCTCCGTCAGATGGTGCCAGCGGATGGTCACGAAGCTGCGCTGGGTCTGGCTCCAGTTCTGGTCGCCGCGAATCGAAAGCGCCGGAAACTTATCGGTGCGCACAGCCGGCGGCACGTAGTTGTTGGAATCGTTCCCGGTCGGGTCCGCCGGAGTATTCGGCATCGGCACGTACGCCAGGATGCTCTGTGCGATCGAGCTCAATTCGTTCTTGGGAATCACATTATTAGGGAACGGCGTGCGATTTCCCGTGGTGGGATTGGTGCTCATCGGATCGTAAATCTGGATCGGGAAGCGCTGCAACACGCCGCCAATATTCTGCGTGGTGAAGGACTGGCTGAAATCGCCGCTACGCTCCGCCGCGTTGGGCACAGAACGAGTGCCGTCGCCCAGGAAATTGTTGTTGCGGGTATCGTCGAAGGAGACAAAGAAAAATGTTTTGGCCGTGCCCTTGTAAATCTTGGGAATCCATACCGGTCCCCCGAACGTCCCGCCGAAGTTGTTGAAGTGCACTGGAGCCACCGCGCCACCGATGAGGTTCGACTGCAGCAGGTTGGCGTTCAGAAAGCTGTTCTGGTTGAACTCGTAGAACGTGCCGTGATACGCCTTCGTGCCGCTCTTGGTCTGCATGTTGATGGTGGCGCCGGCCTGCCGGCCGATGGACGCGTCGTAGGCGTTGGTCTGTACGCGGAATTCCTGCACCGAGTCCATGGGCGGGATGAATGCCACGTCTCCGCCGCTCTTCATGTCCTGCATGCCGTCAAGCTGGAAGTTGTTCGAGTAGATATTGTTGCGCCCGCCGTCGGCGGTGAATTGCGAAGCGGCGTTGTAGGACCACAGGTGTGCTACGTTGCTGTTCTGGTCCTGCGCCAGAACACCCGGCGAAAGCACCGCCAGTAAAGTGACCACGTGCGAGGAAGTCGGCATCTCATTGATTTCCTGCTGCGTGATCACAGTACCGGAAGTTGCCGACGTGGTGTCGACCAACGGAGTCTCCGCGGTGACTTCCACCATCTGGGTGGCGGCCCCCACTTCCAGGCGTGTATCGAACTGTTTGTTGTCGGCCGCCTGCAAGGTGATGCCTTTGCGCGTCTCCCCCTTAAATCCGGGCGCCGCAATGGTGAACTCGTAGTGGCCGGGAATCAGGAATTCAACAAACCACAGGCCCGTCCCGTTGGTCTTGGTGTTCTGCTTGACAGTGGTGTCGTCGTTGACGACTTCAATCGTGGCGTTGGGCACCAGTGCGCCCTGGGAATCCATCACGCGACCGCCGATCGTGGCACGCACTTCCTGCGCCCGGAGCAGCACCAGCGGCCATGAAAACGTTACCAGCAAGAAGACAATCAGAGTCTGTAATCGAGACATGTTCAGGATAATATTCGCCTGCGCTGCCGTTGTCAATGTCTTGCGGGGTCTTGCGGGGCCGAGGGTGCCAACAAGGGCGTCTACCGCGCGGCCAGCCCCGCGCAACGTTATTCGTTAATATCGGTAGTGTTCCCGCGCCCGCCACATTCCGAGTGCGTCGTCAATCATGCACAGGATTCCTGGAACGGTTCCCGAGTGGAACGCAATTCGGGGGACACAAAGGAAGCAGCGGGTGTACACTGATTTGAATTGTATGGCTAAAGGGAAATCTCGGTTCAGTGTGGCCAAGCTGCGCTCTTTCTGGCAACGCACCAGTGACGGCCTCAATGCCGAACAGCTCTGGACTCAGTTCCGGCGCGAAACTCGCAGTAGCCTGGACCTCTATTCCGCCGAAACCGGACGCAACCTGCGTGAGGAGTGGTCTGCGCGAAGAGGCCGCCGCCGGGTTGTTGCCGCCGTGGCGGGCGCGATGTATAAACGCCTCACACCTGTGCGGCGTTTGTTACTTCTTCTCGCGTTCGTACTATTGGTGTTTCCCACTTTTCAATACTCCACCAACTCCGGCTTGCGCATCTCACCCAATTCGACGTTCGCCGCCCTGATCCTCCTGGTGCTACTGGTGCTCGAGTTGGCTGATCGGGTGGGCCTGAAGCGCGACCTGGAGATCGCGCGCGACATCCAGCGGATGCTCCTCCCCGCGAAACCTCCCAGCATCCCCGGCCTCGATATCGCTTTCGCCACAAAAGCGGCCAACACCGTCGCCGGCGATTACTATGACGCTTTTCTGCGCCCCAACACAAACGATTCCCGCGTGCTGCTCATCGTCGCCGACGTCGCGGGCAAAGGGATCCCGGCAGGGCTGTTGATGGCCGCCGTTCAGACCGGTTTCCACACTCTCGCAGTGGACCCGGTATCCCTGATTGAGCTGGCCGCCAGGCTCAATCGCTCCATGTGTGCGCGCAGCGGCGGCGGGCGCCACTTGATCACCGCGTTCATCGCGGAGTTGGAGATCTCGACGCTCTCTCTCACTTGGGTGAACGCCGGTCACAATCCGCCATTCCTGCTCAGAAGCGGTGGCGCAATCGAGCACCTGGAAGAAGGCGGACTCCCGCTGGGAGCATTCACTGCGTCCCGGTACGAGAGTGGGTCCACGGAGCTCCGTCCTGGAGATACCCTTTATATCTACACGGATGGTGTCATTGAAGCCCTGAATGAATCGGGCGAAGAGTACGGCGAGGACCGTCTCGCAAAAGAGGTCGCCGCTCTTGCGACTACCGGCGCGGCTGCCAGCCTGAGCCGGATCTTTGAATCCGTGGATCGTTTTGCCGATACCACTCCCCAATACGACGACATCACCTGCCTCGTTCTGCGCGTCGCGGCGGCCGGGGCGGCGGTTTCCTCTCCGTTGTGAGCCTGCCGAGTATTCCAATGAGTGATTCGCAGGGCGGCGCAGTCACGGTACGAAGGCTGCCGTCCCAGGCGCGCGTTATGTGGGGATATCGGTAGCTAGCGCCAGCGCCTCCGCCACAAAATGTTCCCCTGACCAAGTACGCTGGCTAAGGTATCCGCGCGGATGCGGCCTTCGCTCGATGAACAGGCGCCGGTAGCATATAGTTGTTCCGTTCAGCGACCTCAACACCGGACCGTTTTATGAGACAAGGCACGAAGGTATTGATTTTGCTTCCCGTAAGCTCTCTCCTTTCGCTGATCCTCGTTCCTGCCGCAGCCGGCCAGACTTGCCTCCAAACGTGCATGGATCGCTCCCAAGGGGGTCGCAGGGCAAGAACGATCGGGACAGTGCGGAAAGAGAAGCGATGGCCGCCTGTGCGCAACGCGGCAAGGAGTGCGTCTTGCGGACCGCTTTCAACAAACAGTGCGGAGCGCTCGCCGCGGATCGGAATTTCACGGGCTTGGGAGTTTCGGCAGACCAGCGGGAGGCGCTGCAAAAAGCCCTCGATGAATGCAAGAAAGCCGGCGGCACAAGGTGCGTGCCTCACATCTCCTTTTGCTCATTCTGAGCCTGCCAGGCTGGGCGCCTTCTTCCTCGGCCGTCTTCTTACCCACGACCGATCATGACCTTGTCCTCGTTCAAATGAGCTCAATGTATTCTAAACTGGTATCGACTTCAAGTAAGTGGCTGAAATTGACGACAAGCCGCTCCCGCCAGGGATCTAGCTTATGAGATCTGCCTGTATCTTCTCTGTCCTGCTCTGCCTCGCCGCTGTCGGCGTACCAGCGCAACAGAGCGATACAGGCCAAACTGTCCTGACAGTGCGCTCCACATTGGTGGAAGTACCTGTCCTCGTGAAGACCAAGGGACGACAGGTAGTCTTTAAACTCACGGTTGACGACTTCCTCCTCACCGACGACGGCGTACCGCAGGATCTCACACTCGATCAGGACACGGATTCGCAGCCACTCGCCTTGGCAATCGTTGTTGAGACGGGCGGCGCCGGAGCAGGCCACCTCACTGACTACGGGCAACTGGATGCGATCCTCCCCGCGCTGGTCGGCGGCGTGGAGCACCGCGTCGCGGTCATTGGATTCGACAGCACGCCGCATCTGCTGAGGCCTTTTACGCCACACACAGCCGATGCCTCCCAGCAACTGGCGAACCTCCGCGCCGGCGATCCTGGGGGAGCCATTTTGGATGGCGTGGCATTCGCCGTCGCGCAGCTGAGGGCACAGCCCGCCCGCTATCGCCGCGCGATCCTGTTGCTCAGCGAAACGATCGACCACGGCAGCAAGACAAGCCTGGGTGAAGCTCTGCGCCTGATCAGCGACACGAACACCACCATGTACAGCTTCGGTTTTTCCAGTACCAGTTCGGCAGTCTCCCATGAGGCATCGAAGTTCAACTCTAACGAGCCGGGCCCCGCGCGCGGCTGCTTCAGCCGCGATGGAGCCGATGCCGAGTACGAAGGCCACTATGGCAAGCAGGTGCTCGACTGCATCAGCCAGCTTGCACCGCCCGTTCGCCTGGCCACCATGACTTTTCTGGCCGCACGCAATGCCCTGCGGACCAACACTACTGAATCAATCGCAAAGCTCACCGGAGGCGAATTCCTTCACTTTCACGACGCCAAGGACCTGAAGGCGGGCCTCATCGCGGTCTCCAACGACGTGCCGAATTACTATGTGCTGAGTTTCCGCCCAACGTCGCTCACACCCGGACTGCACGTCCTGCGTCTGCATATCAAGGATCGTCCCCAACTGGTGCTCAGGTCCCGCAGTGAGTATTGGATCGACAGCGATCCCGCCCGCTAGAACCGGGGCCCAGTAGAAGCTTCCGATCCGGCCAGAGTTGGCCGACGACGTGGCCGGATGGGGCAGATGTACGACTTTTCGGAAAATTTGCAAGAGCGGGCGAGACTCTGGCACGACAGAAATGTGGAGGCGGTCAGTTCCTTGGGAGTCCGGAGCCCTTACCGTCCGGGTGTAACCAGTGGGACTACAGGCCAAGCTTTGCGACAAATCGAGCGCCAACGCTGCCCAGAAATGGGGCCGGCAGGGCGGCGTTTTTCTCTGGAGCCGTGCGCGTGCTGCCGCGTGCTGCCCTGCTGCGCGTAAGTCTTTTGTTTGTGGTAGCGCTAACGGGAATCGAACCGACAGGCTGCCAGTTCAGTCCAGTTCACCTGAGTCTAAGTGTTTGCAAACACGTCCAAGTGGTCTCGCCAGGATGCTCTGGAATGCGCTACGAATCCGCGACGTTTGTCACTCGGTTATCACTCGCCGGCGCAAAACATGCGCCGAAGAACAGAATCGCCAATTTGAGCAGTTTCCGAGATTCGCCTGTCGCTAAACGCCTGGGGGCGACTAGGGACGCGCTATCCCAAACCACAACGGTTTGCGCCCAACTTCCGAGTAGCCGATAACCGGCTCCAATAGCTGATGGGCGAATGGGATTGAGCTAGGCGGCGATTCTCCCTTGAGGCTCGGCTACCTCGACGTAAGCGAATAACAAATCCCGAAATTCGGGATTCTCAAGATGGTTTGAAACGCCTTGCGCTTCAGGCACCTGCTGTCCGGCTTCTCGATAGGCTTCGAGGTTGATCCGAATGGCTTCACCGGCCGCGCGCTTGGCTGCTTCGATGTTCTCTCCGTAGGTTGCGATCGCCAAATCGGGCGCCTGCACCGCAAACCCCGTCTCGGTTTGTTCCAGCATGATCAGGAATCGCATCACTTGAGCTCCAGTCTGATTTTCTTCACCGTATCCACCGCTCGCCCCACCGGTACATCTTTTTGGGGATGCACGATGGTGACTATAAACCGGCTCGCCGGGTGCTTGAAGTTGTGATGGTCTCCCTCACGCCGACCAACATCCATCCAAATTCTTCGGCCAGTTTGACCAGCTCCCGGCTTGTGTATCGCTTGGGCATGAATCGAGCTGAAATTCCATTCTCTCATGCCGCTCGCATTGCGACAGATTGGGTCTTGACGAGCCCAGTTGGTTTGACGTGGATACGGAATGGATGACGGCGTTGAAGGGCCTCCATAATCGATCCTCCCTTACGCCGTGGTGTAGATCGCGGAATCCGCCGATTGCGATTGGTTCTAAAGAGCGTTTCTACGGAATCTTCGACGTCGACCTTTGCGCCCGTGAGCTTGATGGGCGAGCAGCGGCCACCTCGCTCCGCGACCCGCGCCGGCTCACTGGATCGTGGCACTGAAGTCTGGCTGCCCACCGCGCTGCTGCATGTGCGCGATTAGCTGACGGGCGATGTCGACCCAAAATGCTGTCGGCCGGGCTCACTCTCTAATAGTCCCGCCAAAGCCTTGTTCCCGCCCGAACCGGGTTCCGGTCCACATAGGCCAAGGCTGTCCAGAGGTGATCCTGTCCCAGCGCCGAAGTCTCAGAAAAATCGCGCAGTTCAGGCTGACCCTGTTTCCGAGGCTGACCCTGTTTCCGACCCTGTTTTCGACCCTGTTTTCCGCGCCGGCCTTTGTACTGTTCGCGCCCTCTGGGACGCGACCAACGCCGTACAGACCGCGCTATCCTTTGCACTTGGGCAGGAAAATGGGAACACGTAGCCCGTAGCCTGTCACGGTTTTTTCATCCGTGGGCCCATACCTCGAACTGGCGCTGCTCTCCCTGCACGCCAAGGATTGGAATGAGCTCGCCGAGTTCACCTACCGCGCCCTGAAACTGAACTCCTTCGACTTAGGCGCCTATTAACTAATTAGAAATGGACCACCCGAACCAGCAGGCCCGCTAAGCCGCCGCCCAGCAATGGCCCGATGATCGGAATCGCGGCATATCCCCAGTCCGATCCTTCTTTGTTCGCAATCGGCAAAAGCGCGTGAGCGATTCGCGGCCCAAGGTCGCGCGCCGGATTGATGGCGTACCCCGTGGTTCCGCCCAGACTCAGGCCGATGCCCCAAACCAGGCTCCCCACCAGGTAGGGCCCCAGCCCCGCCACCGGTCCGGTCGCCGCCACGGCTTTGGAGAAGATCGCGCCCGCCACTAATACCAGAACGAACGTGCCGATGATCTCGCTCAACAGGTTCGCCATCGGGCTCCAGATCGCGGGAGCCGTGCAGAAGCAGGCGCGCTTCAAGTCGGCCTCGGGCGTCACCCGCCAGTGGGGCAGGAAGTGCAGCCACACCAGGCACGCTCCCACTATGGCTCCCGCCATCTGCGCCGCTATGTACGGGCCCACTTTGCTGAAATCCCCCGAACGTATCGCGGCCCCCAGGGTCACGGCCGGGTTCAGGTGGCCTTCACCCCCGCAGGCGATCGCCGTAAAGACCCCGGCCATCACCGCCAGCGCCCAGCCTGTGGAAATCACCATCCACCCGGCGCCTTCGGCCTTGGATTTCTTGAGCAGGACGTTGGCCACCACGCCGTTACCCAGGAGGATCAGCACCATGGTCCCCATGAACTCTCCGAAAACTCCGTTTGGCATTTACTCCTCCAGCCAGTCGAATGACCGCGTGACTGCCTTCTTCCAGAAGCCGTACATCCGTTCCCGCCGCTCCGCGTCCATTTGCGGTTTCCACGTGTGGTCCACCGACCACTGCGCGCGCAGCTCCTCCACGCTCGCATAGAAGCCGGTGGCCAGGCCGGCCGCATACGCCGCTCCCAAAGCCGTGGTCTCCTTTACCGCCGGACGCACCACCGTGCGGTCCAGTATATCCGCCTGGAACTGCATCAGGAGCTCGTTCCCCACCATGCCGCCATCGGTCCGCAGCACGGCAACGGGAACGCCCGAGTCCTTCTCCATGGCCTCCACCACTTCGCGCGTCTGAAATGCGGTAGCCTCCAGCACCGCGCGCGCCAGGTGACTCTTGTTGGAATAGCGCGTCAGCCCCGCAATCACGCCGCGGGCATTGTGCTTCCAGTACGGCGCGTACAGTCCCGAAAAGGCCGGAACGAAGTAAACCCCGCCGTTGTCTTCCACCAGCCGCGCCAGCGATTCAATCTCCGGGCTGGTCGCGATGAGCCCGAAATTATCGCGGACCCACTGCACCAGCGCGCCGGTGATCGCCACGCTTCCTTCCAGCGCGTAGTTGGCCGGTTGTCCTTTTAGCTGGAACGCCACCGTGGTCAGCAGCCCGTAACGCGACTGCACGATGTCGCGTCCTGTGTTCATCAACAGGAAGCAGCCCGTGCCGTAGGTGTTCTTGGCCTCGCCAGCCTGGAAGCAGGTCTGGCCCACCAGCGCCGCCTGCTGGTCCCCCAGAATTCCGGCCACCGGAACGCCCTTCACAGCCTCCAGCGTCGCGGCTCCGTAGACTTCGCTGCTGGAGCGGATTTCGGGCAGTATCTGCCGCGGTATGGCGAACGCGCTCAGCAGTTCGGGGTCCCAGTCGAGAGTCTCGAGATTCATCAACTGCGTGCGGCTGGCGTTGGTCGAGTCCGTGATGTGCAGGCCCGTCAGGTGCCACAACAGAAAGGTATCGATATTGCCGAACAGAATCTCGCCCGCCTCGGCCTGCTGGCGCGCGCCGGGAATATGCTCCAGCAGCCAGCGGATCTTTAGCCCGCTGAAATAAGCAGCCAGCGGCAACCCGGTCTTCGCGCGGAACCGGTCCGGTCCGCCCTCGCGTGAGAATTCGGGAATGTACTCCGCCACCCGCGTATCCTGCCACACCAGTGCGTTGGCCAGCGGCTTGCCGGTCTTCGGGTTCCACAGGACCGTGGTCTCGCGCTGGTTAGTGATGCCCAGCGCCGCCAGGTCGCCGGGCTTCAGGCCGCGCTGCTCCATCGCTTCGGCGATGACTTCCCGCGTCCGGAACCAGATCTCCTCCGGATCGTGCTCCACCCACCCAGGCTGCGGGTAGATCTGCTGGTGCTCCTTCTGTGCGCTGGCAATGATGCGCCCAGCCCGGTCAAAAACCAGAAACCGCGTGCTGGTGGTGCCTTGGTCGATCGCTCCAATGAAGTCTGCCATGTCTCCCTCGCGTTGGGATCTTCCAGCTTAGCTCCAAAGCTGCTCGCAAGAGTCGCCTTCTTTCACAACCCGAGGGATCGCGAGAAAGAGCCAGATTCTGGTATCTGGCGGAGGAAGAGGGATTCGAACCCCCGAGTGAGTCACCCCACTAACGGTTTTCAAGACCGCCGCCTTCGACCGCTCGGCCATTCCTCCACTACCTATTATATGCGGCGCGCCCGCAGGCTTCCCGGAATCCGTGGCGATGCGGCACAGTCATCAGCTCAGAGCGCGTCGTCAACCCCCTGGTCAACCCCCTTGCACCTGGGGGCGGTTTTCGCCATAATACGGCCAGATCCACCCAAGAATTAGTATGGTTTCTCACCGACAGGAGATCTGCCGTGCGCAGCAGTCTGGTAGCCGCCCTGGTTTCGTGTGTTGATAGACCCCTAAAGACCCGCGCTCGGCGTTTCCTGCTCGGCTTGTCGTCGGACGAATTGCAATTCATCGCCGGGTTTCTGGGCTGCTGCATCCTGGAATCGCCCGAAGATGCCGGCAACTCCCGCGCCCAACTGGCCAGGCGCATTGCGGAACACCAACAGACCCGTGGGCAACGCTGCTCCTGGGATCAGGAACACAAGATGATCCTGCTGCTCGAATACCTGGGCCGCAGTTCCGCCGCGCCGGCTACTGCACAATCCCGCCGCCGGCCTGCGGTTCCAGCTTGATTTCCCCGAACGCCGTCTCGTACTGCGTGACGTTCTCGCGCAGCACGTTGAACAGGGCTTTGGCCTGTTGCGGGCTGAGATAAATCCCCTGGAAGTTCTGGATGGCGACGTTTTCGGGGCTCGACTGGCTCACCCGGCCGAAGGATAAAAAGAAATCCCACAGGCTGACCCGCACTTGCACGCTGTTGGCGTAGCTTTCACGGTACTCCGGTCCCTGTATGAGCTGGATCTTGGGTGGTGGTGGCTGCGTCATATGCCTTTCAGCGTAGCACCGCGCCATACAGATTTAATATTCTTTACGATTTTCGGTAGAACCATCGCCCCGGTTCCTGCGTCCGATGGAGTGAGGCAACTCAGATGAAACTATTCGTCGAAAACCACACACAGGGTTTGGCCCATTGCCCGATCTGTACCCACACAGTGCCTGCCGAAATCGACTTGAGGGGAAAGTACCCGCGCGTGACATCCGGCCAGAAGTGCCCGCGCTGCCGTTCGGCGCTGGATGTGGCCGCGGTCGTACAGATACCGGAAGCTGCTTAGAACGCAAGTACTCCGGGCGGGGTTGTTTCCTGGCGGCAGTTCTGCCATAGTGAAGACAGTCTGGATACAGATGAAACGGAAGCTACAGCCCAAACCCGAGACCGTTGTTCCGGCGGAAATACTGGAACAGGCGAAGCGTTCGATTTCGCCCGACCGACTGACCCCGGTGACGAAATGCTCCGTTTGTGGCGCCGAAACCACTATGGCCTCCAGCGAACCGCTTTGCTGGGTCTGCCGCCGCTTGAAGATCAGCGCCTGGCGCGAGATCGAACAGCAGATGCCCGCTCAGGAATAGCGCCCTCTTATCGAGTGAAAGATCGAGCCCGAAAGGCTAAATTAATCATGGGAAGGGCCGCAGGGCATTTCAGAGCAGGAGTAACAGGAATTCGCTCCTTCTCCACCCTGTCGGCTGACGGTCGGGCCAGCCGTCCTATTTGAGAGCATTCCTGAGGCGGGAAACGTGGCCCACGAAAGGCACGAACGCCCAACGTCCAGTCATCCACCTTGACCGTTTGTCGCCAAACCGTCGAGTGGACGCGTCCTCTGGCGCGGGCTTGCCCCGAACCCACGTGGGCGTTAAGTGGGGATTCGGTAGCCCTCATGGCTGCGGCTCTTTTGATGTTCAAGCTCAGCCAGAAGACGTGGTACGCCTCGTGGAGCAGTATGCGTTTTGAACCGGCACTACTCAAAACACCGCCCTCGCGCCGAGGACCTGCATCCACGCCTGCTGCTCCGCGCATCAACCAGAGCCGGGCTTGCGGCGCTTCGGACGACAGCACCGTTTCGTCAGCGGCTCAATGCGCGGGCAGCGTCAAAGTGTGCGGTTTGGCATCGGTCGGGAGCCGGACCTCGGTCACCGGGCCAAACTTGTCGGTGGTCGCGAACCAGCCAGGCTCGGTGGAGGCGCGAAACGCACTCTCCGAAGGGGACTTCTTCAGCCGGCTGCCATCGCTCGTCACGCTCTCGCTCGATTGATGCACCCGGAACAGGTAACTCGGAAATTGTGGCTGATAGGTACCCGCCGCGGCACTAATCGCCACCTCCGCCGTCCTGCCGGACCGCCTAACCGCAATCTCCTGCCGGAAGTATTCCCCTTTCTCGTATCCATAGGTGTGGCCGTCGTCGTCGTACGCCACGAACGTCGCCACCCGCGTGGTCGCCGGAAATACGTCCAGCACGAGAGGGGTCTTGGGACTTAGTTCGTTCCCCTGCGCGGCGGGCTGCGCGGCCACGATGGATCCGTCGCGCACGTAGATCGGAATATCCTGCCACGTCTTCGCATCCGTGGAAACATCCATATCGCGCCCGCCCTGAACCGGTTTGCCGCTGCTATAGTCGAACCACTGACCCTGCGGCAGGTAGAAACGATGGGCCGCCTCTCTCATTTCAACAATCGGCGACACCAGCAGGGCGTCTCCGAACATCCACGCGCTGGTCTCGTCGGAACACCGCGCGTCATCGGGAAATACCCAGAACAACGGTCTGACCACACCGATTCCCGTCTCGCTCGCCAACCGCGCGTTGGAATATATATAAGGCATCAGGTCGTAGCGCAGACGCATGGCCCGCTTCGCCGCCGCCTCCGCTACCGGCCCATACACCCACGGCTGCCGCTTTTCGTTGTTGCCGCCGTGCACACGGAACACCGGCACAAACGCCCCGAACTCCATCCACCGGGCGTAGTTCTCCGGGGTCGGATGGCCACTGAACCCTCCCGTATCCATGCTCCACGCCGACTCCCCCAGATCCAGCGTCGATATCATCCGCCGGCGCTGATACGCCATGCTCTGGAACCCCGTGCTGATATCCCCCGACCACTCCGCGTAGCTGTATCGAACCGCCCCGACATAGTAGTTCCGATTGATGGACCAGACGCGCTCGTTAGAGATGGAACGCTGGCCTTCGTATAGTGACCGGGCCATGTTCATGAACTGGAAGTTATTAAACAGGGCCTTCCCGTTCTGGTCCGCCTCGTCATTCCACCACCCCGCCATCCCCGTCCGAAACGCGGGTACCAGATGGTCCCAAAACCACTTCCGCGCCTCGGGATTGCCGAAATCGATGTTCGCCGCCGGCCGGTGGGTGAAATAGTCGTCGCCCCGGAATTCGTTCGGGTACCACAGATTGTGCTCCGTGGCATCCGCGGCCGCCTCCGTCGGCTGCCCGTCGATTCGCGTGAGCAGAATTCGCGGCTTCAGAATGCCGGCCAGATGAATCCCGCGCTGCAGCATCTCCGCAGCGAACTTGCCGGAAGCCCCGTCGGGGAACGTATTCGGACTGTGGCTGCCTTCCCCCGAGGTGCTGTTCCAGCGCCACTCGCCATAATTATCCTCGCCCCAGGCCTTCCAATCGAAATCGAAGATATAGCCGCTGACCGGAATGCCCTTCTCCTCATACGTGTTCGTGATCTGCCGCCACTCCTGCTCCGTTGATCCCCACTGCGAGTTCAGAAAACCCAGCGTCCACTTGGGCGGCATGGGAGGATTCCCGGTGAGCGTGGCTAACCCCGCCATACTCTTCATGGGCGGCCCCACGATTACGAAGTATTCCGTGTCGGGCCGGGAGCCGCGAGAAAACCGTATGGCATCATCGCCCGTCTGGAAGGAGCCGCCGTCGGAATCCACCATCACCAGGTAGCGCGTGGTGAAGAAGAAGGGCCCGCCGGCATTGCCCTGAGCCCCCGCGGCCACCGTCCCGCCCGCAGTCCGCAGAATTCCCGTGCCCACATCGGCAATATCCAACCCATGGATCCCATACAGATCCTCGTTCGCGTTATGTTGCAGCACCGTGCTGCCGGACTGGGACCGCGAGCCGGAATCGCTCTTCAGGGTCACCAGAGCCTTCCCCGCCGGATCCTGCACTTCCACCGAGAATGTGGGGGTGTCATTCACCACCACCTTCATTTCGGGGGAAGTGAGCGTCTGGATGGCGCCGTTCTTTTCGAGATGCACCGCGCTGGTGTCCACCGGTTGAAAGGAGGGGTTCATCACCAGGGTCCGGGGCGTGACCTTTCCACCCGGCTCCAGATGGATCCGGACAATGTTGGGGGCCACGGCCTGGACTTCCACCCTGTCGGAACCGTGAAGCAGGCGTATTTGCGGTTCTTGCGCCGACGCGGGAAGGGAGGCAGCCGCCCAACAAACGACGATTGCAGGCAACGCTGCTTGGAAAAGAACCTGGCGGACCTTTGAGAGAAGAGGCGACATGGAATCACAGACCTCGTATAAAATACTCAGGATTTGAATGCTCGCGCCCTGGAATCACGGATGAACGCCGCCCGCCGGGTCGTATGGGGGAGGCTGCCTCACAGTCAGAATTGAAGTGGGCATAGTGCTCTGCCTCAGTGTAGCGAAAAAAAGACGCACGGGGTCAGCCCAGCACGCCGTCCCTTGACCCCAGTCCGGCCGTTCGACGCAAGCGTTAACAGTGAATATCGCTAGCCCCGAGCCAGGGAGAAAAGATCCGCGGGTTGGGCGTAAAAGCGCCGGGTCGGCATCCACATTGCAGCTTTCGAGGCCTGCTCAAGCTTTACTCGCGTTACGGCCTGCTGGGTTGCTCACCCACCTTTTGTGGGCTTTATCGCGAGGCTTCGCCCTGACCGGTTTCCCGGTTCGGACGCTCGCAAGCTACCAAGTTCAACCAACAACCTCCTTGGGTGGGTCCTTCCCCCACTGGTGATCTGCGCCCTTGGGGCGCACTGCATAATCCAGGTTACACGCTGGGGCCGGCTGACTGTCGTCGCACGGAACAGATGTTCCTGAGCCACACCTATCGCTGGCTGAAACCTGGTGGCATATTGCTATTCGTTATCGCCGGTGAACGGCTGAGGGAATGTAGCCAAATTCTCGCATCGCAGTTCCGCGATGCCAGGGTTTACCGTCTGGAATCACCCGAATGTGTGCGCTATAAGCAGGTGGATGTCATAGGAGCGCGACGAAGCCGACGTGAGAAAGAGCGCCTCGCCGACAGCGACATCACCCGGGCACGTCTTTACTACGCCAGCCTCGCAAGGAATCCCTCCCAAATCCCGGTCCTGCCACATGAGCCCGAAGCGTGGTACGACGTGCCGGTAAGCGGACCGGCTCAACTGGTTTACCGTGGGCTGCCCCTGGACGAAATAGAGAACCTGTTGCCGCAGTCAGCGGCCTATCGACAGGCAGGACGC
>PMTR01000144.1 GCA_003167255.1 Bryobacterales bacterium
ATGGGTTGGTCTAACGCTTACGAATGAAGCATGGGTAGCCGAGGCAAACTCGATTGATATCAATGCAGAGGCCTTCTTCCAGGCTTGGATAAGCGCCCGGCCTTCTCTCTCGGCGGCTGAGTTCATAGCGCTTTGCAACTCTGCGATAAAGTGATTCTAGAGGCGATAGATCGAGAACGCAAGGCACTACTCGCCACATTCACCTCAGAAGGTCACTTGGAACGGACGGAACGAGACGCGACTGTGATGAAAGCTCTCCCATTATCCAAGGTCTACCAGTTGCTCGAACCGGGTCCGGTGGTTCTGTTGACCACTGTCCGCAAGGGCCGCGCCAATGTCATGACCTTGTCTTGGCATATGATGGTCGAGTTTGAGCCGCCGCTGGTCGCTTGTGTGGTCAGCAACCGCAATTACAGCTTTGCCGCATTATGCGCAACCCGGGAATGTGTGATCGCTGTGCCGGCCGTGGAACTGGCGTCCAAGGTCGTGAAAGTCGGCAATTGCTCGGGCCGCGACGTCGACAAGTTTGCGGCATTCGGATTGACGCCAGTGCCGGCCGGGCGCGTAGCGCCGCCCCTGGTGGCCGAGTGTTTCGCCAACCTCGAGTGCAGGGTGGTCGATGCGCGCCTCGTGAACAGATACAACCTTTTCCTTCTCGAGGTGCTCAAGGCCTCGACCGACCCGGCGCAGAAGCATCCCAAGACGATCCACCATCGCGGATATGGAAAGTTCGTCGTGGATGGCGAGACCATTAAGCTGCGGTCAAAGATGCGATAAGGCGCGCTCGGAGCCGCGACCGTAAGGGAGCGATTGGCACAGTTGTTACTTAACGAGGCCTTTACGGATCGATACGCGTCCCCAGAACCTTTAGAAACTGAGAAAGCCACGCGGGATGAGCCGGCCACGCCGGTGCGGTGACCAGTTTCCCCCAGGTGTATGCCTGGTCCATTGCAACGGCTTCATACTTCCCGCCGGCAGCCGTGACTTCCGGGCCGACCGCCGGATAGCAGCTACACGATTTGCCTTCGAGGACACCGGCCGCGGCCAGAATCTGCGCACCGTGACAGATGGCGGCAATCGGCTTGTCCGCATCGGCGAAATGGCGCACAATTTCCAGAACGCGTGGATTGAGCCGAAGGTACTCGGGCGCGCGGCCGCCGGGAATCACCAGCGCGTCGTAATCATCGGGTTTAACCTCGTCGAAGGTCGCATTCAAAGCGAAATTATGACCTGGCTTCTCACTGTAAGTCTGGTCGCCCTCAAAATCGTGGATGGCGGTCCGCACCGAATCGCCGGCCCGCCTATTCGGACAGACGGCGTGGACGACATGCCCGATCATGAGGAGCGCCTGGAAGGGAACCATCACTTCGTAATCTTCAACATAATCGCCAACTAGCATGAGGAGCTTCGTGACAGCCATGACAATCGTTCTCCTTGACGTTATCGTCGCACTTCCGCCAGGTAGTGTGCCCGCCTGAGCCGGCGCCATTGCAGGGTGGAGTTCAGACTCGATTCACGATGATCTCTTCGGCAGCTTCAAGACCCGTCGCGCTACTATAATTCGATGATGGTGCGTTTCCGGAACGTGCTGGCGGCAGGCGTGGCTGCGCTTTTGGGCTTGGCGGGCGCGGATATCCCGGCGCCGCCGGCCATCGCTCCGGACGGCATCGTCAACTCCGCAAGCCGGCTGCCGGCGACGTTGCGGGGCGGAGCCATCGCCCGCGGCGCGCGGTTCACAATTCCTGGTGTGCGGCTGGGACCGGATATCGGCGTGCGCGGCAGCGAATCCGATCCGCCCGCCAAGCTGGCCGATGTCTCGGTGCGGATCGCGCAGCGCGATGCCGTGGCGGATGCCGGCCTGCTGTTCGTGAGCGCCACGCGCATCGATGCCTGGATGCCGGAGACGGCGCCGCTCGGCGACGTGCGACTTACGGTGACTTACCAGGGGCGCACGAGCGAGCCGTATGAGCTCACGCTGGTTCCCTCCAGCACGGGTTTCTTCTCGAGCGAGACTGCGCCCGAGGCGCTGCCCGCGGCAAAGCGCAAGCCGGAAGCCGCTCCCGGCGATACCGTCACGCTGTGGGGCACAGGCTTGGGAGAGGCGGCGTTGGATCTCTTTGTGGGCGGCAAGCCGGCCGAAGGCGTTCGCGCGACCGCGGCGGTTTGCTGCAAGGGAGTGGAACAGATCGAGTTCCGCGTGCCGGCCGGCGCGCCGCCGGGCTGTTTCGTGCCGGTGCAGGCGCGCACGCCGGATGGCCGCCCCAGCAACGCCGTCCCCATCGCGGTTCACGCGCCGGGCCAGACCTGCCGCGATGAAGTGGATTGGTTTCGCGAAAGCGTCGAGCATGCTGCCCGCGCGGGGTTCGTGGTGCTGGCGCGCGTCTCCCTCGACATCCGCCTCGTGCCGCATTCCGGCTCGCAGTTCGAGTTTGATTATGGCGTCGGCAGTTTTGGCCGCCAGGAATCCGGCCAGCGCGTCTTCCCGCCGCTTCCTCCGCCGCATACGTGCACGGTGTTCACGGCGCGCATCAACCTGCGGCAGATGATGGGGCAGACGCGCTCGCCCGCGGAATGGACTTCGATTCCTCAGAAGACTCCTGGCAACCGGCGCCTGGATGCGGGCTCCGCGGTTACGGTTGCGGGGCCGTCCGGAGCGCAGGCGCTCAATCGCGATGCGCGCCAGCACGATTATTACGATGCTTTCCTCGGCGGCCAGCCGCCGTTTTCGCGCCAGCCGGCGAAGCCGCTCTACCTGCGCGCCGGCCCGTACACCGTGTCGGCGCCAGGCGGCGCCGATATCGGCCCATTCTCGTTGAAGCTGGATGTGCCGCGCTCAATCGAGTGGAAGAACCGCGCACGCATCGCCGAGGTGGACCGGGACGCCGGTGTCACGGTGGAATGGAAAGCCGCGAGCGGCGAAGATGCCGTCCTGATCCTGGCGGCCAACGCCGACCGCTATAGCGGCGATTCCGCCATGTGCCTGTGTATGGCGCCGGCACGCGACGGACAGTTTCGCATTCCGCCCATAGCGCTGGGCAATCTGCCGCCCACGCTGGAGGAAGACGACCTCTCGGCCAGCTATCTGCTGTTGACGGAGATTCCGGTGCATCCGCCCGCGCGGATTGAGGCGCGCGGATTGGACGCGGCTTTCGCGGCGTTTGTCTCCGCCAGCGCGCGGCTGGTCAAGTATAAGTGAGCCGCGGCGTCGCTTACTGCACGGTCAGGTAAGCGTTGGCTTGCGTCGATAATCCGTTCACCTTCAGCACCACCAGGTTGTCGCCGGTCAGGCCGCTGGGCACCGTGATATTGAATTGGTATTCTCCGGGATACACCAGATACCCTGTGCCCAGAGCTACTGCGGCGGGAACTCCGCCGATGGTCGCCGTCACCGTGTTGACCGTCGGCGGCGCGCCACTAAACGTCTGGCTGAAGTTGGTGGTTGGGTTGGTCGGACCGAAACCCGTGCCGTAAAGCAGGATCACGTCGCCGGCTTTGGCAGGCACCGTGCCTACGCCGGTCCCTAACGGGACACCGGGGTACAGGCTGATGGGCCCGATGAATTGCCCGTCCGACCGCACGGCCGCCACGTACTTCTGCCCCAGTGGTGAGAACATGAACAGCGCCGGTGAGAAGGCCGCTTCGGTCCCGTTCAGCACGTTGCTGGTCTTGCCCGCGTAGGTCACCTGCACGGGGACCGGTCCCACCGCCGCGTCGGCCGGCGAGAGCACGTTGACCTGCGTGGGGCTGATGAAATACACGAATGCCGGTTTACCGTCCATCGTGACGCTCACCTGATCGAGCTGCGTGGGCAGGTTGGCGCCGTTGAAATCCGCACCGGTCCAGATGCGCGTGGTGCCGGAGAGGTTCGCACCCGTGATGGTGGTCCAGGAGCCCTGCGAAAACCCCGTCAGAAAGCTGCCGCCGTTCACCACATTGGTGATGGCAAGGCCTGTAAGCACTCCTACCGGCAGAGCGAGCGCAGGGGAACTCGCGCCGCCGATCGATAGAATCACCGGCAGGCTTCCGCTGGGTGTCGTGACTGGAAGTTGAATGGTCACCTGGTAGGTGCCGGGATTCGCGCTTCCAATCGCGACGGCGCTCACCACCGTCACCGCCTGGCCGCCCACCGTCACCGTGGGAAGCGGGATCGTGTTGCCGGTGCCGTCAATCGCGCCCAGCCCGGTGGCGTAAAGGATAATCGTGTCGCCGGGAATGGCCGGAGCGGCGGAGCTGACCGTGGGAGTGCTGCCTGTCAGAAGCCGCTGCGCCACCACATTCCCCAAGCCGCTGCCATCCACGCTGAATAGCGCCGGCGCATACTTCGCCAACGTGATGGGGAAGGCCGCGGATGTACCGATCGTCACGCTGGAGGGGCCCGTCACGGCGTTGTATGGAATGGCCACGCTCCACTGCGTGGCGGTCGCCAACAACACCTGAGCCGTCTGCCCGCCCACCAGGGCGCCGGCCGCGGCGCTGGTTGGGAGGTTCGTGCCGAAAGCCGCCGCCGCCGAACCGGGCGCCAGGCTGGTGGTGTAAGAGCCGGCATTGACCACCGAGGTGATCACCGGCGTTACCGCTGCGTTCGGGAGACCGGAAAAGACCGCCACGAAGGCGTCCCCCATAGTCTCAGTTTGGAATTGAGGGTTTTCGCCCCCGAAGGTTTTTTGCGTGGCGTTGGCGGTGATCGGCAGATTCGTGGAGGTAGTGGTGCCGCCCACAATCACGTTCCCTTGCCCATCCAGCGCAAGAGCGGTGATGGCGTCGCTGGCGTTTCCGCCGTAGTAGGAAAGGTAGAGGAAAGACGTGCCGTCGGGACTGACCTTGGCCAGGAACGCGTCGCCGCTCGGGTCCGAGAAGTTCGGTGGGCCGTTGGTGCCGCCGAAGGTCTTTTGCTGGGCGTCGGAAGTGACCTTGAGGTTGGTGGAGTTGGCGAAGCCGCCCACCACCGCGCTGCCGCCGGCATCCACCGCGATCGCCATGCCGGCATCGTCATCGTTGCCGCCCAGATAGGTGGCCCAGACCAGGCTGCCTCCGGAGGGCGCCAGCTTGGCGACGAATGCGTCACCCCAAACAAATCCCTTGATACCGGTGACGCCGGGCGGTCCGGCAAAGGTCTTTTGCGCGGCGGTCGCGCTCACCGGGAAGTTGGCGGATGAAGTGAAGCCGGTCACGTAAGCGGCGCCGGTGGAATCCACCGCGAGAGCCATGACGGCGTCGTCGCCGCTGCCGCCGAGGTACGTGGAGTACACCAGCTTGCCTGTCGGATCGAACTTGGCGACGAAGCCATCGCCGGTCTTGAGCACGGGCTGGTTGTTGTCGCTGGCCGCGCCGCCGTACTTGCTCTGGTACGCGTTGAGCGTCGGAAAATCGCTGGAGAGCGTGGCGCCCCCCACGTACACGTTGCCGGAGCCGTCCAGGGCAATGGCCGTGACGGAGTCGTCCAAAGCGCCGCCCAGGTACGTGGAGAAAACCAGCGCCGTGCCGGCAGCGTTCAACTCGGAGACGAAGCCGTCGCCGAAATTGATCAGCGTGCCACAGGAGGTGCAGAGGGGGGGGCTGCCGCCGAGACCTTTGAAAGACGACTGGTACGGATTCTTAGTCGGGAAGTTAGTGGAGAGTGTGTCGCCGCCGATATAGGCGTTGCCCTTGCTGTCCACGGCGATGGCGGTGCCCCTTTCGTCGCCAGATCCGCCCAGGTAGGTGGAATATACCAGCGCCGTCCCTGTGGGATTCAGCTTGGCGACGAACGCGTCGCCGAAAGGTCCCAGGTTCTGGCCGTTTGTCTGGCCACCAAACGTCGTCTGGTAGGAGCCCGCCACGGTCGGAAAATCCGTGGAAGAAGTGTATCCGGTGACGTAGGCGTTGCCGGCGGAGTCCACCGCGATCGCGTCTCCCGCGTCGTCGGCGCCCACCGGGGAGTTGATGCCTTTTCCGCCGCCCAGGTACGTCACGTAAACCAGCGCTCCGGCCGGCGTATACTTCGCGACGAAGGCGTCGCCGCCAGTATCGGACTCGGGGCTGCCGCCGTGATAGGAGGGCTGAAAGGATCCGCCGGTGTGCGGCAGGTTCAAGGAAAACGTAAAGCCCGTCACATAGAAGTTGCCCGATGGATCCACGGCCACGCCGCGGCTCGATTCATTGTCGGAACCGCCGAGGTAAGTGGCGTAGGTGAGGGTCGGGTCGATCACCAGTTCGCGGGCGTGGTCGTACGCGCCGATAGCGAAAGTCACCCGGTGCCCATGCAGGGCGAACGCGCCGGCAATGGATTGGCGGACGCCGTCTTTCCATTGGTAGACCTCGGGCTTCTTCCAGCGAATGTCGCCCGCTGGCGTGTCGATCTCGAGCGCCCCGTCCGATTCCAGGCGCAGCGCGGAGGCGCCGGACACATCGAGCGCGATCCGCCGCGCGCTGGCCCCCGGTTGCACCACGAAGTCGTATTCCAGCGAACCGGCATCGCCGTGAAACACCAGGTCGATGCCGCGATAGACGCCGCGGTACACGGCGCGGGAAAACAAAGGAGCGCCGCTGCGCCATCCCGCCGGATCGCTACCCAAAAGATAGGTGGCTTTGGCCGCCAACGGATCTGCCCCTACCGGCCGCGACGTGAGTTCCGCGCCCGCCAGTTTGGTGGTCACGGAAGCCGACCGGTGATTGGTGCGATCAGTCACGGTCACGGTGGTCCGGCCCGCTTCCACCGTCAGGCTGTACGGCCCCTCGCGCGCCACCAGCCTGCCATCCGCGGCGGTTTCAAAGCGCAGCGGCATGCGCGCGAGCGCGCCGTGAACGTCCGGAGATGCGGCGGCCAGTACCAGAGGTACGGCCAGAAAACAGGCGAGCGAAGCAGACTTACGAATCATAAGCGGTTACCCAGTATACCTTTAGATGTCAATGAAGGAACAGAATGGCGATCCGTCCATCTGTATGTAGTCGGTCGCCGGTGGCGTTTTGTGACTGCCGCGGAACTGCGGGCCGTTCCACCAGGTCGAATGCCTCGACGCGTCCGGTGAACAGCAAATCGTTGACCACCTTGTCGCGCTCGCGATCGATTTGGGAATCGATGCGGTGGATGAAGGTGCGCTCGGCCTCCGAGAGGTCGATGCCGATATCGTGCGTGGCCGCAACCGCCCAGACAGGTTTACCCCGGAACTTGCCGGGCCTTCGCCAGATGCGCAGGTGGTGGCGGCGCGCGAAAGTGTTGTTGGCTTTTTCGAAGACCAGGTCCGGTGGTTTGCCATCCAGCAATAGCACGGATACGGGAGCTTCGCTGTACCCGCGATCTTCCGCCAGCGCCCGCAGCGTCTCGAACTTTGATAGCGGATTCAAGCCCGCCGCGACAGACCATCCCGCTTCCGTGAACGCGCGGCGCAGCGCTTCCTCGGTCCCGATCAGCAACAGGTTGGTGATATCCGAGGGCTCGGGCGGTCGTTGCGCCATAGTCTGATAGGGCTCGCGCTCGACCAGTTGCGGCAGCGCGCCGCGGCCGGCAAATGGCCGGGCGCCCGGCGCAGACGCGGCAGCCTTGCCCGGCGGCAGCTCCAGCGGCTCCGCCAGCCGTAACGTCATCTCTACGCCGGGCGGGTAGCTGATGTCGGTGGAAGCCTGCTGAAACACGGCGTTCTTCGCCGCGCTCAGAATATCGGCGAATCCGGTATACTCTTCGCCCAATTTGCTCAGCCCGGCGTCCAACCGGCCACCGACGGTTTCCGTGGCCAAAATCCCGTTGATCTGGCCCTGATCGTCCACTTTTTCCCGCGCGTTGTCGACGCTCTCGACGCGCGCCATGATGGCCCGCCGGGCGCCGCCGGTCTCGATGTCGGTGAAGCGCAGCAGCAGCGCCGCGCGCTCGCCGCCCGCGGAGGATTGCGAGACCCTCTCAACACTCCCGCGGACCACCGCGCCGGCAGCCATCACCGTCCGCCCATTCGCCTCTATCGGCGCGATGACCACTGCCTCCACCGGGTCGGCCGGTTTGGCGCTTCGGGTTGAGACGGCGCTCTTGAGCCGAATGGAAATCTGAGTCCCGATCGGCGCCTGCTGCGCCATCGCCAGGAGGGGCAGCAGCAGGATCGGCAGGAGCAGAGCCGCGCGCCCGCGGATTCGTACCAAACGGCTTACCCTCTGGATCTCTGGAAGCATCCGGCTTCGTGTCTCCCCTGATCGTAACGCAAGAGCCCTCCACTATGTCCCCGTTTTCTCGCCGGCGGACGGGGCTGTGTTAGACTGACCAGTCCGGCGCTTATGATCTCTCGTCGCTCGGTTCTGAAAGGCGCGGCGCTATCCCTGGGTGCGCCGATGATCAACCGTGGCCGATTCTCCCTTTTTGCCCAGAGCGAAACGGAGTATTCGGTGCGCACCGTGGACCTGGTTCGCCGCTCCACGGTGATCGACATGTTGGGCCTATTGACTTTGGACTACAGGAAACTGTTGGTCTGGGAAACCGATCCGGGCCGGTTCGGGCAAGCCGATTTCGTCCGCTTGAAGAATTCCGGAATTACCGTGTTCCACCCCGCCGTCGGGTACACCGCGGGGGACATCTACACCGAGTCATTGAGAGATATTATTGGGTGGAACGCGTTCATCGCGGCGCACGGGGACGAGTTCCAGCGCATCGAGAGAATCGCTCATTTCAAACAGGCAAAAGCGCTCGGAAAGATCGGCATCCTGATTGGCGAGCAGAACTCCGCGCATTTTCTCGCCGTCGAGGACGTAAACCGCTTCTATGATCTGGGCCAGCGGGTCTCGCAGCTTACCTATAGTGGTAACCGGATCGGCGGAGGATCTTCCGACCCGCAAGACCCCGGCCTCAGCAAATATGGCGTCGAGATCGTGGAGCGTATGAATGAAGTTGGCATGGCCGTGGACATTTCGCATTGCGGCGACCGGACCACCATGAATGCCATCGAAGCATCCCGAAAGCCGGTCCTGGTTACGCACTCCAACTGTCGCGCGCTGGTTCCGGGCAGTGCCCGCTGCAAAACGGATGAAGCCATCACGCGCATGGCGGCAAGGGGAGGCGTCATGGGTATTACCATGGTCCGCACGTTTGTCCGGTCCGCGCCACGAGTCACCATCGAGCATGTGCTGGATCACATTGACCATCTGACCAAACTGGTCGGGGTTGAGCACGCCGGCATAGGGAGCGATGTCGATCTGGACGGACGGGACACTCGGGTTCGTCCTACAAGGAGATTCGACCTTGATGGAATCGACTATGCGAAGAAAATCTACGATCTGACCGAAGGCCTGGTCAGGCGGAACTATTCCAGCCGGAACATCGAGCTCATTCTCGGTGGGAATTTCGAGCGTGCGCTCACCGAGACGTGGGCTGTTTAGGCTGAACCTCACCCAAGCCGGCGCTTCGCTGGCGGAACTCCCGGCCGCCTCGCTTGTATTCACCTTCGCTCGACCTCAGTTCGCGTTAGAGATTCATAAAAATGTTGGCCAATCGAGAGAATCCTAGCGTCGGAGTACTTCAGGCGGAGCCGCGACCGTCAGGGAGCGTTAGAATTGGTGGCAGCAGAGTATCTGCCGGAGCGAGTCATGAGCGTGTTCGAGTCTCACGAACTTTGATTAAACGTGGGCGGCAAACGCTCCCTGACGGTCCCGGCTCTGATTGGGGTCCACGCCGTTCCACTTCTATGTCGCGCTTGCTCCCGTGAAACGCCGGTCACGGAAATCTCTCCCTTCGAGTCGACGGTTGACATCGGCCGCTAGCGTTGACTGGGGCCGCAGCCGAGCGAGAAGCGCAAAGCGGTGCAGACTTCGCTCATCCGTAACGAACCTATCCGGGCCACCCGCCTCCCCAAGCGCTTCTGGGAGACTGTAACCGCGTTGTGTAGATTCACTGCGCAAGGCGCCTTCATGCCATCCTCTTCACTCAGTACCACCTCGGAGGGCACTCCGCGAATCGTGGACGTGATCGGTGCTACGGTAACGGTCGACAAATAGGCAATGGCGCTGTCGCGAGTGAGTACGACTACCGGCCTGTTCTTGTCTGGCAGGGCAAACTGGTAAAGACGGACATCCCCCCTGGCTATTCCGCTGGCCACGCCGCCTCCGCTTCCCAAACGAGCGATTCATCCTGCGCTCGCGCCTGCCTCGAATAGCCCCCGCGGTCGCGCTCCTCCAACGCTCGGATTTCCAAACTCCGGAGGTGCTCTCGAAGAGCGTCGCGAATCAACGCGGAGCGGTTCCGCTTCGTCCGCAGCGCGGCTCGGTCGGTCGCCTGTAGCAGCTTCGTATCGAGAACGACCTGGATGGTTTCCATATGTGGATTCTATTCCACAGTATACTCCACATGCCGGTATTGACAGATTCGTAAAACCGCTCCGCGCCAAGCGCGAGTATACCGACGATCGTCCCTACCGCGACTGTGATGTCTGGTTCTCCGCCGCCTTGCGAAGCGCCGCTACGTCCGCAAGGTCCTGCGGTCTTCCCGCCGCAACCTTGGCGGCGATGAGGTCGGCGCTGGAGATAAAATGCGCCGTGAGGCTGCTCGCCAAATCGATGACGCCCTCAACCCGCCTTTCCCACGCCCGATCAAAATCGACGCCATCGATCTCCAGCAGGATATCCACCGCCACCGGTTCGCGGCCCATGCGGAAAAACTTGCCCGGCTCTCTCAGATCTTCGGGCGTGAGTCCTTCCACCGGCGCGCCGAACTTCGCCAGGGCCGTGTAGACCGCTTTCGCGTTGTCGGCGTCCGGCTTAATCAGAAGGTCGATATCTTTGGTGGCGCGAGGTTGCGCGTGAAACGATACCGCGTACCCCCCCACGATCAGGTATTTAACGCCGTGGGCGTTGAAGATGGACAAGAGTTCTTTGAAGTCTGGGAACATCGGAGCCCGCGCCCTTCATCGCGTAGGTGGCCAAGGTAATTTCAGCAACTGCGTCCATGCGTTCCTCGACCGGGGCGCTTTGCCAATACCGGTACTCATCCGCCTTCATTTCATCGAAGCTGGCATACGTGCGGATGTTCTTGTCCATGCGTTTGTTTGTATCACGGACCGCGCCGCTCTTCAATGTGCGCGTCGGCCCCCGCTCCCTCGCCTTACACCACCGTCGTCAGGTCCTGGCACTTCCGGCCCTGGGACTCCGCCACGCCGGCGTGTGTCACGTAACCGTTGTACGTGTTGACGCCTCCCTTGAGCGCCGGATGCCGCTCGCAGGCGCTTTCCAGTCCGTGGTTCGCCAGCTCCAGCAGGTAGGGGAAGGTCGCGTTGGTGAGCGCAAACGTCGAGGTATGCGGCACTGCGGCAGGCATGTTCGACACGCAGTAGTGCAACACGCCGTCCACGAAATAAACCGGCTCCGTATGCGTGGTGGCGTGCGAAGTCTCGAAGCAGCCGCCCTGGTCGATGGCCACGTCCACCACCACCGCGCCGCGCTTCATGGTTGCGATCATTTCGCGCCGCACCAGCTTGGGCGCCGACGCGCCGGGAATCAGCACCGCGCCCACCACCAGGTCGGCCGTCTTCAGGTTTTCGCTGATGGTCCAGGCGTTGGATGCCAGCGTCGATACTCTGCTGTCGAAAATATCGTCCAGTTCCCGCAACCGGTTCAGACTCCGGTCGATGATGGTCACGCGCGCGCCCATCCCCACCGCGATCTTGGCGGCGTTCGTGCCCACGATGCCGCCGCCCAGTATGACCACGTTGCCCGGCGCGGTGCCCGGCACGCCGCCCAGCAGGATGCCGCGGCCGCCGTTCGGCTTTTCCAGATACTGCGCGCCCACCTGCACCGCCATGCGGCCCGCCACTTCGCTCATGGGCGTCAGCAGGGGCAGGGTATTGTCGGATTCCAGAATGGTTTCGTAAGCCACGCCGTTCACTTTGGAAGCCAGCAGGCGATCCGTCAGCTCCGGCAGCGGCGCCAGGTGCAGGTACGTGAAGAGGATCAAGCCGGGCCGGAAATGCTCGTATTCGGCCTTCTGGGGCTCTTTCACTTTCACAACCAGATCGGCCTTGCGCCACACTTCGGCCGCGCTCTGTGCGATGGCCGCGCCCGCCTGCATGTACTCGCGATCGGTGATGGAACTGCCTTCGCCGGCCTGGGTCTCCACCAGTACCTCGTGGCCCGCCTCCCGCAAGGCGGTGACGCCGCTGGGCACCAGCCCGACGCGTGTCTCGTGGTCTTTGATCTCTCTCGGAACGCCGATAATCATGGGTCTCTTTCTCCGGAATTTCAGGTTAACACCACGACCCCGTGGGATGCAGGGTGGGGCGGCCAATTCTGGCCGCAGCCGGCTTCAGCCGGCTCCCTCGATCGACGCACGGTCCTGCCCGGCTCCTCACCCGCCAGCGTGTCGAGTGGTGCGCCGCTACTCGAGCGCCCCAACCACAATCGCCGACTGCTCCTGCTGGTGCCGCTTGCCCGATCCGGTCGCCGGGCTGGCGCTCTCCGGCCGTCCCACGTAGCGAAGCCGCCGGCCGGAGGAATCGAGAAGCGGCTGGATTCCCTCCTCCAGGAATCGCCACGGGCCCATGTTGCGCGGCTCTTCCTGCGCCCATACCACTTCCGCGGCGGGCGCATATTGCGCCAGAATCTCCGCCACGCGGGGGCCGTCAAAGGGATAGAGCTGCTCGACGCGCACCAGCGCCACATGCGCGGCCTTGCGTTCTTCGCGCCCCGCCAGCAAATCGTAATAGACCTTGCCGGAACAAAAGACCACGCGCGAGACGGCCCCGCGGTCTGCCGTCTCGTCGGCCAGGACCTCCTGGAAACCGCCCGCCGTGAGATCCTGCACCGCGGAAACGGCCCGCGGGTGCCGCAGCAGGCTCTTGGGCGTGAAGATCACCAGCGGCTTGCGCACGCCGCGCCGGTCCGGCCCGCCGTACATCTGGCGGCGCAGCAGGTGAAAATACTGTGCCGGTGTGGTGCAGTTGGCAGCCTGCATATTATTTTCGGCGCACAGCGTGAGGTAGCGCTCGATGCGCGCGCTCGAATGCTCCGGGCCCTGCCCTTCGAAGCCGTGCGGCAGCAGCATCGCCAGGCCGCTGGGCTGTCCCCATTTCTGTTCGCAGCAGGAGATGAACTGGTCGATCATGATCTGCGCGCCGTTGGCGAAGTCGCCGAACTGCGCTTCCCAGATCACCAGCGTCAGCGGGTCCGCCACGCTGTAGCCGAACTCGAAGCCCATCACCGCGTACTCGCTGAGCGAACTGTCCAGCGAGTCGAAGCGCGCCTGGTCCGGCGAGATATGCTGCATGGGAACGTAGCGTTTGCTGGTTTCGAAATCGAAAAACGCCAGGTGGCGCTGGCTGAACGTGCCGCGGCTGGAATCCTGCCCGCTGAGCCGCACCGCCGTGCCTTCCAGCACCAGCGTGCCGAAGGCCAGAGCTTCGGCGAAGGCCCAATCGATCTTGCCGCCCTTCGAAATCGTCTCGCGGCGCTTCTCGACGAGGCCGCGCAGCTTGGGGTGCAGGTGAAAGGTTTCGGGGAAACTGGTGATGCCGCGAACCACGCGCTCGATCACCGCCTGGTTCACAGCGGTCCGGGGGCAGAAGCTCGGGACGTCGTCGCGCGAAACCGCGCTCAGCTCCGGCAACTGGTAGCTCTCGGACTTCTTTTGCACCGCGTCGTAGGCTTCCGACAGGCGCTCCGACACCGCGCGCCGCATGGCCGCGATTTCTTCGGCCGTCACTACGCCCTCCCGCACCAGACGTTCCGCATACTGCTTCGCCACGGACGGATGTTCCTTGATCTTGCGGTAGAGAATCGGCTGCGTGTAGCTGGGATCGTCGCCTTCGTTGTGGCCGTGGCGGCGGTAGCAGTACATGTCGATCACCACGTCCTTCTTGAACTGCTGGCGGTAATCGAAAGCGATCTGCACCGTGCGGATGGCGGCCTGCGGGCTGTCGCCGTTCACGTGGAAGATGGGCGCCTGCACCCCGCGCGCCACATCCGTGGAATAGGGTGTCGAGCGCGATTCGTCCGGCAGCGTGGTGAAGCCGATCTGGTTGTTGATGATGAGGTGGATTGTGCCGCCCGTCGAATACCCTTCGAGCTGCGAAAGGTTGAGCGTCTCCGCCACCACTCCCTGTCCGGCGAAGGCCGCGTCGCCGTGCACCAGCACCGGAATCACGCGCTCGCGATTGGTATCGCCCAGACGGTCCTGCTTCGGCCGCACCAGGCCTTCCACCACCGGGTCCACCGCTTCCAGGTGGCTCGGATTGGGCGAGAGCGATACCGCGATGGTGTGGCCCGAATCGGTGGTCCGCACGCCCGTCGCGCCCAGATGATACTTCACGTCGCCGGAGCCCTGCGTGCTCGAAGGATCGATTTCGCCTTCGAACTCCGAGAAGATCTGCTTGACGTCTTTGCCGATTACGTTGGCCAGGATGTTGAGGCGGCCGCGGTGCGCCATGCCCATCACGATCTCGGCCACATTGTTGGCGGCCGCGCGCTCCAGAATCTCCTCCAGGATGGCCATGGCGGTTTCGCCCCCCTCCAGCGCGAAGCGCTTCTGTCCCACAAAGCGCGCGTGCAGGAAGTGTTCGAACTCTTCGGCGGCGATCAGGCTGCGGACAATCCGAATGCGCGTCTCTTTCGAAAGCGCCCACTGGTTGGCCTCCGGCTCCATGCGCTGTTGCAGCCAGCGCTTCTGCTCCGGCACCTGGATATTCATGTACTCGCAGCCGATTTTCCCGCAGTACGTCTTGCGCAGCGTCTCCAGAATCTCGCGCAGCGTGGCCATCGGTTTGGAGCTGGCTTCCCCGATGCCGTGCCCCAGGTTGCCGGTCAGGAATTCGCGGTCCAGATCCCAGATGGTGAGTCCGTAGGTCTCCGGGTCGAGTTCCGGATGATAGCTCGGCTCGGCGCCCAGCGGGTCGAGATCGGCGATCAGGTGGCCGCGCACGCGGTACGCGTTGATCATTTGCAGGATGGCCGCTTCCTTGGCGATCTCGTCAGTGCGCGCGCCGGTCATGCCGCCCAGCATCGGCCGCCGGTCGGTCTCCCAATGCACCGGCCGGTGCGGCATGCGCAGGTGGTCGAAGACCTCCTCGTAGAAGCCGTCCTGGCCGTCCAGCAGCGCCTGCACCCGGCCCAGAAACGCCCCCGATTCGGCGCCCTGAATGATGCGGTGGTCGTACGTGCAGGTGAGCGTCATCACCTTGCCGATTCCCAGAATCGCCCTCGTCTCGGAAGCCATCCCCTGGTATTCGGCGGGGTAGTCGATGGCTCCGGCGGCGATGATGGCCCCTTGCCCGGGCATCAGCCGCGGGTTGGACGATACCGTGCCCACCGTTCCCGGATTCGTCAGCGAGATGGTGGTGCCCTGAAAATCGGCCGGCGTGAGTTTGCTCTTGCGGGCGCGCGCCACCAGGTCGTCGAAGGCCGTCAGGTACTCCTGGAAATTGAGCGCGCCGGCGTCCTTGATGCTGGGAACCAGGAGGCTCCGGGCTCCATCCTTGCCCGCGACATCGATGGCGATCCCCAGGTTGATCTGCGGCTGCACCACGCGGTAGGGCTGCCCATCCTTTTCTATAAAGGCGTGATTCAGCGCCGGCTGCGTTTCGAGCGATTTCACCACCGCCCAACCGATCAGGTGCGTGTAAGAGACCTTGCCGCCGGCCAGCAGTCCCCGGTGCTGATTGATGATGCGCCGGTTCTCATCCATCACCTTCACCGCAATGGTCCGCTGCGAAGTGGCGAGGGGGATGGACAGACTGGCGGCCATGTTTTCCGCGAGGCGCCCCGCGGCGCCGCGCAGAGGCTGGAACGAATGCGGCAGGATTGCGGCGGGTGTGGCCGCCGCGCCTGGCGCGCCATCGGCTTCCTCGAAGAGGTGCTTCCAGCTTTCGTCTACCGCCGAACGGTCGCGCAGGTACTGCTCATATAGTTCTGCCTCAAGCCAGCTATTGATTCCTAAATCCGGTTCCGGTTTTGACGGCATGGGCGCGGGGCTCTTTAACAATGATAACGTGCGAGCCCCGGAGCAGCCGCCGGCCGTGGGCTGATCCGGGGGTGCAGGAAAACAGGACTTCCCAAACGAAGCCAATTTCCGGGCAAGTGCGGCGTTGCCGGGTGGGCGAAACTGGTGGAACAGCAGGTAGTTTGGGGGACGGGGTGGGGTGTTTGGCGGTTTCCCGAACGAAGCCAATTTCGAGGTAAGTGGAGCTTCTTCAGCCGGTTGGGTGAGCGGCTGGAAGGCGGGCTGCCGCGCGGCCAAGCCCAAGCCGAGGGCGGATTGAAGATCAGGCCGGCTGCCCCTTTTGGGGGATCTGCGTTTGGCGAAACGAACCCAATTTTGCGAGGACGCGCCGACAAGAATCGGCGTTGCAGGCCGGGAGCCTGGTCCACGGGGGTGGTGTGTCTTGCGAAACGAAGCCAATTTCGAGGAATGTGGCGGCGTTGCCGAGCCGGCGAGAGGGTTGGAACACGGGTATTTTGGGGGACGGGATGGGGTATTTGGCGGTTTCCCGAACGAAGCCAATTTCCGGCAGTTGGCCGGTGTTGGAGTGAATCCGCGAGGGTTCAGACGATTGGCTTCGACTGGAGGGAACATTGGCATCAGCCTCCTTGAAATGGATATCGGACGGGTTGTTTCCCGATTTCAGCGTAGCAGGCAGAATTGAGGAGTTTGGGGCTTGAAAGGCGTAAATACTTTGAAATCAGGAGAAAATTTTGTTGTTGAGGGTGTGACCCAGTTCTGGCTTTGGCGTTACCCAGCTTGCGCCGTAGCGTTTCGACCTGGCGGGCTTCCGGACGCAGCCGAAGGACTACGCGGCCGTCGGCGGGTCGAACGCAATTCCGATCTGGTGCTGGTTGCCCTGGACGGCGCAGTGCACCACCACCCCTTCGGCGGCGAGATGGCCCGTATCGATCTGGACCCTGGTTCCCGGGGTGACGGCGCGTTCCACCAGCAGGCTGATCCCGGACTGGCTGACGTCATAGACCTCGGCCGCGAGCTGTTCCTGGCCGCCGGCCATCACGGTGACTTGCCCCTTCGAGCGGATTCGTTCTTCGGAACGCCTTTCGTGTTTCATCAGCCACCAGATCGGCGGCGCGAGAGAAAAACTGTATAGCGGCCAGCGGTTTGATAAACTGGAAAAAGCATTCCTCCACACCACAAGCAGGGCCGGTAGCTCAGGTGGTAGAGCATGTGCCTTTTAAGCACAGGGTCGCGGGTTCGAGTCCCGCCCGGCTCACCAGAAAACCGTGCAGAACCAGGGGTCGTTGTGGCTCGCACGCAACTTGACTACCCGCTCCCGGCACTCTACACTGAAAGCGAAATCAGCCTTTCGAGCGTATTACCTACCATGACCGTCACCGTGAAGAACAAAACGCCGCTTGTGGTCCCTCCGTCCGTGCGCCGGCAGGCTGGTCTTAAGAGCGGGCAGGAGATCGAATTCAAGGTCTCCGGCGGCGTCATCAGCATCCATCCCAAAGTTCCCTCCGCGGACGACGAGTACACGCCGGAGCAGCGCCGCATCGTCGATGCCCAACTCGCCGAGGGGCTGGCCGAAATCGACGCCGGCCAAGTCCATGGCCCTTATGCTACCCACAAAGAATTCATCGCTTCGCTTCACGCGGAAGCCAAGAAGTTGAATCGCAAAGAGACCAAACGCTCAGCGTGATGAAACTTCTCCGCACTCCACACTTCGAGCGGAACTACGCCAAGGCGTCCCAACAAGTCCAACGTGCCTTCGACAAGCAGTCTCTGCTGTTGCTCCAGAGTCTCCACCACCCATCGCTCCGCGCCAAGAAATACGACCACAGCCGGGGTCTCTGGCAGGCGCGCGTCAACAAGGATTGGCGCTTCTATTTCCTCATCCAGAATGATGGGTACCTGATCGTGAACATCATCCCGCATCCGAAGTAGCCACGCTCCGACGCCGCTGCCGCATCCGAAAAACCCACGAAATCAGTGCCTGAGTGCGCAGGGGATCGCGCGGTAGTGTAGCTTGTTTGCGATCAGAGGCGATTGTAGGGAAGAAATGCGTCTGTCCCCATTTCCCCCCGGCCTACGGCCTCGCAGGGCTTCGCTTGGGGAGCCACCCGAACAATTGGAAGAGAACCAGGCAAAAGGGACATTTCTAATGAGTTAAGACAGGGGACATTTTAAACGAGGCTTGACAGAATTGCCAGTCGCAGAATCAAAGGATGGCGGTTGGGTGTATACTGGCAGGCATCCGGGATCCAAAATGGAAATCCGTGCTACGACCATGATCCGTTTCCACGCCGTCGTCGCTGCTGTCATCTGTGTCCTCGGGGGCCTGACTTTCCTCGGCT
This sequence comes from Bryobacterales bacterium, assembly GCA_003167255.1. Classification (GTDB taxonomy): domain Bacteria; phylum Acidobacteriota; class Terriglobia; order Bryobacterales; family Bryobacteraceae; genus PALSA-129. The sequence continues at coordinate 18,235 of PMTR01000144.1, forward strand.
CCTGTTCAGCGCCGCCGGCGAGCGCTCCTTCTTCTACGTCCAATTCTGTGACCGGCGCCACCGCCGGGCTCCCCCCATGGGTCCCGGTCTACCCGGACGTCCAGATCCAAAACTTCGTGGGCGGCAACAATAGTGGCTCTTTCTCCTTCAACAGCCCGGATTCACTTTCCAAGGTGGCTTCATGGTACGAGGACAAGGCTAAGGCCCTAGGCATGACGTTCCCGCCGAATCCGGTGGCCGGTGGGACCGGCAATATCATGGCGCAGGACAGCAAGCGCGGTCTGAATATCTACCTGTTGGAGAACGACCAAAACGGCCGGCACACCACTGTCAGCGTCACTTACGTGCTCAGGTGACCCAGAAGACGACTGGCCTACCGAACCCGTTGAACACCCTCTAGCTGTCTGTCGAGCCGGCGCGTGACGCGGACGTTGGAATGGATCATCGCTGAGGATCCGCGTGTACCGCTTGTCGAAGGTGCCGCCGGTGACGAAAATCTGGATGCGTTGCTGATTCATGCGGTGTGGAGAGGGGGTCACACTGTGCTGATCGGCCCTGCCGCTCAGCGGCGGTCTCCGCGTTCTTCCAGCCGGGTTAGCCGTCTGTCGAAGTCCATTACTTTTCCGATCTACAAGCCTTGTGGGGAGTAATTCGGAACCCACAAGCCCGGGGTTCTCTGGGAACGTTCCGTCTGTCCCTGCGTTCCCCAGCCAGGTGATGGTCACCGTGACGCTTCCCAGTTCCCTGGCTGGCTCGAACATTCCGATCTACCTAGTCTCCAACGGCGCCGGTGCGCCGTTCTCCGGGTCTCCCGAGGGCAGTAATCATTTCGGGTCTGCAACCAGTAACGCGGTGCAGGTGCCGGTGACGCCATGCACTCCGACGGTCAGCAGCGTCCAGGTCAGTGGCCAGGCGACCAACACAATTATCGCTGGTACGAATGGTTCAATCTCCATTTACGGGTCCTGCCTCGGCGGCGCAACATCGGTACAGAGTGACGGCAGCGGTCTCCAATTTGGCCCGGTGTCGTATACTGCAGATGGACGGGTCGATGTGTCTTTCCAGACGAGCAGTTCCGCCAGTGGGGGCGCTCACAACGTGACCGTCAGCACTGCAAACGGCACAAACGGCGCCTCCAGCGCCGCACAGGTGTTTGCGACCAGCGTGTCCTTGCAGAGCTTCTCGTTTACCAATAGCGTGCAGTACTTGCGGGATTGCTCCACCGTGTTTGCATTAATAGATCAGCCAACCTGGCCGTCGGGGGCGATTAGATGCCGCCAAGCCAGCAACTTCGCCGGCGATCACGCGGTGTACGCCTCCGGCAAAACTATGCAGGGAACCGCCGTCTTCGCTTTAGACCCCGTCCCTTCGCAGGGTGTTCCAGGCGTCTACGTTCAAGGCACGACCGCCGGCTACGGAACGTTTACGCCGACCGGAAGCGTGTCCATTCAAGGCGGTACCGCGACCTTTTCGGCTCCGGTCTCGAGCGACACGGCTTTCGCCGCGAGACAGACCCAATTCATCAACCCGCTGAACATCAATTGGAGTGTCGCCCAAACCGGCGCATCGTGCGCAGGTGGCTGCGTCGCCGCCGGTGCGTCGTCCAATCCCGTCTATGTGACTCTCGCGGACAGTGTGCTTCCACAATTCCTGCCTGCAAATACCACCAACCCAAATCCTGTAATGCTGACGTACGTCAAACTGGCGGTCGGGAACGGGGGTGCCTATAACCAGGCCACAGCACTCGCCAATACCTGGGCCCAGTTCTCCACCGGCAACGGTCCGGCGAACGTGACAACCTGGGATGACCGATCGATGCAGTACTACACTGCGGGATTCCCTTCCTGTGCGTTCACTGCGCAAACGATTGTTGAGAACGTGGACCCAAATGGCGCGTATTCACCCTCAGCTCAGTGTGGGGCCTTCGAGCTCCTGCTGGAGAGCGCTCTGGCTATGAACGGAATTCACTCGAATCGGTTAACGGTTACCGCGGCCTACCAGCCAACGGGGCCCGCCGAATGGTCCAAACTGGTGATCAAGAACTGGTGCTTCATTGGGACGACCGGATGCCCCCCAGGGACTCCAACCTATCCGACTGAGCCCGATTGGAAATACCAACTCCGGCTGAATCTTCCCGATTACATGGTTCCCACGCCCGCGGGCGGTTACGGCCTTGACCTCACCAACCTGCAGGGGATACAGGGCCAGGGAGAAAACGGGACCACCACTCCCCCTTATACCCCGCTGGAAAAGGTGTTCGACTCGCATTTCATCGCTCAGATCCCCACCCTGGACGGGGCACCGACAGCGGGAAATCAGTACTACGATCCATCCTATGGTGTGACTTACCCGTCAGAGGCTGGATTTGAATCGCAGGCCGTGGCGGGTTATGCCTATGAGTTCTTCGTCGATCTTGGAACCGGGGTCAACCACGTTTTCACCCCTATCGCCGGATCGCCGAATATCAGGTTCGATGTTTTCCTGCCCTTTTCAATGTGAATAAAAGGAGAACGCATGCCAACGAAATCTCTGTTGCTTAGCCTGATGAGCATTCCGCTAATGGCCCAGGTGTCGCCAGTGGCGTTTTCGGAATCAAAGGACGTGGTTCCCGCGTTCGACTCATCCGGCGCCATCACGCTTCCGGCAGCCCGCCTTAAAGTCGATGTCGCTTACCCGCATGGCAAGCAAGAGCGCTACGAGCTGACGGTGGTTTACGACCCGAACACCGGGCACTATCTCTGGCACGTTGCCTCACCTAACCCTAACAATCCCGACGATACCGGCCTGTACCTCAACGTCATCAAGAAGCAGAGAGCCGTGGCATTCGCGGATCCGGCCGGCCTCGTCGATTTCGGCTTTGCCGGCACCATCTTCGTTAAGGCATGGCAGGGGCATGCGGACAACCTGGATGCCGCAGTGTCCGCCTCCATCAACGAAATCCAGCAGGGACTGGCGACGTTCGAGGGCGTCGGCTACCACAGGGACTACAAGTTCGTGCCGATTGCCGGGCTGGTGAGGGGTTTCAATGCCACGATACCGCCAGACATCAAACCCTTCCCATCCGGGTTCACCTGCGAACCGAATCTGTCGGCGTTCTGTCCAACCGACAACAACACGATTGCGTCGGTCGGCAAGCAAGGCACGAGCTGGCGGCTTGTTCTACGCAACCGCTTTGACGTGGAGGTCATCGTCGACCAGAATCTCGATCTCGTGAGCGTACGACAATTGACGCAGCCGAAGCAGTAACGCGCCGACAGAACCATCCGCAACCTACGCCGATTTCTTCTTCGAGAAAACGGGTCGAGAAAACGGGTCAGGGGAAAAAGGTCGAAACAGGGTCAGCCTGAGAGCCTGTCGGAGATAGATTTGGCCGAACGTAGAATCAATGACTTACAAGCCGTTTCCTGCGACTGTCGCCCGTAAGTTATTGATTCTACGTAAGCGAAATTTTCATTCCGACAGGCTCCTGAACTGCGTGCATTTTGTGATTGCCTTTGGCTTTTCCCGCAGTCCTTGCGCATTCCGATGATGCCGATCAGTCATTCCGATTTGATGCCGATCAGATCGGAGCGAAGCGACGCAGGACTCTCTCAGTGTGAAACAGTGATCGGCATCCGTCAAGAGTTTTGCTTGCTTTCTTGGTCTTGATGGACAGGAGTTGTTGCCTTTTGGGTTGTTGGTGTTTTTGGGCGCTGACGGAAGGAGCCCGTAGGGCGACTGGAGTTAGCGCCCAAAAACACTTCGCGACCGGTTGTCTACTCGTCATCTTTGGCACCACGTCCACCCCTCTTCTTCCGCATCGACTCGCCCTGCAATTCGATCCGGTGCGCCGCATGTACCAGCCGGTCCAAGATACTGTCAGCCACCGTGGGGTCGCCGATTTGCGCATGCCACTTCGCCACCGGCAACTGGCTGGTCAGCAGCGTTGCCTTGGTCAGGTATCGTTCGTCGCAGATCTCCAGAAACGCCCGACGTTCGCCGTCGGTCAGCGGCGCCATTGCCCAGTCGTCGACGATCAGGGCATCCACCTGGCCCATGGCCCGAAGTTTCTTCGCGTAGCTGCCATCCGCCCGCGCCAGTTCCAGTTCACGGAACAACTGTGCGGCCGTAGCAAAGTAAGCGGTGAAACCGTCGCGGCACGCCTTCTGTCCGAACGCCCGCGCCAGAAACGTCTTCCCGATCCCAGTTGGACCAACCAGAAATATGTGTTAGTGGTATTTCGGGGACAGGCTACGTAACCCCCAATCGCTCAGCCGCTGGCGTGTGGGAGTTTCGTAGCCTGTCCCCGAAATACCCCTTCAATCAACTATTGTAGGCCGCAGGATTACGGGTAGGGACCCCACGCGCCAGCGAGCTGTTTGACGCTCGTCGCATTGATGCCATACAATCAGCAGATTACATGGCCGCAAAGCGCAAACCCGAGCGCGTCTTTGTTCTGGGCGCTGGCGCGTCTGCGTCGTCAGGATTGCCCGTATCGCAATACATCTTGAGCGTAAGCGTTAGACCAACCCA
>PMTR01000177.1 GCA_003167255.1 Bryobacterales bacterium
TGGTCGGGGCGAGTGGATTCGAACCACCGACCTCCTGGTCCCGAACCAGGCGCTCTAGCCAGGCTGAGCCACGCCCCGAACCCTTCCAGTCTAGCCGGTTGCACCCCCTAAGCACAAGCGCGTACCATCGAATTCGTGACCGAAAGCGAAAAGCTGCGCGAATTGCCGGGCGTGAACGAAGTCCTGGAACGGCTCTCCCCTGCCCTGCGGCGGTATCCGCACGCGCTGCTGGTGGCTGAGATCCGGCGCGCGCTGGATGAGATGCGCGCGGCGATCCTGGGCGGCAAACCGGGTGGCGAGGCGGTGGAGACGCGGGTGGAAGAGGCGCTCGCGAGCATCGAGCGGCCCTCGCTGCGGCGCGTCATCAACGCCACGGGCGTGGTGCTGCACACCAACCTGGGACGCGCGCCGCTGGGCGCGATGACGGCGCCGGGCGGCTACTCGAACCTGGAATACGATCTGGCGGCAGGACGGAGAGGCAAGCGCGATACGCACACGAGCCGGCTGCTGGAGCGGCTGCTGGACGCGCCGGCGATCACGGTGAACAACAATGCGGCGGCCGTTTTTCTGGCGCTCAACGAACTGGCGTCGGGAGGCGAAGTGGTGGTCTCGCGCGGTGAGCTGATCGAGATCGGCGACGGCTTCCGCATCCCCGAGATCATGGCGCGCTCCGGCGCGACGCTGTGCGAAGTCGGCACCACCAACCGGACGCACATCGACGATTATCGGGCGGCCATCGGCGAGAAGACGCGGTTGCTGCTGCGCGTGCATCCGAGCAATTTCTCCATGTCGGGCTTCACGGCGCGGGTGGAGCTGCGGGCGCTGGCGGCGTTGGGGCGCGAGCGCTCGATCCCGGTGTACGAGGACCTGGGCAGCGGATGCGTGGTGGATCTGCGGCCGTTCGGAGTGGACGAACCGTTGGTCTCGGAAAGCCTAAAAGCCGGCGCCGACTTAGTCTCGTTCAGCGGCGATAAATTGCTGGGCGGGCCCCAGGCGGGGATCCTGGCGGGAAGGGCCGAGATCGTGACGCGGCTGAGGCGCAATCCGCTGTTCAGAGCGCTGCGGCTGGATAAGTTGATCTGCCAGGCGCTCGAGAACACGCTGCGCAGCCTGGTGCTGGAGCGGTGGGACGACGTGCCGGCGCTGGCCATGATCCGGCAGAGCGCGGCGGCGGTGCGGGCTCGCGTGGAAGCGCTGGTGTCACGCGTCCCGGGACTGCGCGCGGAGGTGGTGGAAGGAAGCTCCGTGATTGGAGGCGGCGCTACACCGGAGCAGTCCATTGCAACCTGGCTGATCGCCATTCAGTGCGCCGATGCAGTCGAGGCCGAGCGGCAGTTGCGCGCGGCGACGCCAGCGGTGGTGGCGCGCATCGAAGCCGGACGGGTGGTGCTGGACCTGCGGACAGTGCTCAAGGAAGATCAGGACGATCTGGCCCGCGTGCTGGCGGGCTACGCGCGTTCCTGGTAAGTGCCTTCGGCGGTGTTGACCTTGATCTTCTCGCCTTCGGTGATGAACGCCGGCACCTGGACAACCAGACCGGTTTCGGTCTTGGCCGGCTTGGTCACGTTCGATACCGTGGCGCCTTTCAGGCCGGGCTCGGTCTCGACCACCAGCAGAATGACAGTCGCGGGCAGTTCCACACCGAGCGGTTTGCCTTCGTAAAATTCCACCTGTAACTTGAGCTGCGGGATGAGGTAATGCACGGCATCGCCGAGCAGGTCCTTCATCAGATGCATCTGCTCAAAAGTCTCGGTGTTCATGAAATAGTAGTACTCGCCATCGTCGTACAGGTACTCCATTTCATGCTGTTCCAACTGCGCCTTTTCGACTTTGTCTTCGGAAGAGAAGCGGTGCTCGGTCATGGTGCCGGATTTCAGGCTTCGCATGCGAGCCTGGACGAAGCCGCGCAAGTTGCCGGGCGTGCGATGGGTCATGGAGAAGACCGAATACAGTTCGTTGTTGAACTTGATGATCATTCCAGGGCGCAATTGTGTTGCAGAAATCATGGAGCTCCTTAGGGATGGTATGGAAATCACTAGTATAGCAGGAGGTTATGGAAGAACCGCGTTGGCAGGCGAAAGCGCCTGCCCCACTGTGCGTTGCCGCTAGCAAGACACCGGCGGCAAGACCGCCGGCGCTACCAGTCGGTCTTGGCGGAGCCTGAAAAACACAAGAACTCCAGTGACAGGCCAGGAGGCCTGTCCCACTGAATCAGTAGGCCAGCAGGCGCTCGATTTCGGCGATCAAATTTTCGGTCTGCGGGAGGATGGCGGTTTCCAGTTGGGGATGGTAGCCGACCCAGGTATCGAGCGCGCCGACACGGCGGACAGGGGCGTCCAGACGGTCGAATAATTCGTCGGCGATGCGCGCGGCGATCTCGGCGCCGTAGCCCCAGGAGATGCAGTCTTCATGCGCCACCACCACGCGGCTGGTCTTCGAGACCGAAGCGTGGATGGCTTCCCAATCGTACGGGGCCAGGCTACGCAGATCGAGGATTTCGATGCTGGCGTGGGCCATGCGCTTTTCTACTTGCATGGCGGCGAGCAGCGCCTTTTGCACGAGCGCGCCGTAAGTGACGACGGTGAGGCTGTGGCCGGGCTTGACGACTTTGGCGCGGCCGAAGGGAATGGTGAAATCCTCGCCGGGATGCGGGGAGCGGTTGTAGGGCTCGCGGTAGAGACGCTTGTGCTCCAGGAACAGCACGGGATCATCGGCGCGGAGCGCGGTGCGCAGAAGCCCGCAGGCGTCCAGCGCGTTCGACGGGAAGACCACGCACAGGCCGGGGATGTGGGTGAAGATGGACTCGCCGCACTGGCTGTGATAGATGGCGCCGCCGTTGAGGTAGCCGCCGATGGGGACGCGGAGGACGGCCGGGCAGGAGAAACTTCCGTTGGAGCGCCAGCGCAGGGTGGCCAGCTCATCGCGGATCTGCATCATGGCGGGCCAAATGTAATCGAAGAACTGGATTTCGGCGATGGGCTTGAGCCCATGGGTGGCCATGCCGATGGCGCGGCCGACGATGGAGGCTTCGGCGATGGGGCTGTTGAAGGCGCGCGCGGGGCCGAACTCGCGCTGCAACCCGCCGGTGACTTTGAAAACGCCGCCTTTGCCTTTGACTTCGGCGAGATACTGCTCGCGCGAGCAATCGGCAATATCTTCACCGAAGACCAGGATGTTGGGATTGCGGCGCATCTCCTCGCGCATGGCGGCGTTGATGAGATCGACCATGGTCATGGGCGCGCCTTGGAAGTGAGGCTCGGCGGCAAAGGTGTCGGACGTGGGATCGATGGTTTCGGAATAGAGATGGCGCAGGGCGGTATCGGCGGCCGGCGGCAGGTCGTGGAGGGCCTGCTGGGTGGCGTGGTGGACCTCTTCATCCACCTCGTGGGTGAGGAGCTGCAGGCGCTGGCGGTCGAGGACGCCTTCCTCGACCAGGAATTGCGGGAAGCGGACGATGGGGTCGCGCCCGGCTTCGGCCTGCCGTTCGGCGGGGGGCTTGTAGAGGCGCTCGTCATCGGAGAGGGAATGCGAATAGGGGCGGGTGACGTGGGCGTGGACGAGGGCGGGGCCGCGGCCTTCGCGGACCCAGGCGGCCGCCTGCTGGAGAATGCGGAACGAAGCCAGGAAGTCGGTGCCATCCACCTCCAGGCGGAGAAGGCCGGGGAAACCGGAGACGAGAGCGGAGATGTTACCGCCGGCGGTCTGGCATTCCACCGGGACGCTGATGGCGTAGCCGTTGTCCTCAATGAGGTAGAGCACGGGCAGGCGCTTGAGGCAGGCGAGGTTGAGGGATTCCCAGAACTCGCCCTCGCTGGTGGCGCCGTCGCCGGAGGTGACGACGGTGATATCGTCGCCGGTGCGGCCGGCATAGCGGGAGGCTTCGGCCCAGCCGATGGCCTGATTGTACTGAGTGCCGGTGGGCGAAGAGACGCTGACGATGTGGAGCGCGCGGTTGCCCCAGTGGGAGGGCATCTGGCGGCCGCCGGAAGCGGGGTCATCGGCAGCGCCGACGGCCTGCTGGAGCATTTCATGGGGGGTGACGCCGAGCGCGAGGCAGAGGGCGCGATCGCGGTAATAAAGGTAGAAGGCGTCGTGGCCGGGACGGAGAGCGAAGCCGGCCGCGACCTGGACGGCCTCATGGCCTGCCGCGCTGATCTGAAAGAAGATGCGGCTCTGGCGCTTGAGGGCGACTTCGCGGTCGTCGAGGCGCCGGGAGGTATACATCAGGCGGAAGGCGCGGATGAGCTGTTCCGGATCGAGCCCCTCATGAGTTCCGGCAGACGCGGATTGGGCAACTGGCGAAGTGGTAGCCACCGATGGCGAATCCCCCTCAACCAGTTTAATCGAGAAGAGGGGTAAGGCGAGTGCGAAAGGAAGGGGATTTCGGATCATGAGGCGATGGGGAGGTGGGTGCCAACTCAGCGGATGAGTGTACGGCTTGAGGTTGCGCGTCGCATCCTGGCGGCCAGCCGGCTAAAGCCGGCTGCGGGCAGAATTGCCCGCCCCACCGAGCAGCAGAGCCGCAACCAATGTGAGATAACACGGCACGCACGGGCGACGCGTGCTTCCGGAGCAGTGCCCGCTTTGCAGCCCATTCGAATACACTAGAATCCAAAGGCATTCTGTAATTGGAGGAATCGATGAGAAAATTGCTATTGGTGCTGGTGCTTTCGGGTTTTGCGCAGAGCGTGTTCGCCCAGGGGGCGCCGCCACAGGGGGCTGCCGACCAGCCCTACACATTGGAGTATTACTACAAGGTGCAGTGGGGGCATCAACAGGAATTCCTGCAACTCTTTTTGAAGAACCACTACCCGTTGCTTCAGAAGATTGTCGAGAGCGGGCGCATGATCTCGGTGAAGATTGAGCAGCCCAGCAACCACATGACCGAGGATGCGCGATGGGATTATCGCGTTACGATACGGTTCAAGAACTCGACCCTGGCGACAACCGCGAACCCGGACGAGGAGCGGTTGATCAGGCAGCTTTGGCCCGACCAGGAGACTTACAAGCGCGAAGAACAACGGCGGTTCGAGATTTTGCTGGGGCATTGGGATTTGCCGCTGACCGATATTACACCGGCGAAGAAGTAGGAGTGGGACGCTGGTGAGCGGCCGGGTCTGCGACCCGGCTTTGACAGGCCAGGAGGCCTGTCCCACTTGCTTACGCCCCGTTCCGGGACTACGTCGTAAGGATGGCTTGCTTCCCATAGCTTGCGCCATGGGCTACGATCTTTCGCCCTTGCGGGCTTGGAGGAGATGCAGTTCACTCCATTTCCACCATTTCAAAAGATGGAAATTCCGGGTATACTGATCGGACACGGAGGCAGTCAAAATGAATCGGATTGTCACAGGGATTTTCACGAAGGGGGCCATGCTCGCCTTCACGTTTCTTACCATCACAGCCACCATGGCCACGGCGCAGACCAAAATCAGCGGCGATGGCAAATGCGGCAAGCCCGATCAGCAGCAGTCGATGGACGTTGGCGACCGGGCCGGGCACGCGCTGGCGCTCGTCAAGTTTTCTTGCACCTGGACCACGCCGCTCGAAATGGCGGGCTTGAAATCCAAGGACTACACCGGAACCGTCAGCAGCGATGAGAGCGGCGAAAAAGGGCAGAACCGCGGGTATGTGGTCATCACCATGGACAACGGCGACAAGGCGTTCATTCGCTTCACGGGCAGCGGCACCACCGCCAAGGACGGCGCCAGTACCGGCGAAGGCACATGGTCGTACACCGGGGGCACCGGCAAACTGAAAGGCCTCACCGGCAAGGGCACCTACAAGAGCACCGGCAATGCCGATGGCGCTCAGGACCACGTCGAGGGCGAGTACACCGTGCCGCCGCCGGCCGCGCCCAAGACCAAGAAGTAAGGGCCTGTCAAGGAACAACGCTGCCCCATTTCCCATTGGGTGCGCGACACGTAGGGGGC
>PMTR01000122.1 GCA_003167255.1 Bryobacterales bacterium
GAACTTTCTACTTTGCCTTGACATACAGCTACGGCGAGATTCGTTTAGAAAAGATTAATACCAACAAACTTTAACATCCAGATAACCAGCCATATAGCGATGATTGCCACGACGAGGTATCTAATCCATTGCCATAAGGTTCTGGGTTCGGTCCGATTTTCCACCCCTCTGTTATACCTCTATTTCACCAGGCAACGGAATGTTCAGCCCCGGGCTTACAGGCGGGCCCGATAATGCGCCACTTGCAGGATTGCAGCCTTGCATTCCTGGCCGTCGGCATCCTGGATGAACAGGTGCCTGCGGTCGGCCGAGAAGCGCATCGGAACGTACAAATCCAGGCGCAGTGGCGTGTCGGATACCACCAGATAGGTACGGCCGAAACCTCTGACGCGATACACGTACTGCTTGCGCACGTATGCGTGTCCGGTGGAAACGGTTTTGCGGGAGAGAATTTCGCCGTCCTGCCAGCGGCGCGGCACTACCGCGGCGTCCAGGGACGCTGGAACCAGCAACGCAAATAGAATTCCGGCGATTGTGAGGCGCCCCGCCATACTACGGCCTCTAAGATCATTCTAGTCCCAAATTGGTCCGGGAGATAGCGGAATTCTTGCAGGGATTTGATGGCGCAAGCGGGGACGTGATGCGCGGCACTTTACTTTCGCAGAAACAGCGACACCGCCATCCCTACACCGATGAAAATCACCACACGGCGGACCGCGGTGCGGCCCAGGCGGCGTGCTACGCCGGCGCCGGCGAACCCGCCGACGATCGCCGCGACCGCCATCAGCACCACGTAGGGCCAATACACCATGCGCGCCCAGATGAAATAAGCCGCGGCGATGCCGTTCACGCTGCCGCCGAGCACCACTTTGAGGCCATTCATTTCGTGGATGTCGCGGAGCCCCAGGATGCTCAGCGCCGCCAGCATCAGGATGCCGATTCCGGCGCCGAAATAGCCGCCGTAAAGGCCCACCGCCAATTGGAATAGCATGCCGCCGGTCATCCAGCGGGCCGACCGGCGGGCCGACTCCGAACCGGTCCCCAGGTGGCGCTGCACGGTTTCCTGGGCGGCGAACAGCAGGGTGGCGAAGAGGATCAGGTAGGGCACCAGGCGGTCGAAGGTGGAGGTAGGCGTGTAACGCAGCAGGATGGCGCCGGCGATTCCGCCGACCAGGCTGGGGACGATGAGCGCCAGGAAGCGCGGCTCGGCGGCGCGGAGTTCGCGGCGGTACCCCCAGGCGCTCCCCACCGTGCCCGGCCAGATGGCCACCGTCGAAGTGGCGTTCGCCGTGACCGAATCGAGGCCGAGCCAGATCAGCGTGGGGAACGACACCAGCGTCCCGCCGCCGGCGACGGAGTTGATGGAGCCAGCCAGGAAGGCCGCCCCGAAAGAGACCGCGGCATGCGGAAGGTCGAGTACGGAGGTCAAACCGCAGGATAACGCAGGTTGCCGTTCAGCCCCAAAATTCGCCGCTTAGGTGCTGGAATTCACCTTTTAGTGCCCCAATATAGTTTTTACTGGTTAAGCCGCTTAGAATCTCAAACATGGCGGATTTTCAGGTATTACAGCCTCAAACTACCTATACAGGTTCTCCCATCCAGAACCTCGCCAAGGGCCTCCCCAAGACCACTCAATCGCTCTGCCCCGATTGCTCGCAACTGATTGACGCCAGGATCTTTGAAGACGGCGGCAAAGTTGTGATGGAAAAACATTGCGCGAACCACGGCGACTTCCGCGACATTATCTATTCCGACGCGCGGCTCTATCTGAAGATGGAGGAATGGCACTTCGGCGACAACCGCGGCCTGGAGAACCCGGCGGTGACCAACGCCACGAAATGCCCGGACGATTGCGGCCTGTGTAACCTGCACACCAGCCATACGGGCCTTGCCAATGTCGATCTCACCAACCGCTGCAACCTCACCTGCCCGGTCTGTTTTGCCAATGCCAACGCGGCGGGCTACGTCTACGAGCCGGATTTCGAAACCGTCCGCAAGATGCTGCAGGCGCTACGCGACCAAAAGCCCGTGGCCGGCCGCATCGTGCAGTTCTCGGGCGGCGAGCCGACCATCTACCCGCGCTTCCTGGACGTGCTCCGCATGGCCCGGGAGATGGGCTTCAGCCACTTGCAGGCGGCCACTAACGGCATCAAGTTCACCGAGCTGGAATTCGCCGAGCAGTGCAAGGAAGCCGGCCTGCACACGCTCTACCTGCAATTCGACGGCGTGTGCGACGACGTCTACCGCCGCACGCGCGGCGAGCGGCTGTGGGAGAAGAAGCTGAAGTGCATCGAGAACGTCCGCAAGGCCGGGCTGAAGATCGTGTTCGTCCCCACCATTGTGAAGGGGATCAACGAAAACCAGATCGGCGACATTGTGCGGCTGGCGCTGGAGTACATCGACTGCACCAGCGGCATCAGCTTCCAGCCGGTGGCCTTCACGGGACGCATCGCGCGCCACGAGCTGGAAGCCAAGCGCTTCACTCTTTCCGATTTCGCGCATGCCGTGCAGCAGCAGACGGGCATCGCCGATCCGTATCAGGACTGGTTCCCGCTCTCCTGCGTGACACCGTTTTCGAAATTGCTGAGCGCGCTGCGCGGCGAGGAGACCACCACGCTGAGCTGCCATCCGCACTGCTCGCTGGGCACGTACCTGTTCGTCGATCAGAATCGCAAGGCGACGCCGGTAACGCAATTCGTGGACGTCGGCCCGATGCTCCAGGAAATGGATCTGCTGGCGCGCAAGGCCGGCAAGCGGCGCATGCAGTTCTTCACCAAGCTGCAGGCATGGAACAGCCTGCGCAAGTTCTTCCACGCCGAAAAAGCGCCGGAGGGTCTGGACTTCCAGAAGTTCCTGCAGACCCTGCAAGGCCTCACCGATAAGAAGCACGGCCGCGGCGAGGCCGAAAAGAAGGGCTTCACCTACCGCACCCTGATGCTGGCCGGCATGCACTTCATGGATTCGTACAACTACGACGTGGAGCGCGTGAAGCGCTGTGTCATCCACTACGCCGCGCCGAACGGCAAGATCTATCCCTTCTGCGCCTACAACTCCGGCCCGGTCTACCGCGAGCGCATCGAGCGCGAATTCGCGGTGCCGCAGGAAGTGGGGGCGGAGATGATGCGGCTGGATTTGCTGGCGAAGAAGAAGGGCCGCGGAAGCTCGGTGGCGGAACCGGAACTGGTGGGGTAAGGGGCCAGTACTTCCCGGCGAGCCTGTTTACCAGCAGCGACGCGCTGAGGGTTACAATCCGGGCGTGATCTACCTGCAGAGAACCAGGCTCTTGGTCATGTGCGTCCTCCTAGCCAATTGCGGGCTGGCGCGAGGGCAGCGACCTAGTGATCCTACGGTACTCACCTGCGACAAATTAGCTCTGGCGCACCCCGGGGATGGCGTTGCCTACAAAGGCATTGTCCGGAACTCCGACTACCGATTTTGGACCACGATTCCGGCCGGATTGGTGGCATGGGGTGGGGTTGCACCGGGCGCACCGTTCCACGGCTTCGTCATATTCCCCGGCTCAAAAGAGACCAGTTGCATCGTCTTTTATATTCACATTCGCGTCGAACTTCCAGATGACGACGTGTTCCACGAACCCGGTAAGCGCGCAATACCTGTGAAAGCCGAGCGAAGAAAAGTCGGCAATCGAACTGGCCTGCAAATTGTCGAGAGCGGATCAGCAGGGGGAACGGAGTTCGAGAACGTAACTGTCTCCCTGGAACTCCCCCGCGAAGGATACAAGAACGATGCCGTCTTTAGGTTGGCTACGCCGAAGGATGAGGCAGCAAAGAGCAGGCAAGTTTTTGAACGGTTTCTGGCCGCCTTTCACTTCTGGTGATCCCGCGCATGCCGATCTCATGGCCAGCAGCAGGGGTTTGGGGACGCCGGTAACGCAATTCGTGGACGTCGGCCCGATGCTCCAGGAAATGGATCTGCTGGCGCGCAAGGCCGGCAAGCGGCGCATGCAGTTCTTCACCAAGCTGACTACCGCACCCTGATGCTGGCCGGCATGCACTTCATGGATTCGTACAACTACGACGTGGAGCGCGTGAAGCGCTGTGTCATCCACTACGGCGCGCCGAACGGCAAGATCTATCCCTTCTGCGCCTACAACTCCGGCCCGGTCTACCGCGAGCGCATCGAGCGCGAATTCGCGGTGCCGCAGGAAGTGGGGGCGGAGATGATGCGGCTGGATTTGCTGGCGAAGAAGAAGGGCCGCGGAAGCTCGGTGGCGGAACCGGAACTGGTGGGGTAAGGGTCAGTACTTTCCGGAAATGCCGTTTCTGCCCAGTGGCACGGTTTTCGAGTGCCGCCATCCAAGAGCAACTCACCCGGCGCGCGGGAACTGGCAATACAACATGCGGGCACAGCCGGCACCAGACGTTATAATCGCAAGTCGTGATCCCCTATCTCCCCCAACCCCACGTCACCATTCGGGGGACGACGTTTTACGCGTTCGGCTTCCTGGTAGCTTTGGCCATCGAAGTGGGCTGGTGGATGATGGTGCGGTGCGCTTCCCGATTCCGGCTGGAGCGAAGGGAGGTGGGCCGCCTCACCTTCCACATGCTGGCGTGGGGCTATCTCGGCTCCCATGTTTTGTATTGGCTGCTGGTCGATCGCGCGGGACTGGCGCTGCGCCCGTGGCGTCTCCTGAATCCGCTCGACGGCATCTACTCGTTCGGCGGCATCGCCTGCGGCTTGCTCGCGGTCATCTGGTTTGCGCATCGCTACAACTTCACGCGGATGCAGTTCTGGCGCTACCTTGACCTCGCTGGCTTTGTGTTTCCGTTCAGTTGGACGATTGCGCGCACCGGATGCGCCCTGGCGCACGATCATCCAGGCGTGCCGAGCACAAGTTGGATCGCGGTGCGCTTTCCCGCGGGACCGCGCCTGGACCTGGGACTGATTGAGATGCTGTTTACCGCGGGCCTGGCGGTGTGCTTCCTGCTGCTCGGCCGCCGGGCCTGGCCGGCGCCGTTCTTCTGCGGGCTGTTCTTCTTCCTCTACGGTCCGTTCCGCCTTGGGCTGGACGGGCTTCGCTATCCGCCTTCGGCGCCGGACCGCTTATTCGGCTGGAGCTCGCTCGTCCTGGGCTGCTTCCTGTTGATGCTGGCGTGGCGCCATCGCGCGGATCCACGCGGCGATACTACCTGAATCGCCGTTGTCCGATTCGCGGAACATCGGAAAGCCGCTAGTATTTGACCGCTAGAAGTTGTTCCGTCGCCGGCAACGCTCTCTTACGTTCGGTATGCCAGGATAAGCCTGG
>PMTR01000149.1 GCA_003167255.1 Bryobacterales bacterium
GCGTTGTAGTCGAACACCTGGCCCGCATACGGCTTGGCGCCCCAGGTGGTCGGCTGGCCCTTGAAACTCAGCAGGTCTTTGACTCCGTACGGAATCCCCTGCAGCGGCCCGCGCGCTCGCCCGCGTTTCAGGTCGCGATCCACGTCCTTGGCCTGCCGGTAGGCTTCCTGTTGCAACGGAAGCGCCAGCGCGTTGTAGCGCGGTCCAAGCTGCGCCAGACGATCCGCAAACGCGCGCGCCAGATCTTCCGCCGAAAACTCCTTGGCGGCCAGCCGCTGGTTGAGCTCGGGCAGAGCCGCGAAGAATATGTCGTTGCCGATGTTAGCCATACTGCGCCTCAGGCCTTGAACTGAAAGGCCGGCTCGGTGGCCATGGGAATCTGTTGTTGGGCGAGCGTTTCGGCGTTAGCCTTGATGCGATCACGGGCAGCCTGTAATTCGTCCGCCGGGCGAGCGGGAGTCTGTGGGGTTTGCGCCATGGCCGTAGCCGAAACCACGACCGCTGCCAGTTGGCGCCGCGTTAGTTTCATAAGGATCAGCTTAGTACAATATTTCCTAAATACGGTATCGTGCCCAGCAGGCAACCGCTCCCTGACGGTGACGGCTCGCATCGGGGCGTGCGCAAGGAACCACGGACTAGCGCGAGTCCCGCTACTTATGTTCCAGCGCTTCCATGGCCGCCTTCTGCATTACCGCCCGCGGCGCGGAATCGCTCGTCCAGATTTCGAACTGCTGTACCGCCTGCTCGATAAACATATCGATCCCCGGCACCACCGTGCGGCCCTGCTCACGCGCCCGCTTCACCAGCGCCGTCTCCACCGGGTTGTACACCATGTCGAATACCACTTCTCCGGGAATATTGCCGTCGAAGAAGCACTCGTCCACGTGCGGATACATCCCCAGTGGAGTGGCGTGCACCACGGCATCGAAATGGCGCGAATCGAGCTGCTCGCGCACGAGCGCTTCGGCGCCGCAGACTTTGGCGAGAGCTCGCACACGGTCGACATTGCGCCCCACCAGCGCGATCTTGGCCCCCGCGTCGGAAAGAGCGTAGGCCGCGCCGCGCGCCGCGCCGCCGTTGCCCACAATCAGCACACTCGATTTCTGCAGCCGCAATAGCCGGCTCAGCGGCCCCGTGACGCCCGCGACGTCGGTATTGGTACCGCGCCATTTCCCGGCCTTGCGCCACACCGTGTTGACCGCGCCAATCCGCCGCGCCAGCGGGTCCACCACGTCGAGGTACCGGATGATCTTCTGCTTGTGGGGAATGGTTACGCTGAAGCCGGCCAGCGGCAGTTTCGCGGCCAGGGAAAAGAAATCCCGCAAGTATGCCGGCGTCACGAGAAAAGGCAGGTAGACCGCGTCCACGCGCCGCGCCTGGAACGCCCGGTTGTGCACCGCCGGGGAAATGGAATGCCGGATCGGGTCCGCGATCACCCCGTAGATCTTCGCCGATTTCCCCAGCTTCTCCACGCGATAGAGATGCCTCAGATGGCGCGCGCTCACTTGTCCGGCCGCCGTTCCCTCGGCGAACATGGGCGCCGCGTAAGTGAACAGGCCGCCGAAAACCGGCGACAAGACCCGCGTCGGAAATCCCAGTTCGCCCATCGCCAGCACCGCCAGCCGGTGCCTGGGCATGGCTTTGGCCGCGGCCAGCACCCGCAGATTGTCGGAAGGCTTGCGCGCCGTGGTCACCATCTTGTACGCGTCCGCCGGTACCTTCATCATGCGGTTGACCACGGTGTCCATGGGTGGCGTGGCTTCGTAATTGTGATACGAAACAATCACCTGCACGCGCCCGCGGAACGCGCTCAGCCGCTCTTGCGCCACCTCTGCCGTCTCGATTTCGATATCGATGGCGTGCGCCCCGGCTTTCACCGCCACGTCCAGAATGGCAAGCTGTTCTTCGATGCTGCCGTTGTAACGCCCGTGATTCTGGTGGCGCCGGCAGGTGGCCAGAATGATGCACTCGGGGAATTGCTCCAGGAATCCGCGGATCGCTTCGGCGCCCTTGGCCGGCCGGTCCAGGAAGTCCAGCCGGAATTCCAAGAAAACTTCGCCCGCCTCAGCTTCGTGCCGGGCGTGGCTCAACAGTGTTGGAACATCTGGCAGGCCCAACGCGATGCATATGCGCGGGAGCAACCTCGTCTGCGCCATTTTAGGTAAAGGAATAATCAGAATACCATAGGCGGCCGGTGGGCTTACTTCGCCCGCGGTTCGAAGTCCCCGGAATCAGCGGCCCGCGCAGCACGCCGTGACGGTCCACATGAGCGCCGCCGATACAGGCAATCCTCATAATCTTTGGATAGATCGAGCTTAGCACCACCGGCGGCAGGGTGCTTTCCGGCAAAAAAGGGTAAATGGATATAGAATACTGGTTTAGAGGTTGATGAAAAGGTTTAGCCGCCGATGAACGCCGATGAACGCAGATTGAAAAAGAGAAATATCCGCGTTGATCTGCGTTCATCGGCGGCTTAGATTCGGTTCTTCAGCATCCTGTTCGAGGTTGACCATGTCAGTCGCCGCCGCCACTTACAACTTACTGGACAAGGAAGCCCGCGAAGCGCTCGCCGCAAGTGAGCCTTTCCGCTTCCAATACCGTGCCGAGGGAGGATCTTACCTCAACCTCAAAGGCCTGCCGCTCGATCCGCTGCGCGAAATCGACGAGCCGAAAATCGCCGAACTCTGCCGCGTGGTCCGCGGCTTCCTGTTCGCCGCGGTGGATGCCGCGCAATCCGGCCACCCCGGCGGCTCCTCGTCCAAGGCCGAGCAGGTGCTCACTCTTCTATCGAGCGGCATTCTGGGCTTCGACGCCCGCCGTCCCAAGCACCCCGGCCGCAGCCGCGTGGTATGGTCCGCCGGCCATTGCTCGCCGCTCTTTCACTCCACCGTCGCGCTCATCTACGAGACCTTGCGACGCAAAGGCTTCACCCTCGACGGCAAAGATGCCGGTAACGCCGTCTTCCCCGAACAGCTCGCGCGCTTCCGCCGCTGGGGCGGACCCAGCGGCCACGTGGAATCCGAGTACGCCTTCGCCGACACCTCCACCGGCTCCTCCGGCCACGGCTTCTCCGCCGGCCTCGGCTTCGCCGTCCTGCATCGCTCCTGCGGCCTCGCGACCAAAGCCTTCGTCATCGGCGGCGACGCCGAGACCGAGGAAGGCATGAGCTACGAGGCGCGCAACCTGGCCGCCAGCCTGGGCGTCGAAAACCTGATCGTCACGCTCGACTTCAACACCTTCGGCATCGATGGCCCCATCGTCGAAGCGCTCCCCGCGCCCTATCTCAACCACTGGTTCAGCCAGGGCTGGAACCTCATCGAAGTGGATGGCCACAACATCCGCGAACTGGCCTACGCCTACCGCCTGGCTGCTTCGGGCTTCGGTCCCGGACGGCCCACGGTCGTCATGTGTCACACCACCAAGGGCCTGCATTACGGCCGCTTGGAGAACACCGCCGATTCCCACGGCATGCCGCTCAAGCACGAGGAATACGTGCAAGCGATGCACGATCTCGGCTTCCCTGTCCCTGGCAATCCGGACGGCGATATCGCGCTCGTCACGGCCGCGCTCGGCGCTCCCGAGGCCGACTATCTCGAATCCCGCCTCGAAGCAGCCGCCTCACTCATCCCCGCCGAAGCGGACCTGGTCACGCAGATGCAAACCGCGCTCGCCGGCCGTCCTATCGCCGATTATCGCCAGCTCACTCGCCCGGATGTCCTGCCTCCCGAACTCGTCTTCAACGAAGGCGATTCCGTCCCCACCCGCAAAGCCACCGAGGCCTGGTTCGCCTGGGCCATGAAAAACTCGGCCTTCTTTTACATCGGCGCGGGCGACCTCATGAAGTCTATCCTCACCGGCAAAGCGGAAAATGTCTACGGCGTGATGAACCCGCGCCACCCGCTCGGCCGCGGCATCCGCTTCGGCATCGCCGAACAGAATATGGCCATGATGTCGTGCGCCATAGCCCAGGACGTGCTGCCCGGCGGCTTCCGCCCGTTCAGCGCCTTCGCCACCTACGGCGTCTTCACCTGCATGATGGCCAACCCGGTGCGAATGACGCTCATCAATAACGATGTCAACCCCGGCGCGCGCGCCTTCTTCATCATGCTCGCCGCCCACGACGGCCCCGAAACCGGCGAAGACGGCCCTACCCATCACGGCCTATTCTGGATGTCGCTCTTCACCGCCTATCCCGGCATCAAAGTCTACAAACCGCTGGACGCCAACGAAGCCATCGAGATGCTCTTCCACGCCGCCCGGCGCGGCGAGCCCGTGGTCTTCTCTGCGGTCCGCCCCGGAACCCCGGTTCTGAAGCGCGGCAACGGCGTTCCCCCCGCGCGCGAAGCCGTCAACGGCGCCTACGTCTTCAAGCCATTTCGCGAAAATGGAAAGCCCAAGAAAGTGCTGGCCATCAGCGGCGGACAGGTGATGACCAATACACTCGAGATCCTCCCGGAAATCGAAGAGCGCTTCGATGTGAAGATTGTGGCCGTCACTTCGCCCCAGCTCTACGAAGAACTCCGCCGCGACAATCCCGCCAAGGCCCAGGAGATCCTCGCCGACGACGAGCGGCAATACGTGGTCACTCTGCACAACGGCTGGCCCGGCTTTTTGTATCCGTTCCTGCTGCCCGCCGATTTCCAGAGGCGCGTCTTCGGCATGGACCGTTTCTCGCGCTCCGGCAAACCCGGCGAGATCTATCGTGCCGCCGAATTCGATGCCGCGGGGTTGAAGAAGAAGATCCTCGGGTATTAAGGTCCGCGGAATGCGGTTACACTCGGCGCTGTGTGGGGCAGGATGGTATCCTGCGCGCCGGTTGGCAACCGGCGCCAGGCAGCCATCTGCAAACGCCGGCAGGCGGGTTACCAACCCGCCGCAGGTTGCCAACCTGCCCCACAAGCCGACACCTTCCGCCACTGCACTTTGCGAAGGTAAACGGCGCGCTTTTCTTTACGATTCGTCTTTAATCCCGTTCCCGCCGGCCCGATTAACTCTTCCGCACCCAAAACATTTCCTGTACATTATGTTATATGGAGAGCAGTCGCGATTCCTCCGTATGGCAAACCCTTGCCGTTACCTTTGGGGGTGGCCTGGCCCTCGGTGCGGTGGGGATGAAACTCACTCAGAACGTCCGCCGTCCGGCGGAAGCCCTGGCGCCGCCCGACGACCATCCCTTGGCCGACCGCCTCGCTGAAATCGAACACCGCCTCGCGCGCGTCGAGCACGCCCCCGCACCATCTTCGCAACTCGATCACAAGGTGCTCGAAGCCATCGTCAGCGCCGTGGACGCCAAGCTCCAGGAGCACTCCCTCAAGATCGAAAGCCGAGTCGCCGCCCTCGAAGGCAAAATGGCGATCGAGATCGGGGCGCTACGCGCGCAGAACACCGCCGGCGCCGATTCCGCTAAGGCCCGCATTAAGGAGGTCGAGAGCCAGTTCCTGGAACAGATGTTGGTCCTCCGCACCGCCGTGGTCGATGAATTGAACCACTTCGGGGAAGCCGTTTCCACTCTCATCACCGATCAGGTCTCCGCAGAAGTAAGCGCCCGCGCCAATTCGCTGGAACAGACCATCGAGGCCCGCATCGGCGCCGCGGCGGCTGCCGCCGTGGCCGCAAGCCTCGAAGAGAGTCTCGCGCCCATGCGCGCTGAGGTCGCACGGAAAGAGCGGGAACTCGCCGAAATCCAAAACCGTCTCCGCGAAAACCAACACAACGCGCTCGAGGTCATCCTCGCCATCGGCCAGGTCTGCCGCCAGGCCGCGGAGCGCATCAGCGGCCCGTCGCACCCACAGTCCGGCACGCCATCCGAAGCCGGTGATGCGCCCGATCCACCCGCTCCCACGCCCATCGCTCCCGCCCCTCCGGCCGTCGAAACCAACAGCTCGACCGGCATCGCGCCTCCCGCCTTCACCGAAGCCGCCCCTCCGGGCCGTTTATGGCGGATTCCGCTGGTTTCATCGCTGCTGATCTCCACGGCGGGACTCTTGCTGATGCACTATCTGTAAGAGCAGTGAAGCTACAATGAGGGCATGTCGGGAATATTATCGATTGCCGGTCGGGAGTTCCGCTCGCGCCTTATCGTAGGAACAGGGAAGTACCGCAGTTTTCAGGAAATGCAGCGCTGTCACGTGTCGAGCGGCGCCGACATGGTCACGGTCGCCGTTCGCCGCGTCAACCTCACGGACCGTTCCAAAGAGTCGCTTCTCGATTACATCGACCGGTCAAAATTTTTTATTCTTCCCAATACCGCCGGCTGCTACACCGCCGACGACGCCGTCCGCACCGCCATGCTGGCCCGCGAAGTCGGTCTTTCCCATTGGGTCAAGCTCGAAGTCATCGGCGACGAGAAAACTCTCTTCCCGGACAATGCCGGCCTGCTCGAAGCCACCCGCATCCTGGTCAAGGAAGGCTTCGTCGTGTTGCCGTACACTAATGACGATATCGTGAACGCCCGCAAGCTGATCGACGCCGGCGCGGCCGCTGTGATGCCGCTGGCCGCCCCCATCGGCTCCGGCCTGGGCGTGCAGAATGCCATCAACTTGCGGATCTTCCGTGAGATGATCACGGAGGTTCCCATGATTGTCGACGCCGGTGTGGGCACCGCCTCCGACGCTGCCATCGCCATGGAACTCGGCGCCGACGGCGTCCTCATGAATACCGCCATCGCCGCCGCCGATGACGCCGAGAAGATGGCGCGCGCCATGAATCTCGCCGTCGAAGCCGGACGTCTGGCCTACCAAGCCGGCCGCATGCCCAAGAAACTCTACGCCACCGCCAGCAGCCCCCTGGCGGGTGTCATCGGCGCGTAACCAGTCGCGCGACGATTCAAAAACCCAGGAACGTCACCACGACGATGTGCAGCACGGCCAGAATCGCCAGGGCATAACTGAAGGGCCTGTGGATGATGTGCCACAGGCGAAATAGCTGCCGGATCTTGGAAAGAAACAGGACGTCCTTGGAGAGCCCTGCCTGTTTTCTCACTACGACCAGGATGGCGCGCAGATCCCGATGGTTCTTCACGTGGGCCGCCGCGTCCAGGCGTAGCCGCCAGATTGCGATCCACCGGCGCACATCCAGCGAAAACACCAACCATAGGGCTTTCAGCAAGGGCAGCCGCTGCACTTCGTCGGTCGACGGCAGTACCAGCAGCCGGTTCAGTTCTTCGCGGCTGAGCACCTTTTGGGCTTCAATCTGGGCCGTCAACTCCGCACGCAACTTCTCCGCCTCATCCAGTGACATCTCAGCTTCACCCAGCTTACGCGGAATCCTGTTGTACAAGTACCTGCCCACGATGCCACTTATGACCACGGCGATCATGCTCCAGTAAGCCAAACCCGCAATGCCTCGCAGCTTAAATGCGGAATGAAAGGTGATCAATACCGGTGCGGCAAGTCCCATCAGAATGTGATAGTCAAGCCAGTTCTTGGTCTTGCCTTTTTTGGCAAGCCATTTCCACTTCTTGCGCAACGGATAGAGATAGATGAGCAGCAGCATCACCGTACCCGCGATGCCCAAAGCCTTCCCCAAGGTTCCACTGGGCTTCAATTCGGCATGGTGCGGCGAGATTACTCTATGAGCCGAAGACAACAGGTAGTACGGAAGACCGTGCACCGCCAGGGCCACGGTTATGACGATGGCCGCAACGGCGCCGGCTTCAATCCAAAACCGGTGCCTGCGCCGCCTGGCGGCATCGGCTGGGTTGGCGGTGTGTCGCATGGCCGCGGTGGCGCTCATTTCGGGATCTCCGTCTTAGTGTTCACATCCACTGCGAAGATGCGGTACTTGTCAAAGGTGTGGATGTTCCGCCAGTGTTGGCGCGCTGTTTCCACTTCAATGGTGGCCACCTCGGGCAGCCAGCAGGTTCCAGGCTGGTCCTTGAACTTGACGCGCGAAAAACGCACATCGGCAGCGAGCGTTTTGAGGCCGAGGTCTTCCAGTCCTGGCATCAGACTGGCGGAAATACGGACGATTGCGCCGGTGGCGGGGTCTATCCAGGCGGCGCCTTGCCAGTCCACGGGATAGTCCCGGCTCTTCAGCTTGAGCACGGAGGGCGACCGTGCGCCCGGCACGTGGCGAAACCGCACTTCGAGAAGACTGCTCCCTTCGAATTCGACTGGGGTGGGAGGGTAATACTCGAAGGAGCTTTGAAACGCCGGATGAAAGATGAACGCC
Source organism: Bryobacterales bacterium (assembly GCA_003167255.1). Lineage (GTDB taxonomy): Bacteria > Acidobacteriota > Terriglobia > Bryobacterales > Bryobacteraceae > PALSA-129. The sequence continues at coordinate 8,173 of PMTR01000149.1, forward strand.
ATCGTGGAAAACCCGTTTGTGAGCAGGAGCGGCACGGTCTTGCGTTCATCGGGCTTCGCGATGGGGACTCTCGACTCTTCCACCACGATGTCGTTGCCCGTGAGTTGCAGCGCCACCACGTAATCGAAGGAAGAGTCCTGTTTGTACAGCGCCTTGCCATTGGGCCCGAGCTTGATCTGTTGAACGCTCTCCACGCAGTTGACGTTGGAAAGCTGCTCCCAAAAGCCCTGGAGCGCTTTGCCGGTGAGGCTCAGGACTTCCTGAGTGGAAACGGGCGTCGCGCCGAATGCGGTGCAGGAGAGAAGTATCGCCAATCCGAGTGGTTTCATAGTTAGAACCGGTATCCAAAAGTGACAATTGTCTGATTATAGTTTTGTGACTGGCCCCGATACACGGTGAAGCCGGTGTTCAGGAAATAGTGCCGTCCGAATACCCAGTCCAGGTTGCCGTTGACGAACAGCGCGCGCGTCTGGGAGGTCAGGGTGGAGGTGAAATTCTGCCGGCCGGCCATTACCTCCAGCCTCAAAGACCCGCTCATTTGACGGCTCAAGGACAGCGACTGGTAATTCCCTTGTCCGAACGAGCTATTAAAGCGAGAGTAGTGAAGATCTCCGCGAATTCCGGAGTGGAGAATATCCGACACCATAAGCCCGTACAGGTAATTCCAGGAGGGGTTGGGATCGCTGGTGCCCTTGCTTCTTCCGACATTCGTGTAGAGGCTGGCATGATACGGAAGCGACAGGCGAACGCCGCCGCTTAGTCCCTGGAAGAGAATCTTGTCGAGGAGCCCGGTACCCACCAGCAGAGCGTTGAAGGTTGGAAAATCGTGAAAGTAGTTGTCATTGATGTCGAAGGAGATGATCCGGGACGGCTCGAAGCGGAAGGTAACGAAACTGCGCGCGATGCCGGTGCCGGACGCCGTCGGCTGCTGCGTGGTGGCATGCCACCGGTCCACCTCCAGGTTCTGGAAGATGCTGAAGTAGCGCTTCCATGACACGGAGTTTTCGAAAAAGAGAAATTCGCGCTCCGGCTGCCAGCTCAAACGGCTAAGCCCCAGGCCGGTGGTGCTGCTGTACTTGAAGGCTTCATAGCTGCCGCCTTCGAAGTTGACGAAAGAACCGGCCATTTCGCGGCTAGGATTGTAATTCCACGAAGTCGGATCCGGTGTGGTTCCGGCGAACATCCCTATGGTCACGTGTTTAGCCATGCGCCGTGCGACGTATCCGCCGTCGATGGTTTCGAGGCTCGCCGCCCACGGCAAATAGAAACGCCCAAAGCCCATGGTCCAGGGCGATTGCGGGTTCTGATAAGTCAGCGCCATGTGATAAGTGCGGTTGAGCAGATCGTTCAATGTCTGCGGTTGCGAACCGGACGTGCTCGAGTTGAAGAGGAGACGCGTGTAGCCGTTCAAGTTCCAGTAAGTGCCGGCGATTCGTGTGATATCGGCGCGCAGCACCAGGCCGTACTCGGAGGCGCTGAAGCCCCCGCCGCTCTGGTCCCGTATGCCGGTATATTCGAACCCGATGCGGCCGCGAAAACGGTTGATTTCGGGGAGAGGCGGCCGCGGCAGGTAATCGCGGATCTCTTCATCCAGCGGGTCACCCTCGCTGAAACTGATGGTCTGGGCGTAGTGGGCGCCGGTGCCGGCGGCCTTGAGCATCTGTGCCTTGGGTATGTCTTCGGAAGACAGAAAGGCTATGTCGCCGGCCTGGAGCGAGCCAGCCGCGTTCTTGATTTCGCACACGGCCGAAGACGCTGCGACGGAGACAACTTCCAGTTCCGCCATCTCGCCGGGCTGGTCCGGGTTCTGGGGCGCCCGAACCACCGACAACTTCATGCCTTCCGCGAGGCCCGCCGCGCGTCCGCCCTCGATGTACACCACTCCCTCAGCCACATACTTGATGCGGAACGAGGGCCGGTCCTCCTGCGCCCGGGCGGCACTGACCAGCAACAGCAGAGCGAGAGGGAACCAGCGCATCAAAGGCCTCCGCCGCCCGTGCGGTGACAGGAGTAGCAAGTGGTAGGCCCGTAGACGTAATTGCGGACGCCGTTGTGGTGAGGGTCAGTGCTCGCCTGGTCGTGGGTATGGCACGTGATGCAGGAAAAGACCAGGAAGTTGCTCGCATTGGTGTGGCAGTCGGCGCAAGTGGTCCATGCGTGCGCGTGGGTTCCCGAATAGATGGGGAATTGGCTGTGAGTGGCCGTGGCGCCCGACCAACTGGTGGTGGTGTGACATGTGGCGCAGGTGGTCGGGTAATTCGCCGCGGCATGGTTCGGATTGTTGGTTGTTTGATACTCGGTCTTATGGCACGAATAGCAGTCGGTGGGCGTTCCGGCGTACACATTATTGATGTGGCAGGCAGTGCAGGCCACGGTTACATGGGCGCCGGTAAGCGGAAAGGAAGTTGTGTTGTGATTGAAGGAAGCGGGGCTCCAGGCCGTTGTGGAATGGCAGACATCACAGGTTTGTGGGTAGCCGCTAGTGATGTGGTTGGGGTTGGTGGCGTTGTTGAAGTCCGTCAGATGGCAGGAGACACAAGTCGTGGCCAGAGCTGTATATTGCCCATTCGCATGGCATGCGGAGCACGCCAAAGGAAGATGCGCGCCGGTAAGAGCCCAACCGGTCTTGGAGTGATCGAAGACCGCGCCTAGCCAGTTGGTGGTGGTATGGCACAGCGAGCAATCCTGGGGGAAGCCCGCAGTGACGTGATTGGGATCGGTGGTCTGGTTGAACTCGGTGAGATGACACCCCTGGCATTGGGTAGGCGCAGTGGCGAACTGACCGTTCAGATGGCACTGCGCGCAGGGCGTACTGATGTGGGCGCCGGTGAGCGCGAATCCCACGCTGGCGTGATTGAAGGTTGAGTCGAGCCAACTGGACGAATCATGACAGAGAGAACAGGTGGTGGGGAAGGCGGCAGCCACGTGATCCGGATTCTTCGCGGAGGTGTAGTCTTTGACGTGGCAGCTATAGCAATCGGCGGGGATGCCCAGGAATTGATTGTTGATGTGGCACGCGACGCAGGGCAGGGTGGCATGCGCGCCAACCAGCGCGAAGCCGAAACTCGAATGATTGAACCCGTTCATGTTGACGGACAGCCAGATATCGACGCAGTGGCACTGTCCGCAGGCGATGGGGAATCCCGCGGCGCGATGGTTGATGATCTTGGCGTTGTTATAGTCGGCCATGTGGCACGAGCCGCACTGAATGGACAAACCGGCGTACTGGCCCGCGGCGGCGCCCCGGTGGCACGCCTCGCAGTCCACGGCGGCATGCCCGCCGGTGAGCTGGAAGCGGGGCGAATGCTCGCGGATCGATTTCGCCGCCAGTTGCCACCCTTTGACCGTGTGGCAGGTCTCGCAGTGCGCTCCAAACTGCCGCCGGTGCAGGTCGGCATGACATTCCGCGCACTGCACCGATGCCTGGCGAAATACCAGGTTGGCGTGACACAGACGGCACTCCACGGTTTTGTGCAACCCCTGGAGAAGATAGCGGGTCTCGCGATTGTGATTGAATTCGGGGACCGCGCGCAAGGGCGACCAGCTTACGGATGTGTGGCAATTGCCGCACGGAATCTTGAGCGACCCATGGGGGTTGCGCACCGGGCCGCGCTGCAGGTCCTGCCCGAGCATCCACGTCAGCATGCCGGACAGACCGCCCAGCACCAGGGTGGCCGCGTAGCGTCTATTTGTGGACAGTGGTCGCATGGCAACTGGCGCAATCTTTCGGTGTCGGCTTATACATCAGAACCGGCCGGCCATTTACTTCCCGCTTGTTCTTGTGGCAATCGCGACACGCCACCTTGGCGTGCGCTCCATCAAGTGGAAAAGCGGTTTTGCTGTGATCGAAGTCAGCCACCCTCCATTTCGTGTTGTTATGACAGACGGCGCATTCCGGCTGTTGGGTTGCGATTTTAAACTGCCCGGCGTGAATGTCTTCATGGCATCCGGCGCAGGTTGTGGGAGCATCGCGAAACATGACCCGGCGAAGGCCCGAAGAGAGAGGAGTGGCTTTGTGGCACAGGTCGCAGGCCACGCCGCGATGCCCGGCTGTGAGAGGAAACCGGGTGGTCGAATGGTCGAACTTGGCGATATCGCGCCAGGTCTCGAGGTTGTGACAGCTCGCACAGCCGGTGGGCGCGGCACTGGACTTGGCCGCGAGGCCGGCGCGAAATTGGCCCCCGTGGGGATCCTGATGGCAGGCCTCGCAGGATAGGTCGCCGAATTTGTAAGCGATGGTCGTGGGATGCTCCGGGCGCTTCGTGTGGCAATCGCTGCAGGCCACGGCGACATGAGCGCCCGTCAAAGGAAAGCGCGTTTTGGCGTGAGCAGTCAGGGTGAACTTGGCAGGGCTGAACCGGTCGACGGTGTGACAGTTCTCACAGGGCGCGTTTGCGAATTGGGCTTCGTGCGGGTCGCGGTGGCAATCCGTACAAAACTGGTAGGGCACGCGGTATTTCGTGGCCGCGCCGGCGGGCTTGTGGCAGGAAGCGCACGGTACCGCGGCGTGGCGACCGGTTAGCGGATAGGCGGTTTTGGCGTGGGCGGCGACCGTATAGGTGGACTGCTTCCAGCTATCGGCGGTGTGGCAGCGGGCGCAATCTCCGCCGCCGGCGCTAGTCAGGAACTGGCCGTTGTGCACGTCTTTGTGGCAGGCGCCGCATAAGTCGTGGGCTACGGGCGCCTTGAAGTCGGAGGTCTTGTGGCACTTGTCGCAGGCGACGCCGGCGTGCTTCGCGAGCAAGGGGAACTTGGTCCTGGAATGATCGAACGCCGAGTTGGTGTTGCGTGCGGGCTTCCATGCAATATCGGTATGGCAGGCGCTGCAGGGCGCAGCGAAAGCGCCGTGGTGCGTGTCCTGGTGGCAGGGAGCGCATTGCGCGAATGCGATTCCCACGTACTTCACATGCGCTTTGGCGCCATCCTTGGCGGGAACTTCAAAGTGGCACTTCTGGCATGGCGTGCGCTCATGAGCGCCGGTCAAGCGGTATTTGGAAGTCGCATGGTTGAAGCGGGTGACGTCCTTCCAGTTCGCGGTGATGTGGCAGCGCTCGCAGGCGCTCCCCACCTGGCCCTGGTGCTCGTCCTTGTGGCAGGAGGAACAGTCCTGGCTGAGACCCAGGTAGGTGCGCTTCAAGTCCTTCATCAAAATGCCACGGCGGGCGGCCGGGGTGATGCCCTCGGGATTATGGCATTGCGTACACTTGAGCCGCGCATGGCCCCCATCCAACGGATAACCCGTTTTCCGGTGATCGAATTCGTCGAGACTCACATCCCAGCGAATCGGGACGAAGTCCTCGCCGTTGTGGTCGGAGTGACACTTGGCGCATTGTGCGTCCGGCTGTCCTTTCTGAAGAAGCGACGGGTGTAGCCCGCGATTGCCGGCGAGCCGCTGGCGGATTTCGGAGTGGCAGGAAAGGCACCGGAACTTCCGTTCGCCACCGCCGCCGACGTGGCAACTGGTGCAGTGCGTGGGGCCGTCGAGCGCGTGATGCGCCTTCGAAAGCGAACCGGGAGAGAATTGCGGCCATGCCGCCACAGGAGCGCACCCCATGGCGAGCAGAACTTTCAGGAGCGCTAGAGCATACCCAGATTGAAAGCCGCGTAGCCGTATCCCCATCTCCAGACCAGTTCGCCAAGCAACGGAGGGAGCTGCCTCCCCTCCGGAAACCCAAACAGCATCTCATTTGCTTATTGGCCTAGATGCATACCCGTAAGACCCCGTTACAAGTATTTCAGCGGCGCCCCCTTCGTAAGCTATATTGAGTCGATGGGCTCGCTCCTCGCGCAACTCGCGCAATCTTTCTCCAGCTTGGAGCGCTTCGGAACCAACATCGCCCGCCGCCAGCGCCTCGCCGCCGTCCTGTGCGGCCTGTTGGTTCTCCTCGTGCGCGCCGCCGAGCTCCCGCGCCTGCCGATTCCCCAGCCTTTTATCCACGACGAGTTCTCCTACCTGCTGGCCGCCGATACGTTCGCCTCCGGGCGTCTCACTAACGTCACCCATCCCATGTGGACACACTTCGAGAGCTTCCACATCATCCAGTTGCCTTCCTACATGTCCATGTACCCTCCCGGTCAAGGCCTGACCCTGGCGGCGGGCCAACTCCTGGGCCACCCATGGTTCGGCGTGTTTCTCACCGTCGGCGTTTTCTGCGCCACGTTCTGCTGGATGCTGCAGGGTTGGCTCCCGCCTGGCTGGGCCTTCCTCGGCGGTTTGCTCGTGAGCATGCGGCTCGGACCCTTTTCCGGATGGATGAACTCCTATTCCGGCACCGCCCTCGCCGCCATTGGCGGTGCCCTGATGTTCGGCGCTCTCCCACGCATCCTCCGCCGTCCGCGCGTGGGTCACGCCCTGATGATGGGCCTGGGAGTGGCGATCCTGGCGAACACGCGCCCCTACGAAGGCCTGATCGCAAGCATCCCCGCCGCCATCGCTCTGCTGGTCTGGATGTTCACCCGCAGACCGGGCCTCCACATCGCCATGGGAAAAGTCGCGCTGCCCCTGGCCCTCGTCCTTCTGCCAGCCGCACTGGCGACCGGCTACTACAACTTCCGGGTTACCGGCGACCCCTTCCGCATGCCCTTCCAGGTGAACCGCGAAACTTATGCCGTGACGCCGCATTTTCTCTGGCAATCCCTCCGGCCCGAACCTGTCTACCGGCACGAAATCCTGCGCATCTTTTACGTTGAATGGGAACCAAGCTTTCAGGGCGCTGCTGTGCAAGGTTCCCTCGACGATTGGCTGACCGCCACCGCGCTCAAGGCACACGTGATTTGGAATTTCTACTTGGGAATCGCTCTCACTTTCCCGCTGGTCGCCTTTCCCTGGCTTTTGAAGGATCGCCGCACTCGCTTCTGGCTCCTGGCGGCCCCAGTCTTCTTCACCGGCCTCGTGCTGGAAAGATACATGACGGTAAACTACCCCGCACCCATGGCCGGCGCGTTCTATGTCGTGATCCTTCAGTCGATGCGCCATCTGCGCCTGGGACGTTTCCGCGGCTGGCCTGCCGGCCGGTTCCTGGTGTGGGCCATTTCGCTGGCATGCCTCGCCGCCTTCGTCCAGCAGATCGTTTGGCCAAGCCTCCCTCTCCCCTACCCCGGACTGCTCGCCAGAGCGGAGATCCTGCGCCACCTCGAAAGCCTCCCCGGCCCCCAGCTCGTCATCGTCCGCTATTCGCCCGAACATGCCGTTCACCGAGAGTGGGTCTACAACCGCGCCGATATCGACCACGCCAAGGTGGTCTGGGCAAGGGAAATGAGCCCCGTCGACAACCAGGAACTCCTTCAGTATTTTCACGACCGCACCGTTTGGCTCATCGAACCCGACCAGCAACCACCCCGCCTGACCCCATACGTCCCGCTTCAATGATCCGGCCGCGGCCTGGGAACAGGCTTCCGCCCTTCGGTGTGTTACCATTCCGTTTTAATTCAGGGGGCTAATTCCGTGAAAGTCTACGAAGGCAAGGACATTCGGAACGTCGGTGTGGTGGGCCACGGCGATTCCGGCAAGACCACGCTCACCGCCGGCTTGCTCTTCACCTCCGGCGCCACCAACCGCTTGCTCCGCGTGGATGAGGGCAACACCATCACCGATTTTGACGACGAGGAAGTCTCCCGCAAAATCTCCATCTCCACGGCCGTCGCCGTCGCCGAGTGGAAAAAGGCCAAGATCAACATTCTGGACACTCCCGGCTACAACATCTTTATCAACGATACGCGCGCCGCTCTGGTCGCGGCCGATGCGGCACTGGTCCTCGTCGACGGCGTCGCCGGCGTCGAAGTCCAGACCGAAAAAGTCTGGCAGTTTACCGAGGATTTCAAGCTTCCCCGCGCCGTCATTATCAATAAGCTCGATCGCGAACGCGCCGATTTCGATCGCACCCTGTCCAATGTCCAGGAAATGTTCGGCCGCGCCGCCGTCCCGATCCAAATCCCCATCGGCTCCGAACGCGAGTTCTCGGGCGTGGTCGACCTCATCCGCATGAAGGCGTACACCTACTCGCCCGATGGCGACGGCAAGGGCAAGGAGGGCGACATTCCCGCCTCGCTCGCCGACGCCGCTCAGAAGGCCCACGAAGCTCTCATCGAAATGGTCGCCGAGGGCAACGACGCGCTCCTGGAAGAATTCTTCGACAAAGGCACGCTCCCCGTGGACCACATTGTCGATGGCCTCCGCCAGGGCATTCGCGAATTGCGCATCTTCCCCGTATTGTGCGCTTCCGCAATCCACAACATCGCGACCGACCTCATCCTCAATTTGATCGTCGATAATCTGCCGTCGCCCATCGAGCGCGGCGCCGTCGCCGCCAGCATCAACGGCGCCGAGGGTGAGCAGAAAATCTCGGCTACCGGCCCGGCCTCGCTATTCGTATTCAAGACCACGGCCGACCCCTTCTCCGGCCGCATCACTTTCTTTAAGGTCTACACCGGCGTGGTCAAGAATGACGCCCACCTCGACAACCTCACCCGCAACGCCCCCGAGCGCTTCGCCCACATCGCCAGCCCGCAAGGCAAGAGCCTCCAACCCGTCACCGAGGTTCAGGCCGGCGATATCGGCGCCGTCGCCAAATTGAAGGATACCCTCACCGGCGACACCCTCGCCGAGAAAGGCATCACCGTCGCCTATCCTCCGGTCAAACTGCCCGAGCCCTCCATCGCCTTTGCCATTGAAGCTAAATCCCGCAACGACGAAGACCGCATGGGCCAAGCCGTCCACCGGATCCTTGAAGAGGATCAGTCCCTGCGCTTCTATCGCGATCCCCAGACCCGCGAGTTCCTCCTGGCCGGCACCGGCCAGCAACACGTCGAAATCGTGGTCAGCCGCATGAAGAAGCGCTACGGCGTCGACGTCGCCCTCAAACCTCCCAAGATCCCCTACCGCGAAACCATCCGCGGTAAGGCCGACGTGCAAGGCCGCCATAAGAAGCAGACCGGCGGCCACGGCCAGTTCGGCGATTGCTGGATCAAGATGGAGCCGCTCCCGCGCGGCGCCAAGTTCGAATTCGCCAACGAAATCTTCGGCGGGTCGATCCCCAAGAACTTCATCCCCGCCGTCGAAAAGGGCATCGTCGACGCCGCCGAGAAGGGCTACCTCGCCGGTTACCCCATGGTCGATTTCAAGGTCACCGTCTACGACGGCTCCTACCACGATGTCGATTCCTCCGAACTCGCTTTCAAGCTGGCCGCCCGAAAAGCCTTCAAAGCCGGCATGCTGGAAGCCAAACCGGCCCTGCTCGAACCCATCATGAACGTGGAGATCCAGGCCCCCGTCGAGTACGCCGGCGACCTCATGGGCGACCTCAACGGACGCCGCGGCCGCATCTCCGGCATGGAAACCAAGGGTTCCACCCAGTTCATTCGCGCCCAAGTCCCCATGTCGGAAATGCTTAACTACCAGAACGACCTCACCGCCATGACCCAGGGCCGCGCCTCCTTCCACATGGAGTTCGACCACTACGATTACGTCCCGCAACTCCAGTCCGACAAGATCATTGCCGCCGCGAAGGCCGCCAAGGCGGGAGAAGAGGAAGAAGAGGAATAGCAGTCCGCCTGCAGACGTGGAGCGGAGGCGATGTCCGCATCCACGGAAGCGCGGACCGAAGGGCACGGCGGTTGTGGACGGGCGGCAAAATGAGCCTGGTGGCGGGATGGTTTGGGGGTTTCGTAGCCTGTCCCCGAAACTTCCCGAAACTTCGAAACTCGCGCGGCTCTGGCGGCCCGTGTCTTCCCTAGCCCTGGTAGCCGGATCATGGGTTGAACCGATTGAAATCCACCGAGTTTCGGGGACAGGCTACAAAACCCCGAAACTCGCGCAGCTCTGGCTGCCCTTGTCTTCCTTTACCATCGGAGCCGGATCATGGGTTGAACCGATTGAAATNNAATCCACAACTATGGTGTGTACACTCAAGAAGACACATGAGCAAACGCATCAACATCGTTCTGCCGGACAAGACGCTGGCGGTTCTGGATCGCGTTGCCACTAAGGGCAAGCGGAGCCAGTTCATCTCCCGTGCAGTCCTGCACTTCATCGAATCGCAGGGAGTTTCGGGGACAGGCTACGAAACCCCTAAACCCGCGCAGCTCTGGCTGCCCTGTCTTCCCTAGCGCTGGTAGCCGGATCATGGGTTGAGCCGATTGCAATCCACAACTATGGTGTGTACATTCAAGAAGACACATGAGCAAACGCATCA
>PMTR01000065.1 GCA_003167255.1 Bryobacterales bacterium
CGCTTCTTCGCCTGCGCGCTGGGACAGGATCACCTGTGGACAGCCTTGGCCTATGTGGACCGGAACCCGGTTCGGGCGGGAATCGTGCGCCAGGCGGCGGACTACCGCTGGTCCAGTGCAGCCGCGCATCTGTCTGGAGTGGACCAGAGCGAGCTTCTGGACCTGGACCGGTGGCGTCGGCAGGGCCGTGGGGAGGACTGGGCCGGGGAACTTGCTATCGAGGACGTGGACGCCACCACCACGCTGCGGCGTTGTACGTATGCCGGACGCCCGTTTGGGAGCGAGAGTTTGGTCCAAGAGATCTCACAGCGATTCGGTCGTTCCTGGACCCGCGAACGTCCGAAGAAAGAGCAAACGTCGGGAGCCGCATCCCGTGAACCTGCAAATCAGTTTGCACTCTTTTGAGGAGGACTGCGGGAGAAGCCAAAGACAATCACAAAATGCACGCAGTTCAGGCTGACCCTGTTTTCCCCAGTTCAGGCTGACCCGTTTTCTTGACCCGTTTTCTTAACAACCATCTTCGGTAAAACCAGTCCCTGATTATCGTGTCTCATCACAGGGGCGCGGCGCACTCACTTTAAGACCGCATTCTCGCAGTCGTTCCTCCCCTGCTGCGTGCACCTGCCCGCCTGCCGCCTCGCCTGATCCATTACACGAAGAGAATCCATTGGATCACTCCTTTTGTGTGCCGCCTCTACCAGTACTGCGATTCCATCGGCTGGATTCTCCCTGTAAATCGCAAACACGACATCTCCCGCGGTGTTGCGTACGAGATCGGAAGTTGAGGCCGCCGCGATCACCTCGACTAACTGGGGAATTGCCGGCTTGCCGATCTGGGCCAGAGCCGTACCAGCGGGATAGATCGAACCGCTCCACTCGGAGTGGCCCCGAATGAGCGGCTGAGTAGGGCTGCCGAAGTTGGGCGGATCGGGTTTGCGATAGTCCAAGTATCCTGCCAGTGTCTTAATCGCCGGCGCATAGTGGTCGTTGCCGAGTTGTTCGATGGCGTAGAGCACGCAGTTGCGGTCGAGCAGCGACTTCTGGCCCTGCAGGTACTCCAGACGCAACTCTGGCTTCTTGTTCTCGAGATCCGCGCAGGCGGGAGCGCCGAAAACGGGCGACATCCCGCCGATGAAGGGGAGAGCCCCTAGCATTGTGACGATTGAACGTATTCTCCGCATCATATCCTCGCTTGAGCTTACTGCAAATTCCAGGTCAGAAGGGTGACCCCGCCGCCGGCCTGGTTGTCGCCGTTCACCGCGTTGTTAAACACGGGGTTTCCGTTTACATCCGTACCGCAGGACATTCGCGCGTAGTACGGGAAGCCGGAGCCAACCTGCGGTGGATTGTTTGGCGGATCAGCGGGGACCCCAAGCAGAGCGTATTCCTGAAAGTTGTAACGAGCTCGACTGACCAGAGTGTTTGGGTTGATATTCGGCGCGTCAAGGTCGTAAACGTGGCCCGCTGCACTCGGCGTTGTGACCTCAAACTCTATGTTCGAGTTGTCTGGTTGCGCAGGGAAGTTGGTCGGGGAACCCGAGCCTATATAGCCTGTACCACCAAGAAAATTTCGCTGAAGAGTGATCGTGCCGGAGTAATTGCTGGGGGTCACGGTACCTACGAGTTCTACGCCAATAGCGCACCTCGTCACACCGCCAGCGTTTATATTAATCTGCGCGCCGAGTGGGCCGCCGGACAGAACCGTCGGCAGCCAGACCCCTTTCGCTGAGTCGTCCCCCGCCGGTTGCCCGCCTTGAGTGGCGTTCAGGCTAATCGTCACCGAGACCACGGAGAACTGGGCGCTCCCAAAGGGGTTGCCGCCAATAGATGTCGAGATCGTGATGTTGTTTGCGGTGCTGCTCACCACCTTGCCCATCACGGTCAGGCTCTGAGACTCGTAGATCGTCTGAGATGTGGTCCCGTCGGCGAAGGTCGCTGAACCGGTGCCGGACGTGGTGGAAAGGGTTACTGTTACAGGGTCCATGTTACCGGGCGTGATGGTGACCGCAAAGCTGGCGGAACCATTCAGGGCCACGCCGATCGGGCCGGAGACCTGAGGTGGTATGGTCACGTTCATATTTCCCATCGACGGATTCAGCCAGTCAGTACCCGAAATCCAGAACATGGCGCTGACGTATACCAGCCATCCGCCCGTTGGGGCATCCGTGGGCAACGTCACCGTCGCCACGATCTGGTAAGGGTTCCAAGAGATGATCCGGGAGGATAGTCCGCCGTTGCTGGTGAAGTCACAGGGGCTCCCGCCTGGCCGGCAGAAGTTCAGGTAGCCGGTAGCCCCTCCAAAGTTACTGCCGTTGACAGTGATCTGCACGGGCACCCCGGGGTAAAGAACTGCTGGATTATCGCCGGACGCGTCAGTGACATTTTGAATTCGCGGCGCGGGCTGTGGCGGCCCAACCGGCACCCTGCTCCCGCAGGAGCCGTTCGAGCATGTCCAAGGACAACCGTTCCCGCCTGGTTGGCCCGGCGGAGGAACCTCGGCCGCCTGGGTGGTTACGCCGCCATCGGGGGAGAATTGATAGTGGTCCCCGCGGCCCGTGGGTGGGGGCTGCGTTTGCGTAACCGTCAGCGTATCGCCGCCGGACTGCGGTACGAAGGATGCGTTCCCTGCGTACGCTACCCCATCCACCCAGAAGGTCGACGACGAGGGCGAGTTGGTGATGGTCACCGGTGCCCCGGGCGTGCTGCTTACCGTGAGTGACACGTTCGTGGATACCGGGTTCTGTCCGGGGATCGTGCCGCTCACATTGATAGTATAAACGCCGGGTGGTGTGTTGGCGGCAGTGGTCACGGTCATGGTCGACGGGGTGGAACTCGAGAGCGAGGATGGGTTGAAGGTCACCGACGGGCATAGGGACGACGGCGAACTGCAAGAGAGACTGATCGTGCCGCTGAAGCCGTTCGTCAGAATGGGGAAAGCGGGACGGGAAAGCGATCTGCCGTCCGCAATAAGGCGCCGGAGCGTAATCCGACGGGGCTGTGGGCGCCGACCCGCTCTCACTTTAAGACAGCATTCTCACACTCGTTCCTCCACGCGGGAATGCACCTGGCCGCTAACCACCTCGCCTGGTCCATCAGGTGGTTGGAGGCAATTGGGTCAGTCTGGGCGTGGCCAGCGCTGACCAGCACCGCGATTGCGTCGGGCCTGCTCGTTCCATATATGAGGGCGACCGCTTCGGCGGCGTTATGGCGGACCAGTTCGATTGTGCTGGCACCCGAAATCACCGCGATCAGCTCAGGCACGACCGGCTTTCCAAGGCTGTACAGAGCTTCGACCGCTGGGTAGGCATATAGGATCGAGGCCCTTTTACCTACCTGGCCCTGAGAACCCGGGTCTTGATAGTCGAGGTACTGGATGAGCACGGCGCTGGCCTGAGCATAGCGTTTGGCGCCAACGTAGTCCATGGCCGCCAATATGCACTTGGTGGCAAGCTTGGAACGATCACCGCGCAGGTACTCCAAATGGTCTGCTGTGCTCTTGCCCTTAAGATCAGGGCAGCCCCCATCGGCTGCCATCGGTTGCATGGGAGCGAGGCAGCAAAGCGCCCCAAGCAGAATGGGGATGTTTCGGTTTATTGTCATTGTGTTCACCTTGATCTCAGTTTTGGAGGTTCCATGTGAGGGGAATTACGCCTTGTTTAGCGACGTTGTCCCCAGCCACGGTCTTGTCGACCGCAGGGGCGTCCAACGTGCCCCCACAGGAAACGGCAACGTAATACGGGAACGGCGCTCCAACCACCGTGTTAGACGTCCTGTCGCCCAGCACTGCGTATTCCTGAAAGTTAGTCCGGTACCGCTCGGGTGCGCTGACGGATTGGCCAGGACTAAAAAACCGTGACAGACTAAAAAACCGTGACAGGCTACGTGTTTCCATTTTCCTGCCCCAAAGAAAACAAAAGAAAACAGAAGAAAACAGGGTCAGCCTGAACTGCGCGATTTTTCTGAGACTTCGGCACCCGTCCTCCCACTTCTTGAGCATATGCCACGTCGCAGCCGCTGTATACTGCCCGGCCCGGCCTGCCCTGCCATGTCA
>PMTR01000072.1 GCA_003167255.1 Bryobacterales bacterium
ATTTTCGAGGAATTGCTGTCTCAAGGGGTGGTGGTGCGTCCGCTCAAGGCCTTCGGCCTGCCGAACTGCCTGCGGATCTCCACCGGTACGGACGAGGACAACGCCCTCGCCCTGGATGCATTTAGGAAAAGTGACGCATTCAGGACGAGTGACGCATTCAGGAGGAGCGATGCCGCAAGCATTGGAGCACCCGGCGCCGGTTGAGAAGGATTTCCTTCCGCTCAACGGCACGGATTACGTCGAATTCTACGTGGGGAACGCGCGCCAGGCGGCGTATTTCTATCGCGCCGCGTTCGGCTTTCGCCTGGCCGCCTATCGCGGCCCGGAGACCGGCACGCGCGAGTGCGCCTCCTACGTCTTAATGCAAGGCAAGGTCCGCCTGGTCTTCACCACTCCGCTGACGCCCGAGCATCCGATTGCCGATCACATCCGGCTGCACGGCGACGGCGTCCGCGATATCGCCCTCTGGGTGGACGATGCGGAGGCCGCCTGGCGGGCCACCACCGCGCGCGGCGCCCGCAGCGTGCGCGAGCCCGAAACCTTGCGCGACGCGCAAGGAGAAGCGCGCGTCGCCTCCATCGGCATCTACGGCGACACCATCCACACGTTCGTGGAACGCCGCCAGTACAACGGGGCGTTCCTGCCGGGTTTCGAAGCGGCGCCCGCGGAGGATCCCGTGGCGCGGCCGGTCGGATTGCTGCATATCGACCACATGGTGGGTAACGTGGGCTGGGGTGAAATGAACCGCTGGGTCGATTTCTACCGCGACGCGATGGGCTTCCGCATGTTCAAGCATTTCGACGACAAGGACATCTCCACCGAATACTCGGCGCTCATGTCCAAGGTGATGTCGAATGGCAACGAACGCGTGAAGTTCCCCATCAACGAGCCGGCCGAAGGCAAGCGCAAGTCGCAGATCGAAGAATACCTGCAGTTCTACCGCGGCCCCGGGGTGCAGCACATCGCCATGGCGACCGGCAACATCATCGAGACGGTGGGAACGCTGCAGCGCCAGGGAGTGCAGTTCCTGCGCGTGCCGAGCGCATACTACGACGACCTGCTGGGGCGCATCGGCCCGATCGACGAGCCGCTGGATGCGCTGCGCGACCTCGGCATTTTGGTGGATCGCGACGACGAAGGCTATATGCTGCAGATCTTCACACGCCCGGTGGAAGACCGCCCCACGCTGTTTTACGAAGTAATCCAGCGCAAAGGCAGCCGGAGTTTCGGCAAAGGCAATTTCAAAGCTCTGTTTGAAGCCATCGAGAGAGAACAGGAGTTGCGGGGGAATCTGTAGAATCTGGGCTGTGGGGCAGTCTATTCAGGCTGCGGACCCGCTTCCAGCGGGTCCAGCCGGCTGAAAGCCGGCTGCGGGCAGGATTGCCCGCCCCACTTTCGCGGTACTCTTTATAGAACCAATGAAGCTCTGCACTTTCGAAGTGTCGACGCCGGTCGGCCGGCACAGCCGCGTCGGTGTGTGGAACGAAGAATGTATCATCGACGTGAACTTCTCGACCGCCTGGTACCTCTCGCAACAGGGCGAGCCCGAGCCACAGCGGCTCGCCAACGCGCTGGCGCCCTCCAAAATGCTCGAGTTTCTGCGCGCCGGCCTGCGCGCGGTCAACGCCACCGAAGAGCTTTTCCGCGAATCCGGCCCGCAACCGTCGGGCTGGTGGAGGGAGGATAGCCCACCCCGCGGGCACAACGGCGAGACACTGGTGTACCGCCCCGATGATGTGCGCATCTGCGCCCCCGTACCCAATCCGGCGCGCGTCGGCACCGATATCGAGATTCACTGCCAGGCGGAGCCCGAGTATGAACTGAAGCTCGCCGCCGTGATTGGGAAGCAGGGCATGGACATCAACGCGCTGGAAGCCCGCGAGTATATCGCCGGCTTCACCGCCATGAACGATTTCGGCGCGCGCCTCTCAGCCCTCGGTCCGTGTCTGGTGTCGCCCGACGAGATCAACAACGCCTACAACCTGGCGGTTGCGGTTCGCGTCAACGGCGAGTTGGCCGGGCAGGCACATACCGGCAAGCTTCGTTCCCGGTTCGAGAACGCCATCGAGAGCTTGTCCCGCAGCGACATCATCCTGCCGGGCGACATCATCGCTTTCCGCCTGAATTTGCAGGTTCCCGTGCATCGCGGCGACGTGGTCGAACTGGAAATCGAACGCATCGGCACGCTCCGCACTCCGGTGTCCTGAAGGTTCCCCCACCGGCCCGTGGTTGCGCGTATCCTGGTAATCGGGAGGGCGCATGTATCCACTCAAGAAGGGCAAGTTCGCGCCGCAGGCGCACGTCGGAATTCCGGAAGGCACGTTCGAGGAAGAGCACGGCCGCAAAGGTTTTTACGGCAAGAGCGCACACCTCTATCACACCCACGCGCCTACCGGTTGGACCCGCTTCGAAGGCAAGCTGCGCCCACACCTCTTCGACCTCAATCAGCTCGCGCCCACCGATGCCCACGATCCTGAAGGCATGCCCGTGGCGTTCCTGGGCAATCACGACGTCACGCTCTACGTCTCGCGCCGCTCCGAGCCCATGCCGTTCTATTACCGGAATGCCGATGGTGACGAGCTGATCTTCGTCCACCGCGGCAAGGGCACGGTGGAGACCGATTTCGGGCCGATGACCTTCGAGCCGGGCGATTACCTGGTGCTGCCGCGCGCCGTGACTTACCGGATCATGCCGGAGACCAAGGACAATTTTTTCCTCATCATCCAATCGCGCACGGAATTCGAACCGCCGGATAAGGGGCTGCTAGGCCACCACGCGCTCTACGATCAGGGAGTGGTCACCGTGCCCGATCCGGCTCCGCAGCTCGACGACAATCGCGAGTGGGAAGTCCGCATCAAGGTGGATGACGAGATTTCGAAGGTCTTCTACCCGTTTAATCCCATCGACGTGGTGGGCTGGAAGGGCGACCTGACCGCGTGGAAGCTCAACATGCGCGACATCCGCCCGATTATGAGCCACCGCGCGCACCTGCCGCCCAGCGCGCACAGCACCTTCGTCACCGAAGGCGCCGTGGTTTGCAGTTTCCTGCCGCGACCCCTGGAGCAGGACGAAGCCGCGCTGCGCGTCCCCTTCTTCCACCGCAACACCGATTACGACGAGTTCCTTTTCTATCACGACGGCGATTTCTTCAGCAAAGACAACATCAAGCCCGGCTACGCCACGCTGCATCCTCGCGGCATTCATCACGGCCCGCATCCCAAGGCGCTGGCCAACCAGAAGAGCAAGACGCACACCGATGAATACGCTGTCATGCTGGACGGCCTCAACCCCATCCATGTGCTGCCCGCTGGCGAGAAGGTGGAGTGGAAGGAGTATTGGGCGAGCTGGATGGAGAAGAAGCCCCAATCGGAGCCGCGACCGTNNTTGCGTAGATCTCCCACTTCCGTATCGCGCACCCAGTAGGATTCTCCGGCGGCGCTACCCGCCCCGGGACATGATACTATTGTTTGTGATATATAAATCACGAACGAAGCTACAATGCCTAAACGGACAACTGACTTTCGCGAAGATATTCTCACCGATTTGGCCGATCCGCGGGAGGCCGCCCATTACCTGAATGCGGCGCTTATGGATTCCGACGAAATGTTCTTGGTGGCGCTGCGCGATGTCGCTGAGGCGCGTCAAATGTCAGCCGTGGCCGACGGGGCCGGTGTAGCTCGCGAGGCGCTCTACCGCATGCTCTCCCGAAAGGGCAATCCGACCTATGCCAGCCTTCTGGGTGTCCTTGGGGCTTTGAACCTCGGAGTTCAAATTATCCCAGCGCGCCAATCGCCGAGGCGGCGCACGCCGAAGAAGCGAGCGATTCATCATTCGTAGTTAACCATTCACATCCGTCCCAAATCCGGACACTCCGCCTCCCCACCCAGCCCCTTAACCCATTCCCCCACAGCCAAATACCATCTGGCACGGCAACTGCCCTACACTTGAGATTGCGTCTACGTAAACGCCGATGAAATCATCCGATTCCCGCACACCCTGCATCCTCATCGCGGACGACCAGACCGATGTGCTCGAGGCCCTTCGCTTCCTGGTCAAGGGCGAAGGCTATCAGGCCGAGGCCGCAACTTCCCCCGCCGCGGCCATCGAAGCCATCGAGTCGCGCGACTTCGACGCCGTCGTGATGGACCTCAATTACGCCCGCGACACCACTTCCGGCCAGGAAGGGCTCGACCTGCTCAACCGCATTCAGAGCCTCGATTCCACACTGCCGGTGATCGTCATGACGGCTTGGGGATCGGTCGAGCTCGCGGTCGAGGCCATGCGGCGCGGCGCCCGCGACTTCATCCAGAAACCCTGGGATAACACGCGGCTCTCCGCCATCCTCAAGACCCAGATTGAGCTGGGCCGCGCGCTTCGCAAAGGCCAGCGCCTGGAGGACGAAAACCGCGCGCTGCGCGCCGAGCGGTTTCCGCAACTGATCGCGCACTCTGCCGTCATGCACCCGGTTCTCGACGTCATCTCGCGCGTCGGCCCGTCGGATGCCAACGTCCTCATCACCGGCGAGAACGGAACCGGCAAGGGACTGGTCGCGCAAACCCTGTATTCGGTTTCATCGCGCGCTACCCGGCCGCTGCTGACCGTCAATACCGGCGGCCTCGCCGAAGGCGTGTTTGAAAGCGAACTGTTCGGTCACGTGAAGGGCGCTTTCACCGACGCCAAAGTGGATCGCGTCGGCCGCTTCGAAATGGCCGATGGCGGAACGCTGTTCCTGGATGAGATCGCCAACATCTCGCAGGGATTGCAATCGAAGCTGCTGCGCACGCTCGAAACCGGGGAATTCGAACGTGTCGGCTCTTCCAAGACGCGCCGCGTGGATGTGCGCGTCTTCTCCGCCACCAATGCCGACCTGGGCGCGCAGGTGGCGGAAGGCCGGTTCCGCCAGGACCTGCTGTTCCGCCTGAATACCATCGAGCTGCGGCTTCCCCCGCTGCGCGACCGCCGCGAGGACATCCCGCTGCTGGCCGCTCACTTTCTGCACCTGCACGCCGAGCACTACCGAAAAGCGTTCAGCGCCTTCGATGAGAGCGCCATCAAGGCGCTGCTGGCGCACGCCTGGCCGGGCAATGTGCGAGAGCTCGACCACGCCGTGGAGCGCGCCGTGCTGATGGCGCAGGGGGAAACCATCCGCGCCGCCGATCTCGGTCTGCGCGCCGGCCGCGAAAGCCCGCCGCGTCTCGAAGAAATGAGTCTGGAAGATGTGGAAGCGCTGCTGATTCGCAAAGCGCTGGCACGCTTCAACGGAAACGTCAGCCACGCCGCCAGCGCGCTGGGCCTGAGCCGCAGCGCCCTCTACCGGCGGCTGCAGCGCTACGGATTGTGACGAACGCCCCATGTCGCCCTCCTCCAAATCGGCGCGCATCAGCCATGAAGGCCGCATCGTTCTGCTGGCCTTCCTGGCCGGCCTGCCTGGTTCCGCCGTCGCACTCTACATGCTCTGGAGCGGGGGTTACAAGGCGCAATACGAACTGACTTTCACCACGCTGATCGTGTGCGTGTGGCTGGGCTTCGCTTTCGCCGTGCGCGAACGCGTAGTCTTCCCGCTGCAGACGCTCTCAAACTTGCTGGGTGCGCTGCGCGAAGGCGATTTCTCCGTGCGCGGCCGATCACCCTGTCCGGACGATGCGCTGGGCGAAGTCATGCGCGAGGTGAACACCCTGGGCAGCACGCTGCGCGAGCAGCGCCTGGGCGCCATGGAGGCCACCACGCTGCTGCGCACCGTGATGAGCGAAATCGATGTCGCCATCTTCGCCTTCGACGAACACCATCGCCTCCGCCTGGTGAACCGCGCCGCGGAGCGGCTGATGGCTGCCCTGCCCGAAGGCCTGCTCGGCCAGACGGCCGAGGCATTGAACCTGGAAACCTGTCTGGATGGCCCGGAGCAGACTACCCTGCAAGCCTCTTTTCCCGGCGGCGCCGGCCGCTTTGGAGTGCGTCGCACGCGCGTCCGCGAGCGCGGGCTGCCGCTCGAACTGGTGGTGATCTCCGATCTCACTCAAGCCCTCAGCGAGCAGGAACTGCAAGCCTGGCAGCGCCTGGTTCGCGTGCTGGGTCACGAGCTCAACAATTCGCTCACTCCCATCAAGTCGATCGCGGGGAGCCTGGAAAGCATCATCGCGCGCGAGAGTCTGCCCGACGATTGGCGGGACGACATGCGCCGGGGACTGCACGTCATCACGGCCCGTTCGGAAAGTCTCAGCCGCTTCATCGGGGCCTATGCCCGCCTGGCGAAGCTGCCGCGGCCGCAGTTGCAACCGCTGGCGGTGGCCGAAGCCGTGCAGCGCGCCGCCAGTCTCGAAACGCGGCTCACGATCTTAATCGAGCCAGGTCCAACCATCACGGTGCCGGGCGACCCCGATCAGTTGGAGCAGGCGCTGATCAATGTTTTGCGGAATGCCGCCGACGCATCTCTCACAACCAACGGCCGGGTGTGGGCCGGATGGCGCCGCGACGGCACCATGTTGGAGATTTGGGTAAAGGACGAAGGCCCGGGCCTCTCCGGCACGGCCAACCTGTTCGTCCCGTTCTTCACGACCAAGCCGGGAGGTTCGGGCATCGGCCTGGTTCTCAGCCGCCAGATTGCCGAGAGCCACGGCGGCGCGCTGACCCTCGAAAACCGGCCGGAAGCTCCCGGATGCATCGCCCGCCTGCGGCTTCCAGCGTAACTGGTTGCCGGCGTAACGCAGTGCGTTCATAACGACGGCAACACCGAAATCTATGTCATGGACGGCGACGGCAGCAATCCCAGAAATACTTCGCGCCATCCGGCCGAGGATCTGCACCCTTCCTGGTCGCCGGACGGGCGACGTACCGCGTTTTCGAGCGATCGCGACGGAAATCTGGAGATCTATACTCTTTGCGTGCCGCCTTCTTGAGGGGCAGCGCGCCAGAGAGGCGCACTTCTCGGCAGAAGTGCCGGCGCGGCACGCACGAGTGCGTGCGCCACCTGGCGTCTTTCTACCGGTCCGGCGTGAAATTCAGCTTGATCTGCACGGGCGATTCCACCGGCTTGCCGTTCAGCAGCGCCGGTTTGTACTTCCACTCCATCACCGCATCAATCGCGGCTTTCTGAAGCATCGGGTTGCCTTTGGTGACTTTGGCGTTTCTGACCCTACCGTCGGTGCCAATCATGGCTTCGATTTCCACGACGCCGCTGGCGCCAATCTGGCGCGCCACTTTGGGATACTCGGGAGCCTTCTTGTAAGTCGGCTCAGCCGGGATGATCTGGCCGCCCGAACCGGCGTTCGCGGCCGCAGCGGAAGTGTCCGCCGGCCTTGACGGCGCGGGCCTTGCCGGCGCTGCCGGAGCGGAAGCCGCCCCCGACATGATCGAGCCAAAATTGCCCGGGGCCGCGGCATTTGCCCGGACCTCCGCGGGAGCTTCCGCCATGTCCGCCGGCGCCGCCGGCCGTAGCCGCTGCCCCAGGGATTCCTTATCGAACTGCTTCACCGGTGTCGGATTGCGGACCACTGCTTGCTCATCCGGCGGTTTGGGAGTGGACTCGGGGGATGTCGCGTCCGGGCTCTCGGCGTTCGGGCTCTTGCCAGGTGTATTCTGCTTGGGACCGGGTTGCGGGCCTTGGGTGGCAGGTGTCGAGGTTGCCAAGGGCGAAGGCCGCGGATCATGCACGCGCAGCGATTCGCTGGTGGTTCTGGATTGGTTGGCGTCGGCCACTTCCATCTGGAAGCTCACATCTCCCGAAAGCGGAGGATACACGATGCTGCCCGTGCGCACCTGGTTGGGATCCATCTCGATGTTCTCGTGACGTTCTCCATCGGTGATCGAGAGAACCACCTTGGACGCGTGCTGGATGGCTGGCGATTGGTTGTTCCAGGTGAGGAGCAGTCCGCCGGCGGTCCGTTCGATGTGCAGGCCGAGCGGCGAAGAATCTTGCTGTGCGACTGTCTGGCTGCGGTCGCCGCGATGCAGCAAAGCCGGATAGACGAACAGGAATCCGCCCACCAAAACCAGCATGCCCAGGGCGGCGGCGACCAGCAGCCGCACCTTCTTGTTCTTGTTGGCGGCCGGCGGTGCGACGGCGGAAGCGATGGCGGCGGCTTGGAGAACTTTCGGCGCCGGCGCCGCCGGCGCAACCTCCTTGGCCTTTTCTTCTTCCTTCTTCTTGGGCGGCTCGGCCGGTGCTGCCTTAGCTGCCGGGGCCGCAGGAGCGATCTTGGCTGCAGGGGCTGCCGGAGCCGGCGTCACCTTCGCGGGCGGAGTTTGGGGAGCGGGCGCCACTTTCGGCGCTGGCGGAGTGCTCTTCGCGGCTGGCGGAGGTGGCGGTGCTGGGGTCACCCTGGGAGCCGGCGGAGGGGTTGGGGAAACCCTGGCTGCCGGTGGTGCCGGCGGAGTGGCTGGGGAGACCCTGGCTGCCGGTGGTGCTGGCGGTGTGCTGGCCGGAGCAATTCTGGCGGCCGGAGGAGGCGGCGGTGCTTGCGGCGCGGGCGCCTTTGCTGCCACCGGAGGCGGCGCCGGCGGATTCGGTTGAGCCGGCTTGACTCCCTGTTCCTGTGCCGGCATCTCACGCCGCGATGCAATGGGCACGATCTGTGCGCGGGCCGGCGCCTTGTTGGCAGCCGGCGGTTCGGCAGCGGCTTGCGACTGGGGCGGAGCGGAAGGCGCCGCATCCATACCCAGTCTGCGCGCCCCACCGCCCAGTTCCGAGGAACGGAACGGGAATTCCATCAGGCTGACATCTCCCGAGATCCGGCCGTTCTCACGAATGAAGATTCCAGCGGCGCTGGCTTTGGTGGCGAACGGACGCACCAGCAATACAATATGATTGGGATCGTGGAAGCGCGGCTCGAAGAAGGCCACGTCTTCGGCATCCAGCGATAGTCCCTTACGCGTGTGACTGCGGAAGAATCCCGCCACGCTAAGCCCGGCGCCCGAGGCGTGCTGCTCGATGGCTCTCTCGAACCGGCTCATGTCCGCGTCGGACAGCCGGTAAAGCGGACCTCGGCTATAGTCGCACTGGATCAACTCGAAGTCTTCGACACTTACGGTCGCCGGATTTCCCGGCCCGATCCCGCCCAAGAGCAGGCCGCCAATCTCCGAACCGCGCGATGTCAGCGACCGGAATGATTCTACGGTTTGTTGTTCCAGGCGGTCGATCAGCGCCAGCGGCAGCCGGACGGCGACCGGTTTCTGTGGAACCTGCCAAATATAATAGGCCCCTCCTGAAGAGGGTAAGTCGAGGCGTTCTGCGCGAGCGGTAGACTCAGTCATGAGATTCTCCGGTTTCCAATTCTACTAGGATTTCCTGTTTTTTAACGTACCTTTTTTGCTATATTATTTCCACTATCGTACGGAAACAAAATGAGTTAACGTTAGATATCATTTTGGTGCTCTCACCATTTATTGTATAATTTCAGAAGTATTGTGCCATAATGATCGCCATGAACGCGAGAACATGCCAATTATGTGGCAAACCGCTCAGCCGCTTTGCGGTCGGCTCCGGCGGTGATTTCTGTTCCCGCGAGCACCGCAATCAATACCGTCTCCGCCTGGGGATGGATCGGCTGATGGAGGCGGACAAAGTCGCCAGCCTGATGCGTCGGCGTGAAAATGCCAAGCAGATTTCCACGGAGTTTCTGCTCACCGACTACAATATTGCTCCGCGTAGTTATCCACCGGCCCGCATCCCGGCCCAAAACCCATCCATGGATGGGTTCAAGCCTACGCCCGCGGGTCTGTTCGTGCAGCGCCTTCCCAATCGAAGTGATAAAGCTGCGAAGTTAGGTCAGGTTAGGGTCGCCTTAGCTGCGCGGCCGCGCTCGTTACGGCTTGCCATGAGTGGCGGCCACAACGTGATCCCGCTGCCCCCTCGCAGCCACAAGCTCTCGGTCGAAATCCCGCAGTCCCGCAAAGCCATCGTGCGCGACCGCATTCTGAAGCCCGGCGCGGATCCGCGAGAGTTCGGAATCCTGCGTCATCCACCGTTGCGGGTACACATCGGGTCCGAGAACCACAAGCGCTATTCCATTCCATCGGTTGGCGCACATTCTCTCAAATCGTCGCAACGAACACATACATTGCGGAACCATCCTGTGAAGGGAAAGGAGCTGCGCGTGTCGGCGTCCGCCGGTTTCCGCCTTCCGGAACCCGTCCGGCCAGCCATTGAATTAGCGAAACCCGGCCCCGTGGCGATGCCCTTTTCGAAGCGGGCCCAAGGAGTCGCTCCGCCGGCGCGCAAGATCGAAGCCGGACCCCGGCACGCAGCCAGGCGAATCATGAAACGCGCCATGGTCTACCGGCCTCCCGTCATGGGAACCGGCGCCGCGGCATTTCTGTGGCCCAACGCCGTTCCGTCCGCCGCATGCGATTTGCGCAACGCCGACGGCGTGGTGCGCTGCTCCACTTTGCGATGGGAGGCCGGCGATCCTCTCACGCTGGGGTTCCGCCGGCACGAAGACGGCAACGGCTTCCGCCGTTCCTCGGCATCGCTGATCGCTTCACGGCCGGGCGCCGCCAGCCTGGAATCGGCGCAGCGCCTCACGCTGGTGGCCTTCGAGCCGCAGGACAATATGTTTGAGTACACGCCGCGGGCCCTGCACGGCTCGCTGATGGGCGGCGTGCCGTTCGGCGCTCCCCAAACGCCCAGGCAGAAGGCGGCAGCCGCGGCGCCGGCGGCGGTCCCTCCCCTTGAGGAACATTTTGGTAACGGCTGGACCAACTGGCTGGGCGGCGTGCAAGATTGGAAGCTGGATATCGCCGGCGTCCGCACCGGTTCGCTGGCGCTCTTCGGACCCTCGATCGAACTCGACGATTACGATCTCGAGTTTCTGGCGCGTATCGACCACCACAGCATCAACTGGGTTTACCGCGCACACGATTTCAACGAGTACTTCCAGGGCAGCATCGCCGTGGCGCCGGGCGGAGGATTTACCTTCAGCCGCACCACGGTGGTGGGCGGCGCCGCCTCGCCGGCCGTCACTCTGCCTATTCGTCCGCCATCGACGGCCACCCCGTCGCCCGGCGGCAAGACTGCCATCACCGTACGCATGCGTCTTCGCGGCAGTGAGTTCACCCTCTACCTGGACGGTCAGGCCGTCGACACCTGGACCGACGCACGGTTTCCAGTAGGCGGTATCGGTTTCGTAGGCACACCCGACGACCGGGCGCGCCTTTACTGGGTAAGACTAACACCCGCAGGAATCCCCACGAAGGAGAATCGGAAACAATGAGTACCAGCGCCATCAGATCCCCCAAAGTTCAACCCCTCCGGCCAGCACATCTGGAAGGTGGCGACAAGCCCGGTTTGGCGGGCGCCAATCCAGGCCCGGCATCCGGATTCCTGGCTCGTGCCGTGAGCCTGCACCTGGCCGGCAAGCGCGACGACGCCCTCAAGCAGTTGCAGCGCGCCGTCGCTTCCAATGAGGCCTCACCCGAAATCTATCGGGCGATGGGCCACATTCAGTTCGAATTGGGCGACTACCAGGAAGCCGCCAAGAGCTATCGCACACTCACCCAGCTCAAGCCTCAATTCGCCAAAGGCTGGTTCAATTTCGCGGTCTGCCTGGAGCGCATCAGCGCGTGGGACGAGGCCTCGCAGGCCTTCCACAAGGCGTGTACGCTCGATTCCTCGCACCTGGATGCCTACCTCGGGCTCGGCGCCACACAACTCCGCCTGGAAGATCCCAAGAGCGCTCTGTTCGCTTTCGAGCATTGCCTGGAACTGGCGCCCGACCACGAAGACGCCCTGTTCGGCAAGGCCGCTTCGTTGCAGTCCCTGGGTCACCCCGACGAAGCTTCGCCCCTTTACCAGCGCATCCTCGAACAGAGTCCCGACTCCGAAGAATCCCTCGCCAACCTGGTCCTGATCGGCATGTCGAAAGAGGATTTCGACATGGTGCGGGAATACTCCGAGCGCCTGCTCGAACAGCGGCCCGAATCCATTGTGGCTCTCGAAGGCCTCTCTGCCTGGGCCTGTGCGGCCGGCGAACACGCCCTCACCGCAAAGTTCTGCACCTTGCTGACTTCTTCGGTGCCGGGCCACTTTGAAGGATGGTTCAACCTGGCCCTCGCGCACCAGAAGTCGGGCCGCTGGGAACAAGCCGCCGACGCCTATGAGGAGGCTCTCAAGCTGCGTCCGCAATCCTGCGAAGCGCACACCAATATCGGCATTGTCCGGGAGCAACTGGGCGATATCGATGGCGCGCGCCAGGCCTACGATCGCGCCATCCAGGCTAACCCGGACGGCCTCGCTCCCATCTGGAACCTGGCCCTGCTGCTCGAGCGCACCGGCAAGGCGGATGAAGCCGAGCGCCACTACAAGCAGATCCTGGACCGCGCTCCAAAAGAAGAAGAAGCCCGCTTCCGCCTGGGCTATCTGCGCCTGCAACGGGAAGATTTCCGCGGCGCCTCCGAAGCCTTTGAGGGCTGCTTGAAACACCGTCCCAACTGGCCCGAAGCACACGCCAACCTGGCCCTCGCCTATAGCGGTTTGGGCGAGCGTGACCACGCCGAACGCCTCTACGAGAAGATGCTCGAAGGCGATCCCAAGTCCATCGACGCCCTGCGCGGCCTGGCGGCGCTGGCGATTCAATCCTCCGATTTCGATTCCGCTCTGGAATTCCACGTCCGCCTCATCGATCTGGGTGAGCGCTCCCCCGAAGTGCTCTACAACGCCGGCCTGATGTACGAGAAAGCCGGACAGCTCGAAAAGGCCGTGCGGCTCTACCGCGACGCGCTGGCGCAACAACCCGGCATGCCCGAAGCCCTGCTCAACATGGGACGCATTCTGGAAACCACCGGCAAGGGCGAAGAAGCTCGATCCTGCTGGGCCAAAGCACTCGAAGCCGAGCCGGCTTTGGCGCAGGGGTACTTCGGACCCGCCATCGACTAGCTGGACATGCGCACCCCTTCCCTGCCGGCCTCGGTGGTGATCGAATTCCTCACCTGGCTGGTTTGGTTCACGGCTTTCGTAGCGCTGGAGAAAAGCCTCTGCCGGCGCTACCCGGGAATCCGGACGCTCTGCCGGATGCTGTTCCTTGGCACCCTGGCGATTGCCATCATCCCCGGCGTCTGGACGCTGGCCGCCGCCCGCTTCCATGGTCCTTTCCTGCTGGCTGCCGTCACTCACGCTTTCAGCCTCGGGGTGTTGGCTCAGACTGCGGTGCGGTCCTTGCTCTTGGTTCGCTGGCTGGCGTGGTCCGGCCCGCGCTTCGCGCTGGCCATCGTCGCCTCCGCGCCCCAACTCGGCGCCACCGGCGAGCGAAATGTCCTGACGTCACTGCTGGCGATCACACAGCTTCTGCAACTGGCGCGCAAAGAACCCCTCGACCGGCCCTGAACGGGGCGCTTCTGCACTCGAACCAAGCGTAAAGGGTTCCCCGATCGCAGCCGATAAGTCAATGGGCATCGCTACGATTTGAGATTTCGGGTCAAAACCATCGGGGCCGTCGCAGCCCTTTCGGCTGTGTGCGCCGGCGCGGTGTACCTTGCTCACACACCGCGCGCCGCCGGGCGCACCTTCCGCATTGGGTTCCAGTTGGCGCCCCCCGATCAGATCCTGGATTCTCACGGCAGACCGTCGGGATCGGCCGTTGAAGTGGTGCGCGAGGCTGCTCGGCGGACCGGCGTCCAACTCGAGTGGGTTTACTCGCCGGAGGGGCCGGAAGCCGCCCTCGAAAGCGGCAAGGTCGATTTGTGGCCGCTGTTCGGCGATCTACCCGACCGCAAGGGCCGGTTTTATCTCAGTAAGCCCTGGTGCCTGCGCAGATTCTGGCTTCTCACACCGTCTTCGAGCGGCGTGAAGCGTTTTGAGGACGCCGCCGGCAAGACTGTGGCGGTGGTCTTTCCGGGCACACAGGAACGCGTCGCCAGGCTATTCCTGCCGCCTGTCCGCACGCTGCGCCGCAACTCTACGGCAGAGGTGGTGGAGGCCGTCTGCCAGAGGGCGGCCGTGGCAGGCGTGGTCTGGGCTCGCGTCGAGCTGCCGCCTTCCTGCCAAAACACCGAAATGCGCTACCTCAATAGGCCGGGCGCGGTGGTGTACTCCGGAATCGGCGCCACCCTGCTCCGTCCAGACGCTGCCTTTGCGGCCAGAACCATTCGCGACGGCATCACCAGCGTTTCCCGCGACGGAACGCTTCAGGGGATCTTCTTTGCCACATCCGGCACATCCACGAACGACGCTACCATCGTCGACCTCCTCGCGGAACAGCAGCAGCGTTGGGTCCTGGCGACGGTTGGCTTTGGGCTGGCGGGCGCCATTGCGATCGTGGTCGCATGGCAGAACCGCAGGCTACGGACGCTGGGCGCCGCCGCCGAAGAGGCCCGCAAGCAGGCCGCCCGCGCCTCCGCCGTGAAGTCGGAGTTCCTCGCCAACATGAGCCATGAGATCCGTACCCCTATGAACGGAATCATCGGCACCATCAGCCTGCTGGCCGATTCGGGAGTCAACCCGGAGCAGGCCGAGTATCTCGAAATCATCCAGAGCTGCGGCGAGTCTTTGCTACAACTGGTCAACGACATTCTGGATCTCTCGAAAGCGGATGCCGGGAAACTGGTCCTCGAATCCACACCTTTGCGCATCCAGAAACTCGTCGAGGACGCGCTGGCGGTAGTCTCGCCGATGGCGCGAACCAAAGGTCTGGCGGTAACCCGGCACTTCGATTCCCGTCTGCCCGAAGCCCTGATGGGCGATCCCCAACGTCTCCGGCAGGTCTTGCTCAACCTGCTCTCCAACGCCGTCAAGTTCACCGAGCACGGAACGGTAAGCGTGGAAGCGTCCGTGGTTTCGCAGGATGCGCGCTCGGTCGAGCTATGCCTCTCCGTCCGCGACACCGGAATCGGCATCCCCGTGGAAACACAACAATCGATCTTTGAACCATTCACCCAGGCCGATTGTTCCACTACCCGCCGTTATGGAGGCACCGGGCTCGGGCTGGCGATTTGCCGCCGCGTGCTGGCGGTCATGAACGGTCGCCTGGAGGTGGAAAGCCAGGCCGGCCGCGGAAGCTGTTTCCGGGCGTTCTTGTCGCTTCCGCCGGCCGAACACAGCACCGCTCCCGAACCGCTGCCGGCCGCGCGAATCCCTGCCGCAAATCGGGCGCTGCGCATTCTCTTGGCGGAGGACAACGCCATTAACCGCACCGTGGCAGTGCGTCTCCTCGAGCGCATGGGCCATCGCGTCGAGGTAGCCATGGATGGCGCACAGGCCGTCGCTGCCGTAAGCCGCGAGCGCTACGACCTGGTCCTGATGGACTGCCAGATGCCTATAATGGACGGCTACGCCGCCGCGCGGGAGATCCGCCGCCTGAATCTGCCCGCCACACCGCCGATCGTGGCTTTGACCGCCAATGCCATGGCCGAGGACCGCAGGCGCTGCCTCGAAGCCGGCATGGATGACTATCTCGCCAAACCCATCTCCCTGGAGCGGCTCACCGCGCTCATCGAGAGCTTCTCCCCTTTCGAGGCGCTCCCTTAATCACATTGTCGATGCGCTTCCTCCGCGGTGAAGGCCTTTCTCTGCCGTCTTGCGATAACATACTTCTCATGCTTCGTTCCACGCTGTTGCTGTGTGCCTTGGCCGGGCTGTCGGCCGCTCAGGAACCGATCGCGCCCCATTCCGCCATTGAGCCTCCCGCCGCCAAAGACGCGGCCTCACTCACCGCCAGCACCAAGGCTTCGCCCCCCGATCTGCTGACCACCGGCGAAAAGACCGGCTGGACCCTGACCGCCCCTTACGCCGAAGCCGTCGACATATCCCACCGGCTGGAACGGGCTTCCCCACTCGTCAAGGTGCTCAACATCGGCGCCACCCCCGAAGGGCGCACCATGATCGCGCTGGTGGTTTCCAAGGATCGCGCCTTCACGCCCGAAGCCGCCGCTAGAACCAATAAGGCCGTCATCATGATCCAGAGCGGCATTCACGCCGGCGAAATCGAGGGCAAGGACACCGTCCTCATGCTGGTTCGCGATATGGCCGTCACCAGGAAACTGGCCTCCTGGCTGGATAAGGCCATCTTCGTAATCATCCCGGTCTTCAACGTCGACGGTCACGAATATTTCAGCCCCTACCATCGCCCGCAGCAGAACGGCCCCCGCGACACCGGCCTGCGCAACACCGCCCAGCGCCTCAACCTCAACCGCGATTACGTCAAGGCCGACACTCCCGAAATGCGCGCCTGGCTGCACATCTTCAACACCTGGAATCCCGATTTCCTGATCGATAACCACGTCACCGACGGCTCCGACATGCAATACGACGTAACCTGGGACATGGCTCGCAACCAGGACATCGCCGAGCCGGCCGGCGCCTGGGTGCGTGACAAATTCGTTCCGGAGCTCGACCAGCGCATGGCGGCCGACGGCCATCTGGTGGCTCCCTACGGCGCGCTGCGCAACGTCAACGGCAAGCGCGAGTTCTTCATGGAGGTCTTCACCCCGCGCTATTCGCACCTGTATGCCGCGGTCCAGAATCGCCCCTCACTGCTGGTGGAAACCCACAGCCTCAAGGCCGCCCGCACCCGCGCCTGGGCCAATTACGATATCATGCGGCACTCCATCGATATCATCGTGGCCGATCCGGAAGCGCTGCGTACGGCCGTGCGCCAGGCCGATAAAGAGATAGCCGCGCGCGCCGGCGACCGTTCCGCCGCGCCCGTCTATCTGGCCGGCCTCGTCAGCAACGACAAGAGCCGCCCGCTGGTCTACCGCGCGCTCAAGCAGAGCCAGGTTCAGAGCGAGGTCACCGGCGCCATGACCAATCGCTATCTTGCCGAGCCCGACGACATCCAGACCGTCATTCACGACCAGATCGACACCACTCTCGAAGCGCAGATGCCCCTCGGCTACCTGATCCCTTCGGCCTGGAAAGAAGTTGCCGATATCCTGGCGCTGCACGGGGTGGAGATGGAGCGCACGGCCAAGCCCCTCACGCAGGAATTCGAGACATATCGTTTTTCCAACATTGTGTGGGACGGTTCTCCCCTCGAAGGCCACATCAGCCTGCATAGCTTCGATTCCCGCCTGGTGAAGGAGAAGATCACGATTCCCGCCGGCTCGTATTGGGTGCCCATGAAGCAGCGCCGCGCCCGCCTGATTCTTTCCACGCTCGAACCGCAGGCTCCCGATTCCTTGGCGCGCTGGGGCCTGATGTACCCGGTCTTTGAAGGCGGCGGCGGCCGCGGCGGAGGCGGTCGCGGTGGACCAGGCGGGGGTGGTGGTGGGCGCGGTGGCGCCGCACCGGCCGCGGGCGCCGCGCCGCCGCCCGTGGGCGAATACCTCTCCGAACCCATCGCGCGCAAGACTATGGCCGACAATCCCGATCTCGCCAGGGAATTCGAAGCCAAGGTAGCTGCCGATCCGGCCTTTGCGGCCGACCGTAGCGCTCGCCTCGCCTGGTGGTATCAGCACTCCAAGTACGAGCCTGAAGACAACGGCCGCTACCCCATCGTCCGGGTGTGGGAGAAGAACTGGTAGAGAAGCCAACACATCACTGGCCGCCGATGAACACCGATAAACGCGGATTGAAATGAATTGCTTAATGGGCGTTCATCAGCGTTGATCGGCGGCTCAACATGCTTCTTTCGACCTCTCTCCGCAACCTCTGTTTAGTCTGTGCAGTCCGGCTCGGCCCGCGTTTTCCTCCGCGCCTCTGCGGTCGCGGTGAATTCGCAACTTAAACCAGCTAAAACCATGCCTGGAGTAAACCCAGCCCCCCCGTTTCCGTCTACACTTCACAGATGGAGCCGGTTATCACAACCCGGTGGATCCCGAACGCAGTGGAGCAGACGCGAGAGATCGAGGACTTCGACGCCGTTGTGCGGCTGTATTGGCCCAAAATCTTTCGCTTCGCCCTGGCTTCTCTGCGCGACCGGGATGCCGCCGAATCCCTGGCGCAGGATTGTTTCCTGAAAGCCTACCGGGCGCGTCAGGGGTTTCGTGGCGAGGCCAGCCTCAGTACCTGGCTGATGCAAATTGCGGTGAATCTGGTACGTGATTCTATTCGCAATCGCCGGCTCCGCTTTTGGCATCGCACGCGCGCGGTGTCGCCGGAATTCGACCTGGTCAGCCAGTCGCTGGCCGATCGCGGCACAACGCCTGAGGGCGCCGTTCTCGCCAGGGAACGCCTCGCCGCCGTCTGGGGCGTCGTTGAAACTCTGTCGGAGCGCCAGCGCACGGTCTTCCTGTTGCGTTTTGTGGAGGACCTGGATTTACTCGAAATCGCAGCGGTCACCGGCCTACGGGAAGGGACCGTGAAAGTGCACCTGTTTCGCGCGCTGGAAGCGGTGCGGAAACGGATGGGAGAAACCCAATGAACGAACATCTCTCGCCGGAAGATATTTCCCGCTGGTTCGCCGGTGAGCGCAGCCCCGAACTGGAGCGCCACGCCGGTGAGTGCGACGAATGCAGCGCGCAGCTCGATCACATGGAAAGCACGCTCGCGGAGTTCCGCGGCTCCGCTTACGGCTGGAGCGCCGCCCAGCCCGCATCGGCCCCGCGGATCGCCTGGCGGCCGCCCGTCCGCCACACGGCCCAGCGCTGGGTGCTGGCGGTGGCCTCTATGTTTATCCTGGTATCGGCGTCGGCCTACTGGCATTCCCGCCAACAGACTCGCGCCGCCGAGATGGCCCGTGCCGACGCGCTCCTCGTGCAAGTGGATACCGAAATCTCCCGCGCGGTTCCTCAAACCATGGAGCCGCTGGTTGATCTTGTAACCTGGGGCCCCGGTCCCACAGACGAAAGCCAAAAAAAGGAAATGCGATGAACCAGAAAACAATCAGACTTGTACTACCCATACTCTTCGCCGGCGCCGTCGCCTGGGCGCAGACTCCACCCCCAAGTGGCCAGAACCAGAACCCTCCGCCTCCGCCCCAGTTGGGCTACAGTCAGCCCGGCCGCGGCTACGGCGCACCGCAGCCACCCCGCAGCGCCCGTCCGCCGATGGAGCGCCTCCAGCCTCAGGGCCGCTGGTGGAACAACCCGGAGATGGTCCAGAAGCTCAACCTCAACTCCGACCAGCAGAAAAAGATGGATGACATCTTGCAGCAGAATCGCCTGCGCCTGGTCGACCTCAACGCCAATCTGCAGAAGGAAGAAATCACCATGGAGCCGATTATGGCCGCCGACACGCCCGACGAACCCAAAATCCTGGCTCAGATCGACAAGGTGGCGCAGGCCCGCGCCGAACTGGAAAAGGCCAATGCCCGTTTCCTGCTGGG
>PMTR01000160.1 GCA_003167255.1 Bryobacterales bacterium
CGTGTCGAGACTCTTCTCGACAACCTGGTGGCGTATGGACAGTCTGTCGTCGCCGGGCGTCGGCATGAGTGCCGACGCGGCACGCACGAGTGCGTGCGCCACGTCATTGCCGCTGAATGTCTGTGAGACATGTGGGCTAATTCTGCGTGACGGTCGTTTGGGGGAGTTCCAGTTCCACTTCCAGTCCCGGATTCGCGTTGCGAGCGCGAATGGCTCCCTTGTGCAGTTCGATCGAGCGCCGCGCAATCGAAAGGCCCAGGCCGATGCCGCCGCTCGAACGATCGCGATCTTTCTCCACCCGGTAGAACGCGTCGAACAGGCGTGGCAGAGCCTCTTCCGGGACGCCCGGTCCAAAATCGCGAACTTGTACGATGGCCTTGGACTCGCGCCGCTCCACCGCGATTTCCACCGCCTGGCCGGGCGGCGAATGGCGGATTGGGATAAAACGGGATAAAACGGGTCAGCCTGAACCGCGCGATATTTCGTGGAAAATCTCATCCGTCGGCAATACGGAATTGCCGCAGTTCAGGCTGGCCCGCTTTTGCCGGCCCGCTTTTGCCTTCGGGACCACAATGCCGTTCTCCACTGGAGTTGTTTCCGAGCGGCGCCGTAATCCGGCCGGAGGCGCTAGAACATTCACTTCGATAGGATGTCCAAAGCTCGCCGCGCGATACTGTTCGGATTCGCCGCTCCGTTGGAGAACACGATCACTCCGACCCCGGCTTTCCGGTTCATCAGCAGCGACGCCGTATAGCCGGCGACCGCTCCATCATGTCCGAATTCCGTATAATTCTCCCGCCGCTGCACTTCAAAACCGACGCCGTAACCACGCGTCAACTCCAGATCGGCCGGCACGATCAATTGCATCTGAAAGTTCTCCAGGGTGGCGATCTTCAGCACGCTCTCCGGCCCTTGGCCCATCAGAAACGAGGCGAAATGGGCCATGTCGCCCACGGTGGTATAGATAGCGCCGTTCGGCACCTTATATCCGCGCCCCGTTTCGTTCTCGCGCTGCGCGGTCTCCGAGTCCACTGCGCCGTTCGGTCCCATCACCTGGTACCCCTTCGATAGGTGCGGCGTCATGGCGGCATTCCGCTGCAAAGCCGAATGCGTCATCCCCAGCGGCTGGAAAATGTGCTTCGGAACATACTCGACATACGGCTCGCCCGCCGCCCGCGCCAGCGCTGCGCCCAGAATGGCGAATCCGATATTCGAGTAAGAATAACGGGTCCCCGGCTCGAGTATGTAATGCGTATGCGGCAGCGCCGCGATCAGCGTCTTCTCCCAATCAGCCACCGCGCCGGTTACATACGTTTCCGCATTGTCCGGCTCGCGCCCCAGCCCTGCCGTGTGCGTCGCCAGTTGGATGAAAGTGATCGGCGGAGCGCCTGGGAAGCGGTCCTGCACCAGCTTGATCTCCGGAAAGTATTTCTCCACCGGATCGGAGAGATTCACCTTTTTCGCCTCCACCAGCTGTTCCAGCATCAGGGCCGTAAACATTTTGGTGATGGAGCCGATGCGGTACACCGTATCCGAATCCGCCGCCGTCTTCTTCTCCATATCGGCTTCGCCATAGCTCTTCGACCAGACGAGTTCCTTGCCCGAGACCACGCCCGCCGTCACGCTTCCCACTGGCCGCTTGGCAAGTTCGGCCGCAGCTAGGGAATCGATTTCCGGAAAATGCGGGCGCAGACTCGCCGCCGGCGCCCCCACCCAGCCTTCTTCAGGGCGGGCATTGGTATTCTCGATCTTTCCATCTACCCCCAGCCAGATCCTGGTCTCCAAGGCGCCCTTCTCGAACCGGACCGAATAAATATCCGCGCCCCCCGGTCCCACTCCTTTGAAGACCAGCGACTGCCAGGGCCCCAGCTTGCTCATCATCGACTGCATTTGCGCCAGTTGCGGGCCATTGGCCAAGCCGGGGCTCACCGCTTCGTAGTTCGGCTTTCCCGATCCCAAATCCTCCACCATCTTGCGCAGCGCCGCCTCGCCCCCCGGTGCCGGCGTCTGGTCTTTGAACCTCTTCTGAAAGGCGGCGGCCGCATCTGAGAGCAACTTTGCATTGGCGTCGTCCAGCCGTTCTGCCGGCAGGTCCCGGCCATTCTGATGCAGGATCAGTTCGGTGGGCCTTCCCCGCGGGTCGTCCTTGGCGAATTCGATTTCCGCATTGACCGCCTTCGCGAAGAACATGGTCTTCGATTCCGGGAAGATCGCTAGCGCTTGCTGCGTGCCTAACTTGGTAAGGAGTTGATTGTTTTCCAGAGTCACGAGCATGACAGGGCCGTTGCCACTCATCTGGTACGCGCCTACATACCGGCTCAGCGTCTGGGGATCGAGGGGAATCTCTTTCCGCACGGTATCCTGCCCCAGGCAGAGACCCGCCAGAAGAGTCAGGAGTGTAAATCGGGAAAGCATTGATATGGTATACCGCATTGGAGGCACCGAGAACAAGGTCGCAACCTCGTTGCGGTGGGGCTTGCTTGAGCTTGCCCTGTTGGCTGCTTGACCACTGCAAATCCTCACGGGTGGCCACCAGCCCCGCGGACACCGGGTCCGCTTCGATATATACGCCACAATCCGCTGGAGCTGGTTAGGCATGACGGCCCTCGCCGTTGTGAATATGCGCAACTCGGGTATCCAGCCCCGCGCGCCTGGGTCACAGCATCCCCCAGTTCCGCGCCGGCGCACGATCTCTTCCGCGGCGAGGCATCGCCGGGAGTCGAAGAGACTCAAACAAACACGCACAATCTGGATGAGGGTCCATTTGGTCGAAAGCCTGCTTGGTTAGGCCCTTTTGTCGCATCGTCCGCCACTCGGACATAGGCATAGTGCCCGATAGGTGGGCTTCTCTTCCATTGGGTCGTTGGCGGCGGACCAACCGGCTCATTCTCCGGAAAGAAGCTTTTCACGGCCCCGATCTTGCAGGTACACCTCGCACGCCGGTAGTTCAACGCAGTGCGACTGGCCGCGAGTAATCAGCGACACGATGGCCCAACGTATCGCCGACGACTCGCCCACGATCGCCCCTGCCGCCCGCGCCGAGGGGCGCGACGATTTCGTAGGGTCCGAGTCTGTCGCCGGGAGAGAGAGGCATGGTCAGGGATTCCTATTTGCCAAACCAGTCTAGCAGGCGCGTGGCGCGGTCGAAGCCGCGCATCAGCACGATCTGCGAGCGGCCATGCACCACCGACGCGAGGAAGCTCTTGCCATCGGGGTGAAGGCTGAAGCCCCGCACAGGAAACTCGCCGATGTACTTGCCGTAGTCAAACGCCACAGGCACGGTCCCCAAGTCGCTCACCTGCGATTCCTTTCCCGTGGCCATCTGGATCCGCCCCAGAATCAGGTGGCGACTCGAATCCACCCGGAGTCCGTAGATCGACTGCCCGTCCTTGGACCATCCGTAGGTCTCCCACACCGCGGAACTGATAGTGCGCTTCGCGCGCCCGTCCGCCGATACCAGCCGCAATTCGTTGTTGTCGCGGTAGACAATCCAGTCCCCCCGCGGCGACCATCGCACGGGCTTGGCCTCGGAGGTTTCCACCACCAGTTCGGGCGGCACGTTGGAACCGATCCGGTACTTCCTGACGCCCGACTTGCCCTTGGTCGACGAGTAGAATGCGATCCAGTTTCCGTCGGGAGACCAGGAAGGGCCGCGCTGCACCTGCTGATCGTCCGGCCACATGCGGACCGGAGCTTCGCCGTCCACCTGGGAGATCCAAATCGCGGTGGCGGAGCCTTCCACGCGGTACGCGATGCGCGCGCCGTCCGGAGAAAACGCGCAGTCGTAGATCGGGTTGCCGGCGGCCACTTGGGGCGTCGGCTGGCGCCGTTCCGTCCCGTCATTCCGGTTCCGGATCCAGATCTCCTGGGCTCCGCTGCGATCCGTCACATACGCGAAGTGGACCCCATCGGGTGACCAGGAAGGCGCCAGCTCCAGCCGGGACGTCGCCACCACCGGGCGCGGCAGCGCGCCGTCCAGCGGGTATTCCAACACGTCATAGCCAAACTCGCCTGTCTCGTACGCAATGGTCAGTCCGTCCGGCGAAAGGACCGGAAAATTCGCCATCCCGGTTTTAACCGCGAGTGGGCGCGTTTTTCCGTTGTTGATGTTGGCTATGTCCGGCCCAGGTCTCAAGACGCTTTGGCCGTCGCGGTACCAGCTGAAGGTGGTGGGGTTGAGGAAATACCAGGATGAGTTGTGTTGCGCCGGGCTGCCATTCATCGGAATCCGCCAGAACTCTCCCGTGCCGCTGGTCACACCGAGGGTTGCGCCGTCAACGGTGAAACCAAGGGTTGGATGGCCCGTTTGAGTGAAGCTGCCGTCGAAGGGCGGCTTGTCGTAACGCTTGAGGGGCCCGCCTGGCGGCGACGAGAAGGCCAGGCTCACACGGCCCGCCTGGTCGGGCTGCAAAATCGCCATGCTGTTGCCCGCGGGAGAGATCGCAAAAGCGAGGAGGTAGTCGAACACCTTTTCCGGCTCACCTCCGGCAACCGCCACCGACCACAGCACGGTGTCGT
This sequence comes from Bryobacterales bacterium, assembly GCA_003167255.1. Classification (GTDB taxonomy): domain Bacteria; phylum Acidobacteriota; class Terriglobia; order Bryobacterales; family Bryobacteraceae; genus PALSA-129. Next base: position 4,519 of record PMTR01000160.1, read on the forward strand.
TGGTTTCGCCGCCGGTCTCAAAGTAGACTCTGTTGCCATCCGCCGACCATTTCGGCCACAGGCAGGGCAGCGTCAGATGCGTCAACTGCGCCGGAGAGGCGGATTGCAGCGCGCGGGTGAAGACCTGGAATACGCCGTCCACCGAGGCGACGTAGGCGATGCGGTCGCCTTTGGGCGACCATGCCGGCATGGTCTGCATCTCGGCCTCGGTGGCGATCGGGGTCACGATGGGCGGCGGCACGGGCGGCGCGGGCAGAAATGCCGCCACGATTGCGACCGCCACCGCGGCAATCGCCGCCGGAACCACCGGCGTGCGGCGCACCCGCGCGGCTGGGGGCGGCGCGGACGCCGCTGCCGTCATCGTCTCCGAGAGCCGTTCGCGGATCTGCCGCAGTTCGCGGTAGAGGTCGCGCGTGGAATCGTAGCGGTCGGAAGGCTCTTTCGCGAGGCAGCGCTCGATGGTCCAGCGGAGCGGGACCGGCACGGCGGCCGTCAGCGGTTCGGGCGGCTCGCGCATGATCGCCACCATGAGCTCGGCGGAACTCTCGCGCTGAAATGCGCGCTTGCCGCTGGCCAGTTCGTACAGCACCAGGCCCAGGGAGAACTGGTCGCTGCGCGCGTCCAACTCCTTGCCCCGCGCCTGTTCCGGGCTCATGTAGGCGATGGTGCCCAGGACCGTGCCCGGAGTGGTGAGGGTGGCGTCACTTGCCGCGGCGCCGGCGGCCCGCTTGGCCAGGCCGAAGTCCAGCAGCTTGACGCGCCCATCGCGGGTCAACAGGATGTTATCCGGCTTGAGGTCGCGGTGGACGATCCCGGCTTCATGCGCGGCGGCGAGCGCGTCGGCGATCTGCACGGCGATCTCCAGCAGCTTGCGCGTTTCTCCCGGAGCGGTCACGGGCGCCCCGTCGACGAATTCCATCACCAGGTAGTTGGGGCCAACGTCGTAGATCTGGCAGATGTGGGGATGGTTCAGCGCCGCCACCGCCCGCGCCTCGCGCTCGAAACGGTCGGTGAAAGCGTCCTGGGAGAACTTGATGGCGACGGTGCGGTCCAGGCGGGTATCGCGCGCCTTCCATACTTCTCCCATGCCGCCCGCGCCCAGGGGGGCGAGGATTTCGTAAGGGCCGAGTTTGTCGCCGGAAGAGAGAGGCATATACGGATTCATCCCAGTGTAATTCAGGAAGCAACAGATAGGTTCTGGATGGCGCAGACGGCAGTTGACGGGTTCCTGGCATTGGTCCTCCCGCTCGCCGTAATGTTCACCAGTACCCATCCACTTGACCGAAAGTGGGCATCTCGTACACTGGCCAGATACGGCACTCTGAGCGATAGATCCTCCCTGGTCGCCCAGCGTTTACCGGCTCCGGTCGGGTCACGCGCCATCCGGAAGTTGGCGCGTGTATCTCGGCTGCTGACCAGCCAACTCGCTGATGCGTCCCGTTCAACGAGGTCGCCGTCGAGCGACCCCAGCTTGGGCGCGAGACTGTATTTAGGCAGGGGCCCCCTCCCTTTACGCCGCCGACCAGGCGGTCTGCTCCACTAATTCTGCGTGACGCTGGTTTGGGGGAGTTCCAGTTCCACTTCCAGTCCCGGATTCGCGTTGCGAGCGCGAATGGCTCCTTTGTGCAGTTCGATGGCGCGCCGCGCAATCGAAAGGCCCAGGCCGATGCCGCCGCTCGAACGATCGCGATCTTTCTCCACCCGGTAGAACGCGTCGAACAGGCGTGGCAGAGCCTCTTCCGGGACGCCCGGTCCAAAATCGCGAACTTGTACGATGGCCTTGGATTTGCGCCGCTCCACCGCGATTTCCACCGCCTGGCCGGGCGGCGAATGGCGGATGGCGTTGCGGATCACGTTCTCTACGGCGCGCCGCAACAGCTCGGGATCGCCTTCCACGGTGAGAGCTTCGTGGTTGCGATAGAGCAGTTCGCAGCCGCGCGCGCCGGCTTCGATTTCGGACTCCTGCACTAACTGCCGCACCAGCTCGTCCAACCGCAGCGGATCGCGGCGCAGCGAGCTGGGATCGCCTTCCGCGCGCGTCACCTGCAGAAGCTGTCCCACCAGGGCATTCAGACGGTCGGACTCCCGTTGGATGCGGTTGAGCGCGGAGTCCAGATCGGCGCCAGAGCGCGCCAGCTCCACCGCCACTCCCAGCCGCGCCAGGGGCGACCGCAGTTCGTGCGAGATATCCAGCAGGAGTCGCCGCTCCGCGGCCAGCAGGGTTTCGATGCGGCCGGCCATGCGGTCGAAAGTGCGGGCCAGTTGGCCCAGCTCATCGCGGCGCGTGGAGCCGGCGCGCGCGGAAAGGTCGCCGCGGCCGAAGCGTTCCACGGCCCTCTGCAGATCGGCCACGGGGCGCGTCAGGTGATACGTCAGCCAGTAGCACAGAAGCACCGCGGCTACCAAAAAGAAAAGATGCTCCGGCGTCAGGAACCAGGGCCCCAACGACGTGCGCGGCACGATGAAGAAAAACCAGTAGCGGCCGTCATCGGCGGCGCGCGCCAGGGTGGCGTCCCCCATCGGAACGAAGCGGTATAGCATGGCCCCCGGCGGACCGAGGCGCGCGCGGCGCACCAGCCCGGAGCGGTCCTCGCCGGTGAGCAGATCGTGTCCGCCTTCGTCGGTGAGGATGCCGCGCGCGTCGTAGATGCGGTCGAGAGTTTCCAGAAACGCCCGCAACTCCGCGCGCCCGCCGGTTTCCCAGGCGGTGCGGGCCTCCTCCAATTGGAACTTGACCAGCCGCGAAGCCGGAGCGCGCTGGTCCGTCTGGCTGGGGTTCATACTCAGGGCGGAAATGAAGGCCGAGCCCACCAGCGTGATGGCCAGGCTGCACCAGAACCAGAGCAGAATCTTGGCGAACAAGGAGTTCATTCGGCGCCGGCGGCATCCTGGGGCGTCCGGCAAAACTGGTAGCCCACGCCGCGAATGGTTTTGATCAGTGGCTCGCCGCGCTCGAGTTTTTTGCGCAGATGGCTGACGTGCATATCGATGGAGCGGTCGAACGGGGTGGCCTTGCGGTTATAGAAATTCTCCATGAGTTGATCGCGCGAGACCACCCGGCCGGCCGCGCGCATGAGCATTTCCAGAACGTCGAATTCGAAAGTGGTGAGATCCACCGGATTGCCGCCGGAAAGGACCTGGCGGGTGCCGGTGTCGAGCGAGACGCCGTTGACTTCGAGGCGCCCCGCGACGGCCGGGCGCGGTTCATAGCGCCGCAGGATGGCGCGGATTCGAGCGGCCAGCTCGCGCGGGTTGAAGGGCTTGGGCAGGTAGTCGTCGGCGCCCAGTTCGAGGCCGACGATGCGGTCGACGTCCTCGCCGCGCGCGGTCAACATCATCACCGGGATCTTGCTGTGGGGCCGCAGCCGCCGCAGGATTTCAAAGCCGTCCATGCCGGGCAGCATGACGTCCAACAGTACCAGGTCCACGCCGGGTTGGAGCGCCCGTTCCAACCCGCGCGTGCCATCGTGCGCGCATTCCACGGTGAAGCCCTCGCGCGTCAGGAATTCGCCGAGCAGGCCGCACAGTTCGGCATCGTCATCCACCAGCAAGATGTGCACGGCTAGAATTTACCACGCTCCGGCGTAAGGCTTATGCTGGATTTGTAAGAATTCGTAAACGCGGCGGAGCGCAACATTCCGCTCTCATTAGGGTTTATCGAAACAAGAAGGGAACACCATGAAACGAATTTTGATCGGTATCGCAGCAGCCTGCGTGCTGGCCGCCGGGTTTGCCATCGCGCAGACCGCCGCCGCGCCGCAAGCCGGCGCCAAGGGCAAGCGCGTGGGCGTTATGGTGCAGAGGCGGATGCTCAAGGCTCTGAATCTGACTGACACGCAGAAGCAGCAGGCCAAGACCATCCTCCAATCGGCCAGGCAGACCGCCCAGCCGCTGGCGCAGCAGTTGAAGCAGGACCGCGCAGCGTTGACGGCGGCGATCGAGGCCGACGACAGCGCCAAGATCCAGCAAGTTTCCACCGAGATGGGTAGTCTGCGCGGCAACGTGCTGGGCGTGCGTTCGCAGGCCATGGCGAAAGTTTACGCTCTGCTAACGCCCGACCAGAAAACCAAGGCCGAGGAATTCCGCCAGAAGGCGCAACAGGTGCTGGGCAAGGGGATCGGCGAATAGTCCGCAAAGAGCATTTTGAGCCGCCGATGAACGCCGATCGTAAAACAACTCTCTTTTGATCCGGGTTCATCGGCACGCGGCAGGCGCCGGCTGAAAGCCGGCGGCAGCCAGGATTGGCTGCCCCACAAAGCAGCAGAGCCGCAACCAAAACACCAAGCCCGGAGGGCGAAACAACATAGCCCACGGCGTGAGCCGTGGGTTCCCGTAGCCAATTGACCAGCCCCGGAACGGGGCGAAAGAAGCGCCGCTGTAGAAACTNNCTTTCGCCCCGTTCCGGGGCTCCCTGTGTCTTTCACCTATTCCCAGCGCTGACGCGCTGGGCTATTTTCTTTCGTCCTACGGACTCGGGCCGCGCCAAAATCGTTGCGCGCCGCGAAGAATTGGCAGTGCTGTAATACATAGTGATATCCTTCAGAGCAAGGCGCTCCTTTTATGATTTCTCAGAGGGCTTTGTGTCTGGCCGCCTGCAGCGTACTACTCATCGGAGCGGTATACGCCTTCCAGAAGCCGTTCCGCGTTTATCCCAGCCTGGAAAGCTATGACCAAATCCCCCTGCCGCCGGACTGGCAGGAAAGCACCGAGTACGTTTTCGCCCGCCTGATGTATCCCCAGCACCCCTACGCCCGCTTCGGCGGCCACGGCCGGGGGCGCTACGGCGGGGGCGTGATGATGGACTGGCGCGAAGGCTTTACCAGTTGGACTCAGGACTATCCGCGCGCCGACCGGCACTTCGCGGCCGCGCTGCGGCGTCTCACGCGCGTCCACGTACGTTCCGTCGAGCAGCCCATCAACCCGGACGACGTTGACGATTTCTATAACTGGCCTTTTTTGGCCGCCGGCGAAATGGGCGATTGGCTGCTTACCGATGCGCAGGCCAAGACCGTGCGCGAATACCTGCTGCGCGGCGGCTTTCTGCTGCTCGACGATTTTTGGGGTCCGGAAGAATACGCCCGCTTCGACGAAACCATGAAGCGCATTTTTCCCGGCCGGCAGGTGGTGGACATCGACGACAAGGACCCCATCTTTCACATGGTCTACGATCTGGATGACCGCTTCCAGATACTGGGCTCATGGGCCATGCCGCGCCGTGGCGGCTACGGAGGAGGATTCGGCGGCGGTGGGATGTGGCAGCGGGCGGCCGGCACGGTGGCGCATTGGATGGGAGTCTATGACGACCACAACCGCCTGATGGTGGCGATCTCCTTCAATTCGGACGTGGGAGATTCCTGGGAGTGGGCCGACGAGCCGAGTTATCCCGAGAAGATGGCGGCGCTGGGAATTCGCTGGGGGATTAACGACGTCATCTACTCGATGACGCACTGANNCGGGAATTGGTAGCAGTCCCCGTTTTTGCGACTCTACCGGAAGCGGCGGAAGCCACCGCCAAAGCGGAAACCACCGCCCCAGAATCCGCCGAGGTACAAGCTCGGACCCCAATAGTAGGGGCTGTAGCCATAGTAGTAGGGGCTGTAGCCGTAGGGGCTGTAATACCCCGGTCTTTGCGCGGGAGCATGCTGCACCACTTGCGTGGACGGGTGGTTGTAGTCTTCGGGGCCCACAAAGCGGAATGCTTGCGGGGCGTTGCCCGTTGCGATGGTGAGCGGGCTCTGGATCTGGAAGGTCAATGCCATCTCGGGATAGAGAATGCTGGGATGGTTGCGCGTGGCCAGCACGCCGACGATGCCCGCGGCTGCACCAGCGCCCGCGCCGATAGCCGCACCCTGGCCCCGATCAGCCGCTGCGCCGACGATCGCACCCACGGCGGTTGTGCCGATGATGGTGCCGGCCTGCTGGCCGGGAGGAGTCCTGCCGCCCTGGCGCGAAATCAGTTGCGAGTGCACCGATACTTGTTCGCCATCGGCGAGCGTGATGCCGGTCAGTTCGACGCCCAGATGGGAAACGCCCTTGACCTTGTCCGCCTCCGCCACGCGGCCGTAAACCGTCTGGCCGCGCTGCGCGACCACTACGCCGTCGACCACGATGGCTTGCGCCAGTGTGCCCGAGAACGAATCGCCGGGCTGATTTTTATTGGATGCCAGCATTTCGTTGATCCGCACCGTGACGAAAGTGCCGGCCTTCATGGTGACTTGCTGCGGAAGCCCGTATGTGGGACGTGCGGCGGCGGGAGCTCCGGCGGTGCGTTGCGGTTGCCCGTAGGCGTCGGCCGGTCCGGCGGTCTGCATGGGCGCCGCGGTTGGGGGCACTGGCGCCGTTTGTGCCAGAACCAGACCAGATGCCGTTAACAGAACCAAAATGGAGCGAATGGAAATCCTTGTCATATTTGCCTGCCTCTTGTCGTTCATTAGGTTCGACGTGGCGGTGTAGTGCATCTGTTTCACCAATCTATCTTGAGCTGCAAGTAATTGAAAAATAAGACAAGAACTGCCGCGGTCTGTGGCTGGAATCCACCGCCCTTGGTGGATTTCGGCCACCCATGGACCTGCAATCAATTCGCGGCCCACATTGCAGGCCAATTCGTGTCAGAATAGTGTGTTCCGGATCGCTGGTTGATCGCAGTGTCTGGGTTGTGCTTGCGAAAGCTCCGCAAAGGTCGCTAAAATCAACGCGTTCACAAAATCCCAGGAGGATTCATGGCAGTTGAGCAGAAGGTGAAGCAGATTATTGTCGAGCAACTCGGTGTCGACGAGAGTCAAGTGGACAGCAACGCGTCTTTCGTTGACGACCTGGGCGCCGATTCGTTGGATATCGTCGAACTCGTCATGGCGTTCGAGGAGGCCTTCGAACTGGAGATCCCCGACGAGGACGCCGAGAAAATCACTACCGTCAAGGACGCCGTCGAATACATCGAGAACAAGACCGCCAAGAAATAGCTGGTGGTCTAATCGGAGAGACTCGTGTGACGCGCAGAGTGGTAGTGACCGGCGTTGGCCTATTGACGCCGCTGGGCATCGGGACCGACAGCTCCTGGGAGGCAATCCTCGCGGGCAAGTCTGGTATTGGCCCTATTACCCAGTTCGATGCAACCGCATTCTCCTGCCGCATTGCGGGGGAGGTTAAGGGCTTCGATCCCGCCGCCTACATCGAGAAAAAAGAAATCAAGAAGATGGGGCGGTTCATCCAGTTCGCCATCGCGGCGTCGGATTTCGCCATGCAGAGTTCCGGCTTAAAGATCACGCCGGAGATCGCCGAACAGGTGGGCGTCTATATTGGCAGCGGTATCGGCGGTTTCGAAGTAATCGAGCGCGAACACCTGACGCTGCTACAACACGGCCCGCGGCGCATCTCGCCGTTCTTTATCCCGGCGACCATCATCAACCTGGCGTCCGGCTACGTGTCGATCCGGACGGGCGCCAAGGGACCGAACTCCGCTACGGCGACGGCCTGCACCACCAGCGCGCATTCCATCGGCGATTCTTTCCGCATGATCCAGCGGGGCGACGCCGACGCCATGATCTGCGGCGGCACCGAAGCCGCCGTCACACCCATGGGCATTGGCGGGTTCGCCGCCATGCGCGCGCTTTCCACCCGCAACGACTCGCCGGAGCGCGCTTCGCGCCCCTGGGACAAAGACCGCGACGGCTTCGTGGTGGGCGAAGGCGCCGGCATGCTGATACTGGAAGAACTGGAAATGGCCCGCCGCCGAGGCGCCCGCATCCTGGCCGAAATTGTGGGCTACGGCATGAGCGCCGATGCTTTCCACGTCACGGCGCCGCCCGCCGACGGCGATGGCGCCTTCCGCGTGATGCGTAACGCCATGCGCGATGCCGGGATTCAACCGGAGCAAGTGGACTACATCAACGCCCACGGCACTTCCACCGAAGTGGGCGACCGCGCCGAAACCGCCGCCATCAAGCGGGCCTTCGGCGACCATGCTTACAAGGTGGCCGTCAGCTCCACCAAGTCGATGACCGGCCACCTGCTGGGCGGCGCCGGCGGTATTGAAGCCGGCATCTCCGTGCTGGCCCTGCGCGACCAGATTGCGCCGCCCACCGTCAATCTCGAAAATCCCGATGCGGGTTGCGACCTGGATTACATCCCGTTGCGCGCCCGCCCGATGAAGATTGAATATGTCCTTTCCAACAGCTTTGGCTTCGGTGGGACCAACGGTTGTCTGATTTTTAAGAAATACCAGGAATGAGCGACAGGATCGCCTTATGAAAATCATCGTCGCCATCAAGCAAGTTGCGGTGCGCGATTCGCAGCTCCGGATCGCCGCTTCCGGCCAGTGGATCGACGAAGCCGATCTGGCTTATGAGATCAACGAGCCGGATGCGTACGCGCTGGAAGCGGGCTTGCAGCTCAAGGAAGCCCAAGGCGGCGAAGTGGTAGCTCTATCGGCCGGACCGCCGCGCGTCGCGCAAACCATTCGCGAAGCCCTCGCCAAGGGCGCCGACCGGGCGATCCACATCGAAGAGGATCTCTCTTCCGCCGACCCGCTAGCGACGTGCCGGCTGCTGGCGGCTGCCTTGAAGGCGGAAACGCCCGACTTGGTTCTTACCGGGCTGCAGTCCGACGATCTGGGCTACGGCCAGACCGGCCCCATCCTGGCCGAGCTGCTGGGCGTGCCGCACGCCACCATCATCATGCAGGTGGAAAAGAGCGATCCCGGCATCCGCGTGAAACGGGAGCTGGAAGATGGCTGGTTCCAGTTCGTGGATATGCCGCTGCCTGCCCTGCTCAGTATTCAATCCGGCTTCACCAAGCTGCGCTACGCGACGCTGATGGGCATCAAGAAAGCCAAGACCAAGGAAATCCGTCGCGTCACGGCGGCCGATCTGGGCGCCGGCGCCGCCACTCCCAGTATCGCCTTCGACCGCGTCTACCTGCCGGAGCACACCAAGCGCACGCAGCTTTTCGAGGGCAGCCCCAAAGAGGCCGCCGCTCAACTGGTGGAGAAACTGAAATTCGAGGCGCGGGTCATATGAACATCCTCGCCGTTATGGAACAGCGCCACGGCCAGTGGCACCGCATGTCGTTTGAGACCCTGGCCGCGGCGCAGCAATTCGCCGCGCAACTCGGCGCCACGGCTTCCGCCGCGGTAGTGGGCCGGGGAACGGCTGCGCTCGCGGCCGAACTGGCCGTGAGGCGGCTCGATAAGGTCTACGCCGTCGAACACGACCTGCTCGGCGAGTACACGCCCGACGGTTATTGCCTGGCCCTGCGCCAGCTCATCGAGCGCGTCCAGCCTTCGGTCGTGCTCTTCCCGCATACGTACCAGGTCCGCGACTTCCTGCCCAAGCTGGCCACCTCGCTCGGACGGGTAGCGGTGAGCGACGCGGTTTCGCATCGCATCGAAAACGGCCAGGTGGTTCTGGTACGGCAGCTTTTTCAAGGCAAGCTGAACGTGGATGTCCGGTTCCTGGGCGAGGGCCCGCATTTCGCATCGCTGCAAGCCGGGGCCTATCGCGCCGACCAGGTAGCCGAAGGCGCGGCGACGGTGGAGGCGTTCGCACCGCGGATCTCCGCGGATCAGATCCGCACGCGCCCGCAAGAGCCGTTCCGCGAATCGCAGCGCGCGGTGGATCTGGGCGCCGCCGAAATCATCGTCTCGGTGGGCCGCGGCATCAAGGAAGCCGATAACATTCCGCTGATCCAGAAACTGGCCGATGTTCTGGGCGCCGAACTGGCGGCTTCGCGTCCCATTTGCGACGCCGGCTGGCTTCCCATGGAACGGCAGGTGGGCAGTTCCGGACAGACCGTTACGCCCAAGATGTATCTGGCGGTGGGCATTTCGGGTGCGATTCAGCACCTGGTTGGCATGAAGGGATCGCGCACCATCGTAGCGATTAACAAAGATGCCAACGCACCCATTTTCGAAGTGGCCGATTATGGCATCGTGGGCGATCTGTTTCAGATTGTGCCCGAGTTGATCGAGGCGATTAAAAAAGTTAAATAAAGCTTCATCATTGACTTTTTTGCGCGCTGGCGGTTATACTTTTCCATCCGCTCCGCTTGGACCCCGCCGGAACACTGCAACTTTTAGGCGCGGTTCTGCGTCATATCCATCTGACCGGCTTTTGAAAGCAATTTTAGAGAAATGAATACGATTATGAAAAACGGACCGAAGTTGAAGCTGGCCCCGTACCGGAAGATTCTCGAACGGAAGGCCGAAGAAGTCCGTCACAGCATGTCCGCCCAGAAGGCGGCCCAGGTGGTATCCCGGCTGGATGTGCCCTCGGACGAAGGCGACCTCAGCCAGCATCATCACGAAGAGTGGATCTTTCTCAATCGCAACACCATCGACATGAAGTTGCTGCGCGAAGTGGCGGATGCGCTGCACCGTATCGACCAGGGCACTTACGGCATTTGCCCGGAATGCGAGGAGCCGATTTCCGCCAAGCGTCTGGACGCCGTGCCGTGGGCCCGGTACTGTGTCACCTGCCAGGAACAGATCGCCGCCCGCATCGCCGACGGCGAAATAGTGGAGTTCCAGGAAGCCGACCGATGAAGCTGGTGGATTTGCGCAAGATCGCGGTCCGCCAACAATTCCGAATCCGATTCCAGATTTCGAACGGTCTGGAGTGTGTCGTCAACCAGCATGGTGTGGCGCAAGTGCCGGCTTTGCACGGCATCCCCGATTTCAACCTCGAAAAGGAATTGGAATCGGTTTCGCAATTCGTGCTGGAGCCGTGCGCCGCCGATCCGAAAAACCCGGCGCCGTCCCGTTCCCTGACCCGCGACGAAATGGCCGCCATGGCCGATTGCTCCCCTGTGGCAGCGGCCGCCGAGCACGACGAAGAGTAGCGCTTCTCCTATTGAGGCTTTCAGTATTCTGCACAAATCGTGGGGCGGGCAATTTTGCCCGCAGCCGCCTTCAGGCGGCTTCTTCGGGCTGAAAGAGATCCCTCGCACAGCGCCGGCTGAAAGCCGGCGGCAGCCAGGATTTGCTGCCCCACAATTTGGACAGATGTTCAGAATTGGGAAAACGCCGGTTGCCAACCGGCGCGCAGGATACCATCCCGCCCCACCAAGCCTGCCCTACCTTGGGCCGCACTACGCTGGGTAAATCGGGGTACAATACTATGGCTGTTTGTTCCACTGTTTCATTTTCCCGAAAAGGGCTGGGGGATCTATGGAGAAGCCGGCGCAAAATATCCAAGACAGCTTCTTGAACAACGCTCGCAAAGATAAGATTGTCCTCACGATTTACCTCATGAGCGGCGTCAAACTCTCGGGCCGGATCAAAAGCTTCGATAAGTACTCTCTGGTGCTTGAGACCAATAACCAGGAGCAACTGATTTTCAAACACGCCATTTCAACCGTTGTCACGCAGCGGGCATCCCACCCCTACGTGGGCAGTCCGCAGGCGGCCGCCAGCGTTGTAGCGGCCGGCGCCGCGCCCGGTTTGCCGCCGCACTCCGAGCCGCCGGAGGGTTAGCCCACGACGCTTCCGAACCCCGCCCGCGAGCGCGCTATCCTGGTCGGTGTCCAGTGGAAGACCCGCGGCGCTTCCCGGCGGCCCGGCGCGGTCACGGCAGAGGACTCTCTCGACGAGCTGAGTGAATTGGCGTCCACCGCGGGCGCCGAAACCGCCGGCCGATTCCTGCAGGCCCGCCCCGGTCCCGAAGCTGCGACCCTGATCGGCGAGGGCAAAGTGGAAGAGTTGCGCGCCGAGGTCGATTCCTCGGGCGCCGACCTGGTGATCTTCGATCACGAGCTCACCCCGACGCAGCAGCGCAACCTCGAAAAAGCCATCGGCTGCAAAGTCATCGACCGCACGCAGTTGATCCTCGATATCTTTGCCTCGCGCGCCCGCACTCGGGAAGGCCGCCTGCAGGTGGAGCTGGCGCAGTTGAACTACATCCTGCCGCGCCTCAGCGGGCATGGCGTGGAGATGTCGCGCCTGGGCGGTGGCATCGGCACGCGCGGTCCGGGCGAAACCAAGCTCGAAACCGACCGCCGGCGCATCGCCAAACGGATCAAGAGAATCGAGGACTCGCTCGACGGCGTGCGCGCGGGACGGGCGCTTCATCGCCGCCGCCGCAGCGCCGTGCCGCTGGCGACTCTGGCGCTGGCCGGCTATACCAATGCCGGCAAGTCCACGCTGTTCAATCGCCTCACGCGCGCCAGCGTTCTCGCCGATCCGCGCATGTTCGCGACGCTCGATCCCACCGTGCGGCCGCTCCAACTGCCGTCGCGCCGCCGGGTTCTGGTGAGCGACACGGTCGGCTTCATCCGCAATCTCCCCACCACGCTGGTCAAGGCTTTCCGCGCCACGCTCGAGGAGGTGAAAGACGCGGCTCTGGTGTTGCACGTGGTGGACGTCTCCGCTCCGGCGGCCGCCGAGCATACCGCGCACGTTTTCCAGGTTCTGGCCGATATTGGCGCCGCCGCCATTCCGCAGATTCTGGTTCTCAACAAGATCGACCGGGTGGGCGATGCGTCCGCTGCGGATGCCGAAGCCGTGAAACGGCGGCTGCTCTCGGGCAGCTCCAGCCATCCGGACGCGCGCGCGGTCGCCACTTCGGCGCTCACCGGCGCAGGTATGGACGGGCTGCTCGAGGCCATCGACCAGCTTCTGCCGATCGATCCGATCGTGAACGCCACTTTTCATTTGTCCGCCGGAGATGGTGCGACGCTGGCGCTGCTGCATGAATACGGCAAGGTGATCGAGACGCGCTATACCGGGGATTTTTGCGAGGTCAAAGCGGAAATTCCGGAGTCGCTCGAACGCCGCCTGGCGGGCCGGCACTAGTGTAGTGTTCAAAGAAATAGACGGTCAGTCGCACAGCGGGAGAGAGCCGGCTGAAGCCGGCTGCGGCCAGGATTGGCCGCCCCACATTAGTGACGTAGATAGCATCCACAGATAGTATCCACAAGCACTGTGGAAAAGACTGTGGGAAAGGGCTGGCGGAGATTGATTAAAGTCCCATGAAAAAAGCACTTACATCAAATTGAACCAAGGGGCAGCATTCCTGCGTAACCAATTGCTTCGTAAGCACTTGCCGATTCCAAACCACAATCGCGGCAGAATGTTGCAATTCCGTTGCGCATCCCATTGGTCCAAGAAGTTTTTCCACAAATCAATCGGGTAAATCCGGCAGTGTTCTACTCCTGCGGATTAAGATACTACCGTAAATCCCTCGTTTCGGAAGGCCGGGCGGAGTTTGCTACACTGATGCTTGGTCGGGCGGTGTAGCTCAGCTGGCTAGAGCGACGGTCTCATAATCCGTAGGTCGGGAGTTCAAGTCTCCCCGCCGCCACCAGATCCCTGCGTGGCTGCTCGCGAAATCCGGGTGTGCCGCACGCGCAGATACAGAACCCGCGCCAGAGCCAGCACGGGGACGGATAGGAATGCCCCCGGAACGCCCGCCACTTCCGCGCCGGCGAAGACCCCGAACAGCACCAGCAGCGGATGCAGTTCCACGCCTTGCCCCATCAGGTACGGCGCCACCAGGTAATCCTGGAACATGCGGAAGGCTACGATGAAGATCACGATGGGGAGCAGGTGCCCACCCGTTACCGCCGCCACCAACAGGATGATGGCTGACGCCACCAGCGGACCCAGCGTCGGGATGAACTCCAGACTTGCCGCCAGGGCTGCCAGAAGAATCCCAAACGGTATCCCGAGCACCGAGAAAAAGATGCTGTAGGCGGCGAACGCGACCGCCGAGAGCAGCACCAGCGCCCGCATGTAGTGCGCCAGCAGCAGGTGTATGTCGGCCATTACGTCGTTCAGCAGTTTGTGCCGCGGCCCGGCTTCCACCAGGGTGAGAACGTGATCGCGGATGGCCGCTCCGTCTTTCAGAAAGAAAAACGCCAGCACCGGAATGATCACCACGTAGATCAGGTTGCTGGCCAGCGTCAGGAACTTCAGGCCGAATTGCGGCAGCGCGGCAAAAAGATCGTTGGAGCGCGCCGCCACTTCGGTCTTAAGACTGTCCGGCACGTTAGCCTGGAATGAATCCACCAACCCTTGGAATTTTTGCGGAAACACGGAGGCAAGTTGGGTGGCCTGCTCCACCACTTTCGTGCCAAGCACTATGGCCCCCACGGCGACCAGTCCCACCAGCAGTACATACGCCAATAGCAGCGCCGGCGTACGCGTAGGGCTGGTGGGCAGCAAGCGGTCGAGCAGGTTCACCAGGGGCGCCAGGAGATAGGCGAACAGCACCGCCAGAATGAAAATGAGCAGAGTGGAGCGCACCAGGTAGACCAGCCACAAAGCCAGCACCACCAGTGCCGCCGTCCACGTGCTGCGCGCCGCCCGGCTGTCGATTCCCAGCATGCCTGGTTAAATACTCCGTTTCATCGAACCATTCTCGTATCCCGCGAAGATCGCTCCCTCACGGTCGCGGCTCTGATCCGTCGATACACTCTCGTAACCCGCGAAGATCGCTCCCTCACGGTCGCGGCTCTGATTCGTGGCTGAGCATCTTTTGTATGCGCACGCGCGCCACCCGGTTCCGCTCCATCTCCAGCACTGTATAGCGCCGGCCTTGATACTCCACCGCATCGCCCACCCGCGGAATCTCGCCCCGCTCGAACAGCAGAAACCCGGCCAGCGTTTCGAATCCACCGTCGGCCGGAATTTCGATTCCATACTCGCTTTCCAGGTCGCGGATGCGTGTCGCGCCGTCAAGCTCCACCACGCCGGCGTCCGCACCGCGCCGCACGTTCTTTTCATCGTACTCGTCTTCGATCTTTCCCACCACCTGTTCGAGCACGTCTTCGACCGTCAACATGCCCACGATAGTGCCGAATTCGTCCACCACCATGGCCATGTGCGAACTGCCTTTGCGGAATTCCTCCAGCATCTGCGAGAGCGGTTTGGTCTCTGGCACCACCAGGAGAGGCCGGATCAACCGGCTGATGCCGAAGGCGCGGCTGGCCTTGCCCGAGCGGATGGCTTGCCGCCGTTCTTCCCAAACCGGCAGCAGGTCCTTGTAGTGCAGAATCCCCACGATCTTTTCCGGTGCGCCCTGGTACACCGGCAGCCGCGAATGCCGTTCGCGAATCATGGTTCCCAGCACGTGGTCCAGGCTGGCGTCTGAAGCGATGGATACCATGTCGTTACGCGCCACCATGATCTCCCGAACGGCCACTTCGCCAAGGTCGAGCACGCGGTGGATGATGTCTTCCTGCGCCTCCGGCAGATAGCCCAACCCGCGGCTCGAGCTGACAATCAGCTTCAGTTCCTCCGCCGAATGGCCGCCCGGGTGCGCCGCGCCTTTCAGCCGCAGGGCCCGCTGGATGAATCCGGCCGAACGTTCGATGGTCACCACGAAGGCAATTGAGATCCGGTAGAAGACCGCCAGCGGAGGCGCCACCAACGCCGCCATCCGATCCGCCTTGGCGATCGCCAGGTTCTTCGGCACTACCTCGCCCAGCACCACGTGGAAGTAGCTGATCACCAGGAAGGAAAGTGCGAAACAGGCGCCGTGCAGAAACTTCATCTCGAGCGGCGTGGTTGCCGGATGGAAGATCCCGAGCAGGATTTGATACAGGGTATCCTCGCCGGCCCAGCCTAGTCCCAAGCTGGCCAGGGTGACGCCGACCTGAGTCATGGAGAGCAGCCGTCCCGGATTCGCCAGAAGGTTCAGCGCCGCTTGTGCTCCGGCTTGGCCTTCTTCGGCCATTTGCCGCAGCCGGGATTGCCGCACCGACAGCAAGGCCACCTCCGCGCCGGCGAAGAAGCCATTCACCACGATCAGTACGACGACCAGTAGTATCCGGAAAGGAGAATAGGACACAATATACGAATTAATTCTAGCGGAGAGGATAACCAAAGCGTGCGGGAATCGTCTATACAGGTAACCAACTAACTCCGTTACGAGGGGGCCGACTCCATTCCGTATCCCCGGAGGCGCCCCCTTTATTGGGTTGCACCATTGTAATCCAAACGGATGCGGCGCAGGAAAGGCCTCCCGGCCAAGCCCGCCACCCGTTATCATGGTTATTTCCTCCCGTCGATGACTCACACCGCTACCGCGCGCATTCTCAAGGCTGTTAACGTCCTCATCGTGGTCGTGTTGGCGGCCGCGTTGGCCGCCACATATTGGTATGCCTGGCGCCCGCTGCCGCAACGGTCCGGCAGTGTGGTGGCGGCGGTGGCGGCTCCCGTCTCCGTGTCGTTCGATTCGCTCGGCGAGCCCCACATCCGCGCCGCCAGCCAGCAGGATGCGCTGATCGTCCAGGGCTACGTGACGGCGCAAGACCGGCTCTGGCAGATGGACAGCCTGCGCCGCTACGCCAGCGGCACGCTCGCCGAGGTGCTCGGCCCGGCGGCCGTCGAAACCGACCGCGACCTGCGCCGGCTGCGCTTCCGCCGTCTGGCGGAGGACGCGTACATCCGGTTTTCGCCGGCTGACCGCGCCGCCTTGGCCGCTTATACCTTGGGCGTCAACGAATTCATTGCCACGCACCGCGATAACCTTCCGATTGAATTCACGCTGCTCGGCTACCAGCCCCGCCCCTGGAGCGTGATCGATTCCCTGCTGGTGGGGCTCTACATGTTCCGCGACCTCACCACCACGTGGCGCGACGAAATCGTGAAGCGCGCCATGCTGGCCGATGGCGACGCCGGCAAAGTGAATTTCCTGTTCGCCGGGCGCTCCGGTAACGAGCCCGCGCCCGGATCCAACGCCTGGGCCATCGCCGGCAGCCATACGGCTTCAGGCAAGCCGCTGCTTTCGAACGACATGCACCTGGAATACTCGCTGCCGGGAATTTGGTACATGGCGCACTTGCAAGCGCCCGGGCTGGATGTGGCCGGCGTCACCATCCCCGGCCTGGCAGGCGTGGTGGTGGGCCACAACCAGCACATCGCCTGGGGCATCACCAACCTCCAGTTCGACGTTCAGGACCTCTACATCGAAAAACTCGACGACCGCACCGGCCGCTATCTCTATCAGGGCAAGATCGAACAGGCCCGCGGCGAGCGGGAAATCATCGAGGTGAAAGGCGCCCAGCCCATCGAAGTCACCACCTGGGTCACCCGCCACGGCCCGCTTTTCATCGTAGACGGCCAGGAGCATCTCGCCCTCCGCTGGACGGCCGCTGAACCCGGTCTCTTCCAATTCCCCATCCTGGATATCGACCGCGCCGAAAACTGGCAGCAATTCACCACCGCACTCTCCCGCTGGGTGGGGCCCGGTTCCAACTTCCTCTATGCCGACACCGGCGGCAACATCGGCTACCACGCTGCCGGCGTGCTTCCCAAACGCCGCGGCTATTCGGGCGACCTTCCGGTGGACGGAACCTCCGGCAATTTCGATTGGGACGGCTTCATACCCTTCGACCAGCTTCCTTCGGCTTTCAACCCGACCTCCGGGATCATCGCCAGCGCCAACCAGAATCCTTTTCCGGCCGATTACCCTTATCCGGTGAACGGCAACTTCGGCCCGCCGTACCGCGTGCTGCGCATCCGGGAATTGCTCGGCGCGCACAACGGCTGGCGCGCTGCGGACATGCTCGGCGTGCAGGGCGACATCTTCTCGTCATTCAGTAAGTTCCTGGCGACGCAGGTGGTGGCCGCCGTCGACAAGCGCGGCGCCCACAACGTCTCGCTCGACCCCGCAGTTGGTCTGCTGCGCTCCTGGAATGGCCGCATGGATAAAGACCTCGCCGCGCCCTTCCTGATGGCGTTGGTATATCAGCATGTGCGATCGTCCGCCGCCGATGTCGCCTCCCCCGGCAAGGGCCAGATCTATGAGTTCAACATGGGACCCGCGGTAGTCGAAAAGCTATTGCGCGAGCGCCCCGACGGCTGGTTCCAGGATTATGACGCGATGCTGCTGCGCGCCCTCATGGACGCCATCGATGAGGGCAAACGCATCCAGGGCCGCGATGTCCAACGCTGGCGCTACGGCAACTATCTGCGCGTCGAGATCGATCATCCGATCATTCATCCGGCGCTGCGGAAACTGCCGGTGATCGGCCCGGCCCTCGATTTCTTCGAAATCGGCCCGGTGCCGATGAGCGGCTCGAGTACGACCATCCGGCAGACCACGCGCACGCTTTCGCCTTCGATGCGCATGAATGCCGATCTCGCCGAGTGGGACCGCTCTCTGCTCAACATCCAGACCGGTCAATCCGGCCAGCCGCTCTCCGGCCATTACAAAGACCAGTGGACCGATCACTACAACGTGAGAAGTTATCCGATGCAGTATCGGACGGTAGTGGCGAAGCACACGCTGGAGTTCCGGCCGAGGTAGGCGCCCGCGGCGCCAACATCGACAAATGCGGTCGATATTGAGAAGTCAGAAGTCAGGAGACAGAAGTCAGAATAGGCGCGCGGGTTGCCAGCACCGGTTGTTCAATCTAGCGCGACTTCACGATCGAGATCGGGTCGAGCCAGGCGGGTTCGGCGTAGCGAAACGAGAACACGATCGCGCTCAGCAGCAAGCCGGCCATTGCCAGGATGCCGCTGCCTTCGTCGATCTTGCCGCTCATCAGCCCCCAGATAACCACCAGGAAAAACATTACGGAAGCAATGACCAGCATCAGGCTGGTAAAAGCCACAACTCGATTGAACATATGCAGCACCTCTCTTTTGGGAACAGACTTTGAGCTTTGGCCTGTCGTTGACAGGCCGCTTGGATTGATTCAGAGCCGCTGTTTTCGGCCTTTTCAATCCCGCTTGCTTCACTTAGTAAGACGAATAAACCTTCATTTAGTTACGTGAAATGCCAAGGTCCGAGTTTAAGGTTTGGTAAAGACTCACTTGAGGGCGCGTGTGCGACAAAGTGAAACGGCGTGGACCCGAATCAGAGCCGCGACCGTCAGGGAGCGTTTGCCGCCATAACGCTCCCTGACGGTCGCGGCTCTGTGAGGCTTCCGGCCATGGGACAATAGGCTTGGAGCGTCTTGATGCGCCGGCCCGGGCTGTTTTTGATAATCCTGGTTTCGCTGGTTGTGCCGCTGGTGGCGCACCACGAAACCGGCGGATGCGGCACCAGCCGGGAAACGCCCGCGCAGACGCTTTTCCTGCACCGCCAGGCGCAGCGAGCCCGCGCCGCCCGGATCCGCCCGCAGGCCGCCGCCGCTCCTTCCGGAAATCGCGACATCGGCAACATCGCCATCATCGAAGATACCGATGGGGTGGTGGAGTTTCAGAATCAGTTCAACCTAGACAACAACAGCCTCACGTTCACTCCCTCCGCTGTCGCGCGCTACACCTACTCGGTCGAGTCACAAGGCTACGATGGCGCGGCCGCGGCCAACGGCGCACCGCTCGCGGCTCTGGATGACGACGACGCCCGCCAGGTGGCCATTCCGTTTTCGTTTCCTTATTTTGGGGCAACCTACAACCAGGTGTTCGTCAATTCCGACGGGAACCTCACCTTCACCAGGGCCGAGTACGCATCCACCGAGCGCTCGCTGGGCCGCATGACCGCCGGGCCACCGCGCATCGCGCCACTGTTTGACGATCTCGATCCTTCCAAGACCGCCGGCGGCGTGCGCGTCTTCTCGTCCGCCACGCGCCTGGTGGTCAGTTGGGTGGCCGTCCCCGAATACGCCCAAACCGGAACAGGCGCGCCCGAAACGTTTCAAGTGGCTCTCTATCCCGATGGCCACATCGTGTTCGCCTATGACGGCATCAACCCGTCGATTGCGAGCGCGGTGGTGGGCATCGCGCCAGGCAACTTGCAGGGCGATACCAGCCTGGTGGATTTTCGCGGCGATGGCTCCGCCGACTATTCCGCTGCCGTCGCCGAGCGCTTCGGCAACACCCTGGCCGTCGATATCGTCACCACCGCGCAGAAGTTTTACGAGACCCACGAGGACTCTTACGATTACCTGGTGATCTACAACAACATGAACATCGCGGCGCTGGGCGAGGCCGTGGCCTACGAGAACACGGTGCGCTCCGCAGGCGCGGGATACAACGTTGCGCCGCAGGATTCCGGCCAGGAATTTGGCTCCGCCTCGCGCCTCCATTCCATCCTCAACATGGGCCAGTTGAGCGAGTATCCGGTGGACCCCAACGCCATAGTGCCCGCCCGCGCTCAGGCCGGCGACACGCCGCTCACCGTGCTCTCCCACGAAACCGGCCACCTGTTCCTGGCCTTCGCCAGCATTCAGGACCCCGGCAACCCAACCGCTTACCCGATGCTCGGTTATCAATTGGCCCACTGGAATTTCGCGTACGATTCGGAGGCCTCTTTCCTGGAAGGCGAGCGCATTCTGGACGAGGGCGTCACCGCTTCACCGCGCTTTCTCACCACCGATACGGTGCAGAACTACTCGCCGCTCGACCAGTACCTGATGGGCTTCCGGCCCTCGGCCGCTGTCCCCGATACCTTTCTGGTTGCCAACCCCAACATCGGCGGGTATGCTATCGACACCAGCCAGCTTCACCCCGCGAGCGGCGTGGCCTTCGACGGTACCCGGCAGAATATTTCGGTCAACGGCGTGATTGCAGCCAACGGCCGGCGCACACCCGATTACACCGTGGCGCAGCGGCGCTTCCGCTTCGCATTCATTCTGGTGGTGGCGCAAGGCTCGCAGCCCTCCGCCGCGGATCTCTCGCAGATCGACACGTACCGCAGCCAGTTTGAACCCTTTTACGCCAAGGGATCTTCGAACAGCGCCATCGCCGACGCATCGCTCGAGCGCAGCATGCAGCTTTCGCTCGCGCCCGCCGCCGGCGTAGTGCAGAATGCTTCGGGCACTGCCACGCTGACGCTGGCCACCGCGCTTGCCGCCGATCTCGCGGTGCAATTCCAGGCGCCCGCCGGTGTCGCGCAGTTCCCGGCTTCGGTCCGCATCCCCGCCGGCGCGACCACTGCCAGCTTCAGTTTCACCGGTGTCACACCAGGCGTTGCAGACGTGCTGGGGATTCCCTCCGACCCATCATATGAAACCGTCGCCGCGCGCGTGCAGGTGGCCGCCGCATCCTGGTTGCAGCTTACCGCCGTCTCCGGCGATCGCCAGGTGTCAAACTCGCTGGCGCCGCTGCCCGCGCCCATCGTGGTGCGACTCACCGACGTCAACAACCTTCCCTATCCCGGCGCCCGCATCGCCGCCGCGCCTTCCACGGGCGGAGCCGCCGCTCCCGCCGAAGGCGTCACCGATTCGCAAGGCCAGGCCACTTTCCATTGGACACCCGGGCCGGCTGCCGCCAACCAGTTGGTGCTTTCCGTGGAGAGCGCTCCGTCGGTCCGGCTGGTGATCGGCGCGGGCGCCGCCGTTCCGGTGGTCACGGCTGTCGAGAACGCGGCCTCGTTCGCCAACGGCATGGCCGCCGGCGCCATTGAGACCATCGCGGGTCTGAATTTTTCGGGAGGCCAGACGGGCCAATCCAATTACCCGTGGCCCACTATTCTGGCCGGCGCGCGCGTGCTGCTCAACGGCTCGCCGCTGCCGCTGCTTTACGTCAGCGATACCCAAATCAATTTCTACGTCCCCCAGAACGCCGCCCAGGGCGCCGGCATCCTTTCCGTGGTGACCCCGTCCGCTATTCAGGCCGATATCGCCGTCAACGTGGTCTCTTTGCAGCCCGGCATTTTCCCGGGAGCGGTGTTGCATGCCGGCACCGCGGTGAGCGCCGTCACCACTGCGGTGCACGCGGGCGACTACATCGAGATCTATTGCACCGGCCTCGGCGCTACGCAACCTGCCGGCAGCCTCCAGCAGACCGTATTCACGCCGACGGTTTTCCTGGGCGCAGTGCCTTTGCATCCGGTCTACAGCGGTCTCGCCCCGGGCTACCTTGGTTTGTATCAGGTGGATGTGCAGGTGCCCGCGGGGCTGGCCCCCGGAGCGCAGCCGATCATCCTCGAAGTGAATCTGCAGCACAGCAATACAATTTCTGTTACGGTGCAATAATGTTTGCCTGGCTTTTTTCCGATCCTCTTCCCACCGGCGCGCAAGCGCCCGATTTCGCGCTTCCGGATGAATCCGGCCACATGGTGCGGCTTTCCGCGCTGCGCGGCCACAGCGTCGTGCTGGTCTTCTATCCCGGTGACGACACGCCCGGCTGCACCAAACAGTTGTGCCAGTTCCGCGATGATTGGAGCGAAGCGCAGGGCCGCGGGGTTTCGGTTTTCGGCGTGAATCCGCAGAGCGCCACGAAGCACGAGAAGTTCCGCGAGAAGTTTCACTTTCCGTTCCCGTTGCTGGTGGATGAAGACCAGAAGGTGGCCGCGCTGTATCACGCCAACGGGCTGATTGTGAAGCGGACGGTTTACTTGATTGGGCCGGATGGCGTGATTCGGTTCGGGCAGCGCGGGATGCCGGCACCGCACGAAGTACTGGCGAAGGCCGGGTAGGGTTGGCGCAGTACGGTTCAGTCAAAAGAGTGCAGGCGTGGACCCCAATCCGAGCCGCGACCGTCAGGGAGCGTTTCCCGCCCACGTTTAATTAACAGGGAAGTCACGTACTATCGCCCCAATTCCAACGCTCCCTAACGGTCGCGGCTCTGCCTGAAGTCTACGCCAGGATTCTCTCGATTGGCCGGTATTTATATGAATCTCTCACTTCCATGTCGTGCACCCACCGGCGTGTCCGAGGGTCGAGAGATTGAGAAACTGCGCGATTGGGCAAGATAGGGGCAAGCTCGTTCGTGGGTTAACTTTCGTCAGGTCTCGATCAAGCACTTTTGGCGACTTGGACGCTCTAGCGCCATTGGGTAGAGTCGATTCGGATGGTCCAAAGCCGCAGTCGTGGTCACTTGCCGGACTGTGGTGGGACAGCGATCGTAGGTCGTGATCAATAGATACGCCCTATGACACCTCTCGAAGTACACCCCACGCCGCTGGTCACACGGCCCGTTGATGTGAAGCCCCCGCAACAGGACGCGGGCCACACTCCTTCGCCGCAGATCCTCTGGGTATATGTGCTCTTCTTTATTTCGGGGTTCCCAGCGCTCATCTACCAGATCGTCTGGCAGCGCGCGCTGTTCACTATCTACGGGGTCAATATCGAATCGGTCACGATCGTCGTGAGCGCATTCATGCTGGGCCTCGGGTTGGGCAGTCTGGCAGGAGGCATGATATCCAGGATCCCCCGGTTGCCCGTCCTGGCGGCGTTCGGTCTGGCCGAACTGTGTATCGGCTCCTTCGGCATGGTATCGCTCCGCCTGTTCCATTGGGTGGGAATCCATACGGCGGGTGCCTCCCTGACCGCCACTTCTGTCCTCACATTCCTGCTGGTGCTGATCCCCACCATACTGATGGGAGGGACTCTGCCCTTCCTGGTGGCGCACCTGGTGCGGATCTCGCACAACGTAGGCGAGTCCGTCGGTATGTTATATTTCGTTGAACACCTTGGGCTCCGCGGCGGCCTGTCTTTCGTCGGCAGTGTTCATCCTGCGCCTTCTGGGGGAACAGGGTTCGGTTACGATGGCAGCCGCCATCAATCTCACCATCGGCGGGGTGGCGATCTTGGCTCATTTCCTGTTCCGGGATCGCGTGCATCCGGAGATTCCCCAGAAGGCGGCGGAGGTCACCGGTCACGCTGCGCCATTGTTCCCGTTTCCGCTCGCGTTGGCAATCGTTGGGTATCTCCGGGTTCATTGCGCTCTCCTACGAGATCCTGTGGTACCGCGCCTATTCGTTCGTTTCCGGCTCGCAGGCGCAATCCTTTGCCTTGCTGTTGGCCGCGTATCTGGATGGCGTGGCATTCGGGTCTCTCTTCGCCAAGATTGTCTGCCGGAAGCCGGCGCCAGAGAATCGAAAGCGGAATATGGACGTGATCTCCGTCCTGGTGGTTGCGGCAAATGGATTGAGTTTCCTGGTTGTGCCGTTGGTGGCGTACGGGGCGCATACCGTCCCCTACATCCTTACGCTGCCGTTGGTCGCGGTTGCCGCGGGGCTGCTGGGAGCCTTGTTTCCGCTGGTTACCCACATCTCCGTGGCGCCCGACCACCATGCCGGCGCACGCCTCAGCTACCTCTATCTGGCCAACATCATCGGCTCCACAGCCGGCACCATCCTGGTGGGGTTCGTGCTCATGGATCACTGGTCGATGCGCGGGCTATCGGTTTTTCTTGTCGTGATAGGCCTCAGTATGGGCGGAGCGATTGCGGCCGGCGCGGCGCATGGCTCCCGCCGCCTGGTGGCGCTCGCGAGCGCCGCCGCGCTGGCACTGGGCGCCGTGGCGATTGCGCCGCCGCTATTCGAAACGGTCTATGAGCGGCTGCTGTACAAAGCGTGGTACCGGCCGGAACTGAAATTCGCGCACCTCGTCGAATCGCGAAGCGGCGTGATCGCGGTGTCGGCCGATGGCACTGTGTTTGGCGGCGGCGCCTACGACGGGCGGTTCAACACCAGCCTGGTTCATGACTCCAATCTCCTGGTGAGGGCCTTTGCCATCACTGCCTTTCACCCGAAACCGCGCCAGGTGCTCATGATCGGCCTGTCGTCGGGCTCGTGGGCACAGGTGATCGCCAACCATCCCTCCGTCGAGGACCTCACGATTGTCGAAATCAACCCGGGATATCTGGGTCTGATCCGGCAATATCCAGCCGTCGCGAGCCTGCTGCAAAATCCCAAGGTGCACATCGTCATCGACGACGGGAGGCGCTGGCTGGTGCGATCTTCCCAACGCCGCTTCGACCTGATCGTCATGAATACCACCTATCACTGGCGAGCCCATGTCAGCAATTTGCTGTCGACCGACTTTCTCCGCTTGATCCGTTCTCACCTGACGCCGGACGGTGTCTTGTACTACAACACGACGGGTTCGGGCGAAGTGCAAATCACGGGTGCGACAGCCTTTCCGTACGCTATGCGAGTCCTGAATTTTCTGGCGGTGAGCGACCAGCCGCTGAAGTTCGACAGCGAGACGTTAAAGAACACGCTGCTGGCCTACCGCATCGACGGCAATCCGGTCGTGGATCTGACACGCGCCGCCGACCGGCAGAAGATGGGTGAACTCCTCGGGTGGGCGGACGCTCCCGGGGCACCGGACCCGGCATCGGCACCTATTGAGTTCGCACCCTCCATCCGGCAGCGTTACAAGGACAAGCGCATTATTACAGATGACAACATGGGGACGGAATGGTCTTGGGCCGCGCGCTAGTTCGAATCGGAACGTGGCCGGGGCGGAATTGCCATCGAACGACCCATTCCATGGCGTGCGCGTGGAATAGGGCAAGCTCATTCTCCCCAAAAACTCCCGGCCTGGGACTGACGCCCGCCAAGCAGGCCGGTTTGCGCTATTCGCTATGCCTTCGAAGCCACCAACCGAACACCAGTAAGAATACGGCTACAGGTCCCAGTAGAATGCTCCATGTGGTGAAGCGCGAACCGTGCTCCTCTATGAATTTGACGGCATCAGTCGTCACACTGATCAGCATCGCGCCCGTAAGAATACCAACGATGATACTGAATTGCCGCGCCCATCGTTCATCCCTTTCCTCTCTAGCCTGCGTGTAAATGATATCCAATAGTTCAGTTGTGTCACCAACTCCGTGCTTTAGTTCATCGAGTTTCCACTCGGCCATGATCATCTCGATAATGTGAAGATGGCGCTCCGTCATTGTCAGGTGAGTCAAGTGGCATGAACAGAGCAGAACAGCAGCGTTGCGCCGAAAAGTGCGCGCCGAAGCGAGTGAACGCGCACCGATTCCGACGTTGGCCCGCAGTTTGTTTTCTGCGAGGGAGTTCAATGTAAAGTGTAACTCCCAGACATAGCCGATAACCTTGACAAGGTCTGCGACGGCCCACAGCTCGTCGGACTGTGTGCCGCTCAAGGCACTTGTTTCCCATCCGAAGCGAGCACGCAAAACAGCCGCGAGGTGCTCGTGCTCATGAAGACGGTCTGTGCGAACGAGCTGTCCGAGCTGATCACGCGACAGCATCTCCTCCACCGATGCGGCCTTGTGGACATAGATGCCGTGTGTCCAATGAGGCGCCTCTCCGGTTTGATTGGACGCTATTCCGAAATCATCCTGTGAGGGGATCGAACCGATCACGTCGCTCAGATGCGATTTGACCCAGGCGTATGATACAAGGAAATGGCCACTACCGCCTGCGTGTGTAAGGCTGTCATAAGCATTTCGTACGGAGGCGCCAAACAACTCTTCTTCGATTTCGTAAGTACACGCAAATAGCACAATGCCGGTGCTCTGGAACCACAATTGGGCTCCTGTAACGCGAACTGCGCCAGTGTTCATCCCTGGCGGGCACGCCGCCAGGAGTTGCGGGGTGATGTCAAGACAATAGCACTCGTGGTAGTCGTAAAAGTCGCTTGCGAGATCCAGCTTAGACCTTAGGTCGATTTGGACCCATCCCCGAGTGGTTAGCTGCTTGGTTATGCGAGACTTTCCGGCCGTCGATACATAGATGCGTCCGATAGAGACCGGAGCGAACACTTGTAGAAGGAGAGTCATGGAAGTCTCGCGCTACTGACGGCGAGCGCCAAGAGCGCACGAACTCCCTTATTGTACTTCATCAAGGATGGGACGTGAGTCTGGTAATCAACGCTGAAGAACTGGACGGGGGCGGGAACTGGACAGGCGCGAAACGGCGCTGAACATTCGGGGCCCGAATGGTCTATATTTATGATGCATGATGAAAAGTTGGATCCCATGGAGCCTCCTGGCTTTGCTCTCCTGGGGGTTTTGGGGCCTATTCCCCAAGCTGGCCACCAACTACATAAGCCCAAGGAGCGCTATCCTGTATGAATCTCTGGGCGCGGCGTTGGCGGGATTGGTGGCACTGTTAAGCATCGGTGCGCCACGTGAAGCAAACTCGAGAGGGATCTTGTTCGGCGTGTTGACGGGCCTCTGTGCCTTCACTGGAGCGTGGTTTTATGTAAATGCCGTTTCCAAGGGCAAGCTTTCGCTGATCGTGACCGTTACCGCAATGTACCCGGTGATCACAGTGATTTTTGCCCGGCTTGTGCTTGGTGAGTCGATCACGGTGCGGCACGGCATTGGTATGCTGTTCGCGTTCGTCGCTATCGTGCTATTGGTAACCTGAAATTCTAGAGGTCGACGGCGCCGCCTGGTTCCTGCCGCCAACGCCGATGTGGGAGCGACGAAAGGTCTGCGGGCCTGGGCGAAGGAGCAGTTTGGCAGTTTGGGGACAGACCAATCTGTCCCCGGCCCTCCGCTATCGATCTTTACTTCTGAGCCGTCATAATGTCACGCTAGGAACCAAGCACAAGGAGTCGATCGATCATCGATGAGACGTTTCGTGATTATGTCCATAGCCGTTTTTGCACCATGTGCGGCGTTTGGCCAAGTGCCCTCTCAGCAGCCCGCTTTCGAGGTCGCATCAGTGAAACCTGCTGCTCCGGTTGAAGCACAGCCGGGAGAGTTCGGCCGAGTGTGGGGAGCATGAGGCTAATTAGGAAGTTACGGTCTTAAATGCTTACTTGGACTCAAGTTTATACTCCCGTGGCTGGTAGCCTGGCCCTGTCCGCTCTGGTGGCAGCCCTTCCGGTCGTCGTTCTCCTCGGGCTCCTCGCATTCGGCCGCGTAAAAGCCCACTGGGCTGCCTTGTCCGGATTGGCCGCTTCGCTTGCTGTCGCCATTCTGGTCTTCGGCATGCCGGCCCAACTCGCCGGTTCCGCCGCCCTCATGGGAGCTGCCTACGGTCTCTTCCCCATTGGCTGGATCGTCCTGGGCGCCATCTTCGTGTATGACGTGACCGTCAAGTCCGGCGATTTCGAGGTCGTCAAAGACATCATCGCCGGCGTCGGCAGCGACCGCCGCCTGCAAGTGCTCCTGATCGCCTTCTGCTTTGGAGCCTTTATTGAAGGCGCTGCCGGCTTCGGAACCCCAGTCGCCATTTGCGCCGCCATGCTCATCGGGCTCGGCTTCCGGCCGCTCCAGGCCGCCGGCCTGGCGCTCATTGCCAATACCGCCCCGGTGGCCTTCGGAGCCCTGGGGATTCCCGTCATTACCCTCGCCACCGTCACCGGCTTACCCGTGGAGCTGCTGAGCGCCATGGTCGGCCGCATCCTGGTGCTGTTCTGCGTCGCCGTTCCGTTCTGGGTGGTCGGGACCATGTGCGGGCGCAAGCAAATGATGGAAGTCTGGCCGGCCTGTCTCACGGCCGGCCTCACCTTCGGCGCCACCCAGTACGCCATCAGCAATTACATCGGACCCTCGCTCGCGGCCATCGGCGCCTCCATCGTCTCCATCCTGGCGCTTATCGTTCTGCTCGAGTTCTGGCAGCCGGCCACCATCTGGTCCTTCGAACATGAAGACGCCGCCGTACGCGCCACTGAACATGCCAACCGCCGCGTCCATACCGGCGGCCGCAACCTCAGAGCCTGGATGCCCTGGATTCTCCTCTCCCTGTTCGTATTCGCCTGGGGACTCACGCCGGTAAAAACTTTCCTGAACGGTGGACCCGCCGGCCATCCCAACTTCCTCAGCGGTGTTTCCTCCATCAGTATTACCGTCCCGGGACTTCATAAGGCAGTCACTCGCACGCCGCCGGTAGTTGCCAAGGCGGCCGCCGAGCCGGCCATTTTCGTCTTCAATTGGGCTTCGGCCACCGGCACCAGCCTCCTGTTGGCCGGCGGCATTAGCGGATTGTTGTTGGGCTTCACCCCGCTCAAACTCCTCGGAGTTTTTGCGGGAACCCTCATGCGGATCAGAAAGTCGCTGCTCACCATCGGCGCCATGCTCGCGTTGGGCTTTTCCACCCGCTATGCCGGCCTCGACGCCACCATGGGTCTCGCCTTTGCCTCCACCGGCGTCCTCTTCCCGTTCTTCTCCCCTCTGCTCGGCTGGCTCGGTGTGGCCTTGACCGGCAGTGATACTTCTTCCAACGTCTTGTTCGGCGGTCTACAGCAGATTACCGCTCGACAGGTAGGTGTGTCGCCCGTGCTTGCTGCCGCGGCTAACAGCGCCGGCGGGGTCATGGGCAAAATGATCGACGCCCAAAGCATCGTGGTTGCCGGCGTCGCCACCGGGCAGCAGGGTAACGAAGGAAGCATTCTGCGCTATGTTTTTCTGCACAGTATCGTGCTTGCCTCGCTGGTGGGTGTCGTGGTGTTTCTGATGGCTTATGTATTCCCGTGGATGATTCCGGTGGTGACGAAGTGAGCAGCTCGCACCGCAAATAGCGAAAGACCAACAGAGTTCACCGTCCAAATGCAGGCCTTCTACTTTTAGTCTGTGGTGGGGCGGGTTCCGTTTGGCCCTGCAACTGTTTGGAGGGCCCATGTTTGACCAGTCCGTCATTGACGCGCTGCAGGCCATCGCCGGTGAGGCGCGCGTCCTCACCGGCAAGGTCGACTGCCTCGGCAATGAAATCGGCGAAACCGGGGTGGACTTGATCTGCACCATCAAAGACGCCCTCGATCCGCATCACATTTTAACCCAAGCTGGGCAGGCTAAAGCATGTCCCACCAAGATCAGGCCTGACCATACCCGGTCACATGACCACATATGGTTAGCGGCTCGCCGCTTCATTTTGGGTGCTGGCGGATCTTCCGCTTGGCACGTGCAACTCGCGCCGCACCCGCCTGAACGGCCATGGAAGTGCCTGTTCCAAAGACGAAGGGATCACATTTCATGAGAATGAATTTAAGACGGTGTGCCGGGGTTCTGGCGGTAGCGGTGGGTCTGGGTATCACCGGAGGCGCGGTACAGGCCGTGGGGGCTCCATTTTTCCAGGACCACGAACAGGATTATTCGAAGAACAAAACATACCAGCAAGGTGTGCGCGAAGGCCAGGATGACCGTACCCATAACCGGGACCACAGCAAGAATCGGCACTTCAAAAAGGACGTAGACCAGAAATCGTACGAGGCTGGCTACCAGAAGGGCCGCGGCAAGTGAAGTAATTCTCCTTCGCGGTTGACAGGAAGGGTAAATAATTATGGCTAATATCGAGCAACACAAATGTGCGCATCCGGCATGCCGGTGCATCATACCAGATCAGAAAAAGTACTGCAGCCAGCGCTGCGAAGACGCGAAAGACGAGGTAGAGATCTCCTGCGATTGCGCACATCCGGGCTGCGCGCTGGCAGTGTAGAAATCGGCGCAGGGATTGACTAAGTCCGCGGGCTCGGCAGGTGGCACCGCCTGCCCCACCACTCGAAACACAGGATTTGTTTGGGTGGCGCAGGCGGCGCCGCCTGCGAGCCGGAGTCTTTCACAGTCCGTTACGCGCGCGATCCAGAATTCACCGTTGCTTTGAAAATGTGGAGCCGGCGGAGGGATTTGAACCCCCGACCCTCTGATTACAAATCAGATGCTCTACCAACTGAGCTACGCCGGCCTGTGGGTGGAGCGGGAGACCGGGATCGAACCGGCGACCAACAGCTTGGAAGGCTGAGACTCTACCACTGAGTTACTCCCGCCCGTTCCTCTTCCATTCTACCAGCGCTGCCCCTCCAGCACCATCCCCGGCCCTCGCGCCGCCTGTGATAATCTCGAAGCTTATGCTGTTCGAGTCCGATAAAGTGATGTTCGAGATCTACAAGGAGACCGAGTATACCGGCCGCTACCGCGTCGTCTACTTCACCGAGCTCCAGGATCACAACAAGGAATCCGAAATCAATCACGCCCTCGCCGGTGAGCACTTCTTCGACGGCTTCATCAAGAATTTCCGCAAAGACGAAGCCAAGGAAATCATCGCCTCGCTCCTTGAACGCCTCAACAACGGCGAGCCCCTCGCCGCCCCCGAGATCGAACGCGCCCTCGGCGAGCACATGGCCTGAGGCTTCCCTTGCGCATCTCCCGTTTTCCCAGCCTTACCGAAGCCCAGTTCTTTGGATGCACCTCCGCCTTCGTCGATTCCCTCTCCGGTGAATTGAACGCCGCCTCCATCGCCCTGCGCCGCCTCGAAGGCAAATCCAAAGGCTCCGCCTTCGCCTATGAGATGACCTTCGACACCCATCGCTATGGCGCGCTCATCGTGATCGATCGCTGGTCCGCGCTGGTTTCCGCCTTCGGACCGCACCTCGAACTCTCCCGCCACCGCGCCATCGTCTCGAGCGCTCCCGAGCGCATCCGCGCCGCTGAAACCATTCTGGGCTGCGCCAATCTTCTGGTCGATGCCGCGGACGCTTATTCTCGCGCGATTGTCGAAGCCTGCGCGCTGGCCTTCCAGTACCTCAACACTACGTTCGCGGAGGAGCGCGCCGAGGCCGATCAGTCCGCCAAACTCGGTCCCATGCTGCCTGAGGATTACACCAGCGCCCGCCGCATCTTCCTCGAAGATCTCGCCGCGCGCTGATTATTCTGACTCCTGACTTCTGACTTCTGACTCCCATATCCCGCAGGGATATCGAGGGCGGAGCCCTCGCTTCACTTCCCCGCCTCCAGCTTGCTGAACGCCTTCAGGAATTCCGTGTACGGCTGCGCGCCCACCATCAGTTCGCCCTCTACGCCCTGCGGCGTGCTCTTGCCCACCACGAACGTCGGCGTCGCCTCGGCCCCAATCTTCATCGCTTCCAGCACGTCCGTCTGCACGGCTTCTTTATATTTCTGGCTCTGCACGCACGTGCGGAACGCGTCCACGTTCATCTTCAGCTCCGCCGCGTCCGCCAGCAGGCTTTCCAGGTCCAGCTTGTTGGGATTCGCTCCCATGGTGTCCCGCAGCTTCCAGTATTGTCCCTGGTCCGCCGCGCACCGCGCCGCCTCCGCCGCGCGGAACGCGTCCGGGTGGATCGAATCCAGCGGCAGGTCCCGGCTGTAGAAGCGCACTTTTCCCGTGTCGATAAAATTCTTCTTCAGATCGCCGTAGACCGTCGTGTGGAACTGGCGGCAGAACGGGCACTGGTAGTCCGTGAACTCCACCACCGTAATCGGCGCGTCCTTCCGTCCCAGCATCTGGAAGCCTTCCAGGTTGAGCTTCGCGCGCGCCGGCGCCGGCGCCGCGCCCTTTTCACCCTCTTTCTCCAGCAACTGCCGGATCTGCCGCAGCTCGTTCAAAATCTGGTCCGCCTGCTCGCGCGTGATGCCTTCGTCCTTGGCATTCTTCTTGGTCTGCGCGTCGAGTGGCATCAGCAGCGCCAGCGGCAGCACCGCCCATCGTGTGTATCGCAAAATCCGGTTCATGGTCTAATCCTTTTGACAGGCTGAAGCCTGTCCCACCAGCCGCAAAATCCGGTTCATGGTCTAATCCTTTTCCAGCACCAGCATATACTGCACATTCTTGACGTGTTCTTTTTCCATGATCAGGTGGAAGTGGTTGGCTTCCACTTCCTTGATCAGGTCCGGCATGTCCAGACGGATGTGCGTCAGCGCCCGCCCGTTGGGCATCGCCGATTCCCGCTTGTAATATTCCACGATCACCAGCTTGCCCTCCGGGCGCAGCGCCTTGTGCAGCGCCGCCAGCATCTTCTCCGGATAATCGAAGTGGTGGTAGGCGTCCAGCACCAGCTCCATGTCCACCTGCCCTTCCGGCAGGTTCGGGTCGGTCTCCGCGCCTTTTACGAAGGTCACGTTCGTCAGGTTCGAATTCTCCACCGTCTGCCTGGCCGCGGACAGAAAATCGTCGAAGATGTCCTCCGCGATCACGTGCCCGGCGGGCCCCACGCGCTTGCTCAGATACGGCAGCATGTATCCCACACCCGTCCCGACATCCGCCACCGTCATCCCCGGCTGCAAGCCCATCGCCACCACCAGTTGCCCCGGCTTCTGCGTCTGCTCGCGGCTCGGGTCCGCCAGCGATTTCGCCACCGATTTCCGCGCCGCCTCCGTCTGGTACCCGGAGTTCGCCTGCTGCGCCACCTGCGCCGCCATCGCGCCCGCCATCGCCATCGCCGCAATCGCTATCTTCGTCATCTTCATAGTGCCGTCTCCATCGGCAGCGCCAAAGGCGCCTCATTCAAGAAGTCCAGCCCCGACATTTCCTCCACCGCCTCCCGGATCGATTGCTCCGACGTCTCCTCCGTCGTGATCACAAACGGCAGGTCGTGCTTGGTGTCGCACGGTTCCTGCAACACCGCTTCCAGGCCGATCCTCTTGCTCGCCAGAATCCCCGCCAGTTTCGCGATGATGCCCGGCCGGTCGTCCACCCGGAAGCGCAGAAAGTAGCACCGCTTTTGCAGTGTCACCGGTACCGGCTTGTTGCCGCCCAGCCGCTCGTGCGCGAATGGCGACACGCGCTCCGGGCTGCCGCTGCGGATCTCGCGCGCCACTCGCATTAAATCGCTCACCACCGCCACCCCCGTCGGCAGCGCCCCCGCGCCCCAACCGTAATAAAAGGTGTCCTCGCCGTATTCGCCCTTCACCCACACCGCGTTGTACGCCCCCTGTACCCCCGCCAGAATCGTCGACGCCGGAATCAGCGCCGGCCGCACCGAGAGAATGATCCCTTCCGGAATCCGCCGCGCGCCGCAAATCAGCCGGATCGAGTGCTTCAACTGCCGCGCATACCGGAAGTCCACTTCCGTGATCCGCCGGATCCCTTCCATGAAGATATCCGAGGGCGTAATCTTTTCGCCAAACGCCAGCGCCGCCAGCAACACCAGCTTCGACCGCGCATCGTAGCCGTCCACGTCCGCGCTCGGGTCGGCCTCCGCATACCCCAGCCGCTGCGCCTCTCTCAGCGCCACTTCGAGCGGCACATCCCGCTTCTCCATCTCCGTCAGGATGTAATTGCACGTGCCGTTCAGAATCCCGTAGAGCGCCATCACCCGGTCGCCCGAAATTCCTTCGCGCAGCACCGCATGAATCGGGATGCCGCCGCACACGCTGGCTTCCATCGCCAGGTTGATCCCCGCCCGGATCGCGCGATCCCAGATTTCCGGCCCGCTCGCCGCCATCAATTCCTTGTTGGCCGTCACCACCGATTTGCGATGCTCGATCGCTGCGTCCAGGATCTCCGCCGCCACCACCGTCCCCCCCACCAGTTCGGCCACGATCTGCACATCCGGGTGCTTCACCAGCTCGCGCCAGTCCGTGGTCTGAAACACCGGCCCGAGCGCCGCCGGCAGTTTCTTCGATTCGACCGACCGGCTGCACACCGCCGTCACTCGCAACCGGAACCCCAGTTTGAGCGCGATCTGTTCCTGGTTCTCGGCCAGAATCGTGAGGGTTCCCATCCCGACATTGCCCAGCCCCACGATGCCGATCTTCACTTCATCCATATAGAAACAGGATAGCCCGATTCCGAGCCGCGACCGTGAGGGAGCGTTGTCTGGCACAATGTCCCGATGCTTGTGGCCGGCCACGTAGAGCGAGTTCCCGTCGAGACCTGAGGACCGAACGGGCCGTGTTACAGGCCGTAGGTTCTCTCGGAGCGGATGAGGATACGGACAACGAACACCGCCTTCCTGGCGTGATCTGCCGTAAAAAGCAGACGATAAGAACCCATGCGTCGCCAAAAGACGCCTTTCCATTCTGGACCAACGAGCGCTTTCACGTCGCCTTGGAAGGGATCGGTCTCCATGCTGTCCACTACGCGCGCAACGCGCTTCTGAATGGCCCGTGGAAGCGCCTCAAGGTCCTTTTGGGCGTCTTCGGTGAAATTACACGCCCAGCTCATGCTTTACGTCCGCCCATGCCCTCGTTCTTCCTGCTTTGACCTGGCGCAATCCGTGGCGCACCTTCTTTGCTTCCGTGGTAGTGAGGACGTCATCGGCATCCACGAGGCGTTTCGGCTTGACAAGCACGCCGTTGCCTTTTTGGCTGAACGCCACGAAATCCCCCTCGCGCATGCGAAGTTTGTCGAAAATCTCGCGGGGAATGACCACTTGGCGGCGCTGCCCCACCCGGCCGACCGGTTCCCGTGGTGATGCGGAGGATTTGATGCTCATAGCTTCAGACTATCTGACTGTCAGAAAATGTCAAGCAACTAGAGCGCGATCCATCAGAGGGCGCCCGGTGCTCTTCAATTCCAGAGCGTAAATGCGTCCGTCCTCTTTTCACCGGCGCAAATGATTTTGATTCCGAGCCGCGACCGTGAGGGAGCGGTGGCCGGGCGAAAATGCGTCTGTCCCTATTCTGCAGAATCCGCCGCTCCGGGCGATAATACTCCCATGAAAGCCACCTTCTTCGCAACGCCAACGGCGTTCACCACGTGGCTCGAAGAGAATCATGAGCGAGCCTCGGAATTACTGGTGGGCTTTCACAAGAAGGCTTCGCGCAAGCCGAGCATGACGTGGCCGGAAGCCGTCGACCAGGCTCTGTGCTTTGGCTGGATCGACGGAGTCCGCAAGCGCATCGACGATGTCAGCTACACCATTCGCTTTACGCCGCGAAGGGCTTCCGGCATTTGGAGTTCGGTGAACATTAAACGGGCGCAGGAACTCACCCGCCTGGGGCTCATGCGCCCAGCGGGCCTCCAGGCCTTCGACCGGCGCGACGAGAAGAAATCCGCCATCTATTCGTATGAACAACGGAACTCCGCACGGTTTCCTGACGCACTAGAGAGTCAGTTCCGCGCCGACAAAAAGGCCTGGGGCTTCTTCCGGTCTCAGGCGCCGTGGTACCAAAGAACCGCAACGTATTGGGTCGTCAGCGCGAAACGGGATGAGACCCGGCTGAAGCGCCTCGTCAAGCTAATCGAAGATTCTCAGCAGAACCGGCGGATCGACCAGTTGACCCGCCCCGGTTGAACCGTGAAGTCGCCGACAAGGCTCAGCCGGCTACCCCGCTTCTCCCCTGACGGTCAGCGCATCCGCTTCGCGAACACCGCATCCAGCGAGAATTTGCCCGGCCCGAAAATCAGCACCAGCACCACCGCGAACAGATATGTGTAGGGCGCGGCGGCGGAGAATTTCCCCGGGTCGGAGAAGATGGAGAACAACGCTTCGCGGTCCGCGGTGAGGTAGGCCACCAGCATGTCTCCGGTGAGCACCAGCGCAATCGCCCGCGAGCCCAGGCCCAGCGCCAGCAGGATTCCGCCCGCGAATTCCAGCGTCGCGATCGATGGCGCCATGATCCCCGGCGCGGGAATCCCCAGCGATGTGAAGAACTGCGTCACATGGTCCAGGTTGCCCAGCTTGCCCCATCCCGTTTGCGCGAACTGCCAGCCCCAGTAAAGACGCACTGCCAGCAGAAAAGGCGATTGCAGGCTCGACGTGGCCCGAATCAGCAGCCGGTACAAGCGTTCTATGGTGGCTTTCATGACGGCTTTCCCGGGCGGCAGAACCACCCGTTTCGCGACCAGGATGCGAACCATTCTTCCATCTGGCCGCGGACCTCGTCAAGCGGCTGCGCACTGTCTTTGAAGACGCTGTCGATGGCTTCGCCCACCGGCTTGCCTGCGCCCAGCGCCTCGAGCAGCCGGAACTCCGCCGGATCCATCCGCTTGTAGTAAACGACGTCGTCGAGGCGATGAACCGCCACGAAAACCGCTTCCGGTTTCAGACTATAGCGCCGCACCACGCGCCGCTCTTTGTGCCGCAGCACGGCGTTGCTCGCGCCCGCGTGGCCTTCCGGAAGGTCGTTCACGTGCAGCCTCAGGTCGTCTACCGGGTATCGCAGATCGAGCAGCGTGACGTAGGGCTGCAGGCGGAACGTCATGCCGGTGTCGAGTTCCAGCAGGTCTTCGGGGCCGAGCACGGGCTCCGCCTCGCCGTCGAAGGCCACAATGTGCGCCCACTCCAAGCGCACCATGTCGAGCGCCAGCGCCGGGTTCTTCCCGGCGTATTCCGGATGCGCTTCCAGCCACTCCGCCAGCCGCGAACCCAGGTTCCGCATGGTGAAGGATTCCGACGGCCGCTCCGCCAGATAGGCTCTCGACAGCTTGTCGAACACCCGCAAGCCGATGATGGCGCGCAAACCGGGAAAGTCTTCGTAGAGCGAGTCGAGAAGCCGATACCAGTAGCTCCGCGCGTAGATCTCAAGGCGCTCCGACGAGGTCAGCCGGCTGTTCGGCTTGACGATGGCGCCCGCCTCTTCGGCACCCGCCGTGAGTTTGTCGGCGCGGCCCAGCGGCGCCATGATCGCGCCCGCCATTCGCCGCTGCAATTCGAGCAGGGTCATGGCCGCACCACCGCAGGCGCCGGAAGGTACTTCGCGGCCTTCAGCGCTTCGGCGTGCACTTCGTCGAAGGAGGGAATGTGGTCGTCCCATTCGAGCAGCGTCGCCGTCGGCCCCACGCGCTTGATGGCGTGTTCATACAGCGCCCACACCGGGTCGATCACCGGGTGGTCATGCGTGTCCAGAATGTATTTTTCGAACTTCGAGTGGCCCGCGATATGAATCTGCGCCACGCGCTCCGGCGGCACGGCGTTCAGGTATTCATAGGGGTCGAAATCGTGGTTCCGCGACGAAACGTAAATGTTGTTCACATCGAGCAGGATGCCGCAATCGGCCCGTTCGACCACTTCGTTGAGGAACTCCCACTCGGTCATTTCGGAGATGTGGAATTCGGTGTAGCTGCTGACGTTCTCCACCGCGATGGGCACTTCCAGGAACTCTCGCGCTTCGCGGATCTTGCGCGCCGTCAGCTCGGCCGCTTCGAAGGTGTAAGGCATCGGCAGAAGATCGTGGGTGTAACGCCCGTCCACGCTGCCCCAGCACAGGTGGTCGGTCAACCAGGGAGTCCGGGTGCGCTTCACCAGCTTCTTCAACCGCCGCAGGTGCTCGCGGTTCAACGGCTCGGCCGACCCGAAGTACATCGAGACGCCGTGCTGCACCACCTTGTATTGTTCCAGGATTTTATCGAGCACCGCCAGCGGCCGGCCGCCGTCGGTCATGAAGTTTTCCGAGATGATCTCGAACCAGCCCACCAACGGCTTCTGTTCGAAGATGTGCCGGTAATGCGGAATCCGCAGCCCGATCCCGATCCCGTATTCGGAGTGTCCGTTGAATTGGTTGGCAGGCATGAGAAACCGCGAAAAAACAGGGGCGAGAGTACGAAACTCCGCCCCCAAATCTGATGCGCTGTGGAGAACCCCTCTACTGTTACTTGGAACCGTCGGTGGCGCAGCCGCCCTTACCCTTGCAGGAGTTTTTGCCCTTGCAGCCGGCGTCGCTGGTCTTGCAGCCACCCTTGCCCGCGCAGGAATTCTTGCCCGCGCAGGAATGCTTTTCGACGGTGGACTTCTTATTTGAGGCCTTGCCGGTGGATTTCTGGCTGTTGTTCGCCGGGCTGCCGCTCGTGGGAGCCGCGACCAGCCGCGCTATGGTACCGCCCATCAGGCCGGCGAAAGCCGCTGATGCTAACACAGAACTCTTCGAAACCTTCATGGTGTTTCCTCTCCTTGTGCTTGAATGGCTTCCAATCTGACCGGCGCTTGAGTGCGTTCGCCGGTTTTGGAAAATATACTGGTAACGCTACTGGAGATACGTGCCAAAGTCAAGAACGGATGGACCCGGCCGGCAATTGTTTACCAGTAATGCCGTTAAGTATTCTTAATGACCGCCGTATTACACCTCTTCAAATTCTTCGCAGCGCGCGACGATTCTGCCGTAACCCTAGCCCCGGAGGGGCATCAGATCGTAGCCCAGTGCGTGAGCACTGGGAACGGCGTGAAAGACAGGCGAGCCCCGGAACGGGGCGNNTGCGGGGCAGCCAATCTTGGCTGCCGCCGGCTTTCAGCCGGCGCTTGCCGGGTGCAACGATTCACCATGACACAGGAACGCTAGACGGGGGGATGTACCCTGGGATGTACCCAATGCTACGGTTCGAAGACGCTTCGCGGCGCGAGTGGTTGGAGACCAACGGGTTGGGCGGGTATGCCTCGTCCACTCTGGCGGGCATGAACACGCGGCGCTACCACGGGTTGCTGGTGGCGGCTGGCCGGGTGCTGCTGGCCAAGATCGAGGAGACCCTGGTGGTGGGAAGCCGCCGCTATGAACTCTCCACCAACCGCTATCCCGGCGCGGTCCACCCGCAGGGCTACGCCTGGCTCCAGGAGTTCAGGCTCGACCCCTTCCCGGTCTTGGTCTTCGAGTGCGAGGGCACGCTCCTCGAAAAGTCGGTCTTCATGGTTCACGGGGAAGACACCACCGTGGTCCAGTACCAGGCGAGCGAGGCTTGTGAGATTGAGCTGCGCCCGTTGATCGCGTTTCGGGATTACCATGCGCTCACTCACGAAAACGGCGCGCTGCGGGCGGATGTGGAGATGGCGCCGGGCTCGGTGAGCGTGGCGCCGTATGAAGGCTTGCCGGCGCTGCACCTGGCGCACGCCGGCGGGCGCGTGGA
This sequence comes from Bryobacterales bacterium, assembly GCA_003167255.1. GTDB lineage: Bacteria > Acidobacteriota > Terriglobia > Bryobacterales > Bryobacteraceae > PALSA-129. The sequence continues at coordinate 43,569 of PMTR01000160.1, forward strand.
CCCGCTCGGCTGCTGGTATCGCAACTTCGAATACGACCGCGAGCGGGAGCGCGGCCTGGATTATCTGGAAGATCTGTTCCAGCCGTTCACCTTGACTCTGAACCTGGCGGCGGACGCGCGCGCCGCGGTGGTGGCATCCACCGGGCCGCGAGCCGTAGACTCTGCCGAAGGGCTGCGCCGGGCGGAGACGGCGCGGCGCAAGGCGCTGGGCGCGGGCAGCCTCGAGCGGGCTGCCGACCAGTTCCTGGTGGAGGTTCTGGGTTGGCGGGCTGAAGCCTGCCCCACCAGGCGCAGCACCATCATCGCGGGCTACCACTGGTTCACGGATTGGGGACGCGACACCATGATCTCGTTGCCTGGCCTGACACTCTCGACCGGCAGGCCGGAGACGGCGCGCGCGATTCTGCTCTCTTTCGCGTCCGTGGCCGACCGCGGCATGCTGCCGAACCGCTTTCCGGAGGCGGGTGGGGCGCCCGAGTACAACACGGTGGACGCGACGCTCTGGTATTTCGAGGCCATTCGCGCTTATGCCGCGCGCACCGGCGACTTCGCCTTCGTCCGCGATCACCTGTACGAGGTCCTGGCCGGCATGATCTCCTGGCACGAATGCGGCACGCGCTACGGCATCCGCGTGGACGCGGCCGGTCTGCTCCAGGCCGGCGAGCCGGGCACCCAGTTGACCTGGATGGATGCCAAGGTTGGAGATTGGGTGGTGACGCCGCGCCGCGGCAAGCCGGTGGAGATCCAGGCGCTATGGTACAACGCCTTGCGGGTGATGGAAGATTTCGCGGGGCGCTTCGGCCGGGAAGCGCAGCGCGCGCACTACGCCAGCCTCGCCGGGCGCGCCAGGGCCGCCTTCGCGGAGCAATTCTGGAACGGCGCGCAAGGCTGCCTGTTCGACGTGGTGGATGGCGGCCAAGCCGACGCTTCCATCCGGCCCAACCAGATCTTCGCCGTGAGCCTGTCCCACCGCATGCTGCCGCGGGAGCGCGCGTCGAGCGTGGTTGAGACCGTGCGGCGCCACTTGCTGACACCCTACGGATTGCGCACGCTGGCGCCCTCCGATCCGCAATATCGCGGCCGCTATGAAGGTAGCGCCCTCAGCCGCGACGGCGCCTATCATCAGGGCACCGTGTGGCCGTGGCTGCTGGGACCGTTCATCGAGGCTTCGCTCGCGGTGAACGAAGACTCGGCCGAAGCGCGCCGCCAGGCGGCCGAGTGGCTTTCCCCGCTGCTCGAGTATCTCGATCGGGAAGGCACGGGCCAGCTTCCCGAAGTGTTCGACGGCGACCCGCCGCATCGCGCCGGCGGGGCCATTGCGCAGGCCTGGAGCGTGGCCGAATTGCTGCGGATTCGCGAGATGATACGGTACAGAGAATGAAAGTTTATTTTGGATTTACGGTGGCCGGAGACCGCTCGGCGCTGGACATGGCGCGGCGCATGGTGGCGCTGCTCGAAGAAATGGGGCACCAGGTGCTGACGCGCCACCTGGTGCGCGACGACGCGGCGCAGCTTGACCGCGGCATCACGCCGCAGATGGTCTTCGAGCGCGATATGAACTGGTTGCGGCAGTGCGACATCTTCATCGGCGAGGTGTCCGGCTCGTCGTTCGGGATCGGGTTCGAGGCCGGATACCTGCTGGGCGGGAGCGCGCGCCAGGCGCTGCTCTTCTACCGGCGGGAGGCGGAAAGCCGCATCTCGCTGCTGATCACCGGCAACACGCATCCCAACTGCACCCTGGTGTCCTACTCGGAGTTTGCGCAGATCGAGGATCGACTCCGGCGTACAATGGCGTAACAGGACTGTGAAGAACGCGTCCAAGTATTTAGCCGCCGATGAACGCCGATGAACGCCGATTTGAAACACAAGAATTATCTGCGTTCATCCGTGTTCATCGGCGGCTAAATATGCGTCTTCAGCAGCCTGCTAAATGTGCAGCGCCAGCTCAGAGGGGAACTGGGAATGACGAGACGGTCGGCTTTGCGGTGTTTGCCGGGGCTGTTGGCTCGCTCGGCGGCGCGCTCGCAGGATGCGCCGGTGCGGGTCGAAATGGGCGGCGGGGTGATCGAAGTGACTTTCGGCGAGGGCCAGTTCGACCTGCCGCGCCAGAAGATCGTCGACTGGGTGGCGCTCTGCGCGCGCGCTGTTTCGAGCTATTTCGGACGCTACCCGGTGAGCCACGCGAGCCTCGAGATCCAGATGGCGCAGGGGCGGCGGGGCGTCTCGGGTGGCGTGACCTATGGAAACGGCGGGGCGCGTACGCGCATCCGCGTGGGCCAGCACTCGACCGACGACGACCTGCAACGCGACTGGATTCTGACGCACGAGTTCGTGCACTATGGATTTCCGTCGATGGACCGGGATCGCCACTGGATCGAAGAAGGCAGTGCGACGTATGTGGAACCGATCGCGCGGGCCGCCATCAAGGTTCTGCCGGTGGAGAAGGTGTGGGGCGATATGGTGCGGGACATGCCGCAAGGTCTGCCGGCGGCGGGCGATCAGGGGTTGGACCGGACACACACCTGGGGGCGGACGTATTGGGGCGGGGCATTGTTCTGCCTGCTGGCCGACGTGCGGATCCGCGAGAAGACGCAGTGCAGGAAGGGCCTGATCGACGCGCTGCGGGCTATCAACCACGCGGGCGGCAACGTGGCGAACGATTGGCCCATCGAACGGGCTTTGCAGATGGGCGACAAAGCTACGGGCGGGAAAGTGCTGATGACGCTGTACGGGGAGATGGGATCGAAGCCGATGGAAGTGGACTTACCGGATCTCTGGCGGCAGTTGGGAGTGGAACGGCAAGGGGGCCAGATCACCTTCCACTCGGACGCGCATCTGGCCCGGGTGAGGTCAGCGATTTCCTCCTGACGCTCACCCGGGCCGTGTGGAGCGAATTCAGTAACGGCCCCCGGCGATGGGACGCAAGGGCGTAGCGAAGCTGCGAGTGGGGGTTTCGGCGCGCTCTGCGGGCCGTTCGAGCACCAGGGAGCGGAGCCCGGGCATGGCGGCGGCACGCTGACCTTTTTCGCCGACCGGGAGTTGCCCGGTGGTGAGGTTCTTGAGCCCGAACAAAGCGAGCTCGAAGCGGTCTTTGACTCCCACCTTCTGGAAGAGCCGCGACAGGTAAACCTTCACGGTGCCTTCCGAGATCAGTAGGGTGGAGGCGATCTCCTTATTCTTTAGACCTTGCGAAAGCAGGCTGACGAGTTGGCCTTCGCGCTGCGTGAGGGCCACGCGCCGGGCGCAAAGGAAACTGTCGGTGAGAGCCTTCTCGAACCAGAGTTCGCCGGCCTGGACCTTCTGAAGGCACTTGACCTGGAGGTCGGTGGGGAGAGTTTTGCGGAGGATCCCGCGCACTCCCAGCCCCATGGCCTGGAAGGCCAGCTCGGTGGAAATGGAGTTCACCCATAGGACAATCTTGCAACTCATCATGGCGTGCTTCAGTTCATTGAGCACGGCAAAGGTAATCTCGGGGGTAAGGTCCATCAGTACCAGTTCGGGGGAGCCCTGAGCCATTTGCTCGACCAGCGATGCGACGCTACCGCAGATTGGCAGCAGATCGAAGCCCTCCACCTGGCGGAGGACGGACTCAAGTCCTTTGGCCAAGATCGGTTCATCACTATAAAGAAGAATTCGCGTCATATTCTCCACCTTTTCAAGCCAGCCGCTACCGCTTTTCCGGGCGCCGGGAACATCCATTGATCATTCCCGAAAGTCGTCTGTGCTTTTCTTATGTATTCTCCGATTATTTACTTCGGTTGTCAATAACAATTTATATTATTTTGTGGTAATTATTATCTATTTATAAGGCTTCTAATAAACAAAGCGGGTGGTTTGCTGCACTCTATATTTATATATAACTATCTTAATTTACAGTATCTTACAATGGTTTTTATAATAGCCTGCGAGAGATAGATAATCCACATAAAATACTCGACAATTGCCGGCTAATAACCCTATCGCATACGCCCCGGTTAGTTACCTTGCCCCCACAAATGGGTGGCGAAGGGGAGTTGGGAAGCCTTGAGAACGGAGGAAAGGAGGGCAATATTTCTTGATAACCTTCGGCAATAGTGGGGTATAGCCCTTTTCCTATATTGATACTGAGGCTCTTGGGGCGCTAAATTCGCCATGGCGTCCAAGGAAATGAAGAACATCAACAGGCGCGAGAGCCCGCGAATCGAAATCCAGCTACGGTGTCACGTTACGTCACCGGCGCTGTGGGCGGGAACCACGATGACCACGGAGAACATCAGCCGCAGCGGGATTATGGTTGCCTGGCGTGGAGAAGGGCCGGCGGTTGCGGTGCCGGGCGTGGGCCAGATCGTGACGGTGGAGATCGAGCTGCCGGCAAATCACGGATTCGGACAGAAATGTATTCACTGCCAGGGAACCGTGACGCGGGTGACTGGGGCGCCGGAAAGCCCGAACGTGGCGTTGCGCGTGAACTACATGGATTTCCGTTCCTTTCACGATCGCATTCGGGCGGTTGAGGCCCTGACGCCGGTAGCGAGTTCCTGGATGGCGTGATTCTGCGATGCAAAACAGAGGCTCCCAATTCGCGATCAAGTGGCTGCCGTCGCTGGCGGACTTCGCATTCCTGATGCCGATTTGGTTTCTGTTCGGGCGCATGCAAGGCGTGAAGACGCTGCTGGGCGATTGCGACACGGGATGGCACATTCGCACGGGCGAATGGATCGTCTCGAACCATCTGGTTCCGACCCACGACGTGTTCTCCTTCTCAAAGCCGGGTGGCGTGTGGTTCGCGTGGGAGTGGCTTTCGGACGTCATCTTCGCCGGTCTGAATGGGATGTGGGGACTGCGCGGCGTCGTGATGCTGAGCATTTTGCTGCTGAGCGCGACGTTTACGGCGCTGTTCCTGGTGGCGCGGCGCAAGGCGAACCCGGTGACGGCGATCGTGGTGACGATGGTGGCGGCGGCGGCATCGTCGGTGCACTGGCTGGCGCGGCCGCACTTGTTCACGCTGTTGTTCGTGATTCTTTTCTACGCGGCGCTGGAGCGGATGCGGGAAGGGCAGACGCGATGGGGGCGATTGCCGTACCTGGCGCTGCTGCCGGTGGCGACCATCCTGTGGACCAACCTGCACGGAGGATTCTTCCTGGGGATCGCGCTGGTGGTTGCCTACGGCGCGGGCGAACTGGCGCAACTGGCGCTGACGGCCGCCCGCGAAGATCGCGGGCCGGCATGGCGGCGGGCGAAACGGTTTTTTCTATGCGCGGGAGCGTGCCTGGCGGCGAGCCTGATCAACCCCTATACGTATCGCCTGCACGTACACCTGTTCGAGTATCTGCGCGATTCTTACGCCTCGCAGCACATCATTGAGTTCTTCTCGCTGAGCTTCCACCACCCGGCGGCGATTTTCTTCGAAAGCATGCTGTTGCTGGCGGCGGTTTCGGTGTTCTGGTATGCGCGGCGGGGCCGGTACACGGAATCGCTGCTGCTGCTGGTGTTCGGGCACCTGGGCCTGCTGGCGGCGCGGAACATTCCGATCTTCGTGTTGGTGGCGGCGCCGCCCGTGGCGGGCATGGTGCAGGCGTGGCTGAACGGGTTGCCGGAGTTGGAATTGGCGCAGTGGGTGCGGCGGACGGCGGCGAAGTTCAACCAGATGGCGGCGCGCACGGCGGAAACGGACCGGATTCCGCGGTGGCACCTGGTGAGCGTGCTGGGCGTGGCGATGGTGGCGGCGTTGTTGTTCGCGCCGGCGCCACCGCAGCGGTTTCGCGCGGAATTCGACCCGCAGTCATATCCGGCGAAGGCCATCGAAGCGTTGAAGCGGATGCCGCAGCCGCGGATCTTTACGGACGACCAGTGGGGCGACTACCTGATCTGGCGCCTCTATCCCTCGGACAAAGTATTTGTGGACGGCCGGAGCGATTTCTACGGTTCGGCCTTCGAAGAAAAGTTTATCGACGTTCTGAACGTGAAATACAACTGGGAACGCATCCTGGGCGGGTTCGGCGTCGACACGATTTTATTGCCTCCCAGCGCTCCGCTAAGCGGCGCGTTGAAGGAATCGAGCCGCTGGCGCGTGGTGTACGACGACGGCGTGGCTCTGATTTTCCGGTCGATCGAAAAGACCGGGGGCAAAACGACATCCGCCCCCTACCAGGGCAGCGGAACAGGCCGTGATCGCGAGGTCACGAAAACACAGGCACGTGATCAAGCGATCACTGAGAAAAGAACAAAAACTTAGGAGCGAACACAATGACGTTTTTGCGTAATTTCTGGAAGGACGAACAGGGCCAGGATCTCATCGAATACACCCTGCTCATGGCGTTTGTAGCGCTGGCTTCGGCCGCTCTTTTCTTGGGCGCCGGCGGCAGCATCAACAAAATCTGGCAGATCAGCAATGGCCAGTTGGCGAATGCCGCCACGGCAGCCAGTTAGTTCACCCGGGTGAAGCAGGCCGGCATATCCATGCCGGCCTGCTTCCGACCAGATGTCAGGCAGTGTTGGCGCGGGCCGAAGGAAGAACGCCGCGCAGACTCAGAGTCCGCCCCATAAGGAGGGTTGACTCGGTGGCTAGTAGAGCGGAACGAGGAATGGCATGAATAAGAGATTTATCGGTGTTCTGATATTTGCTTTCATGGTCGCCACGGCCGGAGGGCTGATTACCTACAGGTCGCTCATGAGCCGCTCTCAGGCGGTCAAGGCGGCAGTGCCGTCGGTACAGGTGGCGCTGGCTTCGAAAGATCTGGAGTTGGGCACCGTGCTGAAGGAAGGCGATTTGTACCTGGCGGACTGGTCGGGTGCGTTGCCGGCCGGTTCCACCAACAAGCCGTCGGATCTCTATGGGCGCGGCGTCACGACGACGATCTACGCCAAAGAGCCGGTGATCGAATCGCGACTGGCTCCCAAGGGAGCGGGCGGCGGCCTGGCGGCGATGATTCCGAAAGGCATGCGCGCGTTCACCATTCCGGTGAACGAAGTAGTGGGCGTGGCGGGGTTCGTGACCGCGGGACAGCACGTGGATCTCCTGATCCAGGGGAACAGCCCGGGCGGGAACGGCAACCTGGGCATGTTGAGCCGGACGCTGCTGCAGAACCTCGAAATTCTCTCGGCAGGACAGGATTTCAAGAAAGATCCGGAAGGCAAGCCGGTGGCGGTGCAGGTGGTGAACGTGCTGGTGACGCCGGACCAGGCGGAGATCCTGAGTCTGGCGACCAACCAGACGAACATCCGCATGGTGCTGCGCAATCCGCTGGACCACGACGTGGCCAAGACGCCGGGTACCAACCTGGCCTACATGTGGGGCACCGCCGGGAAGGGGATGAAGCCCATGGGCGCGGACGAACCGCAAGCGGAGAAGCCGCGCGGGGCGCCGCGGCCGGTGGCCGTGGTGGCGCCACCACCACCCCCGCCAGTGAAGAAAGAAGTGCCATTCAACATGGAAATCATTTCGGGAACCAGCAAGACTGAAGTCAAGTTCGATAAGAGCGGGGAGGGTAAATAGGTGTTCACAACGGGTCAAGTAGTTCGAATCGCGCTGGCGGCGGCCAGCGCATGCTTGCTGGCGGGGCCCGTGCGCGCCGACGATCCCATCACGCCGGCCCAAGCGGCCGCGGCGCAAGAAGGTGTGTCGAAGGCCGCCGCCCCCGGAGTAATCGGCAAGCTGACGGTGACGGTCGGGAAGTCGCTGACCATCGACAGTCCGTTGGCAATCAAGCGGCTTTCGACGGCCAACGGCAACCTGGTGGAAGCCGTGGCGATCGGGCCGAAAGAGGTGTTGATCAACGGCAAAGTGCCGGGCGAGACATCGCTGATTATCTGGCAGGATAACGATGCGCGGCTGATCTACGATCTGACGGTGCGGATGAGCCCGCTGCGGCTGAACGCGGTGCGGGAGCAGATCGCGCGGGACTTTCCGGACGCCGACATCAACGTGACCTTCGACAACGACACGGCATTCGTGCGGGGCACGGTGCGGGACGTGATGTCGTCGGACCGGATCATGGCCATTGTCAGCACGCTGGGCAGGGCGGTCAACCTGCTGCGGGTGGACGTGCCGCCGGTGGAAGCGCAGATTCTGCTGAAGGTGCGGTTCGCGGACGTCGACCGGAGCGCCAAGTTGGACTTGGGCGCGAATTTCCTGACGGGGGCGTTCAATCAAACCACGGCGCTCGGCACGGGATCGACCCTGGGGACGGACCCAACGATAACGGGCATAGTGAGCTCGGCGGTGAACATTTTTGCGATGCGGAAGGACATCAACCTGCAGGCTGCGATCACGGCACTGGAAAGCAAGAACCTGCTGGAGATCCTGGCGGAGCCGAACCTGGTGGCGATCGACAACAAGCCGGCGAGCTTCACGGCGGGCGGCTCATTTCCCTATCCGACCATTCAGCCCGGTTCGGGAGGCGGCGGAGCTTCGGTGACCATCACGTTCAAGGAGTACGGCATCAAACTGAACTACATTGCCACTATCACGCCGCGCGGCACCATCCGGATGCACGTCGCGCCGGAAGTGAGCTCGCTCGATTACACGAACGCCGTGACGCTGCAAGGTTTCACGATTCCGGGCATGTCAGTGCGGCGCGCGGAAACCGACATCGAACTGGAGAGCGGGCAGAGTTTTGTGATCGCGGGACTGCTGGACAAGCAGACCACGGATTCATTCTCGAAAGTACCCGGTTTGGGAAGCATCCCGATTCTGGGAAAGTTGTTCCAGACCAAATCGGTGAGTAAGAACAATTCGGAGTTGATGGTGATCATCACGCCGGAGCTGGTGCGGCCGATTCCGGGGCAACAGCCGGTGCCGGAGTTGAAAATCCTGAAACCGTTCATGGAGGACAACACGGAAGGGTTCAAGGGGCATCCGGGAATGGATAAGACGGGACCAGTGCCGGTGCACCCGCCGAATCCGACGATGCCGGTGGAACAGTTGATCCAGACCATGCCGAAGCCGGGGCAGGCCGCTCCGACGCCGACGCCGTCGGCCCCCCCGGCGACGGGGACGGGTGGCGGAACGGATAATCCAGGACAGACGCCGCCGGCCACCCCGCCGGCGGCTCCTCCGCCGGGCGGCGGAGGTGGCGGCAATGGCGGCGGAGGCGGAAACCGCTAGTGAGCCATAGGCCCTTACCCGGAGACCCATCATGTACCCGCTGACCATAGGAATGGCGATTGAGAACCGCGAGTTGTGGGAGCAGGCGCAAGCGTGCCTGACCGCGCTGCCATTCCGGATCATCGTAGAGCATCAAGACCTGGGAGACGTCGGCAACTTTATCGACCGGCTGGAGCGCATGCGGCCGGACGTGGTGCTGATCGACATCAGCGGCTGGAAAGAGCCGCTGGAGGGGCTGGTAGCGTCGATTCGCGGCGCCATCGGCGACCCCATGATCATCGCGTTGAACACGACGGCGGAATCGGACTCGATTCTGTCGTCAATGCGCGCGGGGATCAACGAATACCTGTTTCCGCCGTTGCAGGAAACGCTGCGCAAGGCGCTCGAAAAGCGATCGGCGGAACGCAGCCGGCGAAGCGTGGCGGGCGCCAAGGCAGGCGGCAAGAGTTTCGCGTTTCTATCGGCCAAGGGCGGATGCGGGGCGACGACGCTGGTGACGCACGTGGCGGCGGAACTGGGGCGGCTTAATCAGAAGGTGTTGCTGGCGGATCTGGATCTGGACTCGGGGATGGTGGGATTCATCACCAAGACGAAATCCGTATATTCGATTCTGGATGCGGTGAATAACCTGCACCGGCTGGACATTCACTACTGGAAGGCGCTGGTATCGAACGGGATTCCAGGAGTGGAGATTGTGCCCGCGCCGCTGGCGATGGCGTCGAAGGTGCAGATCAAGGACGAGCAGATCCGCAACATCCTGGCGTTCGCGCGGCCGCACTACGACTGGACGCTGGTGGACCTGGGGCGGAGTTTGAGCCGCATGGCGATGGCGGCGCTGGAAGAGATCGACGAAGCGTGCCTGGTGACGACGCTGGAAGTTCCGGCGCTGCACCAATCGAAGCAGATCGTGCAGACGCTGCTCGACAGTGGATATGGCAAGAACCGCATCAAGCTGATCCTGAACCGTTCGCCGAAGCGGTTGGACATCACGCCGGGCGAGTTGGAGAAGATGCTGGGCCTGCCGATTTTCTGCATGATCCCCAACGATTATGCGGAGTTGTACGAGACCTACGCGGAGGGACGGATGCTCAATCGCAATTCGGACCTCGGGAAACAGATGGCGCGGCTGGCGAGCAAGCTGGCGAGCATGGAAGAAGAAAAAACGGGAAAGAAGAAGTTTGCGCTCTTCGGCTAAAGGACAAAAGCGATGGCGACGCTGCTAGATACGGTATCAAGACCAGGCGAAAGCCGGGAGACGGGGTGGGTCAATCGCCTCTTTACCAAAGAGGGGTATACGCCGGAATACCAGGAGCTGAAGTTCACGCTGCATCGCAAGCTCCTGGACCGGATTAATCTTGAGGCCCTGTCCTCGATGGCCGGGGAACGCGTACGCGCGGAAATTCGCGCGGCGGTAGCGAAGCTGGTGGAGGAAGAGAAGACGCCCCTCAGCCTGGTCGAAAAAGACCGGGTGATTGAAGAGATACTGGACGAAGTTTTCGGCCTGGGGCCGCTCGAGCCGCTTTTGCAGGACCCGACGATCAGCGACATTCTGGTGACCGGGCCGCATCTGGTGTACGTGGAGCGGGCGGGCAAACTGTACCGGACGCCGGTGGAGTTCAAAGACGATTCGCACCTGCTGCGGATCATCGAGAAAGTCGTATCGCGGGTAGGCCGGCGGGTGGACGAATCGTCGCCGCTGGTGGACGCGCGGCTGCCGGACGGTTCGCGCGTGAACGCGGCCATCCCGCCGGTGGCGGTGGATGGACCGCTGCTTTCGATCCGTCGATTCGGCCGGCACGCTTTGAAGGGCGAGGACCTGGTTTCGAAGCTGGCGATGACGGAAGGGATGCTGGACCTGCTCAAGGCCTGCGTGAAGGCGCGGCTGAACATCCTGATCTGCGGCGGTACGGGTTCCGGTAAGACGACGCTGCTGAATGCGCTGTCCTCGTACATTCCGGAAGACGAGCGGATTGTGACCATCGAAGACGCGGCCGAACTGCGGCTCCAGCAGACGCACGTAGCGCGGTTGGAGACGCGGCCGGCGAACGTGGAAGGCGTGGGCGCGATCCACATCCGGCAACTGGTGATCAACGCCCTCCGTATGCGGCCCGACCGCATCATCGTCGGCGAGGTCCGCGGGGAAGAGGCCCTGGATATGTTGCAGGCCATGAACACGGGCCACGACGGATCGCTCACGACCATCCACGCGAACACTCCTCGCGACGGCCTGGGCCGCCTCGAGGTCATGGTGGGGATGGCGAACGCGAACATGGGAATCCGGTCGGTGCGGCAGCAGATCGCATCGGCGGTGGACGTGTTCGTTCAAACGTCGCGCTTCAGCGACGGAACGCGGCGGATCACACACATCACGGAAGTGGTCGGGATGGAGCAGGACATGATCACGCTGCAGGACATTTTCCTGTTCGAAAAGACCGGGATTTCGGAAACGGGCAAGGTGAGAGGGCGGTTCCGGGCAACCGGAATCCGGCCGAAGTTCTACGAACGTCTGAAGTCGTGCGGAATCACCCTGCCCACGCAACTGTTCCAGACGGTAGTGGAGATCACCTAGATGCAGATCGCAATAGTCGTCTCCTTCATGGTAGTGTTCGCGCTCGTGCTGTTGGCAGTGAGCGTGGGGTTGAAATTCTTCGACGCCCGGCGCAAGAGCCAGGTGGCGGAAATGTTGCAGACCGCCTCCGGCGAGCCGGTGATCGTAGTCACCAACCTGCTGAAGGATATCGATTTCGAAAAGCCCACCGGGTTCAAGCGGGTCCTGGCGTCGTTCCAGTTTTCGAAGCACGCGCAGCAGCAGATCCAGCAGGCGGGATTGAGCTGGTCGTCGGCGCGTCTGATCACGGCCATGGCTCTGGCGATGATCCCGGGCCTGGGGTTTGGGGCGTGGTGCAAGATTCTGCTGAACGGGCCGACCTCGGCGGTGATATTCGCGCTGGTCACCGGCTCGATTCCGTACATGATTGTGCGGCGCAAACGCAAAGTGCGGCTGGACACGCTGGAAGAGCAGTTTCCAGACGCGCTGGATTTTCTGGCGCGATCGATGCGCGCAGGCCACGCATTCTCAATCAGCATGGAAATGCTGGGCGAAGAGATGGCGGATCCTTTGGGGCAAGAGTTTCGGGCGCTGTTCAACGAGCAGAACCTGGGGGCTCCACTGGACACCGCGCTGCGGAATTTTGCGGAGCGCGTGCCTTTGCTGGACGTGCGGTTCTTCACTTCGTCAGTGCTCTTGCAGAAGCAGACGGGCGGCAACTTGAGCGAAATTCTGTCGCGCCTGGCGTACGTGATCCGCGAACGATTCCGCCTGAAGGGGCAGGTGAAGGCCGCCAGCGCGCACGGCCGGTTGACGGCGACCATCCTGACGCTGTTGCCGGTATGCACGATGCTGGCGTTGCTGGTGGTGGCGCCGGGTTATCTGCAGGGCATGGCGAAGGACAGCGACGGCAAGTGGATGATCGGCGGGGCGATCTTCGCGCAGATCCTGGGAAATTATTTCATCAAGAGGATCATCAACATCAAGGTGTAATATGCTGAATCCCATTCTTTTTGCCGCTTTTTCTTTCCTGCTGCTGTTGATCCTGCTGACGTGGGTGGGATACCGGATTTTCTATAAGCCGGGTAAATTCCTGAAGCAGCTCGGCCGGCCGGTGATCACGGAATCGCGGCGGGTGGTGGAAGACTCGAGCGAGCCGGGCGGCAGCACGATCGTCACATTCCTGCACCAACTGGGGAATAAAATGCCGTCGTCGGACGCGGACGTGGCGACCATGCGGGCGACGCTGGTGCGGGCGGGTTACCGATCGGAGAAGGCGGTGCCGGTGTTTTTCGGAATCCGGATCATGACCACGCTGGCCATGCTGGCGCTTTGCGTGGCGCTGGAACCGCGGCTGCCTCCCAACCCGATGTTGAAGCTGATGCTGATGATCTCCGGATGTGCGGCGGGTTGGGTGTTGCCGCGCTTCTTCCTGGAGAAGCGGGTGACGCGGCGGCAGGAGATCCTGCGGCTTTCGCTGCCGGATGCGCTGGACCTGCTGGTGGTCTCGGTGGAAGCCGGATTGGGACTCGACCAGGCCATCCAGCACGTGGGGCGGGAGCTGCAAGTGAGCCATCCGCAACTGAGCGAAGAGATGTTGCTGGTGATGCTCGAAATGCGAGCGGGCAAACGGCGCTCGGACGCCCTGCGAAATTTCGCGGAGCGCACGGGCGAATCGGAAATCCGCAAGCTGGTGGCGATCCTGATCCAGAACGACCGGTTCGGCACCAGCATGGGCGACTCCCTGCGCACGCACTCCGACTTTATGCGGATTGCGCGCCGGCAGGAAGCCGAAGAGCGCGCCGGCAAAGTGGGCGTGAAGCTGGTGTTCCCTATTTTCTTTTTCATACTGCCGTCCATGTTGATTGTGGCGGCGGGCCCGGGCATCCTACAGATTTTCAAATATCTGTTCCCGATGATGAACCATTTGGGTGGTACTTAGAAATCAATAAAAAGGAGAAACGAAGATGGATACGTTCATTCAAGCGGCAATCTGGCTGGGAGCCGGCGGGACACTGCTGATCTTCCTGCGGCGCCGCCGGGCGCGTAGACAACAGCGCTAAACGCGCTAAGACGGGGAGCGACCGAGAGACGAAGGGAGGTAGAAGATGGAGCTCGCGATTCAAGGAGCGATCTGGCTCGGGGCGGGCGTGACGCTGGTCGTCCTGCTATCCCGCCGGCGCAGGCGCCGGGACGTGCGGCAATGAGTGCGGTATATAGGGCTGGTGGGAAGTGAGGGCGATTTTCGCCAGCTCTAGATGGGAATCATGTCGATTGAGGAACTGGTCGGAAAGCAGAACTTGGACGGGGGCTGGCCCTATGTCCGCGGCGCATCGTGGACCGAGCCGACGGTGTACGCCGCGCTGGCGCTATTGGCGGCCGGCGAGGCGGAGTACGCCCGGCGGGGCCTGCGGTGGATTGCGGGGAATCAGCGCGCCGACGGAGGCTGGCCGGCGCAGGCAGGAATCGACCAAAGCACGTGGGTGACGGCGCTGGTAGCTTTGCTGCCTCCGGAACAACTGGGGCAGGAAGCGCACCGGCGCGCGATCGCGTGGCTGTTGGGGATGACGGGCGAGGAATCGACGCTGACATATCGCATGCGGGAGTGGCTGCTGGGCAATACGCGGCCGGCGGACCAGGAGTTTGCCGGATGGCCGTGGGTGCCGGGCACGGCCGCGTGGGTGGGACCGACCTCGCTGGCGATGCTGGCATTGGAAAAGGAGTACAGCCGCAGGCCGCGGGCGGACGTGCGGCGGCGGGTGGTAGAAGGCCGGGAATTCCTGGTGCGGCGGATGTGCCACGGCGGAGGATGGAACCACGGGTCGGCGCGCGCGTTGGGATACGAATCGCGGCCGTATCCGGAGACCACCGGTCAGGCGCTGGCGGCGTTGCGCGGGGTTCGATCTCCCGAAGTGGACAAGGCGCTGACGGTGGCCCGGCGGTTTCTGGCGGAATGCCGCTCGGCGGAGGCGCTGAACTGGCTGCGCCTGGGTCTGCTGGCGCACGATGAGCTGCCGGAGAGTTACTGCGTGCCGCCGGGAGTGACCAGCCGCACGCTGCCGGATAGGTCGCTCGAGATGCTGGTGAGCGCGGTACAAGAAGGCAGCGATTTGTTTTGGGGCTGAAGATGCAGAAGACCATCACCAGGCGGGAATTGCTGGCGGCAGCGGCGGGCGCTGCGGCCCTTTCGGCGTGCAATGTCGCAAAGCCCGTGACGCTTGCGCGCGTCTCCGTGGTGCGGGCGCCAGCCTACGACCAGAGCGTCTACGAGACGGTGGGACGGCTGTTGGACGAACACCGGGTCAACGTCAGAGGGCGGAACGTCGTGCTGAAGCCCAACCTCGTGGAGTTTGAGCCGGAGAGCAGCATCAACACCAACCCCATTGTGGTTCATGCGGCGCTGGAAGCTTTCCGGGCGCGGGGCGCGGCGAGCGTGCGGATCGCGGAAGGGCCGGGGCACCGGCGCAACACGCTGGACCTGGCGGAAGCGGCCGGATACTTCAAGACGGTGCCCCACTTCGAGGACCTGTTCGTGGACCTAAACCTGGACGACGTGAGCCGGGTGAATCCGCCGCGGCAGTTTTCCCGCATGAAGAAGCTCTACCTGCCGAACACCGCGCTGGGTGCGGACCTGCTGGTGTCGATGCCCAAGATGAAGACGCACCACTGGGTGGGCGCGACGCTCTCCATGAAGAACCTGTTCGGGGTGGTGCCGGGTGCCGTCTACGGGTGGCCGAAGAACGTGCTGCATTGGGCAGGGATCGAGGAAAGCATCGCGGACCTGCACGCGTTATTTCCGCGGCAGTTCGCGCTTGTGGACGGGATCGTGGGCATGCAAGGGAACGGGCCGATCGAAGGCGTGGCGAAGAAAGTGGGAGTGCTGGTGGCGGGCGCGGACCCCGTGGCGGTGGACGCTACGTGTTGCCGGATCATGCGGATCGATCCAATGCGCATCGGGTATCTGCAACTGGTATCGGGCGGAGTTGAGACTCAAATCTCGGAGCGGAACATCCAGCAGACCGGGGAAAGTATCGCGTCGGTCGAGACTCCCTTCGACCTCATCCCTGAATTTCAATCCATTCGGTTGGAGAATAGTTAAATGCACACGCAACCGAACCACCGCTCCGTCCCCACGTCCGCTACGCGCGGCCACCGGGCGATTGCCGCGCTAATGGGCTCGAAGTGGGTCTACGCACTGGTATCGCTTCTGTTTCTGATTCCCTGCTATTGGCAACCGCGCATCCAGGCGGGGGATCTTGCGAGCCACATTTACAATTCGTGGCTTTCCCAATTGATCGAAAGCGGGCGGCTGCAAGGGTTGGTGATGGTGCGGCAGACCACCAACATTCTTTTCGACCTGATTCTAAGCGGGCTGTTCAAGGTGGTGGGGCCGGAAGCGGCCCAGCGGATTGCCGTATCGCTGGCGGTCCTGACTTTTGTGTGGGGCGCCTTCGCGTTCATCGGAGCGGTGGGGGGCCGGCGGCCGTGGCACCTGCTGCCGTCGATCGGGATGCTGGCCTATGGCTGGGTGTACCACATGGGCTTCTTCAATTTCTATCTGAGCCTGGGGCTGTGTTTCTGGGGCTTGTCGATTGTTTGGGACTGGAGCGCGCGGCGAATGGCGATGGCAACACCGGTTTTTGTGGTGGCGTACGTGGCGCACGCGCTACCGGTAGTGTGGGCGGCGGGCCTGGTGGGCTACCTGCTGATTGCGCGCAACCTGGAGCCGCGGCTGAGGCTGTATGTGATTGCGGCGTCGTTCGTGGCGATGGTGGTGCTGCACGCGGTGATCGGCCGGACGATGGTATCGGCGTGGTCTCCGCAGCAAATCAACTTGACCACCGGCTTGGACCAGGTGTGGGTGTTCGACGCGAAATACTACGTGGTGATGGTGGGGCTGGTGCTGGTATGGGGGCTGCTGTTCCTGAACCTGATTCACCTGTCGGGGGCCCGCCAGGTGGTTTCGGGGATCCCGTTCCAGATCTGCGTGATCAGCGCGGCGGGCGTGTTCATTCTGCCGACCACGGTGCTGATTCCGGGATTCCATCATACGCTGGCGTTCATCGCCGAGCGCATGTCGCTGGGGGTGGGAGTGTGCGTGTGCGCGCTATTGGGCGCGGCGCGGCCGAAGCGCCTGGAGATGTATGCGCTGGTACTGGTGGCCATAGTGTTCTTCGGGTTCCTGTACCGCGACGAGCGCGCGCTGAATTCGTTCGAGGACCGCATGCAGGATACCGTGGCCAAGCTCTCGCCGGGGCAGCGGGTGATCAGCGCCGTCGAGGATCCGGATCTGCGGGTCAATGCGCTGGCACACATGATCGACCGGGTGTGCATCGGCCATTGTTACAGCTACGCCAACTATGAGCCGTCGACGGCCCAGTTCCGCATACGGGCGGACGTACCGAATCCGTATGTGGCTTATTCGTACCAACAATCGTGGGAGTTGCAGTCGGGGGTGTACGTGGTGCGGGAGAGCGACTTGCCGCTCTACCAGGTAGACCTGGATGAGAACGGGAAGATGGTGCTCAAAGAATTGAAAGCAGGTGTGCCATGCGGAATTACGGAATGGGATCCTTTATCGGAGACGCTGCCGGCCGGATAAGCGTATTCCAGTTGGTGGCCGAAGTGGCGCTGCTGGCGGCAATGGTGATGGCGTCGTCGTGGCTGGTGCGCGGCTAGCGGAGTGCGCCACAGATATATCGCCCGGTATCGGAACGCGCCGCAAAATGGGGACTGCTGCCAATTCCCGCCTTTGGAATTGGATAGCTGTACCCGGTTTGCCCCCGGGAGGACTGTCCTACGCGGCGGGGCGGCCCGCCGACACCAGCATGATCATGAGGTTCCACACGACCAAGCCGCTATACCAATAGGTAGCCCAGCGGATGAGATGGTTTTTCCGGGCGTACACGCAGAAAGCGCCTAAAGCCAAAGCCACGGCCTTGGAAGCGAGTATCCCCAGCGCGGGACCGGCGTGCATAAACAGGCGGATGAAGGGGCTGCCCTCAACTGCGCCCAGCCTGAAACCCACGAGGGTGGTCAGCAGGTCCAGCAACTGCAGATAGATAAAAACGTACTGAATTGCCATCAGAGCTTTTCCAACATACTTAGATCGGCGCTTCCTCAAAATAGTTTAACCTTACTTCCTCGCCATTAAGCTGCGAGAACGTACCGTTTGGTTCTAGTACAAAACAGGACATTTATAGGGATAGCTCGATGACGGTCGGGCGCATTCTGGTAAATTGGTGTGCAGTGACACCGTCGACGATAGAAGCATATCTGCTGCAGGAATCGAGCGGGCGGCGCTATCCGCTAGGCGAGGGCCAGACGTGGGCGATCGGCCGCGGCGACGGCTGCGCAGTGATGCTGGACAGCCGATCGGTGTCGCGGTTGCACGCGCTGATCCAACGGAAGGACGCGGGGGATTTTTCGCTGGTGGACCTGGGGAGCCGCAACGGCTCTTTTGTGAATGCGCGGCGCGTGAGCCTGCCACTGGTGCTGAGCGACAACGACCGGTTGCTGTTTGGGGATCAGGAGCTGATCTTCTGCAGCGCGGGTGGCGGCGCGTCGCTCTCGATCGCGGCGATGAACACCCGCAACATGCCGACGACGGCCATCCACACACACAGTCTGACCACCATTGTGGTGGTGGACATCCGCGACTTCACACCGCTGGCGCGGACGGTTTCGGAATCGCTGCTTTCGCAGACCATCGGCACGTGGTTTCTGCGGACGGGGCAGATTACGCAACGGCTGGGGAGTTGGGCGCAGAAATACATCGGGGACGCGGTGATGGCGGTGTGGGTACACGACCACCCGGAGAGCCTGGCGACCGATTTGATGAAGGCGCTGCGGGCGGTGAGCGAGATCAACACGGCGACCGGGGAAATCAGCAAGGCGCTGCCGCTGCCGGGGCCTCTGCGAATCGGCGCGGGCGTGAATACGGGGCCGGCGATTGTGGGGGGCGCGGAGTACACGGCGCTGGGCGACACCGTAAATGCGGCATTCCGGCTGG
Organism: Bryobacterales bacterium; assembly: GCA_003167255.1. Classification (GTDB taxonomy): domain Bacteria; phylum Acidobacteriota; class Terriglobia; order Bryobacterales; family Bryobacteraceae; genus PALSA-129. Next base: position 62,214 of record PMTR01000160.1, read on the forward strand.
AAGCGGCCACCAAGCAGATTGGCCTGGGCGTGGCGCTGGGCGCGCGGACGTTCCAGGAACTGGCGTTGACGGAGGGTTCAAGTTCCCCATTTGCCAAGCGCGAAGTGGAGCTGAAGGGATACGAAGGGCCCAGCACGGCCTGGGGGATTTCCTTCGACGCGTTGCAGGAATTCCTGAAGGGCCGCCCGTAGGAGGGCAGACCCCCTGGTCTGCGCGGGTCCCCCTGGACCCGCTCTCCCTGGACCCCCTCTCCCGCGTGACATCGGGCTCCGAACCTGATAATCTGCTCCCCATAGGCGACCTGCGAGGGGAGCAATATGACGACCGTTCTATCGGAAAAGCAACAACAAGAGCTTCTGAATCGCGGCTTTTCGCGCCGGACTTTCGGCCGGATTGCCACCATGTTAACTGCCGGCGCAGCGCTTCCGTTTTATAACGAGCCCGCCATGGCACAGCTCTCGCGGGTGGATGCGCCGCCGGACGCGGTGATGATCAACTCCAATGAGAATCCGTTGGGCCCATGCAAGGAAGCGCGTGAAGCGGCCCACAAGATGGTGGAGCAGGGTGGCCGCTACCTGTTTGGGGAAGCCGGTAAGGTGCTAACGATCCTTTCCGAACAGGAAGGATTGACACCCAACCACGTGAACATCTACGCCGGATCGAGCAGCCCCCTGCATCAAGCCGTGATCGCCTTCTGTTCACCCACCAAACCGTATGTGCTGGCGGACCCCGGGTACGAGGCCGGCGGCGCCGCGGCCCAATTCATCGGCGCGCCGGTGATTCGCGTTCCGTTGGCCAAGGATTATGCGCACGATGTGAAAGCCATGGCGGCGGCCAGCCCCACCGCCGGCCTGATCTATATCTGCAACCCCAACAACCCCACCGGCACCATGACCAAGAAGTCCGATCTCGAATGGCTGGTTGCCAACAAGCCCAAGGGGTCCGTCGTGATGATCGACGAAGCCTACACCCACATTGCGGGCGGCCCGTTCTGCAACGATATGGTGGCGGCGGATAAGGATGTCGTGATCCTGCGCACGTTTTCCAAGATCTACGGCATGGCCGGCCTGCGCGCCGGCGCGGCAATGGCCCGCCCCGATCTGTTGGAAAAGATCCGCGGCTGGGCCCATAGCGGCATGATGCCCATCACCTCCATGGCCGCCGCCTCCGCCAGCCTGCAGTCGAAAACGGTGGTGCCGGAACGGCGCAAGTACATCGCTGACGTGCGCAACGACGTCCTCGATTTCCTGGACCAGCACAACTTCAAGTGCGTACCCTCGGTTTCCAATTGCTTCATGGTGGATACCAAGCGCCCCAGCCGCGACGTCATTAGCGCCATGGCTCGCGAAAAGGTATACATCGGCCGCCCCTGGCAGGTTTGGCCCACACACGTGCGTGTCACGGTGGGCACGCAGGAAGAGATGGACAAGTTCAAGGCAGCGTTCCTCAAGGTGATGGCTTGAACGTACGGGCCATTCTGCGAAGAATGAGCCCACCTCGCGCAAATTACGGTTGGGCCAGATTTCTGGGAGATTGTGCGGGCGGGGTGATCGCGGCACTGATCGCGCTGCCCTACGGTCTCGCGCTGGCGACGGCCATGGGGTTGCCGCCGGTGCTGGGCATCTTCACCTCGATTCTGACTGCGCCGGTAATTTCCCTGATGGGACGCAACCCGGTGCTGATCGGCGGCACGGCCAGCGCAACGGTCCCATTCATCGCGGTGGCGGTGCGCGCGGGCGGCGTGGCGGGAGCGGCGCGCCTTTCGATTCTGGCGTCGATAATTCTGATCGGGTTCGGATTTCTGCGTTTGGGGCGGTACATCACGCGGGTGCCGCACGCCGTGGTGACGGGATTCTCGTGCGGCATCGGTGGCATGATGCTGGTTTCGCAGCTCGACATCATGTTCGGAGTGGCGTCGCCGCTGACGCGCTCGGCGGGCTCCGCGGTCGCGCAATTGTTCGCCGTGCTCCATCACCTGGGGGACGTGCGGGCCGTGCCGCTGATCCTCGGAGTGAGCGTGATTGTGGCAGCCACGGTGGCGGCGCGGCTTTCGCATCGCGCACCGGCGCCGTTGATCGGCGTGGCGCTGGCGATTTTGATCGGCCGCTTTTTCGGCTTTCACACCAAAGAAGTGGGCGCGTTGCCGGCCATGCTACCGCCCTTGGCCGGCATTTCCTGGAATCTGCGCGAAGTGCTGGCCGCCATGCCCTCGGCGGCGGGGCTGGCATTTGTCTCAGCGGTAAACATTTTGATCACGTCGCGCGTGGTCGAGCATTTTCGAGGGCGTCACCAACGCATGAAGCCCGGCGATGCGGACGCGGAACTGAGCGCTTACGGTACGGCCAACATCCTGGGCGGGCTGTTCGGCGCGCCGCCCAGCGTGGGCATTCCGGCACGCAGCCTGGCGGTGGTGCGGTGCGGCGGCACCACGCGGGTTTCGAACCTGATGCACGCGCTGTTCCTGGTGGGGATTCTGTGGCTGGGCTCGGGCGTGGTGGAGCGCATTCCGATTCCGGCGCTGGCGGGTGTGACGGCATGGATGGGGCTGTGCCTGCTGGATTGGAGCGCGTGGCGGCGCCTGCCCAAGATGAGCCGCGTGGATGCGTGCGCGTTTCTGGCGACGGCCGTCGCGGTGATGGCGACGAATGCGGTGCTGGCGGTGGTGATCGGCTGTTCGATTTACAGTCTGGCATGGTTGTACCAGCGGCGGCTGCGTCCGGCGCCGGTACCGGACTTACAGGTTCCGTAAGCTAACCGAGCCGCGACCGTAAGGGAGCGGTTTTGCGAGAGAAGAGGTGATCTCATGGAAGCGACCAGAAGAAGTTTTCTCGGCGCCGTAGGCGTGGCGGCAACAGCGGCTGCCGTTCCGCGCCCGGCCAGCACCGGCTTTGTGAAGCCGGCCCCCAAATTTTATGTTGCGGCGGTGACGCCGTGCGACAGCAAGGGGAAGTTCGACGAAGCCCTCTACCGCGACCTGATGCCCTATTTCAAAGAGCGCGGGGCGGATGGCGTGGTGGCGCTCGGCACCACCGGCGAGTTTCCGATGTTCTCCTGCGTGGAGCGCAAAAAGATCGCCGAAGTTGCGCTGAAGCACCGGTCGGGGCTGGAGATGATTGTGCAGGTGGGCACGCCCAACCTGCCTGAGACGCAGGAACTGTTGGCGCACGCGGCTTCGAACGGGGCCGACGGCGTGCTATGCATCCCGCCGTTCTATTACAAGAACCCGAGCCTGGAAGGACTCTACCGGTATTATTCGCAAGTGCTCGAAGCGGCCAAGATCCCGGTGCACCTCTATCACATTCCAGGGACCAGTGCGGTGCCCATCACGGTGGAGTTGCTGCACAAGCTGGAACACTATCCCATGCTGGCCGGTATCAAGGATTCCACGGGCAACGCGGAAGGCTACGCCACCTTCGTCAAGGAATTTCCGAAGCTGAACATGATGAGCGGCACGGACAACAATATCCCGGCGGCGCTGGCGGCGGGGATGGGCGCGATCCTGATGGGCGGCAACCTTTATACCAGGCAGAGCGCGGCGGTGTTCAAGGCGCATCGCGAGGGCAAAGACGTGACCGAGGCCATGGCCAAGCTGCGGGCGGCGAGCGGACTGCTGCGCGGGGTGGCCAGCGGCAGCGACGGCATTCCGCTGATCAAGGCTGCGCTGGCGGGGCTGGGCCTGCGCGAGAGCTTCTGCCGGCCGCCACACGTGGATCTGACCGGCGAGCAAAAGGCCGCGTTGAAGCCCAAGGTGGAACAACTGGCCGCGCTGGCGTAGGGACACGGTGGGACAGACCATCGTTTTTTGTGGTCTGTCTTGCCCCCCTTAACGCCGCGCGCCTGACAGACGACAAAACCCGATCGTCTGTCCCACTTACTTCGCTGGTTCGATTTTGATCTGCTTGAGAACTTCGCTCTGCGCGGAGAGTTCCGTCTTGCCGGCGGGGAACCGATTCAGACTCAAAATATACGCCAACACGTCGGCGTCCTGCTGGCGCGTGAGGCGCGTGGGGTCGTCCTGCGGCATGGACTTGCGGATGCGGTCGAAGAGATCGCCCACCGTGAGACCGTTCCAGTTGGAAAGGAACCCTGCGCCTTCCAGCGCCGGAGCTTCCTCACCGCCGGAGAGCGCCGCGCCGTGGCAGTTGACGCATTCCTTCTCCGAGACCGATTCGCCGCGCTTGGCCTGGTCTTCGGTGAATGTGCCGTCCCAGACCGAGCGCGAGGATTGAGCCAGGGCCGCGGCCGCGCAGACCAACGCGGCCCAGATCCACCCGCGACACCGCATCAGCGTCCTTCGTCGGGCAGGCGGAAGGCGATGTACTCGCCGGAATACGCGCCGCCGCTGACGGCGATCACGATGTATTGCTTGCCCTGCCACATGTAGGTCATGGGAGATCCGCTCTGCGGCGCCGGCATCCAGACCGAACCCACTTCTTTGCCGCTGCCTTTGTCGTAGGCGCGGAGCATGGCGCCGCGGGGATGGGCGTCGGTGGTGGTGACCTGGCCGTCGCCGGCAATCAGCAGCGTTTTGGTGATGAGGGTTCCGATGTTGTAGCCGGATTGGCCGGTGCGCGGAATGGTGAGGCCTTTCAAGGCGGCGTGGTTGCGAATGGCGTCGGGGGTTTCGCCGTGCGGGATCTGCCAGGCGATTTCGCCGGTATCCAGCTTGATGGCCGAGATCGTGGAGTAAGGCGGCTTGATGAGCGGAAGGCCCTGCACGGAAAGGCCGCCGAAGCCGCCACCACCGCCTCCGCCACCACCGGCGGCGGCGCCGCCGCGGCCGCCGGGCGTGCGCGTGGGCAGCGGTGAATCGGCGCCGGTGTTCTCACCGGGGCCTGTGCGCATGCGCACGGGCTGGCCGGCGGTGCCGGCTACGTAGCGCATATCCGAAACCTCCTTGGGCGCGGGCAGAAGGCTGATGGGAGTCACGCAGGAGTTGCAGGCATAGACGTAGACGGTGTGGGTTTCGGGATCATAAGAGCCGCCGGGCCAATTGGTGCCCCCGCTGGCGGTGCCGAGCGTGAGCGCGGCGATGGGGCCTTCGGCTTGGCTCTCGACGGGCGGGGTGAAGACGGGTCCGATTTTGTACCTGGCGATTTGTGTCTGGGCCTGGTCGCGGAGCGCGGGGGTGAAGTCGATCAAATCGTCGATCGAGATGCCGTTCCGAGCATAGGCCGGCGGCTTCGAGGGAATGGGCTGCGTGGGCGAATACCATTCGCCGGGCACGCTGCCGCGCTCCACTTTCTTCTCTTCGATGGGCCACACGGGCTTGCCGGTCACGCGGTCGAAGACATAGAGGAAGCCCTGCTTGGTGGGCTGCGCCACGGCTTTGATGGCGCGGCCGTTCACGGTGATATCGGCGAGTAGCGGGGCGGAGGAAATATCCATGTCCCAGAGCGGATGGTGTACGAGTTGGAAATGCCACTTGCGCTGCCCGGTTTTGAGATCGACACAGACGAGCGATTCGCCGAACAGGTCGGCGCCCGGACGGTGGCCGCCGTAGTAATCGCCGGTGGGAGATTCCACGGGCAGGTAGACCAGGCCGAGTTGCTCATCGACGGAGATCTGCGTCCAGACGCCGGTGTTGCCGGTGTAGTCGGCGGAGCCGTTTTCCCAGGTATCGTAGCCGAGTTCGTTCTTGAGCGGAATGGTGTGAAAGATCCAGAGGCGCTTGCCGGTGCGCACGTCGAAGCCGCGTACATAGCCTTTGTTGTTGCGCATGCTCTTGGGGGTCATGCCTTCGCGGAAGGCGGCTCCGACGATCACGGTGTCCTTGGCGACCACGGGCGCGGATTGAAAGCCGATTTCGCCGGTGGTCAAATCGGGCTCGATGGTCTGGTCGTCATCGAGTTTGAGGTCCACGGCGCCGCCTTTGCCGAACGTGGGGACCAGCGCGCCGGTTTTGGCGTCGAGCGCGATCAGCCGGTAGCCCGGCGTGACATAAAGGATGCGCTCCTCTTTGCCGTCGGACCAGTAGGCCAGGCCGCGTCCGGAGAGTTGGCGCGGGGCGGCGGCGCCCCGTTCGCCTTCGTGTTCGCCGTGCACCCACAGCAGTTCGCCGGTGGCCGCGTCGAGCGCGATGGCGGCGCGTCGGGAACCGGCGGTGGCATAGACCACGCCCTTAATCATGAGCGGGGTGCCTTCGAGCTTATACTCGGGCCGGTTGCCGATGTTGTCGGTCTTGAAGCGCCAGGCGATTTCGAGCTGGCTGAAGTTGGCGGCGTTGATCTGGTCGAGCGGGCGGTACTTGCTGCTGGCCAGGTCGCCGCCGTATGTCGGCCAGTCGGTGCCTTGACCGAAGGCGGCTGAGACCACGCAGGCTAAGCCGATCGCGAATCTGTTAAGTTGCATCTACACTCTCCTGCCGGTTCCTGCCAGTGTATCGTATCCAGGGGACAGACTTCTCTGTCCCAAGGCGCCGCCTTTGCGCCGCGTGGACAGAGCGGTCTGTCCCCGGCCTGGGGTGTCGATCACAAATTTCTTTGGCCTCAATTTGCCCTGTTTTCATCCACTTGCCATTTTTCTCCCCCGGCTTGGTTTCGCCTCCATGCTACTTTTGAATCGG
>PMTR01000146.1 GCA_003167255.1 Bryobacterales bacterium
CGCCGCCGGCCGCGGCATCTCCGGATACTTCTGTATGTCGAACAGCTCTTTCACCAGCGCCGCAAACGGCTGGTCCATCAGCACCACGAAGTCGCCCGCTTTATAAGTAGAGCCGTTGGCCGTGAATTCCTTGGTTGCCTGGTGCACTTCAATGCCGTCGATCAGCAGCTTCTCCACCAGCGTCTCCGCCGTGGGCGTGTCGCGCTGCTCGCGCGGAATGATGTAAGCGAACGGCGGGTCCTTGGTGAAGCGATCGATCACGTCGTGGCCCGCGCGGTACCGGTCGTAGAGCAATTCCTCGCGGTTCTTCGCGGCCGTATCGAGCACCGCCATCGACGCGCCCAGCGTATACCGCACGGCATCGCCCAGCCGCCACCAGCCACCGCGCCATGGGCTCGAGTAATAAACTTCGGTGCGCAGATCCTGCTTGTCGCGCGGGAATTCGTCGGTAGTGTAAAAGTGCGGCGTGGCGTATTGGTAGAGGGCCGTTTCAGTCAGAAAGGAAACCGTATTGCGGAAATTGTTGACGTGGTCTACAAAACCGGGATACCAATCGTCGAACCGTCCGCGGTGCATGGCGCCGGGCATGTCGTGCTCGTCCAACCACGCCGCCATGGCCGTGCCGAAGAGGTTCACCCATCTGTACATAAGCGGGTGCGGATTGAGCGAGACCGGGTCTCCGAACGGCGGAATCCAGATGCGCGCCGGAAACGGCGCCGTCTGGTGGTGGTTGTAAAACACGTTCGGGTAATACTCCAGCTCCGCCTTCGTGATCACCTGCGACTCGATCATGTTGTTCATGTAGCCGTCGCGGTTGTTATCGTGCCCGATGTATTCCTGGAACAACCCCGGCATGGAGCTCACCTCGTAAGGCGTGCCCAGGTTGCCGCGATACCAGTTGGCCACCATGTTTTGGCCATCGGGATTGATGGAGAACCAGAGCAGCAGGATGACGTTGTCGAGGATCGACGCGGTCTCGGGATCCATGGCCGTGACCAGGTTGTACGCAAGCTGGATGGTCATCTGCGCCGGCGCCACCTCGGTGGAATGGAGCCCGCCGTCTATGTGCACGATCACCTTGCCGGCGTGGGCGAGCGCGTGCGCCTGCTCCTCGGTGAGCCCCTTCACCAGCGCCAGCTTTCGCGCCGTATCCTTATACTTATCCAGCTCGGCCAGGTTCTTGGCGGAAGAAATGATGGCGATATCCCACTCGCGCCCTTGCGTGGTCTTGCCGACGCGCACCAGCTTCAGCTTGTCGGTAGCGTGCGCCAGTTTCTGAAAGTAGCCCAGCGCATCGTCATAGGTGGCGAGATAAAAATCGTCGCCCGGCTTGTGCCCGAGCACCGATTCCGGCGTGGGCGCCTGCGCCAGTGCGGAACAAAGCGGAGCCAACAGCAAGAGGCCAGCGAGCTTCATAAGAAGCCTAGACTATCACGGTACTTGGTGGGGCATGCTTTAGCTTGCCCACTCCCGCCACGCAAGCCGCCCGCTACATCCCCACTTTCCGCAGCGCCTTATCCACTCGTCCTCCGGGATCCATCCATGCGATAGAATCATCTGCAATATGCCCCTCCGCACTTTCACCATCCTCCTGGTCACGGCGGCCTGCGCGCTCGCCCAACCCAAACCCACCCTTGCCCCCGCCGATTACGGCAAGTGGGAAACCCTCGGCGCCGGCACGCTCTCGCCCGATGGAAAGTGGTTGGCCCATGAAGTCCGCCGCACCAATGGCGATAACGAACTGCGCGTCAATTCCACTGCGGGCGCGGGGAAGACGCACGTTCTGGCCAATTGCGCCGGCGCCGCCTTCTCGTCCGATTCCCGCTGGCTGGCTTGCGAAGCCGGTGTTTCCGAAGCCGAGCAGGAGCGCGCCCGCAAGGCCACCCGCACCCTGCAGAACAAGTTGAACCTTCTCGATCTCACGAGCGGCGCCATCACCGTGGTGGATGATGTGCAAGCCCTGGCCTTCGCGGGCGAGGGCCCGTACATCGCCTTCCGCAAGTACAATCCGGCCGCGGCAGGTGCGGCGCGAGGCGCAGCGGCAGCCGCTCCCGCCGGCGGCGGCGGTGGTCGTGGCGGCCGCGGTGCCGCAGGCGCAGCCTCCGACGCCGAACGCGACCCCACCGGCTACACACTCATCGTCCGCAACCTCGGCAACGGCATCGATACGACCTTCGGCAACGTCACCGGCTACGCCTGGCAGGATAAGGGCAGCAACCTCGCCATCGCTATCGGGGTCGAAGGCCGCACCGGAAACGCCATCCAGATTTTCGATCCGGCCTCGGGCTCCCTCAAAGTCCTCGACAATGGCCCCGCCCTCTTCACCGCGCTCACCTGGCGCAAGGAATCGAGCGACCTCGCCGCGCTACGCTCCATGAAACAGGACGGCTACGAAGGTGAGAGCTACAACGTTCTCGCCTGGAAGAGCCTGGGCGACAAGCGCACGGTCAAAGTCGACGCTCCCAAGCGCATCGTCACCGCGCGCGCGCCTCAGTGGTCGGAGGATGGATCCATCGTCTACGTAGGCATCGCCGATTGGCCCAAGAAGATCGAAGTCAAGAAGTCCGACGACGATCCCTCCACGGTGGAAGTCTGGCACTGGGAGGACGTCAACGTCATCAGCGAACAGAAACTCACCGCCGCCCGCGACCGCGACCGCAATGAGCCGGCCGCCTGGCACATCGCCTCCGGCAAGCTGGTGCCGCTCTCCAGCAATCTCAAGGAAGACGTCCGCCTGCCTCGCACGGGCTCGCGAGCCCTGGCCCTGGACGGCGTGCCCTACCAGAACGACGGCATGTTCGGCCGCAATTTCACCGACGTCTACAAAATCAATCTGGAAACCGGCGAGCGCGCCCAGGTGGCCAAGCACCTCGTCCCGCCAGTCGAGTTCAGCCCCGGCGGCAAGTACGCCATGAATTTCCGCGAAGGCGATTTCTGGATCTACGATCTGGAATCCGGAGCCGCCCGCAACATTACCAAGGATTCCAAGATCGGCTTCACCAACAAGGAGAATGATTACCCGGTGAGCCAGAAACCGGCCTACGGCGTCGCCGGCTGGACCAAGGACGATCGCAGCGTGATCGTCTATGATGCTTACGATCTCTGGGAAGTTTTTCCCGATGCCTCCAAACCCAAGCGCCTCACCGACGGCAGCGCCGAGGAGATTCGCCAGCGCTATGTGCGCGTCTCGGGTGTGGGCGGTGGCGGCCGCGGCGGCCGCGGCGGCGGTGGCGGAACCAATGAACCCATCGACCTCGCCAAGCCTCTCTACCTGAGTCTGGAGGGCCGCTGGACCAAGAACACCGGTTACGCCGTACTCCAAAACGGCAAGGTGGACCGCCTGGTGTTCGCGGACAAAGGCGTGCGCGGTCTGGAAAAAGCCAGGGACGCCGACACCTATGTTTACCAGTCGGGCGCATGGGATGCTTCCCCGAACTTCTACGCCGCCGGCCCGGACCTCAAGAACGCCAAAGCCGTCAGCGACACCAACCCGTTCGCTTCGCAATACGCCTGGGGGCGCGCGGAGCTGGTGGACTACAAGAACTCCCACGGCGACCGGTTGCAGGGCGCGCTCTACTACCCGGCGAATTACGAGAAGGGCAAGCAGTACCCGATGATCGTGCAGATTTACGAAATCGAAAGCAACCAGCTTCACAACTGGACGGCGCCCTCGGAGCGCAGCACGTACAACCCGGCGGTGTGGACGCAACACGGGTACTTCGTCCTGCGGCCCGATATTGTCTTCAAGCCGCGCGATCCGGGCGTCTCCGCGCTCGATTGCGTCACGGCCGCGGTCAAGAAGGTGCTGGAATCGGGCATGGTGGACGCGAAGCACGTCGGCCTGACGGGTCATTCGTGGGGCGGGTACGAGACCACTTTCATCGTCACGCACTCGGATTTATTTGCGGCCGGGGCGGTGGGCGGCGCGCTCACCAATCTATCCTCCAGCGTGGGCGAGATCTATTGGAACAGCGGCGGCCCGGAGACCAACCACGTCGAAGTCGGGCAGGAGCGCATGCAGGTGCCGCTCTACGAAGACCCGCAATCCTACATCCGCAACTCCGCGACTTTCGTCGCCAACAAGCTGGCCGCGCCGCTGCTGATGGAAGTGGGCGACCACGACGGCGCCTCCGACTGGCACCAGGACATCGAGTTCTACAACGCCGCGCGCCGCGCCGGCAAGCCGTGCCTGATGCTCGTGTATGAAGGCGAGAATCACTCGGTGGCGCAGAAGGCCAACCAGATCGATTACCACCGGCGGATCAACGCCTGGTTCGATCACTACCTCAAAGGCGCGCCGCCGGAGGATTGGATGACGCACGGCGTGACCGTGCTCGAACGCGAGCGCGAACTGAAGCAGAGCGGAAGCCCGGCCACCATCACGCCATCAACGGCGACAGGCCAGTAAACCAACACAGTGCACTTACGTGGGACAGACCATCGTCTTTTGTGGTCTGTCATCTTCGCCAAACCGCGGCCACGACAGGGTCGAAAAGTGGGGCGGCCAATTCTGGCCGCAGCCGGCTTCAGCCGGCTTCCTGTGCAGCCCAGCCCGCCCGGCGACATCCNNAATTTCGCGGGCCGAAGGCCCCCAGCAACAGGCCACAAAAACCGATGGCCTGTCCCACTTACCGCTTCCAGGCTTTCACGTGCAGGCCGGCGGGAACTTTGGCGGCGGCAAGGTCCAGGTCGTCTTTGGTGATGGGAACTTCGAGTAGCGTCTCTTTCTCCACTTTGTCGTTCGACACAAAGCGGATGCGCAGCACCGGAGGAAGCGAGGGCGATTCGCGAAGGGTCAGCGTCCGCCGCGTGTCGGCGTACGATCGCAGTTCCTTGGCCCGATTAACGTCGTCGGCGGTGATCATCGCCTCGCGGATCACCTTTTCGGTGGATGCGTAAACCAGCACGGCGACGATATGCGGCTCGTTCAGGCGCGCGTCGGTGGCGTCGTCCGGCGGGACATCGAGCGCGCCGTAGCGCGAGATGAAGAACTCGCGGGAAGTCGAAAAGTTTACGGGCGGCACGTACGTATCGAAGAGATGGCGGCCCGTTCCCAACTGGTGCAGCGACCACCACTCCACTTCCTCGGTCCCGCGCGAGAACTGCAAAAGCGCATTCTCCAGCGTGTGCGCCTCCAGTCCGGTCTGCGTCACGCTGTACAGCGGCTTCGAGTGGAGGTCCGCGCCCATCGGCCATGCTTCGATGGTGACGGTGGCATCCGTGCCGATATCGCCGAGCACCTGCGTCTGTTTGGCGATGGTGCGCAGTACCAGGCGTTCATTCTTGGGCCGGACGGGAATGTCCGTTCCGGTCACTTGCCAGGCGACGTTGGTGGTTTCGACGATCTCCTCATCTTTATCGACGCGGTACGCAATGCCTGAGGTGCCTTGCGCCTGGAAGGGCTTCTTGGCCGTCTGCTGCGCGGCGCCAGTTGCCACCAAGATCATCGAAGCCATCCAAATCGCTCGTGTCATGCTTCTAACGATACCGCGGAAAACGACCCCAACATGGGTCGGTATTGAACGCAAACAAAGGAGTTAGTTTCCAAACTGACCCCAACACGGGTCGGTTTGTCATCGGCACGCGTAACCTTTTGCGGTTCGGCAAGTATCCTCATACGTAACATCAATCACCGGATTCAAGTGGAAGACGAACAGATCATGCTGGAAGTGCGGGCGGGAGACGTCTCGAAGCTGGAGACGCTCTTCGAACGGTATCACCGCGCGCTGTTCCAGTTTTTTCTCCACCTCACCGCACAGCGGGCCATGTCCGAGGATCTCGTGCAGGAAGTCTTTTTTCGGATTTTGAAATACCGGCACACGTACCAACCGGCGGCTTCGTTCCGGAGTTGGATGTACCAGGTGGCGCGCAACGTCCACCACGATCACGCCGGGCGGCACGCTGCCGAGGTCGCGCTTGGGGAAGACATTGTGGAGCTACGGGGGCCCGAGGCGCCGCCCGACCGGCAGGCGCAGAGCCGCCAGGAAGCCGTTCTGCTGCGGCGCGCCCTGGCCGCGATGCCGCGCGACAAACGGGAAGTGCTGGTGATGAGCCGCTTCCTCGATCTGAAGTATGAAGAAATCGCCACCGTTCTCAAATGCGAAGTGGGAACGGTAAAGGTCCGCGTCTACCGGGCGTTGCGCGATCTGAGCGACCGGTTCTTCGCGCTGAGTGGAGAACGTGCGTCATGAATTGCGATAAGTTCCGCGAGCAAATTCCCGAGTGCCTGGCCGGCCAACTGGACGCGGCCGCGCGTGAAAAGCTGATTGCCCACGTGGATACGTGCGCGGGCTGCCGTTCGGATCTTGCCGAAATGGGTGCCGTGTGGCGCGGCCTTCGATCCCTGCCCGTGGTGGAACCGGATGCCGGGATGCGCTCGCGTTTCCTCGAAGTGCTGGAAGCTTACCAGGCGGGCATGGCGGAAACGCCCGCCGCACCTCAGCGCAGCGGCAGGTTCGCTTTCGGATGGTGGCCGGCCCGCGCGGTCCGGCAGGCGGCCTTCTCACTCGCGCTGGTGGCCGCGGGCGCTCTGGGCGCGCACATCCTCACCCGGCCACCCGCACCCAGTCCGGAGCTGGCGCAACTTCAGGCGCAGGTGGAGAACCTGCGGCAGATGGTGGCTCTCTCGATGCTGCAGGACCAATCGCCCAGCTCGCGGATTCGCGGCGTCGGCTATAGCGCGCAGGTGGCCCGGCCGGATCGCGAAATGGAACAGGCCCTGCTTTACACGTTGAATCACGACGCCAACGTCAACGTGCGGCTCTCCGCCACGGACGCGCTGGAGAAACTGGCATCCAATCCGGAAATTCGCCGCGCCCTGGTGGACGCTCTGCCTCTACAGGATTCGCCGCTGGTCGAAATCGCCCTCATGGATATTCTCGTCGAGAACAACGATCAGGCCGCCATTCCTGCCATGCGCAAACTGGCACAGGACGTGCAAGCCGACGAATCGGCCCGGCAGCGCGCCCTGGCCGGCATTCAAAAACTGGAGGTTTCCAAGTGAAACTCATCGCACTCGCCGCAGCCTTTGTTCCGCTTCTGGCCGCCCAGCATCGTCAGAGTGACTGGACATTCGAAGACCGCGAAACCATCAACCGCACCTTCAAAGTGGCGGCCGGAGACAACGTCTCAAAGCTGCTGGTGGACAATGTCAACGGCTATATCCATGTTACCGGCGGCGCCGGCTCCGAAATCCAGGTGAAGGTGGAGAAACACTTCCGCGCCGAATCGCAAAGCGATCTGGATAAGGCCAAGCATGACGTCACGCTTGACATGTCGCAGGACGGCAATTCGGTCAAGCTCTATGAAAACGGCCCGTACCGCAGCCCCGGAGGCGGCGTGAACTGGAGCAGCGACCGCTACCGATACTCGGTGACTTTCGACTACGAGATCCAGGCGCCACGCGGGGCGCAACTGGAGCTCAAGGAGCTGAACGGCGCGATCGAAGTGAAGAACTCCAGCGGCAATTTCAACGTTCACACGCTGAACGGCAAGATCGACATGCAGGAAATCGCGGGCGCGGGCTCGGTCAAGAGCCTGAACGGCGCGGTGAAGGTCGCGTTCACGCGCAACCCCACGGCCGAATCTTCGTTCGACACTCTGAACGGGCCGATCGACATTTACTTCCAGCCTTCGCTCGATGCGGACATCTCCTTCAAGACCCTGCACGGCGGCGTTTATTCGGATTTCGACGTGACCACGGTGCCCACGGTCATCAAGGGAGAGGACAGCGGAACGAGATTCATCTACCGCACCGGCGGCAACATGAAAGTCCGCGCGGGCAAGGGCGGGCCGGCGCTTTCGTTCCGGACTTTGAACGGCGCCATCCGCCTGCATTCGAAAGCAGCTTAAGGGACTCAAGAGAAGGACACGAAAATGAAAGCGACTCTGGCCTCGATCGGCTTCCTACTGGCTCTCTGCGCGCTTGCCGGCGCGCAGGATACGACGGGCGATCGCGTGGTGGTGCCTGCCCGCAACACCTCGCATCCCCGCGTGATCAACTGCAGTGTTCTGAACGGCAGCATCACCATCAAGACGCATAGCGGGACGGATGTGATTGTCGAAGAGCCATCCGGGGTGCGCGCCGCCGGCCCCGCCGCCACGCACGACGGCATGAAGCGCATCGACGTTCCCATGAGGGGCCTGGAAGTGGTGGAAGACGACAACGTGATTACGGTGCACAACCGCCTCGGCGGGCGCGGCAACCTCCTCATCACCGTGCCCGCCGACACGTCGCTCCGCCTCAAGAGCCTGAACGGCAACGTCAATGTGGACGGCGTGCACGGCGAAGTGTCCGCCCACACGCAACGCGGCCACATCACCCTCGATCACATCTCCGGCACGGTGACGGCCGATTCGCTCAACGGGCCGATCCACGTCGAGATGGATGCGGTGGATGCCGCCAAGCCCATGGCCTTCTCTACGCTCAACGGGCCGATCGACGTCACTTTCCCGCCGGACCTCAAAGCCGATCTTGCCGTCAAGACGATGCGCGGCCCGGTCTATTCCGATTTCGACGTCACGCTGGGCGCGAGGCACTCCATCACGCAGAAGAGCGGCTCTTCGGACATGCGCTTCGAGATCCGCATCGACCGCAACATCAGCGGCACGATTAACGGCGGCGGCGCGCAACTTACCGTCCGCACGCTCAACGGCGCGGTGTACATCCGCAAGAAGAAATAGCGCGGGGCTGCGGCCGGCGCCCGCGGCTCCGATCAGAGCCGCGACCGTGAGGGAGCGATCTTCGCGGAATACGACAGTGTATTGATGAAACCGTATACTTAGTCAGGTGAACCAAATCAAGAGCCCGTATTTGGCGGTACCGGCCGCGCTTGCCTGTCTCGGTTTGGCGGCGGCCCAGTCCATTGCTCCCGACGAAATGCATGCGCGGACCGTTCCGTACGTGCCTCCGTCGCCAGTCGTATTGCGCACTCAGGTGGACCTGGTGGAAGTTCCGGTGGTGGTCCGCGACGGCCAGCGCCGCGCGGTCGCCGGCCTCACAAAGGACGACTTCGAAATCTACGACGCCGGGAAGAAACAGGTCATCACGGCCTTCTCGGTGCAAAGTTTCACACCGCAGGGGGACGCCGGTGGCGGCGCCAAGCCCGCCGCCGTCCCGGCAGCGGCCGCCGCCACCGCCACCGCGGGACCACGGCCCCGCTTTGTGGCACTCTGCTTCGACGATCTGAACATCGACCAGGCAGCCCTGAAGCCGGCCAAAGATGCCGCGGAACGATTCGTCAAGACCAGCCTGGCGCCAGGCGACCGCGTGGTGGTGGTCACTACGGCGCAGTCGCAGGACTCCGAGTTCATCGGGGATGTGCCGAAACTGGTCGAGCAGATCGCCAAGGTGACTGCCCGTCGGACATTCTCCGACGATTCGGCGCTGCAGTGCCCCCGCATCCGGCCCTATGAGGCTTACCTGATCGTCAATCACTTGGACAACGATGTGCTGCAGGCGAAGGTGGCCGAGCTTCAAGCCTGCGCGGGGCGCATCCCGCACGCCCAGGAACAGGTGATGTCTATGGCCCAGGGGATCTGGGAGCACGCGCTGTTTAACTCGAAGAACACACTGCGCGTGATTGAAGGCCTGGTGGGCGGCATGGCGAAGTTGCCCGGACCGCGCATGATTCTGCTGACCTCCGCGGGATTCCTGACGGGCAACCTGGAGTCCGACGAAGATCTATTGATGACCAAGGCGCTCCGCGCGGAAGTGGTAATCAACACTCTGGACGCCAAGGGGCTTTACACTGTGGTGCCGGGAGGTGACGCTTCCGACTCACGGCCGGTCGGCCGGGTTCCACAACGCGCGCGGATCGTCGAAGCGCAAACCGCGGGCAGGCAGGAACAGGCGAAAGACGACGGAATGGCGGTCCTGGCCGCCGGCACGGGCGGCACGTTCTACCACAACAGCAACGACCTGGAGCGCGGCTTCCGGGAGTTGGGCATGGTGCCGGAGACCATGTACGTCCTCAGCTTCGCGCCCACCGGCGTGGTGGCCGACGGGCGCTTTCATGGCCTGAAAGTGCGGCTCGCCGCGGGCAAACGGTATTCCCTGCAAGCCCGGCTGGGCTACACGGCGCCCTCGGCGAATGCCGCCGCGCCAGTCGTCCCGCCCTCCAGACTGGACAGTGAAGTCATGGCCTCGGACACCGTCATGGATTTGCCTGTCGCGTTCTCCTGGGAGCAGCGACCGGGGCCGTCGGGCGTCACGATGATCGCTCACCTTGACATCAGCCGCCTGCATTTCGAGACCAGGCAAGACCGGCGGGGACAGACCCTGACCGTCGTCGCGGTCTTGCTGGATAGCCACGGCGTCTTCGTGACGGGCAAGCGGAGCGAGTTGGAGCTGAATTTCACGGAGGCCACTTTCGCGCGGTTGGCGAAGACCGGTTTGAGTATTGTGATGACGCTCGAAGCGCCTTCGGGAAGTTACTCCGTGCGCGCGCTGGCGCAGGATGCCCTGGAAGGCAAGCTGGCGGCCGCGGGCGAGACCGTGCAGATCAAGTAGTGCGGGCGTCGGGTTGGAAATTCGCTTGCCAAGAAGCTAGCCGGCATTTCTTACATGTGGCCCGATGATGTGGCGCACGCACTCGTGCGTGCCGTGTCGAGACTCCTCTCGACACGCTGGCGGGGTACACACAGTCCGTCGTCGCCGGGCGTAGGCACGAGTGTGCACGCGGCACGCACGAGTGCGTGCGCCACGTTGTCATCACCGCACCGTCTGTTCCACTCTCACCACGCGGCTTGGTTGCGGCTCTGCTGCTCTGTGGGAGTGCTCAGTTGCCGCCGGCAGTGGGCGGCTCAGCGGGCGCGGGGAGCGACACTTTGTTCCAATCCGGGGGCTCGACGCCCAGCAGATAGTGGACGAAGTAATCGTCGCGGTAATGCTCGCTCGACAGCACGGCGACGCCGTGGTTTTGCCCGGGAATGTACAGCATGTCGAAATGCTTGTGGGCCTTGACCAGAGCATTGACCACTTGCAGCGAAGAGGCCGGGTCGACGTTGGTATCCATCTCGCCGATGATGATCAGGGCGCGGCCTTGCAGCTTGGCGGCGTTATCGACGTTGGACGACGCGGCGTACTGCGGTCCGAGCGGCCAGCCCATCCATTGTTCGTTCCACCAGATCTTATCCATGCGGTTATCGTGGCAGCCGCTGTTAGTCACCACCACTTTGTAGAACTCGGGATGGAATAACATGCCGCCCATGGCATTCTGCCCGCCGGCGGAGGTTCCGAAAATGCCGACGCGGCTGATGTCATACCAGGGATACTTGGCGGCGGCGGCCTGGTGCCAAAGAATGCGGTCGGGGAAGCCGGCGTCGCCGAGGTCTTTATAGGACACGTCATGGAAGGCCTTGGAGCGGTTGCTGGTGCCCATGCCGTCCAGGTGGACCACGATGAAGCCGAGTTCGGCCATGGCCTGGTCGCTCGAAACGGCGCTGAAGGTCTTGGGCACGAATGAGCCTTGGGGCCCGGCATAGATACTTTCGATCACGGGATACTTCTTTTCGGGATCGAAGTTAGTCGGTTTGACGATGACGCCCCAGATATCGGTCTTGCCATCGCGGCCCTTGGCCACGAAGACTTCGGGAAAGTGGAAGCCGGCGGCGAGGAGCGCGGAAGCGTCGCCCCCCTCGAGATCCATGATGACCTTCTGGTCTTCGGCGCGGCGGTACTGCGACTGCGGCGGCAGATCGACGCGCGACCAGGTATCGACGTAATACTTCTTATCGGGCGAGAAGACAACGGCGTGGTCGCCATCGGCTTCGGTGAGGCGCGTCAGACCGGTGCCGTCAAAATTGATGCGGTAATACTGGACGAAGTAAGGATCCTGACCGGGGATGGAGCCGCCGGCTTCGAACCAGATCTGGCGCTTGGCGTCGTCGACTTCGACGACGTTGCGGACCAGCCAGTCACCCTTGGTGATCTGGTTCTTGAGCTGGCCGGTGACGCCGTCGTAGAGATAGAGATGCTCCCAACCGTCGCGTTCGGAAGCCCAGACGATTTCCTTGCCGTCATTCAGGTCGTGACGGTAGCGCCGGCCACCGGATAGGCCTGGACCGAGCTGATTGTAATAGATGAAAGTCTTGCTGACCTCGTCGATCAATGGGCGAACTTTAGCGGTATTGGCGTCGACTTCAAGGACGCGGTAGACTTGGTGGCCGCGCTCATTGTATTCGAAGGTAAAGCCGCGGCTGTCTTTCCACCAGATAGGCGGGGTGATGTCGTAGGGATTGGGGAAGAGCGCGTGGTCGAGCTCGACTTCCTGTTTGGTGGCTGCGTCGAAGAGCGCGGGATAGGCGACATCCAGCGCGTCTCCGGGCTTGCGGTAGGGGAGCGTGGTGTGTTTGGGCTGCAACTGGTCGGCGGGCGACGATTCGACATAGTGGACTTGGCGGTCATAGCCGGGGCGGGTGTGGTACGCCACCAGATGTTTGGAATCGGGCGACCAGGCAACCGAGCGCATGGTGTAATAGTTGCCTTCGGAGCCGTCGTAACTCAGGGGAGTGCCGCGCTGGTTGGAGCCGGTGGGTTTGAGGAAGACGTTGTAGTTCTGGATGTAAGCGTCCCACTTATGGTCGAAGGAAGTACAGACCGCGGTATCGGCGGGAAGCTGGGCGGCGCTGCCGAGGGTAGCGCCGATGCCGACGGTAGCGGTTGTGGTTGCGCCACGGCCACCGCGGCCACCGCGCCCGCCACGGCCTGCCTGCGCCGCAGCTTCATCGACCGCGCAAGGGGGTTGGTCACGGCCGGCGCCGCGGCCCACGGCGCCGTCGTCCTGCTGCGGAGAAGGCGCAGCGGGTTGATACTCGAGACCATCCACCGGGTCGCCACCGACTTCCATTGGAGCGGGCTGGTCGACATCCTGCAGATCTTCGGGCGCACCGCCGCGGCCGCGACCGCCGGCGTTAGCCGGTATGGCGCCGCCTTTGGTGCATGTATAGTCGGCGAGCTTGCAGGTGTACATGGAGCCGCCCGTGCCGAATTGGAGGGACTGCGGGTCGGTGAAGCTGAGCGGCGCGGTCTGCGGCGGAGTACCCGGGGCGGCGCCACGTCCGGCGCCACCGCCGCCGCGACCGCCCATAGGCGCGAAAGGCAACGTCAATCCGGTGTAGTGACCGCCGCTGGCCGCGTTGATCGCAGTGGCTAGCTTGTCGTGGTCAAAGGCCGGCTTCTTGGTGGCGGTGGCGGCGTCCACCATCATGAATTCGGTGCCGCCCTTCACCGATCGCGTGTACCAGAACTGGCCGGAATCGTGGATCCAAGTGGCCGTGCCGGGCGAATCGATCACCAGGCCGCGCGCTTTGGCCTGAAGCCCCTGCGCGCGCTGATAATCGGCGAAGGTGCCCTGCGCCAAGGCGACGCCGGCGACGAGAGCCGCCAGCGCCAGAGCGCGTGCGGTTGCGAGTGCGAGATGCGATTTCATACTTTGCTCCTGCCTGGTACACGGTTTTATCACACAAGAACCGCTCCCTGACGGTCGCGGCTCGGATCGGCAAAGGGTTGATCGATGGCGGGGCTCTGCTTGCTGAAGGTGCGAACGCCGCTATCGGTGATGTACATGCAATCTTCCAGGCGAACGCCAAATTCGCCGGTGACAATCATGGGCTCGTCACTGAAACACATGCCGGGTTCGAGACGGGTCTTGTTCCCTTTGACGAGATAGGTCCATTCGTGAATATCGAGGCCGATGCCGTGGCCGGTGCGGTGAGGCAAGCCAGGCAGTTTGTAGCCTGGGCCGAAGCCTGCATCGGTGATGACCTTGCGCGCGGCGGCGTCGACCGATTCGCACGTGGCGCCGGGCTTGGCGGCGGCCAGGGCGGCGTCCTGCGCCTTGCGCTCCAGGGCCCAGATTTCCTTTTGGCGCGCGGACGGCTTGCCGAAGACCACGGCGCGGGTGATGTCGGATTGATAGCCATCCACCGAGCAGCCATCGTCGAGCAGAATCATGTCGCCTTCGTGCAGGGGCTGCGGCACGGTGCTGCCGTGAGGGAAGGCGGTGTTCTTGCCGAAACTGACCGAGACCCCGCCCTGGAAGCCAAGGGCGCGGTAGGCGGCGCCGATGTTGTTGCGGAGTTCGGCCGGGGTCATGCCCTCGCGAAGCGTGGTGAGGCCGGCGCGGTAGGCCTCGATGGTGACATCGGCCGCGCGCTGCATGAGCGCGAGCTCCGTCTTGGACTTGATCACGCGGCAGCCGGCGGTGACCGGAGTGGCGTTGACGAACTCGGCCGCAGGGATCTCCTGGCGGAGGCCGTCGAAGACAGAGAAGTGGACCTGCTCTTCGAGGGCAATGCAGCCGGTGGTGATGCCGCGATCCTTGAGCGCCTGGCGGATGGCAGCGAAGGAAGTACCGGAGTCGGGGTAGGAGGCGACGGAGCCGCCGATCTTGATGTCGTCGGGGAGGGACTGGGATGCAGGGACGAGCCAGCAGAGATCGCCCTTGGCGGGAATAACCAGGCCGCTGATCTGTACGGCGCGGGTGCCGGTGAAGTAGAAGAGAGAGGAACCGCGCTCCATGAAGACGGCGTCGATCTTCTGGTCGTGCATGAGGCGGCGGGCCTTGTCGATGCGGCCGCGGCGTTCATCCAAGGTGATGGGCTCGACGCCGGCGGTCATGGGCTTGAGCGCGCGGATGGCGTCGGGGACGGCCGTGGACTGTTGTTGTGCGCGGGCGAGAGCGGCAAAACCGAGTGTCGATGTCCCCAGGAAAGATCGGCGATTCATATCAGAACAATTTGAGCCGCCGATAAACACAGATTAACGCCGATGAGTCTATTGTCGTTCAATCCGTGTTCATCGGCGTTCATCGGCGGCTAATCCTCTTACGTATATTGGCCCACTACTTCAAAGTGCTTTTCAGTCCCGGTCCGGATGATGACGGTGTCGTGGTGCTCGCCGCCGATGGTAGCCGGGCGGCCGTTCACCGTGGCGGTCTTTACCGCGTTCGAGAGCGGCATGCGGAGCTTCACGTGAAGCTCTTGGGGAGCGCCGGCGCGGGCGAGCTCGACCGTAGCGACCACGCTCTTCGATTCCGGTTTGTTCTGGAGGTTGAGATTGACGCGGCCCCAACGTGTGGGCGCCTGATCGATGCGGATGGGCTTGCCGGATGCCATCCAGGCGCGCGGCACACCCTTGGCAAGATAGAGGCGGTCTTCGTCGTGATCTTCGAGGGCCAGCATCCACCGGACCACGCAGGGGATGGTCTGCTGCGCGGGGATGCAGAAGGTCGGCTTGCCGGGACCCAGGCCCGCCACTTCGCCCGCCGTCCAACTTCCCGGCGAATGGTCGTGATAGCGATGGCCGTAGCAGAACAGCAGATACTCTTCGATACGGTCGAGGCGGATGAGCGCCTCGGCGAAGCCGTATGCGATGAAGCCCAGGATGGCACGGTTCCCACCGCCGCCCACGTTGGCGAGCACGCCCATGGTGGTCGTTCCGTAAGCGCGCATGGTGTCGACCACTTTGTTGGCCACTGCGGGCGGCAGCACACCGGCCATCAGCAATTCGGCATAGGGACGATGCGGCCACTGTTGTTCGCTGGGCCGTTCCGTCCGCATGGCCTCTTTAAATGTCAGCTTGGAGCCAGGCAGCAACGGAACGTAGGGTGGAGTCTTGTCGTTCAAGGTCCACTTGTCGATGCTCTTCAAAGTGGTGTCGAGCAGCGTGTCCGAGTGCTTCATCCAGTCGCGCGCGAGCGAGGCGCTGATCCCGCCCCAGACGCGGCTGAGATCGCGCAGGCCGCGCGCGGCGAAGGCGCTGTTGGCATAGTAAGGCTTCCACCAGATTTCGGGCCGCGCTGCCAGACAGGCGTCCGATTCGCTCCAGCCGGCGATCAGGCCGTAGCCGCGATCGTCCGGCGCGAGCTTCAGGCTGGTATCGTGCATCGCCAGCAGGCCGCCCGCGGTGGCTTCAATCTTGGCGCGATGCTTCTGAATCAGCGCGGTGTCCTTGGTGTAGTTGAGATAGCGCGCGATTAGCGAAAGCGTGAGGCCATACTGCGCGGTTTCCGGCCCGCGCATGTTGATCATGCCGTGGGCATCGGTGTACTCGGAGAGATAGTTATCGAGGATTTCCTTGCACGGCCCGAAGCGGCCTAACTCCAGGTTGGTATAGACGGACGCCGTGAAGATATCCTGGAAGCCGTCGTACTCGGAGCCGTAGTAGTCACGATCCACCGCGCCATACTTGGGATACACGCCGCCCGGCCGCACCATGATTTCCTTGGCCACGGCGTGCTTCGACATGTCCACCCAACTCCGGTCGGGCAAGGTGGTGGGCGCGAAATCGGCAAGTTGCTTGTCCCAATACTCGGCAAAGATCAGCAGCGCGCGGTAGAACTCTTCGGCCTTCGGATCCACTTTAAAGGGAGGATAGGCGGGGTATGAGTAGCCGTAGACGACTTTCGTCATCTTGCCGTTGCCGTTTTCCATATCGATGCGCGCCGTGCGGTGCCATGTCTGCACGATGAACTTGTCGGTGGCCTTGACGTCGCCGAAGATCACCATATCGATATACGACTGGTCGTTGATGGGGAAAATCTTGTGGACGGCCGGCATCCATCCGCCCAGCAGGCCCTCCCAGCGTTCGCGCGTGTTGGCGCGGTCGCCAGTGGGCGGGGCAGGAGCGCCGCCGGGCGCGGCGGGAGGGCCGCCGCCCTGCAACTCGGAAAAATATTGATTGGGGTGGTACGTGCGCGTGTTGCCGGTGGCATAGACCGGCGCGGTGTCGAAGCACTCTCTGGTACCGACAAACGTGTTCCAGGCGCTGGTGCCGCCGCCGCCCGCGGCATTCCCGCCGCCCGGCCCGGCGTTGGGGTTGGGCGCAACCGGACTGCCGATCAGCGGCGCGGCATCGCGAACCTGGATCTCATCGGGATCGCCGTTGGCCAGCAGTTTGTCCGCCAGCAAGTCGGCGAGCGAGTTGCCGATGTCCTGCTGCGCCAACCCGAGGAACGGCGCCGCGGCCTGCGAGAAAACGGCTTCCGGCCGCTTCCCCATCACGCGGGCCGCGCCGCGCGCGGGCACGAAGGTGATGGAGCCATCGCGCTTGCCGAGGTCTTCATAAACCTTCCAGGCCATGTTGTTGTACTGGAATTCGCATTGCAGCGTGTGTCCCGTGGTATCGGGGGGCGTGGATTGTTCCGGGACATCCGGCGCTTCGGCTGCCTCGGCGGGCAGCGCCTGCGCCACGGCGGCTGTCAGCGCGACGCTTTGAAGGAACTCGCGACGGTCCATGGTTAGCCTCTTTCCTATTTCTTGGTGGAGAACTTATAGACCGTAGTGGTCTTGTAAGTCTGGCCGGGCTTCAGCTCGGTGGACGGGAAACCCGGCTTATTCGGCGAATCGGGATAGTGCTGGGTCTCGAGACACAAGGCCGCTCTCTGCGGATAGACCTTGCCGCCCTTGCCGGTGAGGGTGCCATCGAGGAAATTGCCGGTATAAAACTGAACGCCGGGCTCGGTGGTGAGCACTTCCATGACGCGGCCGGTCGAGGGCTCTTCGACGCGCGCCGCGAGAGCAAGGCCCGCGCCTTTGCGATCGATCACCCAATTGTGGTCGTAGCCATGGCCGAGCTTGAGCTGTTCGTCATCCTGGTTGATGCGCGCGCCAATGGCGGTGGGCTTGGTGAAATCGAAGGGCGTGCCGGCGACGGGTTTGAGTTCGCCGGTGGGAATCAGGCCGGCGTCGACCGGAGTGAACTTCGAAGCGTTCAACATCATCACGTGGCCGAGGATGTCACCGGTGCCCGCGCCCTTGAGGTTGTAATAGGCATGGTTGGTGAGGTTGAGGACGGTGTTCTTGTCGGTGGTGGCGGTGTAGTCGATCTTCACTTCGTTGGCGTCGGTGAGGTGATAGGCCACGGTGACGTTTAGATTGCCGGGGTAGCCTTGATCGCCGTCCTTACTGAGGATGGTGAGCTGTAGGCCGCCGTCGGAAAGCTCCTTGGGAGTCCAGACGTATTTGTCGAAGCCCCGGTCGCCGCCGTGCAGTGAGTTCTCGCCGTTGTTGACGGGGAGGGTGTAGGTCTTGCCGTCGAGCGAGAACTTGGCGTGGCCGATGCGATTGCCATAGCGGCCCACGAGGGCGCCGAAGTAAGGCTCGTTGGGATTGAGATAGCCGTCGAACGAGTCGAAGCCGAGGACGACATCGCCCATGGCGCCGGTGCGGTCGGGAGTCTTCAACGAGACGATGGCGCCGCCGTAAGTGGAGATTCTCAGCTCCATGCCAGAAGCGTTGGTGAGTGTGAAGATCTGGACGGCAGCGCCGTCCTTGGTTTTGCCGAAATCGGCTTTCGAGATCTTGGTGGCGGCGTGGATGGTGGTGGCGCCGGCGACGAGCAGGACGACGGCGACTGATGATAGCGCTAACATTTTTGCAATACCTCCAGGAGACCGCCATTGTATAACGAAACAGAAGCGGGCGGCGGCTCCAAAAAAGCGCGGGGTGCTGATGGGCGCGGGACGGATTACAATGGGCCTCATGAAAGCGATTGCAGGAATAGCTGTTCTCCTGGCCTGGCTCCCGTGTGTGGAGGCCCAGACGGCAGCGCGGGATTACCCGGTGAAGCCGGTTCCCTTCACCGCCGTACACGTCAACGACAATTTCTGGGCGCCCCGCATCGAAACGAACCGTACGGTGACCATCCCGTTCGCTTTCGAGAAAGAAGAGGAGACCGGACGGGTGGACAACTTCATCCGCGCGGCTGAGGCGCTGAAGGGGATTCCGTTCGAGAATCACAAACCGCCGGGGTATCCGTTTGACGATTCCGATGTGTATAAGGTGATCGAAGGGGCGTCGTACACCTTGAGCGTACACCCGGATCCGAAGCTCGACGCCTATATCGACGGACTGATCGCCAAGATCGCCGCGGCGCAGGAGCCGGACGGCTATCTCTACACGGCGCGCACTATCGATCCGCTGCATCCGCATCCGTGGTCGAGCCCGCAGCGGTGGACCCTCGAAGAGGTGGACAGCCACGAGCTCTACGACCTGGGCCATCTCTACGAAGCCGCGGCGGCGCACTACCTGGCCACGGGCAAGCGCAACCTGCTGGACGTTGCCATCCGGACGGCCAACCTGCTGGTGGATACCTTCGGTCCGGGCAAGCGCGTCATCTGGCCGGGCCACGAGATCACGGAGATGGGGCTCGCGAAACTGTACCGCGTGACGGGCGACGAACGGTATCTGAACCTGGCGAAGTTCATGCTGGATGCGCGCGGGCCGGATACCCAGCCGCAGGTGAGTAATGCGCGCGAACCGCAATACAACCAGTCCTATAAGAAGGTGGTGGACCAGACCGAAGCGGTGGGCCACGCGGTGCGCGCGACTTACCTGTACTCCGGGATGGCGGATGTGGCGGCGCTGACGGGCGATGCGGCTTACGTGCATGCCATCGACAAGATTTGGGACAACGTGGCGGGCAAGAAGATCCACGTCACGGGCGGCGTGGGCGCTCGGGGCGCCGGGGAGGCGTTCGGCAACGACTACGAGTTGCCCAACATGAGCGCGTATAACGAAACCTGCGCGGCGGTGGGCAACGACTACTGGAACCAGCGGCTCTTCCTGCTGCACGCGGATGGCAAGTATGTCGACGTGATGGAGCGGACGCTCTACAACGGGCTGATCTCCGGCGTGGCGCTCGATGGGAAAACGTTTTTCTACCAGAATCCGCTGGAAGCCACGGGCAAGGCCAACAAGGACCAGCGCAGCGAGTGGTTCGGAGTGGCCTGCTGCCCCGGCAACATCACGCGCTTCATGGCGTCGGTGCCGGGTTACGTTTACGCGCAGCGCGGCGACGCCCTGTGGGTGAACCTTTATATGGGCTCGACGGCCGAGATCAAGATGGACAATGGCCGCACGGTGAACGTCACTCAGGAAACGCGCTACCCATGGGACGGCAACGTGAAGATGACGGTGAATCCGAACCAGAGCGCGGCGCTGACGGTGAACGTGCGCATCCCGGGCTGGGCGCGCAATGAGCCGATCCCGAGCGACCTCTATCGCTTCACGGATAAGAACACGCAGGCGGCGGTTCTGAAGGTGAACGGCAAGACGGTTACGCTCAAGATCGATAAAGGATACGTGGCGCTGACGCGCACGTGGGCGAAAGGCGACACCATCGAGCTGAGTCTGCCGATGCCGGTGCGGCGGGTGGCGGCGAACGACCAGGTGACGCCCGACCGCGGGCGCGTGGCCTTGCAGCGCGGGCCGATTGTGTACGCGGCCGAGTGGGTGGACAATCCCAACGGCAAGGTGCGCAACCTGATGCTGCCGGATAGCGCCGTGCTGACGGCGGAGTTCAATCCCGGCCTTTTGAAGGGCGTGGAAGTGATCAAGGGCAAGGCCGTGGCGCTGGCCAAAGACGCACAGGGCCAGACGGTGAAGACCGAGCAGGCCTTCACGGCGATTCCGTATTACGCGTGGGCCAATCGCGGGCGCGGCGAGATGACGGTGTGGCTGCCTACGTCGGAGGCCAACGCCAAGCCGGCCGCGCTGCCGACGATCACGGATACGGCCAAGATCACGGTTTCGCGGCCGCCGCAGGGCGGCGAACGCTCCACCGCCACGCTGCAGGACGGCGAGGAGCCGGCGGGCGGCGAGAACGGCACGCATTTCGACTGGTGGCCCACGCGCAACACCACCGTCTGGGTGCAATACACTTTCGACCAGCCGCACAAACTGTCACACAGCGACGTGTTCTGGTTCGACGACAGCTCGACCGGCGGCGGCTGCGCCGTGCCGGCGTCGTGGAGGCTGCTGTATCAGGACGGCGATCAATGGAAGCCGGTGGAAAATCCGGGACCTTTCAACGTCGAAAAGGGCGCCTATAACGCAGTGTCTTTCAAGCCTGTAACAACTAATGCCGTGCGGCTGGAGTTAGTAATTCAGCCTAACTGGTCGGCGGGCGTGAATAAGTGGCATGTGGAGTAATGGGGCTGGAGGGCGGACCCCGCTGTCGCGAAAACGAAGTGGCGCACGCACTCGTGCGGGCCGCGTCGGCACTCATGCCGACGCCCGGTACCGATAGCTACGCCATCGGTTACCTCACCTTGGGTTTGATGAAGTACCTCTCCACCTGCTTGGGGATGCCGGGTTCG
>PMTR01000007.1:0-384 GCA_003167255.1 Bryobacterales bacterium
GCGTCCACAATCCGCGGAATCTTGCTCAGCCCGATCACTTTCGTCTTGGGCAGGTACGCTACGTGCATCTTGCCGAAGAACGGCAGCATGTGGTGCTCGCACATGCTGAAGAACTCGATGTCCCGCACAATCACCATCTCGTCGTATTTCACGTCGTACAACGCGCCGTTTACCAGCTTGCGGATGTCCACCTTGTAGCCGCTCGTCAGGAATTTGAGGGCCTTGTCCACGCGTTCCGGGGTTTTCTCCAGGCCTTCGCGCTGCGAATCTTCCACCAGCAGCGCCAGCATTTCCTTCACCAGCGGAGCCAGGTTCGGTTCCTCCTGCCTCGGATGAATCACTTTCACGATCGCTTTATTCGATTTCATGGGCCTTCACTTCAAA
>PMTR01000007.1:517-8231 GCA_003167255.1 Bryobacterales bacterium
GCGTCCAGCGGTCCCCGCGCGCTCACTTCCACTTCGTAGTTGTGGCCGTGCCCATAGGGATTGTTGCACTTCCCGTATAGCCGCTGGTTCTCTTCGTCGCTCAACTGCGCGGAGTGCAGCCGGTGAGACGCCGCGAACCGGTAACGCCGGGTTACACGGAACATGGCCCCTCCCCGCAATAATCCACATAGAGGTCCGGCGTTTCGTACACCCGCACGGTATGCAACCGCCGCCGGCTGTCCGTCAAGTGGGGCTCCAGGCGCTGCCAGATGTCGCGTGCGATGTTCTCCGTGGTGGGAACCACATGGTCGAAGGGCGGCACCTCATAATTCAGAAACCGGTGGTCGTAGGGTTCCACCACCTGGCGCATCAGGATCTCCTTCAACTCCTTGAGGTCCATCACCATGCCAGTCACCGCGTCGGGTTCGCCCTCCAGGCTCACTTCCAGTACATAGTTGTGGCCGTGGCCGTTCGGATTGGCCGCCAATCCGAACAATTCGAGGTTTTCCTGCTCCGATAATTGCGGAAGCCGGCAAACGTGCGATGCGGAAAATTCGACCTTGCGGGTGATCAGCATCGTCTGTGAGGCCCCTTCTTCGACGCTACGGGCCCTGGTGGAGATACAATTAGATTATAGTTTCCCCAATGCAGAGCGTCAAAACTGATCGGCTTCTCAGAGTCACCGTCGGCGTGCTCCTGGCTGCCTTTGTTTACGTGATATACCTGGCCATCCACGAACGCGTCGTCGTTGCCGGTGATCAGGCGCCGCAATTCACCATCACTGCCGATAACGGCCGTGCGGTGTCGGTTCCCAATTTCGGAGGCAAGGTTCTCGTCTTGAACTTCTGGGCCTCCTGGTGCGGTCCCTGCATCGAAGAAACTCCGTCGCTTACCAAATTCGCCGAGGACTACGCTCAGAAGGGCGTTGTGGTGCTGGGGATCAGCGTCGACCAGAACGACAAGGCCTATCGCGCCTTTCTCCAGAAGTACTCGCCCGGTTTCCTCACCGCACGCGACCTCAAGGTTCACGAAGACTACGGCACGTTCATGTACCCCGAAACCTACATCATCGATTCCCAGGGAAAAGTGCTGCTGAAAATCGCCGAAGCTGCCGACTGGACCAACCCCAAGTTGACCCAGTACGTCAATTCGCTGCTTTAACAACCTGATGAAAAGAGTTGGCCGCCGATGAACGCCGATCAACGCCGATGGAAAACAAACAGACTATCTGCGTTCATCCGTGTTCATCGGCGGCTAGTATTGGTTTTTTCAGCATTCCGCTAAGCCTCAACCATGGTTCCCGCTCTCTTTCTGTTCGCGTCGGTGGTCAACGATGTTCGGGCCCTCGTCGCTGCCCACGATTTCGCGGCCGCCGATCATGCAGTTCGCGCTTACCAGGCGCGGCAGGGCGCCACTCCGGAATTGGCTGCGGCCCTTTCCTGGCTGGCGCGCGGCTCGCTCGATGCCAGGCAATTCGACCGCGCCGATTCCTACGCTACCGAAACCCGCGGCCTCGCTCGCCAGCTCCTCGAAACCCGCAAGCTCGATGCCGATTCCTGGCTGCCCCTCGCCCTCGGCGCTTCCATCGAGGTCCATGCCCAGGTCCTCGCCGCGCGCGGCCAACGGCCTGAAGCCCTTGAGTTTCTGCGCCTGCAGCTCAAGCTCTTCTCGGGCACGTCGCTCACCGAGCGCATCCGCAAGAATGTGAACCTCCTGAGCCTGGAAGGCAAACCTGCGCCGCCGCTGGAGGTTGCCGACTGGGTTGGCGCCAGGCCGGTTTCGCTCGCCGTGCTCCACGGCCGGCCCGTTCTGCTCTTCTTTTGGGCTCACTGGTGCGGTGATTGCAAAGCCGAAGTCGCCACGCTCGCCCGTATTCGCAAGACCTTTGAACCGCAAGGCCTGGTGATCGTCGCGCCGACTCGGTACTACGGATATGTTGCCAAAGGGGCCGACGCCTCCCCCGAAGTCGAGAAGAACTACATCGGCCAGGTGCGCCGTCAATATTATTCGGAATTAGGCGATGTTGCGGCGCCGTTGTCCGCTGCGAACTTTGTGACCTATGGCTCCAGCACGACCCCCACCTTGGTGCTGATTGACGCCGCGGGAATTGTTCGCATGTACCACCCCGGCGCTCTATCCGAACCCGACCTCTCCGCCCGGATTCAGACCATCTTGAAAAAGTAATCCCTCAAGCTGTCCTCAGCCGGCTATCCTCAAAACGCCTCATCCGGAACCGGTCGTAGTCTTCCAACGTCTCGATGAGGGTGGCAATCGCCATGCGGCGGGCGTGCAACTGCTCCAACTCCTTACGCAGGCCGCGAGAGCGCGCGACTGCGATGGAAATGGTGGGGGGATGCTTTTTCGCGAGCATAGTATAGGTGTACCAGAACTCTTAATCGACTTCAATGGATAATACAGGAGGTACCCTATGCAATGATGCGGGTTATCCATTACCCCTATATGAGGGTATTAAGAATCATATCTCCTATGGAATTACTGAGAAACAGTTTCAATTGGTTCCTCTTGAAGGCAGACTCCAATCAGTAAAACAGCCGCACTTAATTCAGATTTTCCTGATCAACCCTACGAAGCCTCTCCGCCTGAGCCCGCGACCCCAATCCGAGCCGCGACCGTGAGGGAGCGGTCTTACCAGAGTGTACTGATGAAACCGTGGCGCTACACCAACACCGTAAACGTCGCTTCCGAACGCTCTACCGGGCGGTACAGGGTGTCGCGCTCCACGGGCTTGCGGCCGGCTTTGCGGATCAACTGCAACAATTCGGCGCGGCGCAGCCCCTGCATGGTGGTCGCGCCGGCATCGTGGTAGATACGCTCTTCAACGATGGTGCCGTCCAGATCGTCAGCGCCGAAACGCAGCGCGATCTGCGCGATCCGCGGCGTCATCATCACCCAGTAGGCTTTGATGTGCGGGATGTTATCCAGCATCAAACGCGCCACCGCGATGTTCTTGATGTCGGCGAAGCCGGTGGTTTTGGATATGTGCTGCAGCGCGGTGTTGTCTGGGTGGAACGCCAGCGGGATGAAGGTGACGAAGCCGTGCGTTTCGTCCTGTAGCGCGCGCAACTTCACCAGGTGGTCGGCGCGGTCCTCGTCGTTTTCGATGTGGCCGTAGAGCATCGTGCAGTTCGACCGCAGCCCCAACTGGTGGGCCGTGCGCGCGGTCTCGATCCATTCGTTGCCGTCGATCTTGTGATCGCAAATGATGCGGCGCACGCGCTCGCTGAAGATCTCCGCCCCGCCTCCCGGCAGCGAATCCATGCCGGCGTCGCGCAGCCGCTCCAGCGTCTGGCGGATCGAAATGCCACCGCGTCGCGCCAGATACGCGATCTCCACCATCGTGAAGGCCTTCAGATGCACCTGGGGAAAGCGCTGCTTGAGGCCGCGCAGCATCTCGCAATACCAGTCCAGCGTCAACTCCGGATGCAGGCCGCCCACGATATGGAATTCGGTGACCGCTTCGCTCCAGCCTTCGCCCGCGCGCTGCCATACTTCGTCGAGCGACATGGTGTATGCCTTGGGATCGCGCACGCGCTTGCCGAAAGCGCACAGCCGGCAACTCGCCACACAAACGTCGGTGGGGTTAATGTGGCGGTTGACGTTGAAGTAAGTGGCATCGCCGTGCATCCGTTCGCGAACCAGGTTGGCCAGATATCCCAACGCCAGGATATCGCTGGTGCGGTAGAGCGTTACGCCATCTTCGAAGGTAAGCCGCTCGCCGGCTTCCACTTTTGTACGGATGGGAATCAGGCGAGCGTCATCGATAACTGTCATGTTTCACACACTTGGCTTGAACAGGAGAATATCGGCGGCCCAGAACAAAAAGAATAACACGCTGGCGTAGCCGTTCATGGTGAAGAAGGCGGCGTTCACGCGCGAAAGGTCGTTGGCTTTCACGAGACGGTGCTCATACACCAGCAGGGCAGCCACCGCCACCGTGCCCGCCACGGCCAGCGCGCCCAAGTGCAACGTGTAGACCAGCGCCAGCAGGCAGACAATCATGAGGACGTGCAATAGCCGGGCCACCCGCAAGCCTCCCGCGATTCCCAGGACGCGCGGCACGCTCCACAAGCCTTCGGCGCAATCGAAGACATAGTCCTGGCAGGAATAGATCACGTCGAACCCCGCGGTCCAGAACGTCACCGCTGCCGTGAGCAGCACGATTCGCGCGTCCAGCGAGCCCTGCATGGCGATCCAGGCAGCCGCCGGCGCGATTCCCAGGCACAGGCCCAGCACCAGGTGGGAAAGCGAGGTGAAGCGTTTGGTGAAGGAGTAAAAGAAAATCAAACCCAGGGCCGCCGGCGCCAGTTCGAGACAGAGCCGGTTCAACTCGAAGGCCGCCAACAGGAAGAGGAGAGCGGACACTTGTACGAACACCCAGGCAAACGCGGTCGAAAGGTGTCCCGCCGGCAGGTGGCGCATGTTGGTGCGCGGGTTGCGCGCATCGATATCCGCGTCGATCAAGCGGTTGAAGGCCATCGCCGCCGAACGCGCGCCCACCATGGCTACGACAATCCACAGCAGCTTGTGCCAAACGTACAAGTGGCCGAAGCCGCCCGCCCGCCAGGCGAGCAGCGCCCCCGTGAAAGCGAAGGGCAGGGCGAATACGGAATGCTCGAACTTGATCATTTCGAGCGTCAAGCGGAGGCGGTTGAAAATCATCCGGTGAGAACCTCTCTATTCTACGCCATGACATTCGAGTAAAATACGGTAACGGTACCGGCGGCCCTCTTGGCCGCCCCATCCCGAGCTTTTCGCGTGATACAGTGGCAGACGGCTTGTCGGAGGAAGGAGCCCACGGGGGATGCTGGAAGCATTCGCATTGACGGACAAGGGATGCATCAGGAGCAATAATGAAGACTATTGCCTGATTGAGCCGGATTTGGGCCTATACATCCTGGCCGACGGAATGGGTGGCGCGCGGGCCGGAGAGCGCGCTTCCCGTCTGGCGGTGGATACCGTGTCGGAAATGGTGCACAGCGCGGGGCGGCGCGATTCCCAGGTGCTGCTCAGCGCGGTGGAAGAGGCCAACCGCCGCGTACTCGAAGCATCTCATAGCGATCCCACTCTGGAAGGCATGGGGACGACGCTGGTAGCCGCGCTCGATTTGGAAGACGGCTTTTCCATCGCGAGTGTCGGCGACAGCCGCGTATACGTGTTGGACGACGACGGTTTGCGCGTCATCACAGAAGACCAGACATGGGTCAACGAAGTCGGCCGGCCCCTGGGCCTGGACGAAGAGAGCCTGCGTAACCATCCCATGCGCCACGTCCTGACGATGGCCATCGGAGCCAGCGCGCCGCTCACGGTCAATTACTACTCGGTCGAGCTGCGCAATGGCGCCCTGTTGCTGATCTGCAGCGATGGCCTGCACGGGGTGATCGATCAGAGCGAGCTGGAGGCGATCCTGCGAGGCGGGCGCAACGGCACGCCGCTCGAAGAGAGCTGCCGCAAACTGATCGCGGCCGCCAAGGAAGCCGGCGGACCGGACAACATCACTACAGTATTGGTGAGAAAATTCGCCTGATCGGCGCACCAATACAGCAGACGTGAAAATATCGCTTCTATTGGCTGCATGGATTTGTGTTGGGCTCTCGGCGGCTTCCGGCCAGGTGGCCGTCCTCCACATCCAAGTGATTGAGGGCGAAGGCGCTGTGCATACTCCCGGCTCGCGCAGCCTGCGTCCGCTGACCGTCGAAATCACCAGCGAAACCGGCCAACCGGTAGAAGGCGCGGCAGTCAGCTTTCATCTGCCCGAGGAAGGCCCCGGCGGCACCTTCGGCAACCAACTCCGCACCGATGTGGTCATTACCGACGCGAAGGGGCGCGCGAGCCTCCGCGGCCTCCAATTGAACCGCGCACCCGGCCCGTTCCAGATTCGCATTGTCGCCGCCAAAGAACAGGCCCACGCGGGCGCAGTCTCCTCCCAGTACATCGCGGAGCCGAGGAGTGGGAGAGTCTCGACACCCCTGTCGGCGCCGGCGGCGCCAGGCGCGCCAACCGCCTCGCGGAGTCCCGTCAAGTGGATTCTAATGGCAGTTGCGGCCGGCGGCGCCGCGGCTGCGGTAGCCTTGCTGGCCGGCAAGTCGGGCGCTGGATCGACGGCAGCGCCGGCAGCGACGGTATCGACGGCGGTCGCGATCGCCCCGACTATCGGGACGCCCACCATCTCAGTGGGGAAGCCATGAAGGGCGGAATCGGGCGCGCGCTGCTGCTGGCCCTCGCGGTTATGCCGGCGGCATGGGGCCAGTTCCAGCTCTATCTGGTCAGCGGCTCGCTCGAACAACCGGTGGCTCCGGTGTACGATCTTGGACCAATCGAACCGGGCCTCTCAGCCTCTGTGCAATTCCGCATCCGCAACATCGGCAACACCACCTCCGTCCTCGACCTGCTTTCGGTGGGAGGCAGCGGCTTCACCATGACGGGCGGTCCGGCCTTGCCGGCGACCCTGGCTCCGCAGAAATCCGTGGATTTCACGGTCGTCTTTCAATCCGCCGGCACCGGCAGTTATAGCGCTTCGCTCGATTCGGTGGGGATGTCGGTACTGCTCACCGCTACCGTGCCGGTGGAGCTGACCTGTCTGCTCTCGACCGGAGGCGCCACCCAGCCGTTGGGCGCAGCCACCGTGGCGTTCGGGGTGGTAGAGCAGGGATCGGCCGTGACGCGGCACGTCGTACTCTTGAACCAAACCAACGTGCCGCTGGTCGTGCCGGCGCTGGCCACCACCGGGGCAGGCTTCGGGTTGAGCGGGTCCACTCCGGGCGGGATCCTGTTGCAGCCTGTTCAGAGCACGGGCTTCGATGTGCAGTTCAGTCCAGCCGCGGCGGGCCCCGCGAACGGGTCTCTGCTGGTGGGAAGCCGCTCGTATCGGTTGAGCGGCACGGGAATCGCGCCGTCATTGCCCGCGCCGCAGCTCTCCGTTTCGCTTGCCCAGGCCCGGAGCGCGCAGCAGGGCACCGTCACCGTGAACCTCAGCCAGGCATCGGCCACGAGCGGCAACGGCACGGTGACCCTGGCGTTCCAACCTGCCGTTGGCGGCGCTAC
This sequence comes from Bryobacterales bacterium, assembly GCA_003167255.1. Lineage (GTDB taxonomy): Bacteria > Acidobacteriota > Terriglobia > Bryobacterales > Bryobacteraceae > PALSA-129. Next base: position 7,580 of record PMTR01000007.1, read on the forward strand.
GGACCCGGCCATTGCCTTCGCCACCGGCGGGCAGACCGCCGGCTTCACCGTCTCGCCCGGCGATACCCAGGGCCAATTCGGAACGCAGGCGTCGGTCGCCTTTCAGACCGGCTCGACTGCCGGCAGCCTGGTGATTACGGTGCAGTTGGGCACCGGGATGGATCAGCAGACCATCGTCATTGTACCGGCGGCTGTGAGTGTGACCGCGGCGCAAGCCACGCGTGGCGCAGGCACGATTGAAGTGGACGTTGCCGGTTTCGACAACACCCGCACCGCCGGAGCGGTGACCTTCACGTTCTTCGACTCGAACGGCAACGCCATCGCGCCGGGAGCCATCGGCACGAACAGCACGGCGACCTTCGCCAGCTATTTCCAAAACTCCGCCGGCGGAACTTTCCTGTTGAAAGCCGTCTTTCCCATCACCGGCGATGCCGCTCAGATCACGGCGTTTGAAGCCGATTTGAGCAACGCCGCCGGCACAACCAAGGGTGTGAAGACGAACTTCTAACCCGCTCTTCTCACAAACATTCCGTGGTGATGATGTGGCGCACGCACTCATGCGTGTCGCGTCGGCACTCATGCCGACGCCCGGCGACGACAGAGTGTCCATACCCCACCAGGGTGTCGAGACGAGTCTCGACACGGCACGCCC
>PMTR01000178.1 GCA_003167255.1 Bryobacterales bacterium
AAGATTCCGCGGATTGTGGACGCGTTTGCGCGACGGCTGCAGATACAGGAGCGGCTGACGCAGGAAGTGGCGCAGACCATCCAGGAGATCATCGATCCGATGGGAGTGGGGGTGATCTGCGAAGCGCGGCACTTCTGCATGATGATGCGCGGAGTGGAGAAGCAGCACTCGGGGGCGATGACCAGCGCGATGCTGGGGGCGTTTCGGGACAGGAAGAAGACGCGGGATGAGTTTTTGTCGCTGGTGAACCATCGCGGAGTGGGGCTGTAGGCGAGGAGTGTACGTCAGGGGGAGCGTCGGAATAGGCTTCCGGACACAGGAGTGACCGCTGAAAGCTACTGAAAACGCCCCGTGCGGCCCCGGTTGAAGACCATCATCAGACTTGAGAACGCCGGGTGGTCCGGAGGCGCACTCGATGATTTACGGCTGGTGACGCCAGACACGGATAAACGAGAATCGACCGGAATCTGATTCCGGACCCTCGGAGGGCGGCGAGACTCCCGAGGTTCGGCCTGCCCGATCTCTTGTCGAATTGCAGATCTGAAATAATAGTGACGGTGGCCGGGCCAGAACGCCCGGTATGGAAATGCGCAGTCCGGATGCGGACATCACGGGTCTCATCAGAGCTTGGCGGGAAGACGCGCCCGGGGCGCTTGATCGTCTCATGGAAGCGACGTATCCGTCCATGAAGGACATTGCGATGCAACGTCTTCGCAACGAACGCGCCGGCCACACCCTGCAGTGCACCGCGCTTGTCAACGAGGCCTGTCTGCGCCTGATCCGCCACCCCAACGGGCGGGAATGGAAAGACCGCACCCACTTTTTCGCTTTTGCGGCGCGCGTGATGCGTGGAATTCTGGTGGACTACGGGCGCGCGCGGCGCACGGCCAAACGCGATGCCGGACAATTGCGCGTGGCCCTATACAGCAGGCCCGGCGAGGGCGCGATGGACGCGGACGTCGTGGACCTGAACGACGCGCTCGACGATCTGGAAAAACTGAACGCGGTCCAGAGCCGTGTTGTGGAACTCCGCTATTTCGGCGGCCTGTCGATCGAAGAGGCCGCCGAAGCGCTCGACCTTTCGTTGAGCACTGTAAAACGCGACTGGCTTCTCGCGAAAACGTGGCTGCGCCGCCGGCTGCTGGAAGGGCGTGCGGCCATTGACCAGTGAAGAGTGGGGACGCGTCAGGGCTCTGTTTGAGGGCGCGCTTGCGGTGGCGGCTCCGAAGCGCCAGTCATGGATAAACCAGCACGCCCCGGACAAGCCGGTGGCCAGCGAAGTTTACGAGTTGATCTCCTGCTACGAGCAATGGCCCGATTTTCTGGAAGAATCGGCCAATCTAGGGCTTGTCGCGGGAGATGTGCCGGTTTCTCCGCTGGTGGGCCGGCGGCTGGGACCATGGCGACTGGAGCGCGAAATCGGCCGCGGCGGTATGGGTGTTGTATGGGAAGCAGTCCGCGACGATCAGACCTTCCAGCAACGTGTCGCGATCAAGATCCTGTCGGCCGGCCTGCAATCCTCATCGGGCATCGCTCGATTCGTCGAAGAACGCCAGATCCTCGCTAACCTGAGCCATCCGGGTATCGCGCGCCTGCTCGACGGCGGATCGATGGAAGACGGCTCGCCGTACCTTGTGATGGAGTATGTGGAGGGAGAACGGCTGGACGAATGGCTGGCGCATAGTCCGTCCCTCGGGGAGCGTTTGCGGGTGTTTCTGTCGATTTGTCCTGCCGTTGAGTACGCCCACCGGCATCTGATCGTTCATGGTGACCTGAAGCCCGCGAACATTATGGTTACGCCCGACGGCGAGGCCATGCTGCTCGATTTCGGAGTGGCCAAGCTGCTCGACACGGGATCGCAGGGACTCACCCAGACCCGCACACGTCTGTTCTCGCCGCGTTTTGCGAGTCCCGAACAGGTTCGCGGCCAGCCGGTGACTACCGCCGCGGATGTCCATGCCTTGGGAGTTTTGCTCTATCTGATGCTGACGGAGAGGCAGCCTTATGCGAGCGGGAGCGAGGATACCCTGGAGGTGATGCGGGCTATCTGCTCGGATGAGCCGCCTACACCGAGTACGGCGCCGGTTCCCTGGCGGAAAGCCCTGCGGGGCGAGCTGGAGGCGATCATGCTGCAATGCCTTCGCAAGGACCCGGAAGAACGGTACCGTTCGGTGCACGCCCTGTCCGAGGACATCGCCGCGTGGCGGGACGGCGGGCCAGTCCGCGCGCACCGGCCCGGATGGGTCCAACGCGCTCGTAAGCTGGTCCGCAGGAATAGGGCGCTGAGCGGCGCGATCATGCTGGCGGTGCTCTCGATGATTGGCGGGTCCGGCGTTGCCTTCTGGCAGGCGCACCAGGCCCGGCAGGAGCGGCAGCGCGCCGAAGTGCGCTTCCAGCAGGTAAAGCGCCTGGCGCACTCGGTTCTTTTCGACCTGCACGATGCCATCAAAGATCTGCCGGGTTCCACCGCGGCGCGGCGGCTTTTGGTGCAGGAGGCGCTGGAGTATCTCAGGGAGCTCGAAGCGACGGGCGGCAACAATCGCGAGCTCAAGTCGGAACTGGCGGCCGCCTATATGCGCGTGGGAGACGTGCAGACCAGCCTGGGGCGCGCGAGCACCGGCGATTCGGCGGCCGCCATGCAAAGCCTGCTCAATGCGCGGCGTCTGGCCGTCTCAGCCGCGCTGGCGAACCCAGGCGAGGAACGGCAAATGCAACAGCTTCGGGAGATTGACATCGCGCTCAGCGATGTTTACCGCCAGCAAGGCGACACAAAAACACGCCGCGAGTTACGGGCGGAAGTCGATAAGATCTCGGCCGGCCTGGCCGCGCGGCATCCCCAGGATCGAAAGCTGCGGTTTCTGGCCCTGTGGGACAGGGCCTGGACGCTAGGTGAAGGCGGGAGAGCGGAGGGCGGGAAAGCCACCGAAAACCTGGGGGCGTGGCAGAACGCGCTCTCGGCTGCACGAGATGTCCTGGCGCTCGAACCGGGCGAACCCGAACCGATCCGGTACCTGGCGCGTTGCTACCGCAACCTGGGCGATGCGTACAAGAACACCGGCGACCGCGCCTCCGCACTGGAGAGCTACCGGCAGGCTCTGGCCATCGACGACAAGCGCGCGTCCGCCGAACCAGCCTCGGCCCAGCCCAAGATGGATCTCTATTTTGACCTCGTGGCGTCCGGCTGGGAACATCACGACGCCGGCCATGAGCAGGCCGCGGTGGTGGAGTTCGAGCGGGCCGCGCGTCTTTTGCGGCAGATATGCGCTTCCGATCCGGACGACTTTTTTGCCCGGCTGGAACTGGCCAAGCTGCTGATTACCGCGGCACCGTCCTGGCAGCATTTCCGACGCGAAGCGGAGGTGATCGATCGTCTGCGGGAGGCGCTGGGTTATCTGGAGTGGGCGCGGGCGCGCGATCCCAACAACCTGGATGCGCGATTGCACCACGGGTGGGCGCTGGTGGAACTCGGAGACGCATGGGCGCGCCGCGCCAGGCTCGGCGGCCTCCAGGCGAGCGATCGCTGGCGGGAGGCGGCGGAGGATTACACGAAAAGCCTTGCCGCTCTGAGCGGCATCCCGGCTGGGTCGCGTTTTGACGATGGCGTCGGCGCCGGCCCGTTGATCGAGCGCGCAACCAGTCAACTGGCACTCTGCCGGTCGCGCCTTGTAAACGGGCGCTGAACCAAAATCTCCGCAAATCTCGCTTATGCTCTCGTAGGCGTCTTTTCCGGAAGCACGGGCTTACGGCGAGTCGCCTTGACACAAAACGCGGAAGCGTTATCTGAACCTGGAGGTTTCAAATGAAACTCGGATTTGCTCTTTTGCTGCTGACGTGCGCATTGCTGTTTCCCCAGCCGAAAGCGAAGATAAGTCCTCTTGCGGCCTGCATAAACGACTGCTCGATATCCCATGCGGCGTGCTCCAAGGCCGCCAAAACCGACGCAGACAGAACGGCTTGTGATAAGGCGCTAAATAAGTGTTCGGCAGCCTGTAACAAGAAGTAAATAGCCATCTCCGGATTGAGCGCGGCGGGCAGCAGGAATTGCAGTGGCCGGGATGTCGAACCCTGCCAACAAGTCTCGGCCGTCATTTGCGAAAAGGCCCGCCGTCAGTGTCATAGAACCAGGCCTTTAGCCTCCTTTAGCCTGCATTTCTCACCAGCTTTATGCCGTGGTGCGCGGCAAGGCCGAAAAGACAGGCCAGGAGGCCTGTCCTACTGGCTTGTCGCGCGTGCACACTGTGATCGGGGTTGGCAGGCGAAAGCGCCTGCCCCACGGTGGGCCGCGCTTGCGAGGAAACCTGGTGAGAAAAGCGGGTTAGGTCGTTTTGTCTCTGGAGTTTTTCAACCCGTATCCTGCCTCGATAGACAGGGCGGAGAAAGCTAAGGTGACGCAATGGATGCTCGAGTTATCCGCTTCATACCTCTGGCAGTCGCCGGCGGCTTGCTGGTTCCACTCCTTCCGGCCCAGTCCCCTGTGCCGCAGTCCTACACCCTTACCTCCTCTTCGAGCTTAGCGCTTGAAGCGATGTCGGGAAATCCCGTGGAGGCGAAGGTCTCTCGCTTCGGCCCCAGGGAGTTCGTCGACGTGACCGTGGCGCCTCAGGCGGGGCACTCCAAGCCCATTCACGCGCGCCACTGGTTCGACCTGGTGGCTCACAAGGTCTACACCCTCGATGTAATCCAGAACACCTGCTCCTGGATGACTTACACCGCGGCGGACATGCCCAACATGTACGATCCGATTGCCACCCCCGCCCCATCCGCCGAAGAACTCGCCAAATTGAACAAGAACATCGTGCGCCGGGAGAACGTGAACGGCATCGCGGCCAACCTCACGGAAAGCTCCAGCGACCAGGGCAAGTCGAGAATTTGGATTGCCGTGAACGGCAACTATCCCGTCAAGGTGGAGATGACCTTTCCGGGCGCCCAACCGATGGTGATGCTGGAAGTGAAAGAGCTGCGCTTCGAGAAGCCGGCTGCCGCGCTGCTGGCCGCGCCCGCAAACTGCACGGCGCAGGCGCAGGGCGAGTGGACGGCCGAGGGGATGCACATCCACTTTGAAACCAACATCGATGCGCATGGGTCCGGGCAGGTGGACCTGAAGACCGGCAAAACCACCGGCGACGCTACCGTGAAATCCGGCGGCCGGCGGCAATGACCATTCGCGCAATCGTTTACACCGGCGGGAATCCCAAGCATTCCTGGCCACTTCCAATCGACAAACAAGGCTTACCAAGGGCCCAGCATCAGTCTCGGCGGTGGCTCAGTCGGCAAATAGAAGATCAATCTGCCGATCGTGTCCTGCTAACGCTCGCTGGACCGGAATCTCCGCGAATCTCGCTTATTCTCTCGTGAGCGTCCTGTTCCGGAAGCAAGGGCAACGGCGAGTCGCCTTGCGCCGGCGGGAGACCGTGCAAATTCTCTGGCGTAATGGTCATGCATAAAATGTCACTCAAACATATTCTTGTCGCATCTCTCATCTGCCTGTCGGCCGTCGCGCCGGCTGGCCTTGCCCAATCGGGGTCGCTGGACACCGAAGCCAAGAACTACAAACTGAACATGGACAAGATCAAAGCCTACGATTCGGCGACGGTCAAACTGCAAGCGGTGTTGGCGTCCGACCCGGCGCTCCAAAGCAGCATGATGGAAGCCCTGAAGAAAGGCGGTATGATGGCCGCGCTCGAGGGCAACCCGAAACTCATGGCCGTCATCAAGGCGTCGGGGATCACGGCGCACGAGTTTCTCATCATTCCGTCGTGCGTTCAGATTACCGCCAGCGTTTATAACTCTCAGGCTCAAGGGTCGGTGATGGGCGCCGTGGTATCGCCGGAGAACCTTGCGTTCTACGCCAAGAACAAGGTGGAACTCGATCAGATTATGAAGAACTGGAAGGGCCCGGGCAGGAAGTGAGCGGGGTTGCTTCGTCGGGGCCGGGCCGCCGATGGACCGCGCCCTGAGCCACCTTGCGCTCCGCCACTGGCATCTCGAAAGTGCGCGCTGAACCGGAATTCCCCCGAATCTCGCTTATTCTTACGCAGGCGTTCTGTTCAGGATGCCCGGACATACGGCCACTTGCCCCGCGGCCGTAGGAGGCAATCATGCAACTTCGCAGCGCAATCGTTGGTCTGGCGTTGCTGCTCCCCGGAGCGGTGCTGGCCCAGGAAATAGAAATGAAGGTGGAATTGATGGGCCCGCTGGGCACCAAAACCAGCCGCAAGGGCGACCGCGTGTTCGCGCGGGTGCTCCAACCCGCCGGACTGAAGGGCGACACCGTGGAAGGCACCGTGAAAGAAGTGCGCTCGGGCGGCAAGCTTCACGGCAATTCGGTTTTGAACTTCAGCTTTGAAACTTTGCAGCATGGCGGCCAACCGGTCGAGATCAGCACGGAAATCCGGGCGTTCCGGAATTCCAAAGGACAAGCCGAAGTAGATGAGGAAGGAAGAGTCATCCGCAGGGGCGGAGGCAACACAGGCAAGGCCGTAGCGGGAACCGCGGCCGGCGGGTTAATCGGCGGTATAGCAGGTGGCTGGAAGGGCGCGGCCATAGGCACGGGTGTGGGCGCCGCCGCCTCCATCGCGGTCATTGAAATTGCGGCGGATTCGCCCGAGATCCGGTTCGATCCCGGCAGCATCATCACGTTGAGCGCGAAGTCGCGTGGCGGTCCCGCGCTGTCGTCGCTGACGGGCGCGCCGGCCGCCCCGGCGCGTGCGCCCCAGCCGGCCCCGTCCTACGCGGCCAATGCCGGCGCCAGCGTTCCAGCAGCTCCGGCCGCCACCGTGCCGGCAGCCAATCCGGCAGCCGCTCAGGCAGCCGGTAGCCAGCCCGATTTCACGGCTTTGAAGGCTGACTTCATCCCGGGCGAGAAGGTCCTTCTCTACGACGACTTCAGCGATATGGCCGGCGACGAGCCCCCGCCGCATTGGAAAGTGCGGGGAACCACCGCGGAATTGAAGGTAGGGGGCGGGATCCGGCAGCTCACGGTCAAGGGAGAGAACGTCACGATGACGCCCAATTTGAAGGGCCTTCCGCAGAATTTCACCATGGAAACGGACCTGGTGATCGAAGGGGGGACCCCGGACACCCGGCCGGAGCTGGAGTGGATCTTCCTCACCAAGGAGGGCCGCCCGGCACTCGATCTCAACACCAAACAACAAGGCATGGAGAAATGGACCGTGCGGGTCAGCGCCGGTGAGGAGAAATTGGGCGAGACCATGCTTTCGACCGATTGGAGGCGGGTGGTCAAATTGGCGCTGTGGACTCAGAATGGGCGGTTTCGCCTTTACGTGAACGGTCAACGCGTCTTCGATGTCAACCAGGTATCCATAGCGCCGATTGCGTCGGTGGAGGACCGCATGTGGACGGGGGATAAGTCCGTCGGCTACCAGTTCGTTCGCTTTGCCGAATCCACGCCCGACTTCAGCCAGACGATTTCGGCCACCGGCCGCTACGTCACCCACGGCATTCTGTTCGATACCGGCAGCGACCGCCTGAAGCCCGAATCCGCGGCGGTAATCAAATCCATCGCCGCCGGCTTGCAGGCCAACGCGGACTTAAAGCTGAAGATCGAGGGCCACACGGATTCCACCGGCGACGCGGCCCTCAACCTGGACCTCTCCAAGCGGCGGGCCGCGGCGGTGAAGCAGGTGCTGGTGGCGGAGTTCCAGATTGACGCAGCGCGTCTGACCACCGACGGTCTGGGCGCCACCAAACCGCTGGAACCCAACGACACGCCGCAAGGACGCGCGCAGAACCGGCGCGTGGAGCTCGTCAAGCAGTAGGGGATCGGCGGCTCGGACGCGCCGGGCCGCGCCAGGGACCGCGGCCGAACGGGCGGAGCTTGCGCCGGCCACGGGAAAGCCCGCCTACTTTGACTTTTCGCCGGCGGCGGATCGCGGCGATGACCGGGCCGGGAGATCGAGGAGGTCTGACCATGCGACGGTTCATTCCGGTGGGGGTTCTGGCACTGCTCCTGGCGGGCGCACTCTGGTGGCCGCGACCAGGGATTCCGACCGTGCAGGCCAAAGACGGCACCGGCCTCGACAAAATCACCTGGTCGGGGACGATACGCATCGAACTGCAGAGTCATCACACCTGGGACCAAAACCAGGACGCCGGTACCGAAAATAGACACAAAGTCACGGAATATCAGGTGGAAGGGCTGTCCCACGACGCCCTCAATCAATGGGACAGCCCCGGCGGTGTGCCGACCCACGTTAGCTACCATGAGGATTCCGCAAGCACCGAAGTCTCCAAGCCTGGCATCACTTACCCAGAAAATATGCACTTCGAGATCAGCGAGGATGGCAGCGGAATGACCTCCGGTGACGTGTCTCTTTGGATACGCGGCGATGGAGAACTGGACAGGGGCAATTGCCGGCTCGAACTGGGAGGCGTGGGATCGCGCACAGACGGCGGGCCGTTGACCAAGGATATTCCAACTTCGATAACGAATCGTATGTGGGGCATTCTCGGGAGTCAGAACCCAAATCCCTCCATCGACGAGATGAGAAACTATCCGGGGACCACAAGCCTGGACGGCGCGTGCGCGACACGTAGGGGGCAAT
>PMTR01000115.1 GCA_003167255.1 Bryobacterales bacterium
TCATGCCGCCGTAGCCGCCCCCGCCGCTCATCCCGATTCCGGCGTTAAACATGCTGCTGTTCATCTGCTGCGCCATTTGGACCAATGCGCCGATATTGCCCGTATAGAGCGCCATGATGGCCATCGCTACCGTCTCCGCCCTGGCGTACCTGAGCCGGTAGACGTAGTTGCCCGTCTGCCCCGCCGTGATCGTCACCGGAACATCGAACTTCTCAATCCATTTCTTCACCTCCGCGAAGATCCCCGGATTCGGCGCCACCGCGATGATCATGTTGATGCGATCCACTGGCACGAACTTCACCGCCGCGGAGCCTTTATCGGAGAGCGCGAAGGCCTTGAAGACCGTCTCCAGATCTTTGACCAGATCCGATGGCCGGCTGTTGGTGATATCGAACAGGCGCACGCGCTGTCCCGCGAATATGTCGGAATCGAACATCTCGATGAGCTGCATGGTGCGCTTCATATTGCGCGCGTTGTCCTGCAGGATCAGCAGATTCGCCGGATCGTACGTCGAATGGCTGGCCCCTTCGCCCAGAAACGGCGTGATCAGCGTGTCGATTTCCTTGGCCGTGGTGTACTTCAGGAAGATCAGGTCGAGGATCATCCGCTCGTCTTCCGGCAGCGTTTTCGGGTCGGCGTCCGTCATCGGCGGCATGGGCAGCGACGAGATTTTGTTGATGGGAACCACCCGGTAGAGATCGCCCACCTGCACCATGGTGGCGCCGTTGACGCGCAGCACGGTCAGCAGCAGCGTCATCAAATCGACCGGCTTGACTTCGCCGTACGTGTAAAGTGTGACGGAACCCTGCCTGATCCCCGGATCGAGAATGTAATTGATCTTGAGGCGCCGGGCCATGATGTCGATGAACTCCGTCAAAGAGGCGTTGGGAATCATGTAGTCGAAACCGACTACGGGGACCGGGCCGGCGGGCGCGGCCTGGGCCGGAGCCGCCTGCGCGGGTGCCGCCTGCACGGGTGGGGCCTGGCCGGGAGCAACCTGCCCTGGTGCGGCTTGTTGTGGCGCGGTTGGTACCGGCACAATCGGGCCGCCGCGCGGGGTCTGTCCGCGCATGGTCTGCGGCGGCGGCTGCTGCTGCTGTTGCGGCGGCCCGGCGGCGTCGCCCTGGCCGAAGGCGGCGGGCGCCGCGAGGGCGGCCAGAAGCAGCATCGAACAGCGTCTGAATTGTTTCCGATCCGGCGATTTCATCTCGACACTCCAGAATTCCAAACTCATCACTTGCCCACGGCTTCCCAGTGGCATTCGCTGCCGAACGGGTTGACCCTCACTGATTTTCGATAGCCGTCCGCGATCGCGCCATTGGGACTGTTATCGCCCACCTGGCAGGGGCGGTAGGCGTTGCCGTTATCCGGGCCCGGACCCTTTTCGGAAAACTGGGGCGCGGGCTGCGGAGGGGACGGTAATCCAGGCATGGGCGTGAACCCGTTGCTCCCCGGGAAATCCGCCAAGGGCCGCAGGGCGACTTCCTCCTTCGGCATATCTTCGGAGCGTTTGTGGATCACGCGGCCGTCCCATTCCAACGTAATCTCCTTCAAGTTGAAATCGAGCAGCTTGAACTCCCCGATCATCCCGCCCACGTGCACTGCCTCCTGCGCCCCCGAACCGGTCTTGCTCATGATGGCGATGGGCCCATCCCCGATGTTCATCATGCCGTGAAAATACGGCAGCGGCGGCGGATCCTTGAGCGGCGGCGGCGGCGGCGGCAGATCGATCGGCACATTCGGATTGCGCGACTGGTCGAAAAGATCGTTCTGCGCCACGGTCACGTAGGCGGAAGGCATCACCGCCAACGGCATCGGCAGCGGCGCCAGCGCGGGCGGCGCCAGCGGCGCCACCTTGCGGTTCAGCGTCGACGCTTCCCGCCCTTGCGCGGCAATGCGCCGTGCGTGGAACTGGAAGCCGGCGTAGATCAGCGCCCCTACCAGCAAGAGGTTGAGTGCCAGCAGTCGGTGTTTCAAAAGGTGGCCAGTCCTTTCTTCTCCGGAACCAGCTTGCGCGGCACCACGCCGGAAAGCGTCAGCCGCACCTGGACGGTCTTGTTCTTATCTCCGCGGGCCCCAATATAGATGCTTTCGGTCGCCAGGATCTCCGGTTGGTTGGCGATGGCCGCCAGGAAGTTCACCAACTGGTCGATGCCACACGTGAAATCCTGGCCCACCGAGACCTGCCCGTAATCCTTGCCCAGAGGCTTGGGCTGCGGCAGGGTGTTGGCGCCCCGCGCGTCGAAACCGTTGGCGCCGGCCGTCGCATGCAGCGTCTCCAGCAGATGGGCGCGTGCCTCCTCGGAAGTACCCGCCAGCACGATCCCCTTCTCCCGCTCCAGCAATTCGGCCTTCACCTTGGCGAGCGCCTGCTCGCGGCCCGGCGCGGCGGCGGCCTTCCTGCGCAAAACTTCGAGCCGCTTTTCCGCCAGCGGAACGGAATCCACCGCCGCCACCGCGGGCGCCGTGTCGCTTCCGCTGAATACGCCGTAGCGGGCCAGCACGGCCACCAGCAGCACGGCGATGGCTATGCCATACAGAATCGATTTGCGATCTCGCGTGAAGGCGCTCATGGGTTGGGATACTTCCGGGCGACGTGGATCTGGTAGTTCTCGCCGGCGCCGCCGGCCACTTTGCTGCTCACGTCCAGAGTGGAGTTCTGGAACAACGGCGAAGAATCCAGAATCTTCACCAGCGACGCGGCCTGCGGCGCTTCCCCGGCAATCCGCACCGAATCGTGATTCAGCGTGATGTTGTTCAGCCAGGCGGGCGGTTCAACCAGCCGCGTCAGTTCGTTCAAAGCGTTGAGGTCGGCGCGCGTCTGGTTGCGGAACTGGTCGAGCAACTGGACCCGCGCGCGGTCCTGCTGGATCTCAATGTCCAGCGCCTCGGCGTGGCGGGCGATCGGCTCCAGCGCGCCGATCTCCGCCTGAAGCTTGCGCAGGTATTGCCGTTCGCTATAGTGCGCATTCAGCAGCAGGCCGCCCCCCACCAGCAGCACGGCGGCCACCAGCACGATGGTCGGGATGAAGATGCCGCGCGCACTCCGTCGCCTTTGTTCGGGCGGCAGCACGTTGGCCGACGGCGCCAGCCAGGGACAAGCCCCAGCCAGCGCCGCGGCATACGGCAGTGCGTTGCGGGAAAGATCGTTCTCCACCGGGTTGACGGACGGCTTGGGCAGCACGTCTTCCAGGTTGAAGGGCACCGTCTCCGGCGGCAACCGCAGCTCGGAAAGCGCCAGCGACGCCGCGCGCGGCGCCGCCAGGTCGAATTCGGCCGAGAAAACCGGCCGGGTCTGGCTTTCGCCATACACTTCCACCGTTCCAGCGGCGGAACGGCTGAGCGCCACGAAGCCTTGCGAAAGATGGCCCGCGCCGTTGAGCCGCACGGCCGCGTGGACCGCGGCGGCCGAAAACGTAAAACTGGAAACCAGAATGCCCGCTTCCGTAAACAACGAGATGTAGCGTTCCATCTCGGCCCGCCGGACGATGCCCACCAGGATCGCGCCGTACTCCAGCCGCGACCAGCCCCAGGAAACTTCATCCTCGCCGTACGGGTGCAACGAATCCAACTGGAAGCGGATGGCGCCCGCGACGTCCTTCGCGGCCACGCCCGGGAGCGCCACCTGCCGTACGATCACCTCGCGGCGCGGCAGCAGCACCGTGGCGCTCAGGTGGCCCACGCCCCAGGACTTGAGAAATCGCGTGTACTCCGCGCCCCACTCCGCCGCCGGCCGCCCTGTGAAATTGTGGATCGTGAGCCGCCCCAACACGCGCACCCCCGAAGGCCGCACCCGCGCCGCCGCCACTTCCAGGTCGTCGCCGTGAATCTCGATGCCGACTCCCGACCCGAAGGCCAACAGCTTGCGCACATCCTTGGCAAAAGAAATCTCGATGGGCATGCGGGGTTCAATCGCTCCAGGCGGTGTCATACCACCGCAGGACGTAGTAAGGCACGTCCGACCCCGCGGCCATGTACTTGACCAGGGCGGCCGACGTGCGCCTCAGATCGGAAAGCTTGCCGTCCGCCAGGCGCAGGCGGGCGGTGGCCCGGAATGTCACCATGCTGTTTCCTTCGGTTCGCATGCGGCCCCCGCCCCCGCCGGCGACGCTCATCAGATTGCCCAGGCTATCATTGCTGAACGGCGCATTGCTGCGCTGCGCGGCGATCGCCTGCGCCGTGTACAACGGAACTCCGATGGCCGCCAGCACCGCCGCATCGGCCGTATTCACATCCACCGCACCGTCCGTTCCGTAGACCGAGAGGCAGTCGATCAGGCCCGAACGGCGCGCCAGCCGCGACCCGGCTTCGCCGATCGCCGCCACCGCCGAGCCACCCGCCGCCGGGACGTAGGTTCCGTAGAAAATGTCGGGTGTAACGCCTTTCAACAAAAGCAATTCCTCAATCTCTCGAAAAGACGCATGGGCGGGTTGAAAAGACGAACTCAGGCCCGAATAATAGCCGTCGAAACGCTTGCTGCCCGGCTGCCGCCAGTCGACGATGGCCTCGGCGATTTCTTCCGCCTGCCCCGCATCCACGCCCAGCGCCACCACCAGTTTGGCGAGATCCTCCGCGGAAGCCTTGTTGACATTCAGCTTGGCCGTCTCCGGGATGATGTCCACTCGCACGTTGCCACTCGGGAAAACGTAGTTGACGAATGTGGAACCCTTGGGAATCAGCTTGCTATCCGGCGACGTGGCGGACCACAGCAGTTCCATGGCCGCCCGTTCGATGCCCGCCGAAGCCAGATAACCGCACCGCAGGCCGTCCACCTCGGTGGAAGTGCGCTCTATTTCGCCCCGCACGGTAACGGAAAGGGAAAACGCGATCGCCGCCAGCGCCGCCGAAAGCCACAGCACCGCCAGCAGCCCGCTGCCGCGAGTGGAGCGGTTGGCGCGCCGGACGAATACCGCTTGCTCAGGCGCTGTGAAAGAACCGCCTTGATCGCCGGGTTGACAGACGAAAGCGTCTGTCCCACTTTGGTGCGCAAGGGCTGGCATTTTTGTGGGGCAGGCGCTTTCGCCTGCCAACCGATTTCTTCCCAGCTTCTCACGCGCGCGGCTCTGATCCGCCCTACTTCGCATCTTCATACTTCTTCTCCGGATCCCGCCGGATATGGATCGGCGCCGTCACCGTGATCGGCTGGATCCGCGACGGGTCCGGGTGCAAAGGCGCCATTTCGATTCGGATCGCCTGCGGCCAGCCCTTGGCGGCCCAGGTAGCAACCCATGCCGGCGGCAGATTGGGCTGCACCGAGCCTGGATAGTAATACGAGAAACGGCAATACGCCAGTTGGTCGGCCAGCACGAATGAGTGCGGCCCCGCCGCCACCGGCACAAAGCGCGGCAGCGGCGCCCCCGAAACCGGGTCGGCCGTAACACCCGTGCAAAAGTGCGCCGCACCCAGGTAGCCCGTGTAAAGGCTCTCGTTCACCACCAGGCGCACGCCTCCGTTGTCTTCGCCAGGAATCACGAACAGCTCCAACACCTGCGGCTCGCCGCGCCAGCCCTGTTGCAGCGAAAACGACGAAACCATGCGCAATGCCGCCGGCTCCCCCTGGAAGAAAGCTGCTTTGAAACCATTGTCCACGGTATTGTTGCCGCAGGCCGCCAGCACCGGAATCAGGCCTTCCAGTTCCTGATGCAGAATGTTCTGCGCCCCGGTGATCTTGCGGATATCCATCAACTTGGCGTTGGTCTTGGCGAATGCCTGAAGGCCCACCCGGATCGCAATCGCCATGCCCAGCGAAAGCAGGCTGAGCAGCGTGATGGCGATGGTGATTTCGATCAGCGTGACGCCGGCCCGCGAGGAGCGCCTCATGGAGTCCCCGGCTCGGAAGAATTGGCCGACAGGAACCGTGTGCGGAAGGCGTCCAGGGTAAAGGTGCGGCGCTGGTCGCCCTGCATCCACCAGATCTCCAGCTCGATGCGCTCCAACACCGGCTGTCCCGACGCCGGAATCGGCGGCGTCTGGGAGGGGGAGACGCGCGCTTGCCATCCGGCCGCCAGCCCCCCGGTCTGCTGCGCATCGAACGAGCCGCTCCGCGGTCCGGCCACCGTGCGGTCCACCAGCAAAAAGTCCATCTGCATGCGCGCCAACTGCACTACGCGCTCGTACTCGCGCAGGCGGGCGGCGTTCCGCGTGGCCCCCGCAATACCCGAAAGCAGCCCCACCACCGCGATCGCCATCACGGTGGAGGCCACAATCATCTCGAGCAGCGTGAATCCCCGCTTGCCGGTCATTGATCTTCAACCTTGTCCACGTGCGGAAAGCCCGTCATCGGATCCAGCCGCACGATGCGGCGCGTCCCGTGCCGGTTGGCCAGTTGCACCCCCATGGCCGGAGCGGTCGCGCCCGGCAGCAGCAGAATGCGGCGCTCGCCGCCCCCGTCCCCGAACATCTCCGCCGGGAACACACGCTCGATCGTCACGCCGTCCGGCATGGTCAGATCGCGGGTAAAGCCGGGCTCGTTGGAGTAGATCACGATGCGGTTTTCCTGCGGCCGGATCACCACTTCGATCGGCTGCTGCCGCCGCTCCACCCTGGTCACCGCGGCATTCAGAAAGCCTGCCACCGAACTGGTGGCGGTGGCCAGGCGCACGCTGTCCAGGCCGGCGGAGATGGAAGGCGTCGTGACCCCTATGATCAGCCCGACGATGCACATCACCACCAGCATCTCCAGCAGCGTGATGCCGCGCCGCCCGCCGTTACTGGTTTTTCCAACTGACAATGTCGGCTTCAAATCCCTCTCCGCCCGGCTTGCCATCCTGACCAAGTGACACGATATCCGGTTCGTCGCCGTGATCGCCCGGGAATTTGTACAGGTACTCGTGGTTCCAGGGGTCCTTGGGAAGCTCCTGGGTGATATACGGGCCGGCCCATTGCTCCACGTCGCCCGGCTTGGCGCGCAATGCCGCCAACCCCTGCTCCGTGGTGGGGTAAGTGCCCGTGTCCAGCTTGTAGGATGCCAGCGCCGTCAGGAAGCCGTGGATATCGGCGCGCGCCTTGGTCACTTTGGCGGCGTCCGCGTGCTTCATCATGTTGGGGGCAACCAGCGCGGCGAACAGGGCGATGATGGTCATCACCACCAGCATTTCGATGAGCGTGATGCCGGCCTGTCCGCGGGTTCGTTTCCGTTTCAAATTTTGATTCGTCATTGGATCGCCACGTCGTTAATGCTCGTAATTGCGAGCAGCATGCTGAGAATCAGGGTTCCTACCATTATGCCCATCACCAGGATCACGATGGGCTCGAAGACCGAAGTGAAACGCTTAATGGCGGAACGTGTGTCGCTTTCGTAAATGTCCGCCATGCGGGCAAACATCGTGTCGAGATGCCCGGTCTCTTCTCCCACCGTCAGCAGGTGCGCCACCAGCGGCGGAAACACCCCGGCCTTGCGCACCGGCGCCGCGATGCCTTCTCCGCGCTTCACGCCCTGCGCCACGCCCGCTAGCGCGCCCGAAAGCGTCTTGTTGTTCAGGGTGGCCGCGGAGATGGCCAGCGATTGCACCAGCGGCACGGTGTTCGCCACCAGCGTGGCCATGGAGCGCGCGAAGCGCGAGGTTTCCGCCTTCAGCAACGCGTCGCCCAGCATCGGGATCTTGAGGCGCGCCCCGTCCCACCACAACCGGCCCGCCACCGTCCGCGTGTAGATGCGGAACCCAATGATGAGCACCGCCAGCGCCGATGCCACCATCCACCAGTAGGTCTGCACGATGTGGCTGGCCTCCAGCATCATCATCGTGGGCACGGGGATCTTCAAATGCGAATCGCTGAAGATCGAGGAGAACCTCGGCACCACGAAGTTCAACAGGATGAAAATGGAACCCAGACCGACCGCCGTCAGCAGCGCCGGATAGATCATCGAAGAGATGATGTAGTTGCGCAGGTCGTCGCGCGAACGCTCGAAATCCGACAGGCGCTCAAAGATGACCCCGAGCGAGCCCGAGGCTTCGCCCGCCCGCACCATGTTGATGTAGAGATCGGAAAAATAATCCGGGTGAGTCGCCAGGCTCTCCGCCAGCGATTTGCCGCTCTTGAGCACGCGCAGAACGTCCAGCACGATCAACCGGAACGAATTCTGCTCCGTCAACTCCGCCGTGATGCCGATCGCGCGGTCGAGCGGTATCCCCGCGCTGAGCAGCGTGGAAAGCTCTTGCGTGAAAAAGAGAACGTTGCGCCGCTTCCGCGCGCCGAAAACCGGCAGCTTGAACTCGACCGACGCCCCCTTCGGCGCCGCCCCCACGTACACCGGGATCAACCCCTGCTTCCGCAGTTCCCGCGCCACTACTTTTTCGTCGTCGGCAGACAAACTCCCGTTGCGCACCTTGCCGTCGGAAGCCACCGCGCGGAAAAAGAAAGTAGCCATTTAGAGTGTGGTCTCCGGCAAGAGTCGCACAAATTGTGGGGCAGACCCCCTGGTCTGCGCGGGACGCCCTCGTCCCGCTGCCGGAACAGTGGTACCGGCACTCTGCAAAGCGCGAGCAGGCCGACGG
>PMTR01000136.1 GCA_003167255.1 Bryobacterales bacterium
CAAGTTTCTGCCGCATCCGAATTTTTATCACATGCAACAACTGAATCCCAGGCGTTCACACGAGTGTGAACGCGGCACGCAGGAGTGCGTGCGCCACATTTGCCAGTCCGCCGATGTGAAACTATTTTTGCGTTGCCCCTAAGAGAGGGATGCGCTCGGCGGTGGCGGCGGCGCGCAGTTCCAAATCAAGGGTTGCGAGCGGCAGACCGCGCCGCTTGGCGAGTTCCAGGTAAGCCGCATCGTACAAGGTCAGGCGGTGCCTGGCCGCCAGCCGCGCCGTCGCGCCCCACGCCTGGCGGCCGGTCTCGGGATCGAGGCTGATTGGCAGAAGAGCAAGGTCGATTAGAGCCGCGTCCCGGAAAGCGGCCTTGGTGCGGCCTCGCCTCACGCCCATTTCCAGGATGTTGGCGACCTCCAGCCGCCAGAGCGCCGGAACCCACGCACCGTTTTCGCCGACGAGATCGAAGACGTGGCGAATCTCCTCGGTGGTCTCGGTGGCGTACACCCAGGCCAAGGTGGCCGAACTATCGAGAACCAGACTCATGGCCGGCCGGCGTCCCGGTCGGCTTTCAGGGCCTGCCAATCGAACGGACCGAGTTTCAGTTTCTTCGCCCGGGCGCGAATCCGCAATGCGGCGGCGTGAACCTGTTCGCGGTCGATTCCACCGGAGTTTGGCACCAGACGGGCCACCGCCTTGCCGTGCCGGGTGATGACGATCTCCTCGCCGCGCTCCACGCGGTCGAGCAAAGTGCCCAACGTGTTCTTGGCCTCGAAGGCCCCGATCTCCCGCATATTGGCGTTCCTAGAAACAGACCAGCTTAAGCTAGCTTAACACGAACCAGCGGACTCAACGTCGCCGCTGCCGTGCAGCTTGCGGCGGAACTGGGGCCGGAAGCGAAGGTAGTCATGGTAGCCGTTGATAAGGCGCTGGAATAGAATGGTGCAAGGTCATCCATGAAGAGAATTCATATGAAGCAACTCGTTCTGATTCTTGCGGGGGTGTCCGCGGCGTTCGGCTTCCAGGGAGCCAAAGAAGCGGATGCGGCGCGGTGGAAGCAAGAGGCCGCCAGAGTCACCATCGTCCGCGACGATTGGGGCATCGCGCACGTCTACGGAAAAACGGACGCCGACGTGGTGTTCGGCATGGAGTACGCGCAGGCCGAGGACGATTTCAATCGCGTGGAGACGAACTACATCAACGCCATGGGGCGGCTGGCGGAGGCCGAAGGGGAGCAAAGGATCTACCAGGATCTGCGGATGAAGCTCTTCATCGACCCGGCGGAGCTGAAGAAAGACTACGCGGCGAGTCCGGCGTGGCTGCAAAAGCTGATGGATGCATTTGCCGACGGACTGAATTACTACCTTTATAAGCACCCCGAGGTGAAGGCGCGGGTAATCCGGCGATTCGAGCCGTGGATGGCGCTGAGTTTCACGGAAGGGAGCATCGGCGGCGATATCGAGAAGGTGAACCTCGGCCAGCTTGGGGCCTTCTATGGCAAAGCCCCGGTGAGCCAGCAGCCCGCGGCGGAGGAGTACGACGAGGAGCCGAGGGGATCGAACGGTGCGGCGGTTGCGCCCGCGAATACGGTGGACCATCACGCGCTGCTGCTGATTAATCCGCATACCTCGTTCTACTTCCGGTCGGAGCTGCAGATGGTGAGCGACGAAGGCCTGGATGCCTACGGAGCGGTGACGTGGGGGCAGTTCTTCATCTACCAGGGATTCAACGAGCACGCTGGCTGGATGCACACCTCGAGCGGCGTGGATGCGGTGGATGAGTATCTGGAAACGGTCATCAAGAAGGCCGACGGCTTCTATTACAAGTACGGGAACGAGGAGCGGCCGATGGTGGCGGCGGAGATCGCGGTTCCGTACAAGACCGACACCGGGATGGCGGAAAAGAAATTCACGGTGTACCGCACGCATCACGGGCCCGTGATCCGCGAGGCGAGCGGCAAGTGGGTGAGCATCCGGTTGATGCGGGAGCCCATCAAAGCGCTGACGCAGTCCTACACACGCACCAAGGCGAAGGACTACAGGACGTTCCGGCAGACCATGGAGCTGAAAGCGAACTCGTCGAACAACACGATCTTCGCGGATGCCGACGGCGATATCGCTTACTTCCACGGCAACTTCATTCCGCGGCGCGACACCAGCTTCGACTGGACAAGACCGGTGGATGGCACCAATCCGGCGACGGAATGGAAGGGACTTCTGGATGTGGACGAGACGCCGCACCTGCTGAATCCCAAGAGCGGGTGGCTCTACAACACCAACAACTGGCCGTGGTCGGCGGCGGGGCCGAGCAGCCCGAAGAAGGAAGACTATCCGGTTTATGTGGAGCAGGGCGGTGAATCGGCGCGCGGGCTGCACGCGGTGAGGGTGCTCGAGAACAGGAAGGATTTCACGGTGGACTCGCTGATGGCCGCGGCGTACGACACGTACCTCACGTGGTTCGAGAAGCCGATGCCGGCGCTGATCAAGGCGTGGGACGCGACCCCGGACTCGAATCCGCTGAAAGCCAAGACGGCCGAGCAGATCGCCCTGCTGCGCAAGTGGGGTTTGCGGTGGGCGGCGGGGTCGGTCGAGACGTCGCTCGCAATCTTCTGGGCCGAGGATGTGCGGCGGAGGGTGGGCGGCGGCGGACGGGGCGCGGGCCGTTCCGGCGACGATCCCTTCGCCAACGCTCCAGCCGAGCCGCTGCTGCAGGCACTGGTGGCGGCGTCGGACAAGCTGGCGGCCGACTTCGGAAGCTGGAAGACGCCGTGGGGCGACATCAATCGATTCCAGCGGCTGAACGACGATATCGCGCCTAAGTTCGACGACGCGGGGCCGAGCATTCCGGTGGGCTTCCCTTCGGCAACCTGGGGGTCGCTGGCGTCATTCGGCGCGCGCGCGTACCCCGGTACGAAGAAGTGGTATGGTTCGAGCGGAAACAGCTTCGTGGCGGTGGTGGAGTTTGGCAAGACAGTGCGGGCCAAGGCAGTGACGGCCGGCGGGGAGAGCGGGAATCCAGCGTCCAAGCACTTCAACGATGAAGCCAAGCGGTACGCCACGGGGGATTTGCGGGAGGTTTACTACTACCGCCCGCAACTCAAGGGGCACACCGAGCGGGAGTACCATCCGGGAGAGTGAAGGTCCTCTCAATTAGAGGACCGCAAGGCTGCCGCTCTAGGACAACCGGGACGCGCGCGGCTGGCTGGAGCGGAGTATGATCAGGGTCAAGGCACCCAGGAGAATTGCCAGGGCTACCAGCGCGGAAGGGGTTAGCGCCGGAACCGTGGGAGGAGCAATGTTCTGGGTAATAGCCATTCCATCGAGTCCGGTCTGCGTGGCGCCGATGAACGTAGCAACGCCCGTGCCGATGTTGATTGTCGCCAGCGAGAACTGTTGAGCTGAGCCGCTGTCTCCGTTGACCACAATTGCCCAGAGAATACCGGTCGTGTGATCGAACTTCATGGCCGGCGGCCGGTCTTCATTTTCAGTGGATCCGAATGCCGCGGGGTAAGTCATCGAAACCACTGAGGTCGCCGCACCCGTGCTCTGGTTCAAGGTGTAAAGGGCGGTTTGGTTCGCGTAGTAGAGAGTGCTACCCAGGAATGAGATACCGTCACCGTCCGGGAACCCGAGGCCATCGGGTCCTACTAATGTTGCCAGGCCCGTTGCGGTATTGATGGTGTAGAGACTGCCGCTGGCATAGCCAAACAGCGTTCCATCGGACGGGCGAAACGCAATATCCTGGAAGGGATTATTCGCGATTCCCATGGAGCCGACCTGAGTACCGGCACCGGTCGTGGTGTTGATGGTGATGAGGACCGTGGTGGACCCATTACTCCCGACGCCGTAGAGCGTGCCATTAGGAGAGAAGTCGAGAGAACCCACCCGTGCGAAGCCAATCGGGCCGATGGCAGTGGCCGCGCCGTTGACCGGCGAGATCCGGTACAGGGTAGCCGGGCCGGTAGAACCGACATACGCGGACCCGTAAATCAGGGGTGCGGCATTCACAGCAAGGGCGATCAGCACGCCAAGCAGCGCGATACGGAATAGAGTACGAAGCATCGGTAACCTCCAAGCTGCACTGGATACGACAGGATCGGAGCCGAGACAGCCCTAATGTGGCCTAAAAAGACCTCGGACTCCATTAGTGTTACATGGAGTTAGACAGGTGTCAATTCACATCCACGCCGGAGTTTCTGCAAGACTTTGGCACACTGAGCAGGAGTGCCATCAGGGAGAGTGAAGGCGGGCGCATGGAAGACCGCTCCCTGACGGTCGCGGCTCGCATTGGAGAGCGCTTGGAGGGCGCGTTAGCGCGTTTCCAGCGCTTCCTGATAGACGGTCGTGAAGAAGTCCCGCGAGGAAGGCGAACAGCCGATATGAAGGTTGGCGCTTCCCTCCTCCACGAAACCGAGGTAGCCGTCCCAACCCAGGTCATCCAGGACAAAGCGCAGGCATTCGAGCTCGCCCGGCGGCAGGCCGGAATAATCGATATCGAAAACCTGCCCGGAGGCGTGCGCCAGGCCTTCGCGCTGCGAAGACAGCAGCGCATCTTCGGATTCCACCAGCGACGTGACGGGCAGCGGTTGGAAGGGCTGAGGCTTGGGCCGCAGGCTTTCGTAGAGGCGGCGGGTTTCAAAGGCCAGGTAGGCCAGCGTGCCGAGGGCGGCGGGCGAGGCCGCGGACGGGCTGCCGGGATCGAGATTCAAGGAGTAGCCGAAGAAATCGGGCCGGTCGAAGGCCGGGGCCAGGGTAGCGGCGGAACGGATGTCGTCGCCCGTATGGAAGACCAGGTCGTCGCGGCGCAGCCACACGGAAAGACGGTGCGGCGCGCGCGGGCCGGTTGCGAGTTCGCTCTTGTACTCGCGCTGCAATGCGGTGAAGGCGGCCGGATCGCGGCGGTAGAGATCGAGTAACTGCTCGGCGCGCCGGATGCGGAAGTAATACGTCGGGGAATAATCGCGCTGCATCTGCTGGCTCACGGCCTGATACAGCTCGCGATTCCAGGCGGGGCTCGACGAAAAGAACATGCGGGGAACCGTGACCTGGTCTTTGGAGATGCCGTGGGCGCGGCGGGTCAGTTCGAGCATCTCGCCCACGCAACCCTGTCCGCAATGGTAAGCGAAGATGGCCCAATCGCGGCCGCCGAACTTCTGCTCCATGCCGGCCAGGTAGGTGGCGGCGGCGGGGATGGCGCGGCTGGGCGTCAGACGGTCGTCGCGGACGGTCACGGTATACGGCACGCGATGCTTTATCATCTTGAATTTGGGGGTATGGCTCTTGGTGGAGACGGCGACTTTTTCGCGCGTCACGTGGTAGCGCGTGGCGTGAAGGACTTTGAGGCCCATGGTGCGCGCGGTGGCTTCCGAGATCTGCATGATGCCCTTGGGGCCGGACGGGCTCTCGGCATGCGGGTCGCCCCAGCTTTCGAGCCAGGCCACGGCTTCGAGCAGCGACGCGGGAAATCCGCTGTGATGGGAAGCCGATTGGAACAAGGCCCGCAGCTTGGCATCGCCCGTGATGCGGCGCGCGCCCGGCAGAGCTTCGGGGTCGCGCATGATGGCGAAAGTTTGCGATTCGATCATGCGCGCCGCGCGGAGGTCGATCTGTTCGGCGGACAGATCGTCGCGATCCGCTCCGATCCCGAGGATGCGATGAGCGGGGGAGAAATACGCCGGCGGGGCGTCTGGCAAGCGCGGCGCCAGGCTCAACAGAAGAAGAAAGAGCAAACTCATCGCTACCTCTTCAGACGCGCGGCGAAGCTCGATGGTAACGCCGATGCGGGGGCATCAGTCCGAAAGACTTTCTCACCGCGGAGGCGCGGAGACGCGGAGAAAACTGAGGAGACGGAGTTTTTCCGAGCCCTCCTCAGGCGCTCTCACCGCAGAATAGAACGCAGCGCATCCGTCTGTCAAATATGGACTCCTCTTGCAGGTAAGCCCCTCTGAGGTGGCGAAGCCCTCATCGAGACTCGATGGTTTTCTCATTTTCTCCGCGTCTCCGCGCCTCCGCGGTGAGCCCGGAAACTCGAATGGACGCGTTACGCACAGTCCCAAAGATATACAACCCGGAGCAAGATCGTCACGCTACGATGGTAGCCTGAGGCCTGTGCGGCGAATGACACGTCTCGACAGCTACCTGGTGTACGCGGAATCGCACCGGGCGACGGTCTGCGCGGTCGGCGGGGTGATGGTGGTGCTGATCGCCTGGGCCGACT
This sequence comes from Bryobacterales bacterium, assembly GCA_003167255.1. Taxonomy (GTDB): domain Bacteria; phylum Acidobacteriota; class Terriglobia; order Bryobacterales; family Bryobacteraceae; genus PALSA-129. Next base: position 6,215 of record PMTR01000136.1, read on the forward strand.
GGATTCTGCCCAACACGTCAGTGGGATTTCTGTACTTGATTCCGGTCCTGCTGGCGGCGCCGGCCCTAAACGGATACCAGATTCTGTGCATGGCGGTGCTCTGTGGGTATCTGCGGGAAGCGCTCGACCCCCTGCAATTCGCCGGGACGGCGGGTAGCCCGGCGCCCATGGTTCCGAACCCGGCGCACTGGGCTGCCGGTTCGTACAGCCGTTTCACGGTAGCGGCGTGCGGCTTCGCCATGACCGGATTTTTCGTCCGGGAGTTGAACCAGCGGCGGCAGTTGCTGATGGACCACCTGGGGGAACGCGAGCGGCAGATGCTTCGCCAGCAGGAAACCGAGTTGCAGGTGCGCATGCTGATCGAAACCAGCCCGCTGGCGATCCTCACGCTCGATCCGGCGGGGCGAGTGGTGCTGGCCAACGAATCGGCCCGCCAGTTGCTCGGGTTCGACAGCGCCCAACTGCAAGGCGAGAATGTGGAAGCTTACCTGCCGATTCTGCCGCGCATGCTGCACAGCCACCACGGCGGCAGCAACATTCGCACCAACGTGGAATGTAAGGGGCACCGGCGCGGCGGTGAGGTCTTCCTGGCCCACGTCTGGTTGTCGACCTATCGCACGTCGGAGGGTCCCGAACTGGCGGCGGTGGTCTGGGACGCATCCGAGAACCTGCGGGACCGCGAAGGTGCGGGACTCGACTCCATGATGGCCACCTCGCGCGTGCTGATTGGAGCCATCTCCCACGAGATCCGCAATCTGGCGTCGGCGGCGGTATCGGCATACGCGGCCCTGCCGATGGGCCCCGCGACGGAGAACGACGAACGGTACCTGGCGCTCGGCAGCCTGCTGCAGGGGCTGGAGAAGATCGCCTCCTCCGGGTTGCGGATGGCCTCCAGCCGGGAGGCGGTGGTGGCGGACCTCGGCACGGTGCTGGACGAGACACGCATCGTGATCGAGCCTTCGCTGCGGGAAGCCGGCATCACAGTGGCCTGGGAGACGGCCGCGGGGCTGCCCCTGGTGCAGGCGGACCATCACGGGCTGTTGCAAGCGTTTCTCAACCTGGCGCGAAACAGCGTGCGGGCGCTTGAGAATTGCCCGGTGCGCGAGATGCGCGTTTCCACGAAAGTGGAGAGCGATCTGGTGGTGGTACGGTTTCGCGACAGCGGACCGGGTGTGGCGAATCCCGAGGGGTTGTTCAAGCCTTTCCAGCCGGGGGCGCAGTCGGTTGGCCTGGGTCTGTACATTTCGCGGGCGATTCTGCGGTCGCACGGAGGCGGCTTGCGTTACGAACGCGAAGATTCCGGCAGTTGCTTCGTGGTAGAGCTCTGGCCGGCGGAAAATTCGGTGGAAGAACGATGGGACAGGACACGCGACTGATTCGGGCTCTGCTGGTGGACGATCACTCGCTGTTTCGCGAAAGCGTGGCGCGCGTGCTCGACATGGAGCCGGACCTGGAGGTCGAGCATTGCGGCAGCATCCGGGAAGCGCTGGAGATGCTGGCGCGGCAGTCCTTCGACCTGGTGCTGCTGGATCACGACCTCGGCAGCGAGCGCGCTTCGCAGTTTCTACCGGCGGCGCGCCAGGCCGGGTTCGAGGGCCGGGTGCTGGTGGTGACGGCCTGGGTGAGCGACACCGAAGCCCGAAGGCTGATCCGCCAGGGAGTGGCCGGCATCTTCCTCAAAGAGGCGCCTCTCAGCGATCTGAGCGCGAGCATCCACATGGTGATGGCCGGCGGCACCTGGCTCGACCCTTCTCTCACCCACATGGAACCGGAAACCGCCAAGAGCGACGGGGCCGCGGCGCCGTTGTTCAACGATCGCCAGCGCAAGGTGCTGCACTTCGTGCTGGAAGGGCTCTCCAACAAGGAGATCGCCTGGCGGCTGCAAATCTCCGAGAGCTACGTAAAGGCGATCTTGCAGAGCCTGTTCCAGAAGACCGGCGTGCGGACCCGGGGACAACTCGTGCGGGTGGCCTTTGAGCAATACGAAGACCAACTGTAAGCGAAGATTGTACGAAAGATAGACTTCCGCCCCCGGCCCGGGTGGGCTACTGTAGTGGCATATATGCCGGACCTCAGACCCGGCAACCGAGGCATAGGGGTGAGCGCCGCTGTCAAGGGCACGAACCGCCAACGGGGATTTGAGTGTTACGGGAAACTGTCAGCAAACTGGCTGTCGAAGACATCGAAGCGCTCGCCGGAACGGTGCTCGAACCCGGCGCGGTGCTCACCCTCTATCGTATTGAACGCAACAGCGGTCCGCCGCTGTCCTCGGACGTCTACCAGGTGGTAATGGAATCGGGGGGCCGTTGGTACCGCTGTCCCCTTTACCGCTTCCAGGCGCGTACACAGGCGCTCGAAGCGGCGCGTGAACAAGGAACCCGGGCGCGAGAAGCGGTGGCTGTGTAACTCCGCTTGATCGGAGACTACGCCGGGTGACCTTGGCAGGCCGTCAATACCCTCTAATATTCCGCGATGATCGCTCCCTCACGGTCGCGGCTCGGATCGGTAAGATAGTAGCGTGCCCACCGTTACTCACTCCATCCCCCTTATTCTCGAAAGGCTGCACGTCGAGCCGGTCAATTCGGGCGCCTGCCATGGCGACTGGATCGCAAACCCCGGCGGCGGCGAGATGGACTCCTTCAGCCCGGCGACCGGTGAGAGGCTGGCGAAGATCCAACTGGCCAGCCCGGCGGATTACGAATCCGTGGTGCGGCGCGCCGGCGAGACGTTCCTCGAGTGGCGCATGGTGCCGGCACCCAAGCGCGGCGAGATCGTGCGCGAGATCGGCAACGAGTTGCGAGCCCACAAGGCGGATCTGGGCGCGCTGGTGTCGCTCGAAATGGGCAAGATCCTGGCGGAAGGCCTGGGCGAAGTGCAGGAGATGATCGACATCGCCGATTTCGCCGTGGGGCTTTCGAGGCAACTCTACGGATTGACCATGCACAGCGAACGGCCGGGGCACCGAATGTACGAGCAGTGGCATCCGTTGGGAATCGTGGGTGTGATCAGCGCCTTCAACTTTCCGGTGGCGGTGTGGGCGTGGAACGCCATGATCGCGGCGGTGTGCGGGGATTGCGTGCTCTGGCGGCCCTCCTCGGAAGTGCCGCTCACGGCCATCGCGGTGCAGAAGATCTGCAACCGGGTGCTGGACCGGCACGGCCTCAAAGGCGTGTTCAACCTGGTGATCGGGAAGAGCCGTCCGATCGGCGAAAGCCTGATCCACGACGCGCGGATTCCGCTCGTGAGCTTCACCGGGTCGACGGAAGTGGGGCGGCACGTGGCGCAGGTGGTGGCCGAACGGATGGGCCGGAGCATCCTGGAACTGGGCGGCAACAACGGCATCATCGCAATGGATGACGCCAACCTGGACCTGCTGCTGCGCGCGGTGCTGTTCGGGGCGGTGGGAACGGCGGGACAGCGCTGCACCACCACGCGGCGGCTGTTCCTGCAGCGCGGCATCGCGGGGCGGATGACCGCGGCGTTGGTGGACGCTTACCGGCAAGTCAAGATCGGCGACCCGCTGGAGGAAGGAACGCTGATGGGACCGCTGGTGAACCGGCAGGCGGTGACCGATATGATGGACGGCGTCCGGCGCATCCGCGAACAGGGCGGCGAAATCCTGTGCGGCGGCGAAGCCATTGAAGGCTGTTATGTGCGGCCGACGCTGGTGCGCGCGCGGCCGGACATGCCGATCCTAAAGGAAGAGGTTTTCGCGCCGATCCTCTACCTGGTGGAGTTCGAGAACCTGGACGAAGCGATTCACTGGCACAATGATGTGCCGCAGGGCCTCTCGTCGGCCATGTTCACGACGAACCTGCTGGCGGCGGAAACTTTCTTGAGCCACCGGGGCAGCGACTGCGGGATTGCCAACGTCAACATCGGCACCAGCGGAGCGGAGATCGGCGGCGCCTTCGGCGGCGAGAAGGACACCGGCGGCGGACGAGAGTCCGGCAGCGACGCGTGGAAGGCTTACATGCGGCGGCAGACCAACACCATCAACTGGTCGGCGCAATTGCCGCTGGCGCAGGGGATCGAGTTCAAAGCGTAGCCGCAATTTACTTTAGTGGGATGCGGCATCCAGTTGGTTGCCACTTCTCCGGTAAGGCCACCTATTCGGCCACAACCCCCGGCGCGGAGTTCAGCCCCCTTGGTAAGCGTTGCGGCGTCAGGGAGGATCTGTCCCGGTACATGGCGGACAAATGTCATGAACGGGCGTTTTGCGGCAACCTGACGCCGAACACCCCAACTTCCGGATAGCGTCATCCGTCTGTCGTTTCGCTCCCTCATCTGCAATCGGATAAAATGACTCCATGGCCATCACGCCCGAGGAGTTCAAGGACAGGATCACGGCGATGGTGCGAACGCACTACGCCACCAACCGCGCGCCGTTACTCCTGGCGCATCTTGGAACCGACCTCGACAAAGCCGATGCTTGGCCGTCGGACCGTGGGCAACGAAGCCTAAAGCAGCTAATCAAGGACTGCGCCGCCCCGGACCTCGACATTGTTTGGGATAAACGTTCACCTGCGTATGTTGCCGTAGTCACTCAGGATGTCCGCGATGCGGTCCTGGCCCAAATCGAGGAGAGGCTGGGAAACAACAAAACCATAGCTGTGCGGCTGGAAGACATCGTGCGACCGGTGCTTCTCGCATTCTGTATCGACACCCACGACCAGCCGGTTTATGTTCGCCGTTCGCGGCCCTTTAAGTATGAAATTGGCAACCTTTCGCCGGACCGCGCCTCAGAATTTGTCTATGTGGAACCTGAATACAGGCGCGCTGGCCTTCGGGTTGATCGGCTGCAATCCTTGCCCTTAAGCGATAGGCGGGACCTCGAAGGGCGTATTCAAAAATGGGCATCAGTGCATGGCTTGCAGATGGAGCAGTTCTCAAGACTCGATCAGGATGATAAGGAGATCACTGATTCTGGAAAGACAGCGCTCGACCGTCTGCTTGCTGCGCAACCACCCGACGTAGCGCAGCGCTTGATGATCCCTGCCGACATCGCTCAGATTCTGGCTAGAATCCGTTAGGCTTCATGGGAAAGCGCAGGAAAAAGACCCGGACGCGTCCAGCGATCATTACGTCACAGTCGACGACGCCTGTCGACCTGCTTCTCCTTGCCGGGCTTCCACACCCTCTACACATTCGCATTGAGGAATTTCTCAAAGAACATGCTGGCGTGTATTCCAAAGTAATTGCGGTCTCTTCTGCCAGTCATGATGGGCCGCTGTACCGAAAGCACCCTGTTGCTAGCCTCCTTCGGGCTGCAGCCGACTTCTCGATTCGGAGGCTGAAGAGCCGGGGCGAGAATCAGCCTCCACGGCCAAGGCGAATTGTCTTGTTCTATGTTCCGGCTGACGACGATCAACAACTTCTCAGTGCGTTCGACTTTTTCGTTTTTCCTGTGCCACTGCGAGGCTTGGCCGACTTTGATGAGGCTGGGCATCAAAAGCGTCATAACCGAGTTGTATGCGAGCAAGCCATTCAGAAAGCCTTCGAGGTTTATTCTCGTGAGCTTATTGGATCTCTCCAACCGCGGATTGAAAGCCGGAGGTCATCTGAACCGCTTCTTCTTCCACCGCTCAACTTCCATTTGCCTCAGCGAAAATTGCAGCAGGCCTTTCGCGAACTGACGCGCCGGACTCGGACGTGGGAAAATGCCATGCCCGACGGTATTGTTCCAGAGATGTTTGCTCATCAGCAGTTGCCGGAATTTCTCCGCCCTCAGGAACGCCAGATGATCTTTCGTGACGCTCGGGATGTGGTCTTTCCCTGCGCTCGGGCAAATGAACTTCATGGGCCACCGCCCGATGTGCGGCCGGAATCCGACTTGGGGGTATTGCAGAACTTCCTTCGAAGCGTTTACCGGTTCGGAACACACTTACCTGATGGTTTCCATCACGATGCACAATTAGAGTGGGGCCGACATTTTCACAACATGAGTTTCGATTGCTCTCGGAACGGACCGATCTCGGCAACTGCGAGCCACGCAAATCTCTACCCGGACGACTATGTAAGAATCGGGCCGTAAGAGTGGATCCAAAAAGAAATGCCGCAGCGCTAACTTGTAGACGCTGCGGCAAATATCGCGGAACGACTGTGGTTGCTATAACTTACGTCCCAGCCGGTCGATTTGGTTATCTCAAAAGGCCTAACCAATCACAACGATTCCAGCTTTCGCCGCAATCGAAGGACCCAAATTGGGTCGTCGGATCTCAAAGCCGAAGCTCTGGCGCTTTTCCGCTTTCTTCAAGTCGGTCCACGCGGATGCCGTTACGCACCTCAGTAACGTTCACGTACATCATCTCATATCGAATGGACGCCGGGCAAGCGGAGGAAACCAGGGGACGAGGAAAACAGCGGGCGGACGGGACGTAATCCAGGAGTCTCAGCAGCATCAACGACAAAGCGCAAAAGCCGCGGACGCCTTGCGGCGTCCGCGGCTGGCAAAACAACGAACCGCCTATTCCGCTTTCTCTTCGTCCTCGTGCTCGCGGCCTTCGCGCGCGGCTTTGAGCCGCTCTTCCTTGCGCTTGGCGCGGTCGGCGGCGCGTTTGACCAGCTCGGAACCGACCAGCTCCAACATGCACTGCTCGGCGCCGTCGCCTTTGCGCGGGCCCAGGCGGGTAATGCGGGTATAGCCGCCGTTGCGTTGGCCGAAGCGGGTACCCAGCGTATCGAACAGCTTCTTGACCGAAGCCGGCGTACGCAACCAGGCGGCCGCCTGGCGCCGCGCATGCAGGGTGTCCTGCTTGGCCAGAGTGATCATCTTCTCCACCAGCGGACGGACGGCCTTGGCCTTGGGGACGGTGGTAATGACGCGTTCCTTCTCAATCACGCTGGTGGTGAGATTGCGCAGCAGCGCGTTGCGGCTATCGACGGGCCGCTTGAGTTTGAATCCGGCAACCTTGTGTCTCATGAATTACTCTCCGACCTGCTCCTGCTGGCCCTCATCATCGAGGCCGTAATCCGGCACGGCGGCCGAGGGTGGCGGGGCCACCAGGCGCCCATGCTGGTCGATGCGCATGCCGAGCGCCAGACCCATGTTGGCCAGGATTTCCTTGATTTCGTTGAGCGACTTGCGGCCGAAGTTCTTGGTCCGCAACATCTCGGCTTCGGTCTTCTGCACCAACTCGCCGATGGTCTGGATATTGGCGTTCTTCAGGCAATTGTAAGAGCGAACGCTCAATTCCAGCTCCTCCACGGAGCGGTTGAGCACTTCGTTCATCTTCTCCGTGCCGTGCTCGGAGATCTCTTCGGTCTGCTCCGGCACTTCCTCGAAGTTGATGAAGATGGACATGTGGTCTTTGAGGAGCTTGGCGGCGTAGCCGATGGCGTCCTGCGGGGAAACCGCGCCGTTGGTCCAGACTTCGATGGTGAGCTTGTCGTAATCGGTCATCTGGCCGAGGCGCGCCGCCTCCACCGAGAAGTTGACCTTGCGCACGGGCGAATGGACCGAGTCGATCGGAATATAGCCGAGGGCCAGGTCTTCATCGAAATTCTTGTCGGCGCTGACGTATCCGCGGCCGCTCTTGAGGCGCATTTCGATGGAGAGCTTGCCGCCTTCGCTGACGGTGGCGAGGTGCACATCGCGGTCGAGCACTTCGACGTCGGCATCGGTCTGGATCTGGCCGCTGCGCACATCGCCCGGGTGATCGAGATCCAGGCGCACGGTTTTGACGCCATCGCTGGAGATCTTGAAGGGGATCTGCTTCAGGTTGAGAATGATGTCGGTGGCGTCTTCGACCACGCCGGGAATGGGGCTGAACTCGTGTTCAACACCCTCGATGCGGACGGCCGTAATGGCCGCGCCTTCGATGGAGCTGAGCAGTACGCGGCGCAGGCTGTTACCGATGGTGGTGCCAAAGCCGCGTTGAAAAGGCTGCGCTGTAAACATGCCATACCGTTCCGTTAAGGTTTCGGTATTGGCGACCAGTCTTTTGGGTTTCTGAAAGCCTTTGAACATAGAAGATCCTCTTTGGAAGCCAGGAGTCAGGAGTCGGAAGTCAGAATCGCGGGCGCTCGATTCTGACTCCTGACTTCTGACTCCTTACTTCTGATTCTTTACTTGGAGTACAACTCCACGATGAGCTGCTCATTCAACTGGATCTGCACCAATTCGCTCCGCTGCGGCAGGGCGATGATGCGGCCCTTGAGCGCTTCGCGGTCGACGTCGATCCAACTGGGCGCGGGCGCATGCGCGGTGGCATCGCGGGCGGCCAGAATGGTGGGATGCTTCTGGCTGCGTTCGCGGACCGAGACGATGTCGCCGACCTTGACCGAGGCCGAAGGGATGTTGCACTTGCGGCCGTTGACGTCGATATGGCCGTGGTTGACAATCTGGCGGGCCTGGGCGCGGCTGGTGCCGAAGCCCATGCGGTAGATGACGCTGTCGAGGCGGCGCTCCAGGGCGGACATCAGGTTGTCGCCGGTGATGCCCTTGGCCAGGGCGGCCTTTTCGAAGGTGCTGCGGAACTGCCGTTCCAGAACGCCGTACACGCGGCGTGCCTTTTGTTTTTCGCGAAGCTGCAGGCCGTAGCCCACAATCTTCTTCGCGCGATCTTTGCCATGCTGGCCGGGAATGAAGTTGCGCTTTTCGATGGCGCACTTTTCCGTGTGGCAGCGTTCGCCTTTCAGAAACAGTTTCATGCCCTCGCGCCGGCATTGCCGGCAAACGGGACCGATGTATCTTGCCAAGTTCTTCTCCTTACCCTTTGACTCAGGTGCGGTTTACAGCCAATGGCAGGCCTTCTTCCCGCTTACTACTCACTGCATCTACTACTACTCGATCAATTCGGTTCCGGGGACAGACTGCACTGTCCACGCGGGGAACACCGGCGGCAAAGACCGCCGGCGCTACCACTTTTCATACTCTACGCTTCTTCGGCGGACGGCAGCCGTTGTGCGGAATGGGCGTGACGTCCTTGATGGCGCGGACTTCAATGCCGGCGGTGGAAAGCGCGCGGACGGCGGATTCGCGGCCGGAACCCGGACCGCTGACCCGCACTTCGACCACCCGCAGCCCGCTTTCGCCGGCTTTATTGGCGGCGGTGAGCGCCGCCTGCTGGGCGGCGAAGGGAGTGCCCTTGCGCGACCCGCGAAAACCCAGCGAGCCGGCGCTGGACCAGGAGATGGTGTTGCCCTCCTGATCGGCGATGGTGACGATGGTGTTGTTGAAGGTGGCCTGGATGTGCACAATGCCCGTGTGGACGATGCGCTTTTCCTTTTTCTTGAAGCTCTTCTTCTTTCCGGTTTTTGCTGGTGCTTTGGCCATATACGGTGTCTTGTCTTAGGTCTTCGCGGCTTTTTTCTTGTTGGCAACGGTTCCGCGGCGCGGTCCTTTGCGCGTGCGGGCGTTGGTATGGGTGCGCTGTCCGCGGACCGGCAGTCCACGGCGGTGGCGCATGCCGCGGTAGGAACCCATCTCGATGTGACGCTTGATGTTCATCGAGATTTCCTTGCGCAGATCGCCTTCCACGGCGCCTTCTTCTTCCAGGATGGTACGGACGCGGTTGATCTCGTCTTCCGTCAGGTCGCGAACCTTCTTATCAAAATCGATGCCGGCCCGGTAAAGCAGGGACTTGGAGCGGGTACGGCCAATGCCGTAAATATAAGTGAGCCCGATCTCAGCCCTTTTCGTTGGCGGCAGATCCACACCGGCTAAACGTGCCATATGTTGTTCTCGTTATCCCTGTCTCTGTTTGTGTTTGGGGTTGACGCAAATGACCCGCACCACGCCTTCGCGATGGATCACCTTGCACTTGTCGCAAATTTTCTTGACGGACGCTCGAACTTTCATAAATTCGCAATTCGGAACCGCTCCCTTACGGTCGCGGCTCGGTTACCTTTCTCGTAATCCTTCCGCGCGTCGGATCGTGAGGGCTTAATTCCACCTCTACCCGATCGCCCGGGACCAACCTTACAAAATTCCGTTGCACCGTGCCCACCAGGTGCGCTAAAACCTTCCGCTGCTCCGGCAGCACGACTTCATATACCGCGCTGGGCCGCTCTTCCACCACCACGGCCACTACCTTCACGGCCTTGTCAAAACCCACGGGCCGTTTCCGGTCACCGCGATGCAATGTTCGAAGTGGGCGCTGTTGGAACCGTCCTTGGCTACGGCGGTCCACTTGTCTTTCAGCACCACCACTTCCGGCCGGCCGGCGTTCACCATGGGTTCCACCGCCAGCACCATTCCTTCCTTCAACCGCGGGTTCTCGTTCTTGCGATCCACATAATTCGGAACCTGCGGCTCCTCGTGAAGCTGGGTGCCGATGCCATGGCCCACGTACTCACGGACGACCGAAAAACCATTGGCCTTCACGTGCTGCTCCACGGTCTCACAAATATCAAAAAGCCGGTTGCCGGGCCGCACCCGATCAATAGCCATTTCCAGGGATTCCTGCGTCACCTGGAGGAGACGTTGGGTCTCATCGCTGACTTCACCGACCGGGACGGTAATGGCGGAATCGCCATAATAGCCGTCCAGCTTGACCCCGGTATCGATCGAAACGATGTCGCCTTTCTTGAGGACGCGCTTCGCATTCGGCATCCCGTGGACGATCTCGCTATTGACCGAGGTACACAACACAAACTTAAAAGCCTCGCCGGCGGCCGGAACATAGTAACCCTTGAAAGCGGGTATGGCTCCGGCATCGGCCATCATCTTGCTAGCGGCTACTTCGAGGTCCATGGTAGTGGCCCCTTCAACCGCAATTTCCTTCAGCTTCTGCAAGATCTGCCAGACCAGCAGACCGCTATGCCGCATCTTTTCCAATTCAGCGGCGGTTTTGCGAACGATCATCGGTTTCTATCGCCTGGCCAATTTTCTGGTACACCAACTCCGGTGGATCGTTACTGGCATCCACTTCGACTACGCATCGTCCCGCCGCGCGAAGATACTCGAGCACCGGGCGGGTTTGCCGCTCATACGCATCCAACCGCTCCCGAATCACGGGCTCGCGATCGTCGTCCCGGACCACCAATCCCTCGCCATCCAGGTCGCACAATTCATCCACCCTGGGCGGATGGAAAGCGACGTTGTACAGGGTCCCGCAGCGAGGGCACTCGCGGCGTCCGGTCAAACGGGCAATAATTACATTGTAATCAACCGCGAGATGAATCACCACCTCGCGGATGCCGCGCCCATCCAACCAGGCGCAGAAGCGTTCGGCCTGCGCCCGCGTGCGCGGGTACCCGTCCAACACAAAACCCTGGGCGGCGTCAGCCTGGCTGAGCCGCTGCTCTACCATCTCATCAACAACCCGGTCCGAAACCAAAGCCCCGGCCTGCATGCTTGCGGCCATAGTCGCGGCCACTTCCGTAGCCATCCCGGCCTCCTGCCGGATGCGCCCCCGCAGCATGTCTCCGGTGGAGACATGGGGAACAGCCAGGCATTCAGTCAGCAACTTGGCCTGGGTACCTTTTCCGGATCCAGGCGAGCCAAACAGGACTATGGCCTTCACAAATTCCTAGAAAGTACTCCGGCGGCCGCGGATCCGGCCCGACCTGGGAGTGAAGCCGTCGTAATGGCGCATAATCAACTGCGCCTCAACCTGGTTGATCGTGTCCATGGCGACTCCCACCACGATCAATAACGACGTGCCCCCGAAATAAAATTGAACGTTCAAGCCTTCCAGCAGGAATCGCGGCGCCACCCGGTCGATCCAGTTGCCGATGAGCGGCAGGTGCTGGAGCTTGATGCCCGACATCATCACGCCCGGAATCAGGCACAGGATAGCCAGATAAACACCACCCACCACCGTGATTTTGGTGAGGATGGCATTCATATACTCGGCCGTATTCCGGCCCGGACGGATGCCCGGGATGAAGCCGCCGTACTTGCGCATATTGTCGGCTGCTTCGTTGGGATTGAAAATAATGGAGACGTAGAAGAAACAGAAGAAAATGATTCCCGCCGTGAACAGAACGTAGTAGAGCGGTTCGCCGGGCAGGATGCTGCGGAGGGTGGCGCTCAGCCAGGCCGTGTTCTTGACGAAACTGGCCTGCATCAAGGTAGTGGGGAAGGCCAGGATGGAGGAAGCGAAGATCACGGGGATGACGCCGCCGGCGTTGACCTTGAGCGGCATATGGGTGGACTGGCCGCCCATCACGCGCCGGCCGACCACGCGCTTGGCGTACTGCACCGGGATGCGCCGCTCACCGCGTTCCACCAGCACGATGAAAGCGACCACGATGATCATCATAGCGATGATGGCGATCAGCTCGAAGGCGTTCCACTCGTGGGTGACGAAAGTGTTCTGATAGACGTTCTGCATGGCGTGCGGCAGCCCCACCACGATGCCGGTGAAGATGATGAGGGACATGCCGTTGCCGACGCCGCGCTCGCTGATCTGCTCACCCAGCCACATGATGAAGGCGGTTCCGGTGGTGAGCGAAATGATGGTCAGCAGCGTGAAGCCTATCCCGGGATGGATGACGATGCCCGCCTGGGTTTGGAGTCCCGCGGCGATGGTGGCCGACTGGATGACCGAAAGGACGATGGTCAGGTAGCGGGTCCACTGGGTGATTTTGCGGCGGCCGAGCTCGCCCTCCTTCTGCAGTTTTTCGAGGGTGGGAACCACCACGGTCAACAACTGCAGAATGATGGATGCCGTAATATACGGCATGATACCCAGGGCGAAGACCGTGAAGCGGCGGATGTTGCCGCCCGCAAACATATCAAAAAAGCTGAACAGCGAGCCGTTCGAGGAGTTCATGAACTCCTGCCACCGCAGGGTGTTGATGCCCGGCGCCGGGATGTGTCCGCCCAGGCGATACACCGCCAGCAGGCCTAGGGTAAACAGCAGCCGCTTGCGAAGATCGGGGACGCGGAAAATGTTTGCGAACGCTTCAAAAAACCGCATGGTTTCCTTCGATTCCCGGCGCCTACTGGGAGGCTGCGCCGATCACCTGCGCCGTTCCGCCAGCCTTCTGGATCTTCTCCAGAGCCGACTTCGAAAAATGGTGGGCCTCCACCGTAATCTTGCGCGTCAACTGGCCGGTCCCGAGCACGCGGAGTCCTTCACCCAGGTTGTGGATGAGGCCGAGTTCCTTCAGCCGGTCGGGATTGAAAGTATCGCCTTCCAGTTTCTCAAGCCGTCCCAGATTGACGATGGCGAACTTCTTCTTGAAGATATTGGTAAATCCGCGCTTGGGCAGGCGGCGGTGCAGCGGCATCTGGCCGCCTTCAAAACCGCGCTTCTGGCCGAACCCGGTTCCGGCGCGCTGGCCCTTGTGGCCGCGCGTCGAGGTCTTCCCGTGGCCCGAACCCATACCGCGGCCGATGCGCTTGCGGGCCTTCTTTTGCCCGGCGGGAGGTCTCAAATGGCTAAGATTCATTTCAAATACTCCTGACTCCTCGGCACGGCAACCCGGACAAAACCTGTAAGAGTTTCTCCGCGTCTCCGCGTCTCCGCGGTAAAAACAGAACTTCTCAATCCACGACCTCCAGCAGATGCGGAACTTTCTTCACCATGCCGCGGAAGACCGGAGAATCCGGCCGCACCACGATCTGATTGAGTTTCCGCAGGCCCAGCCCCTTGACCACCCGCTTCTGCTTGTCGGGAGTGCAGATGGGGCTGCGCACGAGTTTGATTTTGATGGTGCCGGCCATTAGAGTTTCTCCACTGCGAGGCCGCGCATATCGGCCACGGCTTTGCGGTCGCGCAAGGATTCGAGGGCCACGATGGTGGCCTTGACCACGTTGTGCGGATTGCGGCGGCCGATCGACTTGGTGAGGACGTTGGGAACGCCGCAGGCCGTGAGCACGGCTCGGACGGCGCCGCCGGCAATGACGCCGGTGCCGGCCGGGGCCGGCTTGAGGAGCACCTGGGAACTTGAGAATTGGCCGAGCACCTGGTGGGCGATGGTGGTCTCCAGCACGTTCACGTGGCGCAGCGCCTTCTTGGCCGCCTCGATGCCCTTGCGGATGGCGGAGGGAACTTCCTTGGCCTTCCCTACCCCGTATCCGACCACTTTGGCGGAAGGATCGCCGATGACTACCAGCGCCGAAAAGCTGAGGTTCTTACCGCCCTTGACCACCTTGGTAACGCGGTTGATGGCCACTACCTGCTCTTTGAGGTTGAGGGACGCCGGATCGATGCGTTTCGCTAACGTCTTCATTAGAACTCCAGTCCTGCCGCGCGCGCCGCGTCGGCCAGGGCCTTGACGCGCCCGTGATACTGATATCCGCCGCGGTCGAAGACCACGCGTTGGATGCCCTTGGCCTTGGCGCGCTCCGCCACCAGCTTGCCGATGGTCGTGGCCGCCGCGACGTTGCCGCCTTTAGTGCGGCCGTCCTTGTCGACCGAAGAGGCCGACACGATGGTGGCGCCCGCCGCGTCGTCGATGACCTGCGCGTAAATATGGGCCGTGCTGCGGAACACGGCCAGGCGCGGACGCTCGGCGGTGCCGGCCAGCTTGCGCCGGATGCGCTTGTGGATACGATTGCGGATTTCCTTTTTTTCAATTTTACGAATCATTTTGCACTCGCCCCGGTCTTACCGACCTTCTTGCGCAGCGCCTCGCCGGTGTAGCGGATGCCCTTATTCTTGTAGGGATCCGGCTTGCGGAGGCCGCGGATGTTAGCCGCCACCTGGCCGAGCATCTGCCGGTCGTAGCCGCTCAGCGTCAGGTGCGTCTGCTTATCGATCTTCAGATCCACACCCGGAGGCAGAAGGACCTCGATGGGGTGGGAGTAGCCCAGCGTAAAAGTGGCGACCTGGCCCTTGACGTCGGCGCGATAGCCGATGCCCACGATATCCAGTTCCCGGACGAAGCCGGTCGACACGCCTTGCACGGCGTTAGCCGCCAGCGCCCGGGTGAGGCCGTGGAGCGCCGCGTGTTGGTCGGAGGCGCGCTTGATTTCGAGCTTGCCGCCGGCCTGCTCGACGGTGATGCCGGCAGGGATCGGCACCATCAGCTTGCCTTTGGGTCCGGTGACTTCGAGTTGTTCGCCGATCGCGACCTTGACCCCCGAGGGCAGCGGGATCGGTTTTTTGCCAATTCTAGACATGTGTCAATACCTCGTTACCACACCCGGCAGAGGATTTCGCCGCCGAGGTGCTCCTTGTGCGCGTCCCGCCCGGTCATGACTCCGCGCGGGGTGGTAAGGATGTTGATTCCCATGCCGCCTAGCACCCGCGGGATATCGGTCTGGCCGACGTACACCCGGCATCCGGGACGCGAGACGCGTTCGATTGCCGAGATCACCGGCGAATTGCCGGGACCGTACTTCAGGTAGATCTTGATGGTGCGCTTGGGGCCTTCTTCGGCCACCTTGAAGTTGGCGATGTAGCCTTCTTCTTTCAGAATGCGCGCGATTTCGGATTTCAGCTTGGAAGCCGGCACGTCCACCTTGGGATGGCGGGCCTGGATCGCGTTCCGTACGCGAGTCAGCATGTCGGCAATGGGATCGCTTGTCATAATTTTCCTACTCCCCGCTCTACCAGCTAGCCTTCATCACGCCGGGGATCTCGCCGTTCAGGGCGAGCTGGCGGAAACAGAGACGGCACACGCCGAATTTACGCAGATAGGCGCGCGGCCGGCCGCAGCGCCAGCAGCGGTTACGGTGCCGCACTCCGAGTTTGGGCGTCTTGGCCCGGCGGTGTTTCTCCAACTTCAGATCTTTGGCGATTTTTGCGGTAGTGGCCATGGTTTCTGGTTCTCCTTATTGGCGGAAGGGCATCCCCATGTGCCGCAACAGCGCCAGGCCCTCGGCATCGGTGCGGGCCGTGGTGGTAATCGAAATATTCATTCCCTTGGTCTTTTCCACCTTGGCGTAATCGATCTCAGGGAAGATCAACTGGTCCTTCACGCCCAGGGTGTAATTGCCGCGGCCATCGAAGCTCTTGCTGGAAACGCCACGGAAATCGCGCACGCGCGGCAGAGCGACGTTCACCAGGCGGTCGAAAAATTCGTACATGCGGTCGCCGCGCAGCGTCACCATGCAACCGATCGACTGGCCCTCGCGCAGTTTGAACTGGGCGATCGACTTGGTGGCCTTGGTGATGACGGCCTTCTGGCCCGCGATCGCATTGAGTTCGTTGACCGCGCCGTCCATCAGCTTGGCGTTCTGGGTGGCTTCGCCAAGGCCGATGTTGATGGAGATCTTGTCGATCTTGGGGACGGCCATCTCGTTCTTGTAGCCGAACTCCTTGGTCAGGACCTCGACGACCTTTTTCTTATAAAGCTCTTTCAAACGTGCTGCCATGGAATCCTCACTTCCTGTCGAGGGTCTGGCCGCACTTGCGGCAGACTCTCACGCGGCGCGTCTTGCCGCCCGCGGCATGGTCGACGTGGTGCGCCACGCGCACGGCCTTGTTGCAGCCGGGGCACACCAGCAAAACCTTGCAGGCCGGGAAGGCGCTTTCGCGCTCCGCAATGCCGCCCTTAATCTGCTTGGCCGGATTGGGCCGGGTGTGCCGCTTGATCATCATGACGTGCTCCACCAGGATCTTGCCGGTCCCCCGGTCGACGCGCAGCACGCGGCCGCTCTTACCCTTGTCGCGGCCGGAGATCACCTTGACGGTGTCTTCCTTCCGCAGATCGATACGCACCGGCTCGGCCGGCTTTCTTTTTGCGATTGCCATCAGATTACCTCGGGCGCCAGCGAAACAATCTTCATGAATTTCTTCTCGCGCAGCTCGCGGGCCACCGGCCCGAAGACGCGCGTGCCCACCGGCTCGCCCACATCCGTGATCAACACGGCGGCATTCGAATCGAAGCGGATGTACGTGCCATCCTTGCGCCGGGTTTCCTTGCGCATGCGGACCACCACGCAGCGCACCACTTTGCCTTTCTTGATAGCCGAATCAGGCGCCGCTTCCTTCACCGCGGCGGTGATGACGTCGCCCAAACCGGCCCGCAGTCCGAGGTCACCGCCGCGCGGCAGAATGCACGAAAGCCTGCGCGCGCCGGAGTTATCGGCCACCTCGAGAATTGTTCGCATTCCAATCATAAGTGCTCCTAGTCAGAAGTGAGAAGTTGGAAGTTAGAATAAAGAATAGAGAATAAAGAATTCAGAAGCCCGAATCGTCGCGTCTCTCTCGGGATTCTGCCTTCTGTATTCTGTGTACTCTTCATTCTTTATTCTTTATTCTTTATTCTGTCTTCTCCATTCAAACCTTCACATCCAGTTCCGACGGTTGCACGCCCACCTGGGGCGCGCGCCGGATCACATCCGCCAGCCGCCACCGCTTCAACTTGCTCAGCGGGCGGCATTCGATGATGCGCACGACGTCGCCCGTATGGGCGCGGCCTTCTTCGTCGTGGGCGTAAAATTTCTTGCGCTTGCCGATGATGCGCTTGTAGAGCGGGTGCGGCACGCGGCGGCTGACTTCCACCACGATGGTTTTCTGCATCCTGGTGGAAACCACCTCGCCCACCTTTTCGTTCTTGAATCCCTTTGCGATCTGCGTCTCGGCCATGCTATTTGTTCTCCGCCGCGAGTTCCCTCTCGCGCAGGATAGTCTGGAAGCGGGCGCGGTCCTTTTTCAAACCGCGAGCCTTCTTGAGGCCTTCCATCTGTCCCATGGACATCTGAAAATTAAGACGAAAGAGCTGCTCGTCCATTTCATGAAGCTGCTGACGCAATGCGTTGTCGTCGAGATCGCGAACTTTTTGCGCTTTCATATCGTTACTCCGCGTCGTCCCGGCCGATGAATTTGGTCCGGATGGCCAGTTTGTGGGCCGCCAGGCGCATGGCGGCGCCGGCGGTGGCACGGTCCACGCCTTCCATCTCGAACAAAATTTTGCCCGGCCGGATCACCGCCACCCATTGTTCCGGGGCGCCCTTACCTTTACCCATACGGGTTTCGGCGGGCTTCTTGGTGATGGGCTTATCGGGGAACAGCCGAATCCATACTTTGCCGCCGCGCTTGATGGAGCGGGTCATGGCGACGCGCGCGGCTTCAATTTGCCGGTCGGTCACCCAGCCGCACTCCATGGCTTTCAGGCCGAATTCGCCGAAGGAAATCGACGATCCGCGCCATGCCTTGCCGGTCATTCGCCCGCGCTGCTGCTTCCGGTACTTCACCTTCTTTGGCATCATCATGGCGGTTTACCCTCAATCTCCTATTGGTTCTCGCCAGGGGTGTCGGACGGCGCGGCCTCGGGGCCGGGCTTGGTCTCGGTTTCCTGCGCCGGCTCGGTTTGCGCNNTGCGCTTCCGGCCGCGCTTCCTGTTTCCAGGACGGCTGTTGCGGCGCCATCAGCGGCGGCAGAATGGGCGTTGCGGGACGAATGGCCGGACGCGGCAGATCGGCCGGCGGCACCTGCACAGCCGGACCGGTTGCGTCCACCACTGGAGCCGCAGCCACCGGGGGCGCCTGGCGCTCATAGGGGGCCCGTCCACGTCCACCGCGATCCCCGCCGCGGTCTCCACGATCTCCACGGTCGCGCCGCTCGCGCGGTTCGCGCCTCGGCTCGGGCTCTGGCAGCCCGCCGCGGCGCTTGGTGAGATCCAGAATTTCACCCTTATAAATCCAAGTCTTGATGCCGATGACACCGTAGGTGGTGTGGGCTTCGGCGAAGCCGTAGTCGATGTCGGCGCGCAAGGTATGCAGAGGAAGCTGACCTTGCAGGTACCATTCGCTGCGCGCGATTTCGGCGCCGTTCAAGCGGCCCGACACACGCACCTTAATTCCCTTGCAGCCGAAACGCAGCGCCGAATCGACGGCCTTGCGCATGGCGCGGCGGAAGGCCACGCGTTTTTCGAGCTGCAGCCCGATGGATTCCGAAACCAGTTGCGCGTCGAGTTCCGGCTTGTGCACTTCCTGGATGTCGATGAAGACTTCGCGCTTGGTCTTGCGCGCCATGTCCTGCTTCAGCTTTTCGATCTCCGCGCCCTTGCGGCCGATGATAATACCGGGCCGGGAGGTGCGGATAGTGACGCGCAGCTTGTTGCCGGCGCGGTCCACTTCGATCGAGCTGACGCCGGCCGATTTCAGCCGGTCGCGCAGATTGTCCTTGAGCTCGAGATCTTCCTGCAGCAGCTTGGCGTAGCCCTGCTTGGCGAACCAACGCGAGCGCCAGGGCTTGTTGAAGCCCAGCCGGAATCCGTACGGATGAACTTTCTGTCCCATCTATGCTTCTTTCTCCGTCACTTTGATGACGATATGCGACATACGGCGTTGATACCGGTAGGCGCGGCCCATGGGCGCCGGCCGCACGCGCTTCATGCGCGGGCCGTCGTGGACGTACGCTTCGGAGACGAACAGCTTGTCGACGTCCAGGTCTTCCTTGCGGTTCTGCGCGTTGGCGATGGCCGACTGCAGCACCTTTTCCACGGTGGGCGCGATGCGCTTGTTGACGGTGCGCAGCGTGGTGATGGCGGCGCCCGCCTGCTTGCCGCGGATCATATCCACGACCAGACGCGCTTTCTGCGGGGAGACTCGGATGTATCTGGCTTCCGCTTTGATCTGGGTGTTGGGTTCCATGGTTTACCTCTATATGCCGGCCTCGTTATGCCGGCTTGGCCGTCTTCTCCGTGGCCGCTTTTACGGAATGGCCTTTGAACACCCGGGTGGGCGAAAACTCGCCCAGCTTGTGTCCCACCATGTTTTCGGTGATGTACACCGGGATGAATTTCTTGCCGTTGTGGACCGCCACGGTGTGGCCGACGAACTCCGGAAGGATGGTGGAGCGACGCGACCACGTGCGCACCACTTTCTTCTCGCTGGTGGTCGAGAGCACGGCCAGCTTGGCTTCCAGGTGCGTGTCGGTAAACGGTCCTTTTTTGACAGATCGACCCATATGCGCCTACCTTTTTTTGCTCTTGTGCGTGACAATCCACTTGTCAGTGCGCTTGTTATTGCGCGTTTTGAAACCGCGAGTGGGCTGGCCCCAGGGAGTGACCGGGTGACGGCCGCCGGAGGTTTTGCCCTCGCCGCCGCCATGCGGGTGATCCACCGGGTTCATCGAGACGCCGCGGTTGTGGGGCATCTTGCCGAGCCAACGCTTGCGTCCGGCTTTGCCGAGGGAAATATTTTCGTGATCGAGGTTGCCCACCTGTCCGATGGTGGCCATGCATTCGAGCGGCACGCGGCGGATTTCGCCCGACGGCAGCTTCAACAGCGCGGTGCCGCCTTCCTTCGAAACTAATTGCGCCTGCGATCCGGCCGAGCGCGCCATCTGCCCGCCCTTGCCGGGACGCAACTCGATGTTATGGACGATGGTGCCGGCCGGCATATTCTTCATCGGCAGGGCGTTGCCTATCAGGATGTCGGCTTCCGGGCCGGACATCAGTTTCTGCCCCACCTTCAATCCGTGCGGATGCAAAATGTAGCGCTTCTCGCCGTCGACGTAATTCAACAGGGCGAGACGCGCCGAACGGTTGGGATCGTATTCCACGGCCGCCACCACGCAGGGGATACCGGCTTTATCGCGCTTGAAATCGACCACGCGGTACGCTTGCTTGGCGCCGCCGCCGATGAACCGCGAAGTGACGCGGCCCGTGCTGTTGCGGCCGCCGGTGCGCTTCTTGGATTCCACCAGCGATTTCTCGGGCGTCTGCTTGGTGATTTCGTCGCGCGAGGTAACGGTCTGGAAGCGCCGGGTCGGTGTGACGGGTCTATAGGTCTTGATCGGCATATCGCAGCTTCCTCTCTAAATCTCGGCGAAATCGGGCACCTTCTCGCCCGCCTTCAGCTTGACGTAGGCCTTTTTCCAGTCCGAACGGTAGCCGGCGAAGCGGCCCCGCCGCCGCAGCTTGCCGTCGAACGTGGCGGTGCGAACCTCCGCCACCTTCACCTTGAACAATTTCTCCACCGCGCTCTTGACCTGCGTCTTGTTGGCGTCGAGCGCTACTTCGAAACACAGCGTGCGGTGGGTATCTTTCTTTTCCACGCCCTTCTCGGTGACGAGCGGGCGGCGAATTACTTCGTAGATGTTCATTTCGCGAGTGCCTCCGAGAACTTGCGGGCAGCCGCTTCGGAAAGCAGCACACTCTGGTGGCGCAGCAAGTGATAAGGATTGACTTCGCGGGTGGCCAGCAGCGTGACGCCCTTGATGTTGCGCACGCCCAGCTCCAGATTGGGGTTGTCGCCGTTATCCACCACCAGGACGGTTCGGCCGGTTTCGAGCTTGGCCAGCGCGGCCGCCGCGGCCTTGGTCTTGTGTTCTGCGAACTGGAAGGCTTGCACCACTTTTAACTCGCCGTCCCGCAACTTGGCGGAGAGGGCCGAGCGCAGCGCGCCTACCAGCATCTTCTTGGGCAGCCTGTAGCCGTAGTCGCGCGGCACCGGGCCGTGTACCGTGCCGCCATGGCGCCAGATGGGCGAACGGACCGAACCGATGCGCGCCCGGCCGGTACCTTTCTGTTTCCACAGCTTTTTGCCCGACCCGGCCACTTCACTGCGCGTCTTGGTCTTGTGCGTGCCGGCGCGCATTCCCGCCTGGTATTGGCGGACGGCTTCATAGAGCAGGTCGTTGTTGACTTCCGCCCCGAAGACTTCGTCGGCCAAATCCACCTGACCGACTTTTTCGTTATTCAAATCCACTACGTCGAGGGTTGGCATGGCAGTTACCTCTTGGACCTCCGCACCAGCACGTAGCCCCCGTTGGGTCCGGGCACCGCGCCCTTCACCACCAGCACGTTATCCTCGACGTCCACGTCGACCACTTCGAGGTTGCGCACGGTCACGCGGCCGTTGCCCATCTGCCCGCCCATACGCATGCCAGGAACTACGCGCGAGGGGAAGCTGGAGGCGCCGATGGAACCGGGCGCACGGTGGAACATGGATCCATGGGAGCTTTCGCCGCCGCGGAAATGGTGGCGCTTGACCACGCCGGCAAACCCGCGGCCCTTGCTGACGCCGATCACATCCACCTTGTCCTTGGGCTTGAACTGATCCACCAGCACCTGGTCGCCGGCCTTGAAATCGTCATCGCCGGGGCGAAGCGTGAATTCCCGCACGAATTTGGCGCCCTCCACGCCGGCCTTTTTGAGGTGGCCGGTGGCGG
The DNA here is from genome assembly GCA_003167255.1 of Bryobacterales bacterium. Lineage (GTDB taxonomy): Bacteria > Acidobacteriota > Terriglobia > Bryobacterales > Bryobacteraceae > PALSA-129. The sequence goes on from PMTR01000136.1 coordinate 28,180, forward strand.
GTTTGTTGATGCGCTGCGGCTTCACGAATTCGAGCAGGCCCAACTGCACCGCGTCATAGCCGTCGGTAGTGGGCGTCTTGCGTTGCACCACCATGCAGGGACCCGTCTTCAGCAGCGTCACCGGCACGGCCTGTCCGTCCTCCCGGAACATCTGCGTCATACCTATCTTTTTGCCAAGGATTCCTGGACTCATATATAAAATCCTTATTCACCGCCGGGACGCTGAGGCGCAGAGTAAACTTCGGTTCGTTTTCTCTGCGTCTCCGCGCCTCCGCGTTAAAATCTTCACTTCCCGAACGCCTTAATCTCCACGTCCACTCCCGCCGGCAGATCGAGCTTCATCAGCGCATCGACCGTCTGCTGGGTCGGCTCCAGAATGTCCAGAAGCCGCTTGTGTGTCCGAATTTCAAATTGCTCCCGGGATTTCTTATCCACGTGAGGGGAGCGCAAAACTGTCGTGATGCTTCTCGATGTGGGCAAGGGAATCGGACCGGCGACGGTTGCCCCGGTCCTTTTCGCGGTGTCCACGATTTCCGTCGTCGACTGATCCAGCACGCGGTGATCGTATGCCTTCAGACGGATGCGAATTCGTTCTCTCAGCGCCATCATTTGCCTACTTTATGATCTCGGTTACCGTGCCGGCGCCCACCGTGCGGCCGCCTTCGCGGATTGCGAAGCGTAATCCCTTGTCCATGGCCACCGGCGTGATCAACTCCACCTGCAGGTTCACGTTGTCGCCAGGCATCACCAT